>DAOUCA010000091.1:0-296011 GCA_034432375.1 Caldilineaceae bacterium
GAAACCCCTAGTTTCGGCCAGCGTGCGTCGCACTGACGGAAGCATCTAGCGGACTGGAAGCAGTTGGCGGTCAGTGCGACGCACGCGATCCCGTTGGTCCGCAAAACTCCGGTTCTCATTCTGAACGCAGTATAACAACGAGAAGCCGCCTCAGCGGCTAGGGGGGGATTTTGCGCCTCTATTGAATTAGACGGCGGTATCTTTCCTGGGACGCACCATAGCCTCTTTCAAGGCAATCGCAACCTTTGTGACAGCACAATCAATTGCGCTTCTAAGAACGAAAAGCGATCGCAACCGCTTGAATTTAAGCCGCTGAGGCGGCTTCTCGTTCTTAGAAGCGGGTTTTAACCCTGCTTTTTTAGGGTCTCTTGAATGGTTGCGGGGCAGCGCAATCTGTGATACTCTCCGCAAGCTGTTGTCTGATGCGAACTAGTGAAGGAAAAGATCATGAACCCAATGCGTCAAGGCCGTCTGCTCTTGTGGTTGGTTGCTCTTTGGACTGTGGGCTGTGTGCCAACGGTGCCCCCAACCAGCGTGCCTCTGCCTACCCCTTCTGCGACAGCGGTGGCGCTCGTGCCCACCGTGGCACCAAGCGCCACCGCCACAACGCTCTCCACAGGAACGGTGGCGACCGCAACGTTCGCCGCCCCCACGGAAGCGCCGACCTCCACAGAAGCGCCCACCCTCGCGCCAATGGTCACCTCCACCGAGATCCCCACCGAGATCCCCACTGAGACCCCCATCCCCACGCCGACCGTCGTCCCTGGCAGTGAAACCTTTACCGTTTCAATCCTCGCCACCGGTCTCAACGCGCCGTGGGAGATCGCCTATGGTCCCGATGGCTGGCTCTGGCTGACCGAGCGGCTGGGGCGCCGCGTGCTGCACGTCAACCCAGCGGATGGCACCATGCAGACGCTGTCGACGGTCACCGATGCGTTGGCCGAAAGCAGCCAACAGGGCTTGCTCGGCTTGGCACTGCACCCGGAACTGCTCCAGGGGACGGGCAATGATTTTGTCTATCTCGCCTTCACGCGCCCCGCCAACGCGCCCAACCCACTCGACCGGCTGATCACGCTGCGCCGCTATCGCTATGACCCCGCCACCCAAACGTTGGTGGAGCCGCTCGATCTCTTCAGCGATCTGCCGTCCAGCAACGATCACATCGGTGGGCGGCTCACCTTTGGCACCGACGGCAAGCTCTACTACGCCATCGGCGATCGTGCCGCCAACAATCTGGATAACTTCTGCCGCCCCAACGAAGCACAGACCCCACCGACCGCAGAAGAGATCGCCGCCGGCGATTGGCAGCACTATGTCGGTAAGATCCTGCGCATCAACCCCGATGGCTCGATCCCCGCCGACAACCCAACCTGGGCGGGTGTGCAGAGTCACGTTTTTTCGATGGGCCACCGCAATCCGCAGGGGCTGGTGATGGGACAGGGGCAACTCTATGCCACCGAACATGGCCCCAAGACCGATGATGAGGTCAACCGCATTGTCGGCGGACGCAACTATGGCTGGCCGCTGATCGCTGGCTATCAGGATGACCAGGCTTACGTCTACGCCAACTGGTCGGCGGCCTCTGTCCCCTGTGCCACGCTGACCTTTAGCGACTACGTGCTGCCCGACACCGTGCCCCGTCAGCCAGAGAGTGCCGCCGTCGTGGCCAATTTTATGCCGCCGCTCTACGCCTTTGGCACCGTCTCCAACGGCTACAACTTTCAGCGGGCCGAATGCGATCCCAACTTCTACATCTGCTGGCCGACGGTTGCGCCGAGTGGCATCGATTTCTACGCCGCGCGCGGGGAGGGGATTGCCAGTTGGGGCGATTCGTTGCTCGTCGCGGCACTCAAGACGGGGACGATCTACCGCCTCCCGCTGAACGCTGATGGCACCGCCTTGGCCGGCGCGCCGATTCCCTATTTCGCGACGATCAACCGCTATCGCGATCTAGCGGTTGCACCCGATGGCCGCACCTTCTATGTGATCACCGACAGCAGCGGGGCCACGCAGGGGAATGACGGCTTGCCGACGGGCGAGTTGGCGAACCCGGGCGCGATCTTGGTCTTTCGGTACGGAGAGTAGAGCCACAGAGGACACAGAGGGGAGAAGATACAGAGGGGAAAAGATACAGCAAATGGCGTAGGTTGGTCCGTAGTGGGTTGATGACAGATGGCTTTGTGCATTTTATACTGGCTGATATCAAAGACAGTTGAGTGCAGTATAGCCCCTAGGCCAAGACCATCTTCTCTTCCTTCATTGCGGAGCGGCGAACTATGACGATTCATTCAGAGATACAACTCAATGCGATCACGAACACAATTATCGGCTGTGCCATTGCTGTCCACCGTGCAATAGGGCCAGGCCTGTTAGAGATCGTCTATCACAATGCATTGATCCTCGAATTTCAAGCGCGAATGGTTCCATTTGAGACTGAAAAACGGTTGCCCGTGCACTACCGTAATCGACTAGTAGGTGACTTCCGACTTGATCTGCTGGTCAAAGAAATGGTGGTTGTCGAGCTAAAAGCCACGAACAACCACCATCCCCTCTTCGAAGCGCAAACCCTCAATTACATGCGGATTGGTAACTATCCACTTGGACTATTGATCAATTTCAACCACAAAGTGCTCAAAGATGGCATCAAACGACTCCGTTTATAGCCAATACCGCGCTACGTCAAGCAATGCCTGTTGACAGAAAATAGAGGACGGTAGAACCATAATTTTTTTGCACGAGCATTAAAACATCTACAATGTTCTCTGTGTCCTCTGTGTCCTCTGTGTCCTCTGTGTCCTCTGTGGCTCAATCCCCCACCGGCTGGGCCGCGCCTTCATTTTCCAATGTGGCTTGCCGTGCCGCACGCCGCGCGGCCTTTTTCGCTTCTTCGCGCGCCCGCATCCGCCCTGACACCCGATCAAGGAAACCGACGACGATGCTGTAGGCCAGCGGCACCACGACCAGGGTTAGGAAGGTGCTTGTCGTCATGCCACCCATGATCGCGATCGACATCGACTGGCGGAACTCACCCCCCTGGCTAAAGCCGCCCGCAACGGGGATCATCGCCAGGATCAGCGAGAGCGCCGTCATCAGGATTGGCCGCAGACGAATCGGGCCAGCCAAGCGCATCGCCTGGTCGGCGGTGGCCCCGTCGGCGCGGGCACGGTTGGCAAAGTCGACGAGCAAGATCGAGTTTTTGGTCACCAACCCCATCAGCATGATAAAGCCGATAAAGGCGGTCAGGTCGAGCGGCTTGTCGGCGATAAAGAGGCCGAGGATTGCGCCGATCACCGCCAACGGCATCGCCAACATAATTAAGAGTGGTTGGACAAAGCTGGCAAATTGGCTGGCCAAGACCATGTAGATAAAGACAATCGCCAACAACATCGCCAGCCCCAAGTTGGTAAAGGCGTCGGTCTGCGCGTCGGCATCACCGGCCAGTTTGGCCGCAATTCCCGTGGGCAGTTGGATTGAGTTGAGCAACCGTGTGACATCAGCCTGCGTCTCCGGCTCTGGTCGGCCAAAGATATTGGCCCCCATACTGATCGTCGGCAGACGGTCGATGCGCAGGATTTGGCTGGGGCCAGAGGATTGGCGGATCGTCGCCACGTTGCGCAGCGGCACAAGGGCACCGGCTGGGTTGAGCATCGTGATATCGAGCAGCGAATCGGCATTATTCCGATACTGTTCCGCCAACTGCACTCGGATATCAGCCTCGGGCCCAGCCCCACGGTAGGTGCTGACCGCTTCCCCATTGACGAGGGTGCGTACCGTCCCGCCAACTTGGGCGGTGCTCAGGCCAAAATCGGCAATTCGATCGCGGTCGATATCGAGCTGCAACTCTGGTTTGCCGGGGTTAAAGCTCACGTCGACATCGGTGATGCCAGGGATCTGCTGGAGTTGTGCGACCATGTCGCGGCCGGCGGCCACCAACTCATCATAAGTGCGACCACTGGCGGTCATCTGAATGATCACATCCTTGCCGCCAAGCAGCACATCACCGCCGGTGGCACTGTCGGCTAATTGAAAGGAGATCCCTGGTACTCCGGCCAAGGGTGTGCGCAGATCATCGATCACCTGACGTGTGTCGACCTTGCCGCGCTCTAATTTCACCACTTTGACAAAAAAGGTGGCCGTTTCCGGGGTACCAGTGCCGCCAATTGTGGTGAAGACATCGGCGATCAGCGGGTGGCTGCGGATAATACTTTCCACCTTAACCGCCTCGCGTTGGGTTACCGCCAAGGGGGTGCCGGGGGGAAATTCCAGGCTGGCATCAAATTGACCACGATCGAGGTTGGGTAGAAAGCTCTGCTCAATAAACTGCGCACTATAGACACTGCCGGCTATCACGACTACGGTCAGCAGCACGGCGAAGAGCTTATGGTCGAGTGTCCAATTGAGGATTGCGCCATAGATGCGTTCGAGAATGCCATTGTTCACCCGCTCATCGCCCTTGCTCTCATCGATGACCGTTTCACCATCCTCATGGGCTTCGCTGGCTTTGAAGAAGTAGGCGCTGAGCATCGGGGCCATCGTCAGCGCTTCAAAGGTGGAGACAATAATCGCCAGCGAGACGGTGAGGCCAAAGTCGCGGAAGAACTTGCCGATTATCCCTTCGGCATAGGCGACCGGTAAAAAGACGGCGAGAATCGTGGCGCTTGTCGCAATGACGGGGATGATCACCTCCGCCGTCCCTTTGCTTGCTGCCTCCGCCGGTTTATAGCCGCGCTCAATCCAGCGCATAATATTTTCACGGACCACAATGCCGTCGTCAATCACCAAGCCAACGACCAGCGCCAGTGCCAACAGCGAGATCTGATTGAGCGAAATATCGAGCAGATTCATCAACCAGATCGTTGCGATCATGATGACCGGCAAGCCGGACATGGTAATCAACGTGTTGCGCAGGTCGCGGAAGAAGAAGAGGATGACCAACGTCGCCAGCAGCGAACTCCAGAGCAGATCTTCGAGCGCACCATTGGTCGATTCACTGACCACATCGGCCTCATCACCGGCAATCGCAACGGTCAGGGTTGGGTTGTCGGCTTCGATCGGCGCCAGGGCCTCTTTGACGGCGCTAGAGACGGCCAGGGTATTCGTGCCACTCTGTTTGCGTACCCGTACGACAATTGACTCTTCTCCGTTGAGACGGGTAATCGATTCGCGTGTCTTAAAGCCATCCTCGACGGTGGCGACATCGTGCAGATAGACGGCTGTGCCCCGTTGGCTGATCACCACATTGCGGATCTCCTCAACAGTATCAAAGTTACCAGTGGTGCGAACCAGGAATTCATGATCCCCTTCGCTGAGTGCACCAGCCGGTATGTTGAGATTTTCGGTCTGCAAGGCGCTAATCACCTGTTGCGGCGCAATGCGGCGCGCTTCGAGCGCAGCCAAATCCAAATAGACCTTGATCTCGCGCTCTTCACCGCCATCAATATCGACGGCTGCCACGCCATCGATCCCCTGCAGCGGGGCCTGGATCTGCTCTTCGACGGTGGTACGCAGCGCGGCCGAGGAGAGTTCGCCCGTGGCATCGGCTACCCCAAAGAGCATAATCGGCGCGTCGGTTGGATTAAAACGCCGTACGATGGGCTCCAGAATGCCATCCGGCAATTCGTTGCGCTTCAAGCCAACTTTATCGCGCACATCCTGGCTCACCTTGTCGACCGAGGCATCCAGGCTAAATTGCATAATGATCGTGCTGACCCCCTCGGAAGATTGCGAGGTAATCGTCTCGATACTGTTGACCGAGTTCAGCTCCTCTTCGAGCACCGAGGTAATCTGCTCTTCGACCTCGTCTGGGCTGGCACCGGGGTAGACGGTCGTCACCAAGACAACCGGAAAGTCAACCTCGGGAAAGAGATTGACCGGCATCCGGAAGAAGGCGACCGACCCCAGCACAATCCCCGCCGTGAGGATCATCGTCATAAAGACCGGTTGGCGGATAGAAAGATCCCAAATTTTCATGATAGCTGCTCCTGATTGGCATCAGTCAGTGGTCGTTGGTCCTTTGTCATTGGTCTGTTGTAATGACATTGCTTGACAAGTGACCAATGACTACTGACCAATGACTAATTCAACCGTTGCAAACATCCCTGGTGCCAGGAGATCCGTTGCCTCGGTCGGGCGGATGGTGACTTGGACGGTGCGCGTGGCGGCATCGAGTTCGGGCGCGATAATGGCGACCTCACCCTGAAAAAGCTGATCGGGATAGGCATCGACACGGATGGACGCCGGCTGACCGATCGCTAACTGGGCGAGGCGAGCCTCTTCGACCGCAATCGTGATATCGACTGCACGAGAGAGCAGCGTAACCAACGGTGCCCCCGGTGCCGCCATCGCCCCCTCTGCCGAATTGATCCGCGAGACAATCCCATCGACCGGTGCTTTAACGGTCGCCTTGCTGAGCTGTAACTGTGCCAGATAGACCGCCATTTCGGCCTGTTTGACTTGCGCTTCGACGGCGCGAATCTGCTCGTCTTTGGCTCCCTCTTTTAGCCGTTGCAGCCCGGCCCGCGCCTGCGCTAGCTGCGCATAGGCACCAGAGATTACATCCTGGGTCGCGCCTTTAAGCACCTTGTCATATTGCGCTTGTGCCGCTTCCAAGCCCAGCGTCGCTTGTTGGAGTTGGAGACTCTGTGGCAGTGCGCCAATCGCAGGATTGCCCTTGACCTGGTTATAGCCGGCTTGGGCAACGGTTACCGCGGCTTCGGCCATTTTGAGTTGGGCCAACGCCAGCCGTTGTTCCTCGGCAGTTGCACCGCCAATCGCGCGTTGATAGGCTGCGCCAGCCGCGGCCACGCCCGCTTCCGCCGCGGCCACATCATCGGGGTCAGCCGCCACCTGCACGAGATCGAGTTGCGCCTGTGCCGCGGCCAGCCCAGCCATCGCCTGGGCTTTTTGTGCTTCGAGCAAAGTCGTATCAAGCCGGGCAATCGGCTGCCCCTCGGCAATCCGATCGCCCACATCGAGCGGCAACGAGAGGATCATGCCAGCGGTCTCGGCCACGACCACAACCTGGTGCTGCGCCGCGATTTCGCCATTGTAGCGTAGTGTATTCGTGCCGGCTGAGCCAGTGGAAGGCGAGTTTGTCGAAGCTGCTGCCGATACCGTCCCATTTTCTGATCCACCCGCAGTGGTGGAAGCTGAATTATTGGAAGTCGAGCCAGTAGAAGCTGAATCAGTAGAAGCTGAATCGTTGGAAGTCTCTTGCTGACTATCGACGGTGGTTGTTTGGCTCTCATCTGCCGCTCCTGGCACCGCCGTTGCCGCCTCGGCAGCATAAGGTGTTGCCGCAAAGGGTACCGCGGTTGGCGTTGCCTGCCCCAAGGTGCAACTGGTCAACAGCAAAGGCAGCACCAACAGCCACCGTATGCAACCTGAACCCTTCTCTCTGCGTATGGTCCTATGCCAACGAGCGCCAGGAAGGTTCATCTTCTCTCTGCGTAGGGCGATACTCCCTGTGCTGCGCTTGAGTATAGGTCGATGTGATAAGTTCATCATCATGATCTCATGACTGCTTTCATTATTTTGTTCATATGATTTTGTGACAGGATTCACTAGTGCATTTTGGGTAACTGCGACTATACTTGATCTGTTGCAAGGATGGTGCCCGATTTACCGATTTACCGATTTACCGATTTACCGATTTACTCGCAACGCCATGCAAAAAGAGATCGATAGTATGCTCAATAAGCGCTTCCACCGGCTCCTGGCTGTCGGCAAGCAGGCGAAAAACGACAAAGGCGTTGATCATTCCGACCAGACTGATGGCTGCATGTTCTACATTGACGGGGCGGAATTCTCCCTCGGCAATGCCTTGATTGAGGATGGTGGCGATTGGATCAAAATAACAGCTACGCCGGCTGTGAATAAATTCGCAGAGGTTGTTTTCATCCTCTCCCAATTCGCGGAGGACGCTCATAATGACGGTTCGTCGTTCACTCATCAGGCCCACATAGGTGCGAATGACGGCACCGAGCCGATCGATTGCTGTAGCGGCGCTGTTGGCCGCAGCCACAATCTGAGCGTGGACCATCGCCATGTCGCGTTCCAAGACGGAGCGGAAGAGATCGTTCTTGTCCTGAAAGTGATGGTAGATCGTTGCTTTGGCCAACCCTGATTCTACGGCTAGTTCGCGCATAGAGAGGCCGGCATAGCCATGATGCGCCAATAACGTTTGCGCAGCATCGAGAATCGCTTCTTTTGATGGTGTAATCGGCTGATCAACTTCAGAAGGTGGCATAAGCGCTCTTCATTTCTAGCTATCCGCCCAGATGGTAGGCAATGTTGGTGGACAATTGACAAATGATCAACAATCGTTGATAATTTTAATAAATTCGCTGTCGACCGAACGGTCGGTCGGGGGGGATTGTACAGTTACTTGCAGCACTTTGTCAAGCTGTACCATACAGTAAATTAATCTTGATCGCTTAGGTATGCGGTCTGCACGATTTATATTGCAGTTTATATTGCAGTCATCATAGAAATGGCAACCAGAGAAATGGGGCATGTAATGTTGCGGAACTTTTCCACCAACACTCAATCCTTACCAGAGAAGCAACCGATGGCGGGCCACAGATCCGCGCAAGTGCGATCGCAGTGGGGGTGCGTCATCACGCACCGCGCACTTAGTTTGGCAATACTCCTGAGCTGTCTTGTCGGCACGCTTCTCCTAGCCAAACAGCAGCCGGCGTTTGCTGAAAGTAACGCCCTGCCCGTGGCCCAGGCTGGGCAAGGCAAATTGGCTGTAGTCGGTGCCCAAGGCACTGAGTTGTATGACGCGCCCGGCGGCACTGCCGGTGCATCGTTGACCCCCGGCACCACGTTGACCGCAATTGGGCGCACGGCGGACAGCTTATGGATCGCGGTGGTGACCGATGACGAAAGCAACGGTTGGGTTGAGACGAGCACCATTGTCATCTTTGGTGCCGAGCAATTGCCGGTGCAGAGTGACCTCCCGACCGCTGCACCGACAAGCGCAGCCACCGCGGTAGATGAGGAGATGGCTGAGGGAACTGCCACTGCTGTCGAGGAGATGGCTCCGACATCCACCAGCGTTGCAGCGACAGCCACGGCTGTGCCCACGATGACGGCAACACCATTACCCAGCCCAACGCCCACGGCTGTGCCACCCACGGCAACACCCACCGCCGTCCCGCCCACCGCAACGCCTTTGCCGACAGCAACCGCGCTCTTGCCCTTTAGCGCCTCCTCCGAATTGATCGCAGTGGTGGGCAGCAATGGGGCCAATCTTGCGCCGGATCAGAGTGGCAGCGGCGGTAGTGCGCTGCCGGTCGGTACTGCGCTGACGGCGATTGGCCGTTCTGCAGATAGCACAATGCTCTATGTGACCACCACCGAAGGTGACGAGGGTTGGGTGGTGCGCAGTGCTGTGGTCGCCTTTAACACAGAAGCCTTGCCCGTCCGTGGTGAGGAAGGGATGACCCCCGCCGATGACGCCACCCCCGCCGCTGAGGCCGTGATGGGTGAAGCCGGGGCCACCGCTACCGGTGAGGAAACAATGGTTGAGGAAGCAACCGCGGAAGAAACAACGGCAACCGCAACCTTTGTGCCCACTGCGCCGCCAACCATGACCGAGACCCCGCTGCCCACCGCCACACCAACACAGGCGATGCGCCCGACACCCGAGGCTGATGGCCGTCCCACGGCGCAGGTGGCCATGACCGGTTCACGGCTGAATATCCGCTCTGGGCCAGGCACACAGTTCCCGATCATCGGTAAGGCGCTGCCCCGTGAGATCTTTATCGCTAACGGCCGCAATGGCGACAATACGTGGGTGCAACTGGCGGTGCCCGATCTCAGTGGCGGCTTTGGCTGGGTCACCAGTAATTTGGTGACATTGAGTGAACCGATTGCCGAATTGCCGATTATGCTGGAGACCAACGATACTGCTGCGCCGCAGTCCAGCACCATTGCGGCCCAGTTGGCGAGCAATCCGACGCCAGTTGCAAGCAGTGGGGTAACTCCTGCTGCCGCCCCAACAACTTCGTCCGCCACCACAGCCTCGGCTGCGCAACCGGCTGGCCTCTCCGGCAAAATGGTGATCCAGACGCAGTGGGGCGGCACCTTCTATCTTTATAATCTGGCAAGTGGCGCGCTTGGCCCCGTAAGCAGCGGTCTCGATCCAGCGCTTAGCCCCGATGGTTCACAGATTGCCTTTACACGGATTGGGGGTAACGCCGGTGGTGTCTATCTGATCAATAGTGACGGCAGTAACGAGCGACAGATCTTTAAAGCCTCCGAACAGCTGATGGCACCCAAGTGGAGCCCCGATGGCAAGTGGGTTGTCTTTAGCCGTTCCAATGGCTCTTATACGTGTAATGATATTGCCTTTGTCGGTTGTCTCTCCGATGGCCAACTCTTCCCAGAGCCACCAGGTGGGTTGCCGCCAGCATTGGAAGAAGCGCGCAAGGATGTGCTCGATGGCTTTGACCGTGTGTCGCGGCCCAATTGGCAGCTTTCACGGGTCAACCTGGATGGCAAAGAGTATCGTGATTTGGCTGCGCTCGATAGCGCGCGTGCACCCGATTGGATCGAAGCTGGCATCGTCTATCAATCGGGCGGTGGGTTGCAAATTACGCAAGACAAGCCCGACGGTGAGACGCGCCAAGTCTATCACGATGGGTGGGATTGGGATCCCGACTGGCAGCCGGGGGGTGGGCGGATTGTCTTTCAGAGCAAAGAAGGGCCCCATTGGGAGATCTTTGCTGTCAACCCCGATGGCAATGGGCTAACGGCACTCACCCGTCCGGTCACGACGCTTGTCGATGAGTTGCCGAGCAACGTGTCGCCGGCGTGGAGCCCCGATGGACAGTATGTTGCCTACTTGAGCAACCGCACCGATAGCAATGAAGCTGGGCCCTGGCGGGTTTGGGTGATGGGTGCCGATGGCAGCAACCAACATCCCCTGCCAATTGATCTTCCAATCAACTATGGTTTTGCCGGCGAGCAGATGGTTAGCTGGAGCAAGTAGAGCGTGTTGCGTGAACGTTAACTGCTCCAGCCTGCGTGTTCGGCGATAGAGCATCAGTGGTTACAATGAATAATAAAGGGGGGGCGGTATGTAAAATACCGCCCCCCCCTTTATTGATGGCGCAATCATGAGAATAAAACACTATCTCCAACCGAGCATGAAGATGCAGTTAACGTTCACACAACACGCAATACGCATCAATTATCTGGCGCGCCGGCGTTAATCCAAGCAATGATCGTATCAATTTGCGTTTTGGTCAAGTCCGCACCCTTTTTGGGCATTTTGCCGGTTGAAATCATTTCCACGAGATAGCTATCGTCTGGGGCATTCGGTTTGATCACCGCCCCATAAACCGACCCCACCATGACATCCTTATAGCTGGTGAGGACAAGCTCTTCTTCGGGATCGTTGTCGCCATGACACTCAGCGCAGCGCTCTTGGAAGATTGGCAGGACATTCTTGGCAAAGCTGACATTCTCTGGCGTAATGACCACTGTGCTGACCGTGCCAGTGGTCGTCTCTGTGCCACTGATCGGCACACTGGCTTCAGCCGCGCTGCCATGCTCCGGCGCGCCCGCTTTGATCCAGGCAATGATCAAGTTGATCTGATCCGGCGTCAAGTCCGGCCCTTTTTTGGGCATTTTGCCACTGGAAACCATCTCGACCAGGTAGCTACCTTCGGGATCGCCCGGCTTGACCACCGCACCATAGACCGAGCCTGCCATCACATCTTTGTAGCTCGTAAGGACAAGCCCTTCTTCGGGATCATTGTCGCCGTGACATTCAGAACAACGATCTTGAAAGATTGGCAGGATGTCGTCAGTAAAATTGACATTGCTCAGATCGCTGGTGCTGGTTGCGGAGGCCTGATCGGCTGGCACTGCGGCTGCTAGACCGACAGGCAGGTCGCTGGCGGCAAGTAGCGTCATCGCTCGCGCTATCGGTACATGGGCCACGCCGGCGGCTTGATCGACCCAACCGTAGCTATCTAGTTGGGTGAGGGCTACGCTTTGCTGCTCGACCAGCAGATCATGGGCGGCACTGCGGGTGATCGGTGCAGTCACGCCAGCCCCGTTGCGTAGCAAGGTGAAGACCCACGGCATACTGACGATGAGTGCGATCACCACAAGGATAAGCAAGCCAACGACCGCAATGGAACAACCCCGTCCACTGCGTTGGAAGCCTGCTTTGGCGGCTGGGGCGGCGATGGTCGCTGCTGCCTTTGCTGCGTTCGGTTTGACCCTGGCAGATTTTGATCCAGTCGGTTTTGGCCCAGTTGATTTTGCCTGGGTAGCTTTTGCACGTTGTTTACTCATGGGTCACTCCAACCAGATGGGGATCGTGGCGTGCTATTGGTGCGTTGCGTGCCCAATGGCGTACAAAGACGGCGAGCCAGCCACCCCCCATTGCAATCAATAACACAAGATCCAGCCAATGAAGATGTAGCCCATCGGGATAAAAGGCGGGCACAATTAGCCAATAGAGATCGATAATTCGCGCCACAAAAATGAGGATTGCCAACGCCGTCAATAGCCGTGCCTTGCGCTTTACCTGGCGCGAGAGCAGGAGAAAAAAGGGCAATACAAAGTGCAGCGCAATCAGAAAGATCCCTACCTCTAGCCAGCCGCCCCGGCTACGGTGATAGTACCAGAGCGCTTCTTCGGGAATATTGGCGGACCAGATAATCAGAAACTGTGAGAAGGCAAAATAGGCCCAGATCATCACAAAGCCGAGTAGAAAATTACCAAGATCATTAAATTGGTTGGTCCAACTCTCGCCTGCGTCATTGCCTTGGGCGAGTAGACGTAGACCAATGATCGCCAAGGCCAGCGCCGCTAAGGCTTGTCCCGCAATAAAGAGCAGTCCATAGATCGATGAGAACCATTCCGGCTCCAGCGACATCATCCAATCATAGGCAGCAAAGGTGGCGGTTACCATATAGAGGATCATGCCCGCGGCGCTCAACCGCCGCATCCGTCTGCTCAGCTCTTCATCACCCCCTTCATCCTGTGCCAATGACCAACGACTGAGCAGCCCCGCCAAGGTGAGCCAAACCGCAAAGTAGATCACGGCGCGCACGAGGAAGAAGGGCAAATTGAGATAGGTGGCCTTCTGTTGCAGCAGGGGAGTCTCCGCCACATGGGCAGGATTGAGCCAAGGGTAGAGGGTTGTCAGGCCAAAGAGCAGCGGCAGAAAGAGAATGGTCATCAGCGGCAGGGTCATAGCCCCAGTCTCCATAATGCGCCGAATGAGCGCACTCCACCGCCCACCGACGAGATGGTGCAGCATGACAACGCCCAAGCAGCCAAGGCCGATCTCAAGCCAAAAGAGAAAGGCAAGTAGATAGGATTGCCAGAACTGCTCGAGGTCGATCATGGCCCCACCAATGGCGATGAGCAGCCCGATGCCACCAACGATCATGGCAGGGCGTTGCAGACGGTGTAATTGTGGTGGAACGCTTAGATGGTCGTACATAGTCTATCCATTGTTATCCGCCGCCGGTTTCTGCGCGGCGACTGAGGCGAATAACCCGTTTCAACGGGTTTTGCATATCAGGCTACGAATGAATTCGCAGCTAAAAGCTCGGTGAACGGAGGCTGGCCGCAGTACCATCGCCGCTTTGGCTTCGACAAGCTCAGCCTCCGCTCCATTACCGACTCTAATGTTTACCCTTCATCATTCGTAGCTACTTCGTGATTACGGTGCTGCTCTCCAACTGCGGCAACTCATCCGGCCCCAATTGCGAAACATCTGCCGCTTGACTCAGCTGCAAAGCCCGCACATAGGCAACAATTGCCCAGCGATCTTCGACGGGGATGCGCGCCGCATAACTGGGCATAATGCGCGTCCCCGTGGTAATCACATTGAAATAGTAGCCGGGTGTTTCGGCGCGCATATCTGGATCGTGAAAGGAAGGGGGTTCGGGCATGCCATATTGAGTAACGATTCCTTTGCCGTCACCGGCGAGACCGTGACAAGGGGTGCAGAAAATATCGTAGCGCTCCTGTCCGCGTTCGATGATAGCCAGGGTGGGCTTAAAGGGGAAACTGGCCGAAATTTGACCATCAACCTTGCCGGTATACAGCTGTTCATCGTCATGTACTTGGCCGCGTGCCACCGTGTCGGCAACGGGCTGACGCATAATCGAGCCATTGGCAAAGAAGCTACTCGCTTCAAAGGGCTCATAGCGCGGCTGCATGCGCATGTCAAGCCGGCAGGCAGTCAGGAGCAGCAGACAGGTCGACAAGATCAATAGATGAAATGGTTGCCATCGCGTGATAATGTTCATGATTTCTCGAATGATAGGGTGCTGTTTTTCTACTTTGGCACCGCGACTACAGCTTCGGCGCCCAAACTTTCCAGAAAGGCACGTGTCTTCTTTAGATCAAATTGGGGGTCGTTTGCCTCGATGCAGAGGAAGAAGCGATCTTGTGAAGCCCGAATAAAGTTGGGTGCGTTAAAGGCGGCGTGGTAGGGTTGGGGGAAGCCATTGCGCAGCAACATGCCGAAGACGGCCACGCCGGCAGCAAAGAGAATCGTCATCTCAAAGGTAACGATCGTAAAGGCCGGCCAACTGTTGAGCGGACGCCCGCCGATGTTCCATGGGTAATCGATCACCGCTGCAAAGTATTGCATAAAGAAGCCGGTCAGCGCGCCTGCAATGCCGCCAAACAGCACCAAGATTGGTAAGCGTGACGGGCGCAGACCAATCGCGGCCGGTAACGCCTCAATCGCAAAAGGGCTGTATGCCGAAATTTTGCGATAGCCCGCGCCATAGGTCGCGCTCGCCTGCGCCAGCAGCGCATCCGGCTCGATAAACTCCGCCATCAAGCCATAAAGCGGAACATCTACATCGACATCATGTCTCGTGTCTCCCGTCTCGTGTCTCCTGTCTCGTGTCTCCTGTCTTCCATCTCCTGTCATCTTGTCATCTTGTCTTCCTGTCTTCGCTTCATGGGCCAGTAAGTGGCGCATCTCAAAGATCGAGATCATCGGCAATACGCGGATAAAGAGAAAGATCAGCGTGAGAAAGAGGCCAAGCGTGCCGAGATAGGTCATCCAATCCCAGATGGTGCCGGCGTACATCCCCCAAGATGAGGGTAGAAAATCGCGGTGCAGACTGACGACAATGATCACAAAGCGTTCGAGCCACATACCGATATTGACGACAATTGCAACGCAGAAGAGCAGCCAGGGCGTGGACCGTACGCGGCTCGACCAGAGCGACTGCGGCACAACGATATTGCAGAGCATCAGCAGCCAGAAGGCCCAACCAAAGGGGCCAAAGGAGCGGTTGAAGAGCCAGAAACGTTCGGCCTCGTTGCCCGAATACCAGGCGGTAAAACCTTCGGTCAGATAGCCATAGGCCACAAAGAGTCCGGTCGCCAACATGATCTTGGCCATGTTGTCGAGATGCTTCATCGTGATGAACGCTTCGAGGTTGTAGATCTTGCGCAGCGGGATCAGCAGCGTCACCACCATGGCAAAGCCAGAGAAGATCGCGCCAGCCACAAAGTAGGGGGGGAAGACGGTCGAGTGCCAGCCGGGCAACACACCGGCGGCAAAGTCAAAGCTCACGACCGAGTGGACCGACACGACGAGCGGTGTCGCCAACGCGGCCAGTAACATATAGGCGGTGTCATAGCGTTGCCAATGGTTCGCTGCCCCGCGCCAGCCGAGCGCCAGCAGCCCGTAGGTATAGCGCAGAATGGGATGTTGCGCCCGGTCGCGCATCGCGGCCAGATCCGGGATCAGACCGACATACCAGAACATCAGTGAGACGAGGGCATAGGTGCCAATCGCAAAGGCATCCCAGACCAGCGGGCTGCGGAATTGGGGCCAAAGGTCAAAGGTGTTGGGATAGGGAAAGAGCCAGTAGGCGAGCCACGGCCGACCGAGATGGAGGATCGGAAAGAGACCGGCGCAGGAGACGGCAAAGAGCGTCATCGCCTCGGCAAAACGATTAATTGACGTGCGCCACTCTTGCCGAAAGAGAAAGAGGATCGCCGAGATGAGTGTGCCGGCATGGCCAATCCCAATCCACCAGACGAGGCAGACAATCGCAAAGCCCCAGCCCACCGGTTGGTTAATCCCCCAAATGCCAACACCGCGCATAAAGAGGGTGGTGACCGCATAGAGCAAGACCATCAGCAGCGCAAAGCCCATCAGCAGGCCCACAAACCACGATTTTGGGGTGGCCCGCTGCAAGACGATATTGGTGATCTTCTCTGTAATCGACCGGAAGCTGTGACCTGGGCCGACAATATAGCCTGTTTCTTGCATAGATTGGTCCGTCGTATCTCTATAATTGTTTAAGGGGCGCACCCTTGCGGTCGCCCAGGTAAAGGGCGACCGCAAGGGTGCGCCCCTACCTTTATGCTTCTTCTAATGCCGGATTTGGATTACGCAGCCGCGCCAGATAGGTGGTGCGCGGCTGTGTATTGAGTTCAGTAAGCAACCCATAATTTAGTGGCGATGCCTTCTGCTGCACCACCGCACTGGTTGGATCGTTGAGATTGCCAAAGCTGATCGCACGCGTGGGGCAGGCGCTTTGACAGGCGGTCATCACCTCGCCATCTTGAATCGGACGTCCCTCCAACTTGGCGTTGATGCGGCCGGCGCTGATCCGTTGCACACAGTAAGTACACTTTTCCATAACGCCGCGAGCACGCACTGTCACATTGGGGTTGCGCTGTAACTTGAGACTTTCGTCCTCGTAGTCATTAAATTCCAAGAAGTTAAAGCGGCGCACCTTGTACGGACAGTTATTGGCACAATAACGGGTACCGACACAGCGGTTGTAGACCATCGTGTTCAGCCCTTCACTGTCATGCATGGTGGCGGCAACGGGGCAGACCACCTCGCAGGGCGCGTTCTCGCAGTGCATACACATTACCGGCTGGTGGTGGGTGGCTGGGTTGTCCAGATCGCCTTCATAATAAAGGTCGATGCGAATCCAATGCATCTCGCGCCCGGCCAGCACCTCTTCTTTGCCGACAATCGGAATATTATTCTCGGCCTGGCAGGCGATGACACAGGCATTGCAACCGATGCATGAAGTCAGATCAACCGCCATGCCCCACGAGTTTTCGTTGTACTCTACCTTGGGGTAGAGCGAAATCTCCGGCACGTGGGCACCCATCTCGTGGGCAAAGTCGGGATTGGCGATAAACTCGGCCATCGTCCCGACGCGAATGAGGTCGCGCCCTTCCATACTGTGATGATTCTGGGTAATCGGCAACTGCTGCCCGCCGCCAACTTTGCGCAGCGTTACCCCTGGCGCGCTCCATAGTGCGGTGCTGCGCTGTAATGGGTAGGCATCGACACCGGCACCGTTTCCAACGCGGCCAGCCGCCGTGCGACCATAGCCCAGGTGAACGGTGACCGCGCCTTCGCAGTGGCCGGGCAAGAGCAGGAGCGGGAGCTGAAGCGTCTGCTCCCCAAGGCTTACTTCGACTAGATCACCGCTAGTCAAACCCAGGCCAGCGGCAGTCAAGGGATTGAGCAGCGCCGCATTCTCCCAGGTCAGCTTGGTCAGTGGCTTTGGCAGCTCTTGCAGCCAGCCATTGTTGGCAAAGCGACCATCGCCGATACTCGGGTCGGGGCGCAGGATCAAGGTGAGATCGGCGGTGGCGGCAGGTGGGGTCAACTGCGCGCCTAATTCCTTCTGCAGCGTAACCGCGATGGCTGTTGCGGCGGTCTCGACTACAAAGCCATCATTGAGCGAACGCCGCCAGAAGCGGTCAAAACCACTTTCACCTTGGCGCTCCGTCCAGTAGGCGCGCACGATATCGTGGCTGCTGCGTACTGTATCGCTGAGCAGCGCGTCGAGCAGTTCGTGGATCGACACCCCGCCATACAGCGGCTCGATCAGCGGCTGTTGGATCGTCACGGTACCATCATAAGCGCGGCCATCGCTCCAATGTTCCAGGTAATGGGCGGCGGGAATATGCCAGGTCGTCTGTGCTGCCGTTTCGTCGGCATAGAGCCCGAGATGCGCACTAAAGCCAACCTGCGCCAGTGCGCCGGCGAAACCGAGATCGGCCGGTGTAGCGTAGATAGGGTTACCGCCTAGGATGAGCAGCAGTTCAACAGTGCCGGCATTCATGTCGGCCACCAGCGTCTGCAACGATTCCCATTGGCTTATGCTCTGTTCAGGCTGGGTAGCAAGCAGGGGCGCGCTGTAAACCACGGTTGCGTCATTGTTGCCCGATGCGCTGTTACCCAAGGTGCTATTCATCGCGTGGGCGAGCGCATGCACGGCGGCGGACTGGAATTCACCGGCGATGAGCAGACTCCGCCCCGCATTGGCTTGCAGATCGGCTACAATGGCGTCAACCCAATCAGTGGGGATCTCCTCTGTTGCACCGCTCGTTACACCGGCAACCCCAAGGGCCGCGGCGAGCGCGCCGGCAAAAACCTCGATTTGTTGGGGCGGCAAGAGCAGACGATGGTCGGCAGCTGCGCCAGTGACCGTGGGTGTGCTCTCGATGACATAAAGCCGATTGGGGTTGCGCTCTGGATTGGCATTCGTTGCCGTCACCGCGCGCCGACCATCGGCAAAATCGCGGGCATGGCGGACATGGCCTGGGCCACGCGCCAGAAAATCGGCATCGAGGCTGACAATGATGTCGGCACGGTCGAGGTGATAGATGGGTTCGACCGCCTGGCCAAAGGCGATGGCTGTCCCCGCATAGACATTGTCACAATTGACCGGCTCATATTGATGCCAACGGGCGCTGGGAAATTGTGCAAGGATGGCGGCCATCTGGGCGGTTACGGTGGGGGATGTGATGCTTTCGGTGAGGATGCGCAGCCCTGCCCCATCCTTTGCCTTTTGGGCTGTTACCTGTTCCCGGAGGGCAGCTAGAAACTGATCCCAAGTGGCGCTATCGCTGCCGTTGCGTAGTTGTTGCGAGCGGTCGGGATCATAGAGATCGAGAATCGAAGCTTGTGCTATCGCATCGGTCGCGCCCAGTGAGGCTGGGTGATCGGGGTTGCCTTCGATCTTGGTGGGACGTCCATCGGTGCTTTGGGCGAGGAGGCCAAGGGCAAAGCCCCCCTGCTGCATGGCCGTGGCATAAAAGAGCGGTTTGCCCGGGACCATATACTCTGGTGCCTGTACATAGGGCACAATCTGTTCCTGTGGTGGGGCACAGGCCGTCAGCCCAGCCAAAGCCAGCGATGCCCCCATCAGCTGTAAAAAGCCGCGCCGACTCATTGACGGTCGCCACTCCGAGGCTTGACGTGGAAATTCACGATGGAGAAAGTCGATAAATTCGGGTGTGGCGGCTAATTCTTCCAAGCTACGCCAGTAATTATGTCCATTACGATTGTCGAGTTGCGCTTGGATGGCGGGTAGATCAAGTTGAATATCGCTCATAGGGCTATCGATAGCTTCTGTTAATAGTAAGAAAAAGCGAGAAAATCAGTCTACAAGCGGAGGCTGAGCCTGCCAAAGCCAAAGCGGCGCCGGCTTCGCGACCAGCGGGCACCCGCTTAGCCTTCGTTTGCTATAGACGTTCAGATAATTTTTCGTAGGGCCACGGTACACCGTGGCCCTACGAAAAATGGATTCCATCACGGATCTTTTTCTGCCGATCTATAGCTACTTTCCCGCTTTTGCTTACTTAGAACCTATCCTGAAAATCGGTTGTAAGTCTACAGCCTACACCTACACAAGTGATCGCGACAGAGATTTTCAGGACAGATACTTAAAGTGCAAGAAGTAATTAGAATTTCGAGAACTCTGCATCTCCCGATGAAAGATGCGCATCGAGGGGATGCGCAGTATGCGATTTCGAGAAACCTTCTGCACTTTACTTATAGGTAGGAAATCAGGATATCGGTATATCGGTATATCACACTATTACTTGTTGACTACCGACCCTCGTATGGCTCTTTGACGGCGGCTGAAAATTAACGGTGACAGACAGAGCAATCTGTCAAGTGTGCGGTTTGCACACTATGTTCTGTGATCAACTGCTTGCCGAGCGTGAGCTGATCGATGGGGGGGACCCATCCCATGGTGAAGACTTCGTCGCGCGGGCGCAGATAGTTTTCTGGGTTGCGATGACATTCCAGACACCATTCCATCTGTAAGGTTTCGGCTTTGGCGACGGTGGCCATCTGATCGATGCGTCCATGACAGGTTTCGCAGCCAACCCCTTGTTTGACGTGGATCGCATGGTTGAAATAGACATAGTCGGGCAAATTGTGGACGCGCACCCATTCGAGCGGCGTATCGGTTTCAGCACTCTGACGAACCAACTCCAGGGATAACGATGCCGAGGCTACCTGGGCATGACAGCCCATGCAGGTGGCTGTGGGGGGAATGCTGGCCGAGTTTGATGTTTCGACAAAGGTGTGGCAATAGCGACAGTCAAGACCGAGACCCCCGACATGTTGCTTGTGGCTAAAGGGGACCGGTTGTGCTTTGGCAACCCCAACTTCGGTAAAATAGGGTGAAGTGGCTGCGTAATACCCTAACCCACCCATTCCGATCAAGAGGAAAATAATCGTCAGCAGCGCGACTCTGACAATGAGATTCATACTAGGATGGAAAAGTTGGGACATATAGGACCTTGGCTTCTTACGAGCGCCACATTGAATGGCTAGTCTTTGTTTGGTTAATTAGAGGCAAAGCGGGCCAAACGAAGCTTTCCACTTTGTCAGTAGCTACACAAGCCAATCGTCATACCGGCTAGTGGTGATAGCGTAGGATAGAATTGTAAGATGGTTTGAAACGGATACTTTGTGTTGATTATCGTGCGTTGATTATCGTGTGTTGATTATCGTGCGTTGATTATAGTCTATCATCAGGATAGCACAAAGTTGTTATCTGCTATGAAGAATTGATGAATAGAAGATGAAAATTTCTCTGTTACAGATGCTATACTCAAGTCAATTTCAAAATCCAAGTTTTCGGAGAGGTGTGAAGGTGTACACGGTCATTCCTGCGCAGGCAGGAATCCAAGTTGACAATAAATGGATTCCTCGGGTGCCCGCGAGGCGCGCAGGAATGGCAGTCGGTGCTTACGCTGTATCAGGGCTCCTCTAAAACTCCGCTTCTCCTTCTGATTTGAGTATAGATCGTAAGAGCGGTCTGTGTCCGATGCAGACCGCTCAGCGTTGGGCTATTTATTCTTAGGGAGCAGCATTGACAACGGCGGGAATGCTCTTGAGATAGGCAGCGATTGCGGCTGCATCGTCATCGGTCAATTTGCTAAAGCGGCGGTCGATCTGCTGAGCCATGGCACCTTCGACCTGTTCGCCATCGGGCTCGGTACCCGTTTGCAGGAAGGTGGCGATCTCTTCTTCGCTCCAGCTACCGATGCCAGTCTCTTCATCAGGCGTGATATTAGCCGCAAATTCGTCACGGAGTGGTGCGCCGGCCAGCATCATATCGGCCATGGCGCTGCCATCTTCGTTCTTCGGTGTGTGGCAACCACCACAAGCCGCTAGGATGACTAGTTGTTCACCGCGGGCAACTGGTTCGGTTGGTGCTTCGGCGGACGGTTCGGTGGCGGGCGTAAAGGCGGCTGGTTGTTCGCTTAACTCCGTCTCGGTAACGACATTGGAGATGGGGTCAAGGGAGAGCAGATATTCGCCAACGGCCAATGCTTCCGCATCGGAAAGTACACTGAAGCGCATATAGGGCATTACCGGCGATAACTGGCGACCTTCGTCGTCCATGCCGGTATGTAGCACCATGGCGACATCTTCGGCCGACCAACTGCCGATACCGGTTTCTTCGTCCGGCGTAATATTGGATGCATAAGCTGTCCCGGCAGGGGTGTCAAACTCGTTGCCACCGGCCAGGCCACCAAGATCACGGTTCATGTGACAGCCACAGCCACCGGTCAAAGTGACAATGTAGCCACCCATCGCGACGGCATCCATCGTTTCTGCACCAGCGCCTTCTTCCGTGCCGGTCATCTCTTCAGTGCCGGTCATCTCTTCAGTGCCAGTCATCTCTTCAGTGCCAGTCATCTCTTCAGAGGGCGCTACTGTTGCTTCTTCAGCAGGCGCTGCGGTTGCTTCTTCAGCGGGTGCTTCGGTCGCGGCTTCGGTGGGTGCTTCGGTCGCGGCTTCGGCGGGCGCTTCTGCAGGTGTAGCTGCACTTTGTTGGCAGGCAACTAAAGCCACAAAAAGTAGGACAAATAGGCTAAATATGCCCACCATGCGTGCAAACCCACGCAACTTCCATTTGCTGCTTGTGATCATGTGCGATAACTCCTTTTGTATACAGTTGAGTGTCATCAGTAACGATGAAGGTTGGAGAGATGTTACTGTTGACGGTGAATGAAGTTGGCGCATGTGGACAGAGCGCTGTCGCCCAAATATGCCGTAGTAGATAACGAAGCGGTCTTTATAGATGGATTGGATGAGGGGAAAATGGGAAACAGGGAAACAAGGAGACAGGGAGACAGGGAGACAGGGAGAGACATATCACCTTATCACCTTATCACCTTGTCACCTTGTCACCTTGTCACCTTGTCTCCCTACTTTTTACAGCACTAGGCTGGCTTCGATGACGCCTTCGTTGCGATTCATACGCATGTCAAAGCCGAGGCGGGAAGAGACCCGTTTCATCCCTTCGTTCTCGGGTAAAATTTCAGCAACGATCCGTTCGAGCTTCTCATCGCGGCCAAAGGCTACCAGGCGAGTAAGTAGTTCCGTTCCCAAGCCCTGGCGCTGAAAGTCATCGCTGATCAAAATCGCAAATTCAGCTTCACCGCTGCCGTGCAATTTTGTTAACTGCCCCAGACCAATGATCTCTAGCTCACCATTACTCTTCTTCCGTTCCCCTACCAGATTCATTTCGCGATCATAGTCGATAAAACAGAGGCGCGCCAACTGTTCATGCGAAACAAGTTGCGCTGCGGAAATGGGGTGAAAATAGCGCAGATAGATCGAATCCGGTGAGAGTTTCTGGTTGAAATTCGCCATAAGCGGCTCATCTTCTGGGCGGATGGGACGAATGATGATCTCTTCCCCATCGGATGCTGTCCACGTACCGGCGTATTGCTGCGGGTAGGGATGGATCGCCGGTCGGGGCAGCGCCACCGCTTCCATGGTGGGTTCATAGAGCAAAATGCGCGCATCAAGCGCCACTAGCCGTTCTGGCGAGGCAAGCAGTGGATTGATGTCGATCTCTCTGATCCACGGTTGCTCCACGACCAGTTGGCTAAAGCGCACCAGCAGTCGTTCGAGCGCGTCCAGATCGACCGGTGCCCGCCCGCGGATCCCTTGTAGCGCCTTGTAAATCAGCGTCTCTTCCATCATCCGGCGGGCCAGGGTGGTGTTGAGGGGGGGCAAGGCAAGGGCCCGATCGCGGAAGACTTCGACCAATGTGCCGCCTGCGCCAAAGAGCATGACCGGTCCAAATTGGGCATCTGGGCTAGAGCCGATGATTAATTCATAACCATCGATCTTTTCCATTGGCTGCACGGTGACCCCCTGGAAATGGCCGGGACCATGCTTGGCCGCAACGCTCTCTTCAATGAGCTGATAGGCCTTGCGTACGGCTTCGCTTTCCATGAGATTGAGCTGGACACCATTGACATCGGTCTTGTGCGTAATCGTCTCCGAATTGAGTTTGACGACGACCGGATAACCAATGGCCGCGGCCATATCGACCGCTTCGTCGACGGTGGCGGCTAAGCGCGTATCCACGGTTGGAATGCCATAGGCCGCAAAGATCTGTTTGGATTCAAACTCGGTCAATGTGGTCCGTTTCTTGTTGCGTACCGCCTCAATCAATGCGCGAGCATGTTGATGGTTGATCTCCTCCTCGGCACCGGCAACCGGCAAGGCGGGCGTCTCGTAGATCGCCCGCAAATTTTTGGCATATTGCCACATGTAATTAAAGACGCGCGTGGCGGTGTCCGGGTAGGGGAAGGTTGCTACTCCCGCTCGGCTCAGGATCGATTGGCCGGCCGCGACATCGGCACCGCCCATCCAACTCGCAATCACCGGTTTCTTTTGCGGGGATTCGCAGACGTGGCGCAACTGCTCGGCAGTCTGCGTTGGATCGGTCATATCTTGTGGGGTGAGAATGACCAACAGCCCGTCGCTAGCCGGATCTTTTGCCGCAATCTCAACTGCCTTCGCATAGCGTTCCGGTTCGGCATCGCCCAAAATGTCGACCGGGTTGCCGTGGCTCCAGTGGGTGGGCAAGATTTCATTTAACTTTGCCATCGTCTCTTCGGAAAGGGCCGTCAATTGCCCACCGGATTGAATCAGCGCGTCGGTTGCCAGGACGCCAGGACCACCGGCATTGGTGACAATCGTCAAGTTTGGCCCTTTGGGGCGGGGCTGTTTCGAGAGCACTTCGGCCATGTAGAAGATTTCGGCGATCCGTTCAACGCGTAGGACGCCACAGCGCCGGAAGGCTGCGTCGAGTACATCATCGCTGCCGGCAAGTGCACCGGTGTGCGAGGCGGCAGCTTTGGCCGCAGCGGCTGTACGGCCAGCCTTAATCACGATGATCGGTTTGATCAACGAGACTTCGCGTGCCGCCGACATGAAGGCACCGGCATCGCCAATCGACTCCATGTAGATTACGATACTATCCGTATGTGGATCGTCGCCCAGATAGTAGATCAGATCGCCCCAGTTGACATCAAGCATCGAGCCAATCGAGACAAAGGCGCTAAAGCCGACGTTATCCTTTAGACTCCAGTCCAAAACAGAAGTGCAAAGCGCGCCACTCTGACTGATAAAGCCGACGTTGCCGGGCAGCGCCATCCCTTTGGCAAAGGTGGCGTTGATCCCAGTCATTGGGCTCATGACGCCAAGACAGTTGGGCCCAATGATGCGCATTTGGGCCTGACGCGCTTTTTGTAGAATTTCTTGCTCCAGCCGTACGCCCTCCTCGCCGCTCTCTTTAAAACCGGCGGAGATGACGATCGCACCCTTAACGCCAGCCTGTACACACTCCTCAATCACAGCCGGCACGGAGTGGGCTGGTGTGACGATGACCGCCAAATCAACCTGGTTGGGCACATCGCCAATCGTGGGGTAGGCGTGGATCCCCAAGACGTTGCCTCGCTTGGGGTTAATTGGGTAAACTGTCCCCCCAAAGGGATGGCTGATTAGATTCCACAGCAGCGTGCGGCCCACACTATTGGGGCGTTCGGTGGCCCCAATGACGGCAACATTGCTGGGCGAAAAGATAGCATCCAGGGGATGACGGCGATAGGTAGGTAATTTAAAGCCTTTTGTGGTAGGCACAATATGAGCCTTTCTATAGATTATTCGCAATTTCACCGCCCTTGGTTTCGATCGCTGAAACAGCTTGCTACTCAACCAGCGGGTAGTGAAATTGCTATGATAAATTTAATTCGTCATATTTGCGGCGGACTTCTTGGATATCACTCCACATGAGCGCTTTGGGTGAGCCCGGTTTGCGCTCCGGGTTGCGTAACAGATAGGCGGGGTGAAAGATTGGCATGATCCAGCGCCCGTCACGTTCAACCCATTGGCCACGCATTTTGGTAATTCCCAGTTTTTTCTCATCCAAGACGGATTGCATCGAAACACCACCGGTGAGTAAAATAATCTTAGGGTCGATCAGACGAATAATTTCAGCAAGATAGGGCTTGTAATAGTCGATCTCCGCGGTCGTTGGTTTGCGAAGAGGCCGGCCATCGCTGCCAGGTGGCATACGAAAAACCGCATTGGTGATAAAGAGATCCTCTTCGGAGGTCAACTGAACCGACTCTAGGATCTGTTCGAGCAACTTGCCGGATGGCCCTACAAAGGGCTTCCCTTGCTTATTTTCTTGGGTGCCTGGCGCTTCGCCAACGATCATCAGTTTGGCGCTGGGGTTGCCACGATAGATCACCATTTTGCTGCCGCTGTCGGCCAGGGGATCGTCTTCTAATACCTCCATTGCAGTGACTAACTCTGCGAGCGATGAAAAGTGTACATTCGGTTCGTCTGCCGCTTTGCGTTCTTGCATTGCTATCTCAATCCTCTACTACTCCGACCCCTTGTTACAGCATTTGACAGCTCCATTTTACACAACTTTGCTCTATACTGTAAATAAATTCAGGTGAGGAGTGCCTCACGCTGAACAGCTTTTAGGTGTAAGGTTACTTCACCACGTACCTTGCGAGAATCCGCTATTGACTGCTTGGGCATTGTACACTGTTGAAGTTGCAGAAAGGATACAAAGTTGCTGTGAATAAGTTGCTTTCCTGTTGGATTGGTGCACTCTTTCTGATTGTCCTGTCACCCAGCATTGCCCATGCCACAACCTACTATGTAGGTCCAACGGGTAGTGATCTCCAGGATGGATTGTCCGTGGAGCGTGCTTGGGCAAACTTGGGGCAGGCTTGGTCTTATCTGCAACCAGGGGATACGCTCGTTTTATTGGATGGCGTCTATACACAACCGTTGGAGCCCAATGGGCGTGACGGTACTGCCGAGGCCCCAATTACGATCCGGGCCCAACATGACGGCCAGGCAATCATTGATGGCCAGGCAATCAATATTCCTGTCTATCTCTACCGCGATTACTATGTGATCGAGGGTATTGTGGCCCGGAATGGTAGCCATGCCGTCTATTTTGTTTCGGGTAGCCACAATGTGTTGCGCCGTGTCTCCGGCTATGATGCGAATCCAGATGATAATTCCGATATTTTTGCTGTCTTTGATTCGCATCATAATCTGATTGAGGATTGCATTGCCGCCGGTAGTGGTCGCAAGATGGTGATGATCTACCGGGGCGGCAACAATACGATCCGTCGCTGCTTTGCCGATTGGCGCAGTTGGGATGGCCGTACCTGGTGTGATGATTGGCCTTGGGGTGATAACATCCAGATCTACAACAGCGATCAGAATATTATTGAAAATAGCATCGGCTATGGGTCGGTGCCGGTTTGGTCGATTGCGGTGCAAGCCAATGCAGCAGATGTCAGCGCCATTGGCAACCAAGTGTTGGGGAGTATTTCGATCTACGCGGGCATGAACCACGATGGATCCGTCAAAGAATGGCCCTCTGCGCGGCCAGAGCCAACCGATTGTACAGCGCTGCGTAATTTCCAATGGCCCAGCCAACGTGCCGGCTTTGCGCTCTATGGCAATGGCCTGATCACCGATAATCTCTTTCGGGATATTTTTGCCTGGGGCAGCGCTGGCTTGGGCTTAACGGCCATTCTTGACGGCGAACATCGCGATAATGTTGCTGATCATGTCACGTTGCTCAACAATGGGTTGGATAATCCGGATGGGTGGGGTGGCATAGGCACGGAGTTACGCCCAGAAGAGAATGATTTGTGGGATCAACGGAGTGACTTTTGGGTTGAAGGGAGCGATGAAAGTGGCGTCGGCGCTCGGCTGGAGCATCGCTATGTCGAGGGCATTTTGACGGAAGAACCGCTTTGGCCTTGGCCAATGGAAGAGCGGGCGCGCGCCGAGTTGATGCTTTCCCCGACCACACTTGTGGCCTCGATCCTGGGGCAATGGGAGGCGATGGCC
This sequence comes from Caldilineaceae bacterium, assembly GCA_034432375.1. GTDB lineage: Bacteria > Chloroflexota > Anaerolineae > Caldilineales > Caldilineaceae > JAHBVH01. Next base: position 27,488 of record DAOUCA010000091.1, read on the forward strand.
AAGCCGTTGATTCCCTTTATTCAGGATGGCCGGCTGCTGCAGCCGCTACCCAACCGGTGCGATGGCGCTGCGTTCGACAAAGTTGATAGCCTGGTTTATGATGGGCATTACGAAGATGGGCACGGCTTGCTCTGTGTGGTGCCCATTGACCGGAGTTAACATTTGATTATATTTCAAAAATATTGAGGTGATGGTTTGAGCCAGCAAAGAGATGTTGAAACAATCTGCACAGAACTGCGCAACGAGGCCGCAGCCATCGTTCCCCAATTGGTGACGTGGCGGCGCGATTTCCACCAGCACCCCGAATTGGGCTATCAAGAGGTCCGCACTGCTGGCATCGTTGCTGACCATTTGCGTGGCCTGGGGCTAGAGGTTAGCACGGGCATTGGCAAAACTGGGGTGGTGGCGATGGTAGAGCCGGACGCGCTTCCGCTCGATGCCCCGACGGTGATGTTGCGTTTTGATATGGATGCGCTGCCGATTCACGAGGAGAACGATCTGCCGTTTCGCTCACAGAATGATGGGGTGATGCATGCCTGTGGCCACGATGGACATACCGCGATTGGCATGGGCGTGGCGCAACTTTTGGTGAAGCACCGCGACGAATTGCCTGGCCGGGTCAAGTTGGTCTTTCAGCCGGCTGAAGAAGGGTTGGGTGGGGCGAAGGCGATGATCGCCGATGGCGTATTGGATGGGCCAACACCGGCAGCCTCCTTTGGGCTACACTTGTGGAGCAGGCTACCGCTGAACCATATTGTTGTACAGCCTGGTCCCTTGTGGGCCGCCGCTGATGGCTTCAAAATTGTCGTCCGTGGCAGTGCCGGCCACGGTGCAACCCCTCACGAGACGGTTGATGCGACCTTTATCGGCAGCGAGATTGTGATGGCGCTGCAAAGCATTGTTGCACGCAATGTCAACCCGACCGATACGGCGGTGGTCAGCGTCTGTACCTTTCACAGCGGCAGCGCCGGCAATATTATCTCCGGTGAGGCGACACTGACGGGCACCATTCGGAGCTTTGAGGATCATGTTCGCACGTTGCTCTTCCGTCGAATCGAAGAGATTACCGCGGGGATCTGCCAGGCCCATGGCGCAAGGTATGAGTACACGCCACAATGGGGCTGCCCGGCAACGGTCAATTCGGAAGCGGGCGCGGCACTCATGCAGCAGATCGCCGAACAGATTGTCGATCCACAGCAGGTGATCCAGATCGCGCCGATGATGGTGGGCGAGGATATGGCTGAATTTCTCAACCGCGCGCCGGGCTGTTTTGTGCTCATCGGCGCGGCCGATCCCGCTGGGCCAGAGTTAAGCCCCCATCACAACCCTACTTTTGATTTTGATGAACGCATGATGCCCACCGGTGTTGCGCTCCTGGCAAGTACGGCAGTGGCCTATCTGGCGGAGCAGCAGTAAGGCAAAATGACGATTACCATGACCAATGATACCAAATGACCATTGAGGTTTTTATCATGAGCAATCCACCACCATCGCGGCTGCACTTTCCCAAGCCATTCACCCATCAACATCCGCCGGTGCAAAATGTCAATGAACTTTATGAAGGGCAGTTGACGGTTGGTGAACGGATTGCCGATCGGGTTGTTAAGACAATGGGTTCATGGACCTTTATCATTATGCAGTCCATCATCTTGGTCTTCTGGATTACACTCAATGTAGTAGCCTGGGTGCAAAAATGGGATCCCTACCCATTTATCCTGATGAATCTTCTCCTTTCGATGCAAGCTGCCTATGCCGCGCCGATTATCATGATGAGCCAAAATCGCCAGGCCGAAAAAGATCGGATTGAGGCTCATCACGATTTTTTGGTCAATCAAAAAGCGGAGGAGGAGATTCGCGCCATTCTCGATCATCTTGTCGCGCAGGATCAAGCCTTGACGGCGATTCATCAGCTATTGACGACGATTGCGCACACTGCAGATGCGCACACTGAAAATGTGCACAGTACAGATGCGCACACGGAAGAGCCTGCCACGGCACCGGCCGACCCAAACTTTTCGCTCTCATCGGAAAAGTAGGTGGTAGGCAAATGGTTTGGATGTCACAAGGGAAAAGTTAGATAGAGAAGCGCGAAAACGGCGAAAGTTTTTCATGAGTGTACTCTGGCAATACATGTTAATTTTTGTGGGCGTCGCTATCGAAGGCCCAATTGTAACCTTGACGGCTGCCGCTTTAGCTGGGAACGGTCTGCTCAATCCATTTGTGGTGTTTCTGACGGCTGGCACCGGCAATGTCGCCGGCGATCTCTGCTGGTATCTACTCGGCTACTTTGGCGGATTTGAGCGTCGCTTGCGTAAGTGGCCGCGGTTTGCTCGTTACGAACCGCAAATTGAGCGTGTCAAAGTGGATGTCGCCCAGCATGCTTCCAAATTGCTGTTGGGCGCAAAATTGTCGCTCGGTATCGGCTCGATCCCTACGTTGATCGCCGCCGGCATTGTGCGCGTTCCCTGGTGGCGTGTTGCAATCGTACAGACCATTGGCGAGGTCATCTGGAGCGGGGCTTTGGTGCTGGCGGGCTACTTTTTGGGCCAATATGTTCCACAAATTATGAAGGATTTGCGGATTGCAACGCTTGTCGGCGGTATTGGGTTTGTACTGCTAGTTTTATGGCTGATGCGTGAACAGATTCGTACTTGGCTTAAAAAAGAGTAACGCCATTCCGCGCTTTTTCCCTTCGCCAATTCGACTTACCCAAAACAGTCGTGTTACAATGGAATTCGTTAAAGGTTGAATTAATCCGATCAATCAGATCATAATATAATTATGTAGAAATGATTGTTCAGATTTTTCTGGTTTGCAACAAAGTTCGTCAGTGCCGACGACTTGTCTAGCGCAATGATGCATGAAGTCCCATGAATACCGATAAAGTTCTTTCTGAATTTATGTGTCATTTGTTGGCACAAGCAAGTAACCCTGGCGACCGACTGCCCTCACTCAACGAATTGAGTGACGAATTGGGGATTAGTGTCGGCAAACTGCGTGAGCAGTTGGAAGTTGCGCGCACCCTCGGGCTTGTCGAGGCAAGTCCACGCCGTGGCATTACACGTACACCCTACTCCTTTGCACCACCCGTCCGCCTTAGCCTCCTCACTGCGTTATCCATCAATCGCCACTACTTTGATGCTTTCAGTAGTCTACGCATTCATCTAGAAGTTGCCTATTGGCAAGAAGCCGTTCTCCTCCTAACCGAGGAGGACAAATGTCATCTGCGCACATTGGTGACCCAGGCTTGGGAAAAATTGAGCCAACCGCGTATTCAAATTCCCTATCTTGAACATCGCGAACTGCATATGACGATCTTTCGTCGGCTGCAAAATCCCTTTGTGTTGGGCTTGTTGGAAGCCTATTGGGATGGTTATGAGGCTGTGGAGCTAAATACGTATGCCGATTATCGTTATCTGCAAACGGTGTGGGGCTTTCATGAGCGCATTGTCGAAGCGATTTTTGAAGGTGATTATACGACCGGACGCGCCTTGCTGATCGAACACATGCAATTGCTCAGCGATCTGGGCATCTCTGTTGAAGGTTCGGGCAATGTTGAGATTGGGGTACCACCACCACTTCCCCATCTGAATGGAGGTTCACCCACCTAAAATTAATCAACCCACCCGACCTGATTATTTTTGCTGGAAGCGCTCTAGCTTCTAGCGCGATGTACAATTGATAACTTAATTTTTGATAAACGAATCTGTTTATTTTTTCCGTCTACAAACGGCCTCGATTGGGAGGAAGGCAATGAGTGTATTAGTTCAAGAACAGCCAGACGCAGTTGCGCAAAGGCACGTTGTCAATGATTTTAACATCAATGTCGCCACTGCCAATGGCTCGGGTAGCCAGACGAGTAACAGTCTGTTGATCCGGTCCCTATTCAAAATGGGGATTCCCGTTACGGGTAAGAATCTCTTCCCCAGCAATATTCAGGGGTTGCCCACATGGTATAACATTCGCCTGAGCGATGAGGGCTATCTTGCCCGACGCGAAGCGGTTGAAGTGATGATCTGCATGAATGGTGCCACCGTCGCCGAAGATATGGCCAGTGTGGCGCAGCATGGCATTGTGCTCTATGACGATGCGCTGCCCATCGCTGCTCGGCGTGCCGATGTGAAATATTATGGGATGCCCGTCAAAGAGTTGGTCAAGGGGGCCGAACTGCCCTTTGCCCTGCGCGATTATGTGGCGAATATGATCTATGTGGGTGTCGTTGCCCATCTGCTCGAAATTGAGATGGATGAGATCAAGGCTGCGCTAGAGTGGAATTTCCAAGGCAAGCCCAAACCCATTGCCTTGAACTGGGATATGGTCCAGCGCTCCTATCAATGGGCTGTGGAAAACTTGACCAATGATCAACCCTACCGTGTCGAGCGCATGAGTGGCTTTAACGAAGGCAAGGTCCTGATCGACGGCAACTCTGCCGCCGCGTTGGGTGCGCTCTTTAATGGCGTTACCTTTGTCTCCTGGTATCCAATTACCCCCTCGTCTAGCCTGGCCGATGCCATCAACAGCTATGGGCCCGATCTGCGCAAGGATCCAGAGACGGGCAAGATGACCTATGCGGTTATTCAGGCCGAAGATGAATTGGCCGCAATTGGCATGGTGCTCGGTGCCGGTTGGGCTGGTGCACGTGCCATGACGGCGACCAGCGGTCCTGGTATTAGCCTGATGTCCGAATTTGCCGGTATGGCCTACTTCGCCGAAATTCCCTCCGTCATTTGGGATATTCAGCGCATGGGGCCAAGCACTGGCCTGCCGACGCGCACCGGCCAAGGTGATATTATGGCCGCCTACTACCTTGGCCATGGTGATACCCACCAGGTCGTGCTCTTCCCATCGACCCCTAAAGAGTGTTTTGAGATGGCCGGCATCGCTTTTGATCTCGCTGAACGGTTGCAGACCCTTGTCTTTGTGCTTAGTGACCTCGATTTGGGGATGAATCTGTGGGTTACAGAGGAGTTTGACTATCCTGAAATGGCGATGGACCGTGGCAAGGTATTGACCGCCGAGGATCTAAAGGCGCGTAGCGGTAAGTGGGGTCGCTATCTTGATGAAGATGGTGACGGGATTCCCTACCGCACACTGCCGGGGACCGATCATCCAATGGCGGCTTACTTTACTCGCGGCACCGGTCACAATGAGTATGCCTTCTATAGCGAACGATCTGAGGATTGGGAAAACAATCTCTTCCGCCTCCGTCGCAAATTCGATACGGCCCGGACCTTGGTGCCGAAGCCGGTCATTGACGAAGTAGAATCTGCATCGGTTGCCATCCTGAGCTTGGGCAGCAATGATGGTGCGATTCAGGAAGCGCGCGATCGCCTGCGCAGCGCCGGGGTCGAGACGAGCTATCTGCGGCTGTTGGCCTTGCCCATCAGCCAAACGGTGATCGATTTTATCGGCAGCTATGACAAAGTCTATGTGGTGGAAAATAACTTTGATGGCCAATTGCACAAGATCCTCTTGACCGAGACGCCAGAGAATAGCAGCCGTCTGGTATCGGTGGCCAAGTGTGATGGCTTAGCGTTGTCGGCACGCTTTATTACCGAAGCAATTCAGGCATAGCGTGGATTTGTTAAATGTACAGATAGATGTACAGATAGATGTACGGATAGATACTTATAGGACTTCTATCGCGCGCCGGTTGAGTGAGCGCAAAGCGAGCGTAGCGAAACCAGAGATGTGCGTAAGTTCTACCTTAGATAAAGAGAGAGAAGCAACATGGGTACAGTAACTGACCGCGTGCGAGCTGGTGCCGCCGGACGTACGCCGAAGACCAACATTATTGGGTTAGAAAAAAACGACTACAAAGGTCGTGATTCAACGCTCTGTAAAGGCTGTGGCCACGACAGCATCAGCGCCCGGATTATTAACTCGGTCTGGGAGTTGGGATTGGAACAACACCGCGTGGTTAAGCTCAGCGGGATTGGCTGTAGCAGCAAGACGCCCGCCTATTTCCTGGGCCATAGCCACGGCTTTAATTCGTTGCATGGCCGTATGCCCTCAGTGGCCACCGGTGCGCTGAGCGCCAATCAGAATCTTGTTGCAATTGGCGTCAGTGGTGACGGTGATACGGCTTCGATTGGCCTTGGCCAATTTAAGCATGCTGCCCGCCGCAATTTGCCTGTCGTCTACATTGTGGAAAACAACGGTGTCTATGGGTTAACCAAGGGTCAATTTAGCGCAACCTCGGACAAGGGACAGATGCTCAAATATGCCGGCGTAAACGACATGCCCTCGCTTGATATCTGCTTTGAAGCCTTGGCGGCCAATGCCACCTTTGTCGCCCGCAGCTTTGCTGGTGATGCGAAGCAGGTGGAGGCATTGCTCAAAGCGGCGATTAGCCACCGCGGCATCGCCGTGCTCGATATCATCAGCCCCTGTGTCACCTTTAACAATCACGATAGCTCGAACAAGAGCTATGGTTGGGGTAAGGAACATGAGACACCGATGCACGAGTTGAACTTTATTCCAAAGTACGAAGAGATCGAAATTGATGAGTATGATGACGAGCGCGAGGTGCAACTGCATGACGGTTCGTGGATTCAACTGAAGAAGCTGGGCGAAGATTATGATCCGACCAACAAGTCACTTGCCTACCAAACGTTGGAAACGGCCCGCAATGAAGGCAAATTTCTGACCGGCCTCTTCTATATCAATGACGAAGAACCAAACATGTTGGAACGGCTGAACATGGTCGACAAGCCACTGTCGCACCTGACCGAAGCGGAAACCCGCCCTAGCCGTGCGGCGTTACAGGAGATCATGGCTGGTCTGTAAGCGGTAACCGAGCGCTTGTTACGTGCTACATAAGAATTCGAAGGACAGGTATCTGTGCATTATTCAGATGTCTGTCCTTTTTTTGTTGATGACTTATGCGCCGCGCCTGGCTCTTCTGCGAGAAGTGGTAAATGAAAGTGATTTCTATTTTCCAAAAGCTTTTCTGTGTGTGCCAACCCATAGGGACAAAGGTCAAGCAGTGGACAACGGTGACAGGCAGGATTGCGGAAGAAACAGCAACGCTGCCCGTGGAGCATGAGGACTTCGTGATTATCATAGAGTTGTTGGGCCGACCAATCGGTCGGTAGCTGCCCTTCCAGCAGAGCATGGGCTGGACCAGGACCCATGTTGGGTGGAATCAAGCCAAGCCGTTGGGCGACGCGATGGTGGTGGCTATCAACTGGCAGCGCGGGCATGCGCAACGTGCTGAAGAGCAAGGTCGCCGCACTGCTTTTGGGACCAACACCGTCGAGTGTTTCCAGCCACGCCCGTGCTGTTGGCACTGTCATGGTCGCAAGGAAATCAAGCGTGAGATCGCCGTGGTTACGTTCGCTAACGGTACGCAGTGCCTGCTGGATACGCGGTGCCTTCTGTTCCGGCCACTGCACACCGACAATCGCTGCTTCGACCTCAGCGGTTGGTGCATCACGCACCGCTTCCCACGTGGAAAAGCGGGCGCGTAGGCTTTTATAAGCCTGGCCGGAGTCATGGTTGCGTGTGCGATGGGAGAGAAGGGAACTAACCAGTTCACTGAGGGGATCTTTGGTACTGAAAAAAGGAATGGGCGCGTTGTAGGCAATCGCCAGCCGCTCGTGGACCAAGATGGCTTTTTGCTGCAAGGTTTCATCAATCATGAGTGCCATGGTTCACCTCTATTCGGTTCGCGCCTGCCGTTGCCGACGTAGTACCTTGAGCGCTTCTTCTTTGTGCTTTGCCTCTACTTCGATCCATTCCGTCTGCCAATACGCCTCCGGCATCGCGGTGACGATGTCACTGTGGCGGCGATCGCCAAACGCTTCGCGGCCATTGGAGATATGCAATACTTGCCAGGTGGGATCTGGCCAAGTCGTGCGCGCCGCGGCGACCATCTCGCCAATGCTCGGATCATTGTAGCTATCCAGCTTCTCGTGACAGATGTGGTGATGCGCATCAAAGACCATGGGCACGCCGGCAGCCTGACAAACTGCCAAAATTTCTTTGGCACCGTAGGCGTATTCATCGTTTTCCAAGACTAGCCGAGTGCGCACGGCGGCGGGTAGCGTGTCGATGATCGCGGCTAGATCTGGCCCACGCCCACCCTTGCCGCCGTGAATCTCAATTGGTGCCCACGGCGAACGGGGCTGTTGCAGGAGATCCATTAGCCGTCCATAAGCCTCCACCATCGTGATGCTATTTTGCACAACTTGTGCTGATTCAGAATTGAGCACAATAAACTGTTCGGGGTGTACAAGTAGGCGAATCCCTTCTGCCAGGAAGCGTTGACCGATTGCCGCAAGATCGGCAGCAAACTCCGTCAAAATGGCTGCGCCGAGGGGCGTGTCATCAAAGGGAAAGAGCTTGGCAGAAAAGCGATAGAGCCGAATTGCGTGGCTGCTACAATAGTCATACGCCCCAGCTAAACGCTGGAGATTGTCGGCATACAGTTCGCGTAGTAACTCTTGCTGGGCTAATTCGTCGAATTGGAGCAGCCGTTTGCGCGTCAATGCGCGATAACGGATCTCATCGGTGTGCGTAATACAGACCAGCCCAAAGTGGGGGAGGGGGTAGGAATTGCCCCGGCATGAATGATCAGTCTGGGTCAATCGTCGATCAGGTGGTGCGGTCATTAAACAAGGTGCCTTTACTTAACTTACACGTGCGCGATTGCTATCATAGCGTTACCAGGCGCTGGCGTGTATCGCAGTTCGGGAGCGATTCGTGTATGTCGCACCGAGCGGACGCACTCGGTGCGACGCTCACTTGATGTAGAAGCATCTCGCCTCCACCGTGAGATACAACTTAGCGGCGCATCCGATCTTCGATACGCTATATCGTGATGTAAACTGTGAAGATTATTATCACATAGCTCTCGGTGATGAACCATAGAGCCTGACACAGAAAGTAGATAGATTGATGCACGATTATCAAAGCGGGTGTGCCCTGCTCACTGCGCTAACGGCCAACTTTCAGCCGACTGGCCAGCTGCGCCAGGATATGGCGGCCTTTTTGGCCCTTCATGGTCATGCGGCAACAGCAGGACATTGTGCCCAAGTGGCTGCCGAAGCGCGGCGACTGGCTATACGGTTTGGTGGCGACGCCACGCAGGCAGAAGCGGCTGGCTTACTGCATGATATTAGTGTCATAATGCCCAACGAAGCACGTATTGCCGCGGCCCATCTGTTGGCTGTCGACATACTGCCCGAAGAAGCGCACTTTCCGATGATTATTCATCAGAAGTTGTCCGCGGTACTCGCGCGCGAGATCTTTGGCGTGACAGATGAGGTGACGCTGAGTGCCATTGGCTGTCACACAACGCTAAAGGCCGACGCCACGCTGCTTGACAAAGTTGTTTTCATCGCCGATAAAATCAAGTGGGATCAGGCCGGTACACCGCCGTATCTGGCTGACCTGTTGCCGGCGTTGGGGCGGTCACTTGATCAGGGCGTCTTTGTCTATCTGGATTATCTCTGGCAGCAACGGGCCACGTTGCCAGTGGTCCATCCGTGGCTGGTGGCAGCCCATGCCGAATTACATAAGGAGTTAAGCAATGCAACGGGGAATTGATTACATTGGCGTCGGTGTCGGTGCCTTGATTGTGGATGATGAAGGGCACATTTTTCTTGCCCAACGCGGCCCACAAGCAAAGAATGAGCGCGGGCTGTGGGAATGCCCCGGTGGCAGTGTCGAGTTTGGCGAAACGCTTACGGCGGCGCTGCAGCGCGAGATGGCCGAGGAATTTGGCATTGCGATTAGCGTCGGTGAATTGATCGACTTGGTCGATCATCTTCTGCCGGACGAAGGGCAACATTGGGTCTCACCGACCTATCTGTGCCGCATTGTGGGAAACGAACCACAAATACTAGAGCCCGAAAAGTGCGCCGCGATTGGCTGGTTTGCCCTTGATGATGTGCCCGATGCGCTCTCACAGATTACCCAAGAAAATTTGGCAAACTATCGTCGTCACCTGACTAAATAATAGGCCGCCTGAGATGGTCATCTATCACGTTGGCGCGGATACCGATTCATCGGCTTGCTGACTGTCTATCTTCGTACCGTTGTTTGGTTGAGCCACCCTGTAGTAACCACGCTGTTCCGGCGGTAGCAACGCTGCTATGGCATACATCAGCATGTCGGTGTTGCTCTTGGCTGTCTTATTCTCATCCAAGTAGATCGGTGGGCCAAAGCGCACGGTGATGATAGGACGGCGACCTAACTGGGTAAAGAGCGCCCGGGCATTGATCACTGCCGCCGGCACCACGGGGACAGCAGTTTGCGCGGCAATGCGCGCGGCGCCGGTCTTCCCTTTGGTTAAGTTGCCATCGGGGCTGCGCGTCCCTTCGGGAAACATGCCCAAAGCGTGCCCCTCCTTGATCAATCGTTCCGCAGCCTGGATCGCCCCTAAATCACTCCGTCCGCGCTGGACGGGAAAGGTGCCAACACTCCAAAGAAATTTGCTCAACCAACGGTGGATCTGGAAGAGTTCGGCTTTGGCCATGTAGTAGATCTGTCGCGGCGCAGCGTAGCCCAAGATCACATAATCCGGCCCATGGGTGTGGGTGCTCGCAATGATGCAACCGCCATTGAGGGGAACATGTTCGCGCCCTTCGACGTGTAAACGACAAAGCAACGGCTTGATACAGCTGATAAAGCGATGAAGAAAGCGCCATAGACGAGAAGCATTTTGTGGAATCGGCACTGCGATACCCTTTTCTACTTTTCTGGTTTCAGGATAGATTGTCAATTGATCCGTTTGCGCATCTCTTCGATTTGCTGATAAATCTCCATAACCTGCTCATCATCGGGGGGAAGAGCGGCTGCTCTCTCTGTCTGCGGATTGAGATCGGGTAAACCTTGAGCCACCATTAATTGGTCAGCCAAATAGAAGTACCGGCGCAGATTATAGGAGGCCGCCTCCCAATGATCTTCCTGATAGAAGAGCAACCCCCGTTCGCGCCAGATGTTGCGGTCGAGCGGGTCGACGACCAAGAGATAGTCGGAGACGTGCAGCGCCATCGTAAAGTCACGGTGACCCAAATAGACATTGCGTAAATTGTTGAGGATGCGTACCACCAATCCCTGGGGTGAGACCGGGGCAAAGTTTTCGATCGTAAGCGCGATCGGCTGATCAAAGAGTTGCGAGAGGTAGCCATTGACCTCCTGTGGGGTTACCAATTTGCCGTTAAAGGGATCAATCAACCAACTTTCCCCATGTTCGCGATAGCGCACCATAAAGTGGCCCGGAAAACCCATGCCGGTTACATCCATCTGCAGCCGCCTGCCAACTGCCATATAGAGCAGGCTCAGCATGATTGGTAGGCCGGTGCGCTGCTGCAAGACGATATTCAGAAAGCTGTTGTTCGGTTCATAGTAGTTCTCGTGGTTGCCGACAAAGCCTAAATCGTAGTAGAGCACATCTAGAAAGCGCATTGCGCGTTCATACCCCGGTTCAATCGTAACGAGTGCACGATCAACAACGGTTGCAATTGTTTCAAGCCGTGCCATCTCCTCCTCGACATCGAGCAAGGGGTAGGCGATGCCTGCAATATAGAAGGCTAACCGCTCGGGGGCGGGATCAGGCTGCTGTAGTTCATGACGAAAGCTGCTGAGAAAGTCCATAGCGTTCATTTACCGATCATCACGCCGGGTACGCTGGCGTTCAATTTCCCGTTTCAAAATCTGCTGCATCACCGCAATCGAGGTGGCATAGGTTGCATCAACCCCAAAATAACTTAGGCTCTTGCTGAGCAAGGACTGACGGCGGCTGATAGGTGTGTCGCTGGCATAGTGCAGAACGCCAATTTCATAGGGTGCATTGATAAAGAGATTGACGATCTCGTCGATCGGATAGCGCCGAGGGTAGACATCCTCATAAATGGCGCTGAGGTAAGGCCCTGCTTCCATCTCAATATCGGTGTACCCCTCTTCATAGAAGACATGCATAAAGTCGCGATTTTGGAGGATTGTGCCACGCACTGTTACCGCCTTTTGGTTATCAAAGACAGTGCTATAGTTCAAATAGGCGGCAATGTCCTGTGCGCTGAAGCAGTTGCGAAAGAGATACGAATTACGCGAATGCTCATCATAGACGACATTCGGAATCATCACATCACCCACACGCCCATTAAGGGTGGCCGCTTTACCGAGAATATAAATCCCCAAAATGCGTCCAACCGCCGTGCTGACCTGGCTCAGAATGTGATAGGCGGCCATCCCAAGTGGGTAGTCGATATTAAAGATAATTGCATCGCTTTGGCGTAGTAGCTCCCAATCTTCCTGCGCAATACAATCGAGTCGCGGATCGACGTGTGTTGGATCGAGTTTGTTCATCTCGATAATCTGCGCTTCAACATCTAAGCAGTGCGCATCACTGACTCGTGTAACGCCAACGGCACGCTCGCGTGTAACCAATGCCTCTTGCAATTCCGGTCGATCTAGACAGAGGCGCATGGTATAGTAGAGAAAATTATGCATGACGCCCTGTGCTTCGACATTGCCGTCTGCGCGCAACTGTAGATACTCTTCTTTTAGATTCTCTGGATTGTATTGCAGCACATAATCAAAGATATGCTCGCGCATCTCCCAGGCAAAGCCACTGATCAGATTGACCATGCTGTGAATGTTGCTGCTGACAAAATAGATCGGGCGCTTGCTTAGCAGCACCGGCGAGGCTTCCTGAACTTTGCCCCACCAATATTGAACGCTACGTCGATAGTCGCTCAGACCGGCACCGAGCACGGTAATCTGTAGATCAAGCCGCGTGGTCGTTGCCAGGCGTAGCACCTCCAACAAGCGTGCTCCCCGCCAGACTTGGCCAATTTTGGCAAAATCTGCTTCGGAGAGATTGCACGCTTGGCGCACCTCTTCAAAGAGATCTGCTAGCGCAGTTGTCTCTGTCTCTGCTGCATCGTCAAGCTTGATGTCAAGTTCGCTGGCAACGAGATAATAGTGAAGCTTGTTCCACTCGATCTGTAATGTGGTCAGGCAGGGGATAAGATCATCAATATCGCTAACACTGGCGATGTAGGCGGCCAGGATCTGCCTGGTCGGTTCATAGAAGAATTTACGGCGACGTGCCCGGGCGCGCACGGGGGTCCACGATTCAGGTGTATAGCCTTCGCGCTGAAAGACATCGTCCATCTGCCCCAAGATGACGAGACTGGTCTCAAGGATACAAGCCGGCAACCGTAGCGCCGCGTAGACGAGGGCCGAGACATCGATCACTTCGTCTTCTGCCTGTTGGTGCAAGCTAGAGTTCATCGCGCCGTGGGTCTCTTCAAGGCTACGAATGCGGATGGGTGCACTGCTTCGCAACAAAGAGTAGTAGGTGCGGGTATAGAGGTCGATCTCTTCACTATGGACAACCGGCATCGTGCGGATCATGCGTCGCTTCCATTTCTTGCGCTTATAGTGCGTTTGCTTTGAAAGCAGTAGTTTCTACACCAGCAAAACTACTGCTTTCAAACAGAGCTCACTTTAGATAGTCGCTTGTCTAATTCCCCCTGCACCCGGATCGCCTAAGCACCGGAACCGCCTAGGCACCCGGATCGCCTAAGCACCCGGATCGCCTAATTGGCAGAAGGCTGACAAGTTTTGCAAGTATAACACGATTTTTCACTAGCTCGATAAGTTCTCTGCTTGCAAGATGAAGTCTCGCCGGGTGCTCGTTAAAAGAGCGCCATCTGTCCTGCTTCGGTTGCTGTGCCGTCTGGCGGCGGCCAGGGAGGCAAGGAAACCAGTGGGGCAAGCCGCGCTTGCAACCGTCGCAGACTGGCCGGCGAATGACCCTCGTAGGGGTTGTGCATGTAGCCATATAGCGCAACCCCTGCCCCATGTAACGCTGCCAGACGGCCAGCCCATACATCGAGCTGTTCATCGCGCGGGGCCACTAACTGGTCATTGCTGGTGGGGCCATTTTTATCATCGCCAATCCACCGTAGCAGGGCAAAGGTTGGCGCTTTACCCTCGATCACAAGCTCATGCCAGCAAGCGTAGCTATCCGGTGTCCCCACGCGGTCGACCAGGACATAGGCCATCCCGCGCTCGGCCAGAAAGGAGGCAAAGGCGGGGGTCATTAAGTCGAGCGCGCGCACTTCAACCCCGATTTGTACGCCGTCGAGTTGCAACGCAAACCAATCCAGAAAATCAGCCAAGCGTTTACCATCGGAGCGGCGGCTGAAATCGGGAGGAAATTGGAGCAGCCCCGGCGCGGCGGCATCACCCAATGACCGGAGCACATCGAGAAAAATAAGGGTCTCCTGTTCACAATCGACGAGGCGCTTTTCATGAGTGATCGCCTTGGGAAATTTCAGACAGAATGAGAAGCCACTCGGCACGCTCTCCACCCAGTTGATCAAGGTGCTAGCGCGTGGAATGCCATAGAATGAGGTGTTCACTTCCACGGAATTAAATTGCGAGGCGTAGTAGGGCAAGTACCGTGCCTTTGCTGTTCCCTCTGGAAAGAAGACGCCGCGCCACTCGTCAAAGAGCCAGGAAGAGGTGCCGAGATTGATTGTTGTCATGATGTTTGTCTACTGTACTCTGCTCTGATTGGGAACCGGAGTTTTTGCTGGGGTAGAAACTCCGGTTCCCAATTCAACCGCAGTATAATTATCACAATTGTCGGTCGGAATCATCAATAAGCGCAATCACTTTATTGTGCTTATTGTACATACTTCAGTATTGCGCTTTGTGCTAAACTGCTAAGTCGTGCGCTCCGCTGGGTCGTCAGCCGATCTACGGGGTGTCTATTGTTCAACCCTTCAACCCGTGATCTATCACAAACTTACTGGGGTGTACCCGTGCTGTACCCCGTGCCAGGGTGAATCCAACCACCATAGCAAGGCTGCGGTAGATACATATTCTAAACAACCTACCAACAATTAACAAACTCATTCGGTTGCAGCCGGTTGTCGCTGCCTGTGCCATGAAGTTGCAGCGGCTGTGACCACAACGGAGGAAAGAGGAAGAGGATGGAAATGACCATCAACGCAGGCGATACTGCCTGGGTTATGATCTCGATCGCGCTGGTGACTTTGATGACGCCAGCCCTGGGCTTTTTTTATGGAGGCATGGTCCGTCGTAAGAATATTTTATCGACGCTCAATCTTAGTTTTATCACCATGGGGCTCATCGGGTTACAGTGGGTGCTCTATGGCTATTCGCTGGCCTTTGGTGGTAGTCTTGGGGGGCTCCTGGGCAATCTCGACTACATCGGCTTTCGCAATGTAACGGGTCTGCCCAGCGCGATCTACGCCAGCAATCTACCCCATCTGGCCTTTGCCGGCTTTCAGATGACCTTTGCTGTCATCACGCCGGCGTTAATTACCGGTGCATTTGTCGAGCGCGTGCGCTTCAAGGCCTTTATCATCTTTGCGCTGCTCTGGGCGACGCTGGTCTATGATCCGGTCGCCCATTGGGTGTGGGGTAACGGCGGTATTTTTGCCAACCTGGGCGCGCTGGACTTTGCCGGTGGTACTGTTGTGCATATCACCGCTGGCTTTTCGGCGTTGGCCTTTGCCATGGCCATTCGTCCGCGGCGCGACTATGCCAACACAACGATTGAACCGCATAATATCCCCTACACGGTATTGGGGGCTGGCCTACTCTGGGTTGGTTGGTTTGGCTTTAATGGCGGCAGTGCACTGGCCGCCAATGGGATTGCGGTGACGGCGTTGGTTAACACCAATACGGCCGCTGCCGCCGCGGCTGTCACTTGGATGTTACTCTCTTGGAAAGATCATAAGCCGAGCGTTTTAGGGATTGCTGTGGGCGCGGTAGTGGGGCTGGTGGCGATTACGCCGGCGGCCGGCTTTGTCACCCCCTTGGCGGCGATTTTTATTGGGGCTACGGCTGTCCCGGTTAGCTACTACTGTATCCGTTTGGTTCACCGTAACAGACTTGATGAGTCGCTTGATGTCTGGGGTTGTCATGGTATGGCTGGGGCGTGGGGTGCTTTGGCAACTGGGCTCTTTGCCACGACCACGGTCAATCCGGCCGGGGCGGATGGGCTCTTCTATGGAAATCCGCTACAATTTGGGATTCAGCTCTTGACGGTGATTGTGGCTGCCTTCTATGCATTTGGTGTGACTTTTGTCATGGCCAAAGTGTTAGATGCACTTATTGGACTTAGTGTTTCGGAAGAAGAAGAGCAGATAGGTTTAGATATGAGTGAACATGGTGAACGTGCCTATGCCTTAGAGTTTGACTAGGGTCTGTGGACATTTGCCAAAACGACCAATAAATTGGCCGACTAACACCGAAAAGCCGCCTCAGCGGCTAGGTATGTAGCCGCTGAGGCGGCTTTTCGGGGTTAGCAGCGGGTTTCAACCCTGCAAAATTGAAATGTCAACAGAACCTAATATGGATATTATGCACGAAATGCTTTCTTTCCTCTCCGATAGAAAAGATGGCCGCGCCCGATGTGACAAGGGTGAACTAGTGTTTGTTGTGCATTTTGTATATTGAGATTGAGCGCATCCATTTGTACTATAGGCACATGGGTTTGTGAAGAATGATACAAACATTCGTGCAGATCTTGTGCCTACTATTTTCTATCTAACCAATTGTTTCATCACATGTTTCAACTCTAGCCCAATCATTCTCGGCTAAAATAGCTCCTTTGCTTGTTTCCCCAGCTTGTATTGGAGTGGCTTGTTTAGCCGTCGTGGTATCCACCAGGGTGCGACAACTTTACAATAGATAGGCTGCTTTCACCACGAGTGACGCGGCGTAATGCCGCCGTCTCCTCGGTTGGTCGTGGGCAAGGTATCTATTGGCAAAACGTAACCCTACTCTAGGAAGATCAACTCCATAGAGACCACAATGCGCGGATCGCTAGTTGAGACACATCTGGAAGGAAGGATCAACATGTTCCGAAAAGTTATACGGGCGGTGCCGCTTGCCCTCGTTCTCAGCATTGTTGCCATGCGTGCCTATGCACAGGATGGGGATATTAGTAATGCTGAGATCGCCTATGCAATTGACAACATGATGCTTTTCATTGCCGCTGTTTTGGTGCTCTTTATGCAGGCTGGCTTTGCGTTGGTCGAAGCGGGCTTCAATTCAGCCAAGAATGCAGTCAACATCATGTTCAAAAATTTCATTGACCTTTGCGCCGGTGTCTTTATTTACTGGCTCATCGGCTATGGGATGATGTATGGTTCTGCGGTGATTCCAGGCTGGTTTGCTTGGGGTGGCTTTGGGATCAGTGCGGTCGGGCCAGAAGCAGGTGCCGGTGTGCTCAATCCACAGGTGGATTGGCTCTTTCAGGTCGCCTTTGCTGCAACCGCGGCGACCATTGTCTCTGGTGCCGTTGCCGGTCGTATCAAGATTTCGGCCTATGTGATTTATAGCTTTGTCATTACCGCACTCATCTATCCCATCAGTGGCTACTGGACTTGGGGTGGTGGCTGGTTGTCGCAAATGGGTTTCCATGACTTCGCTGGTTCACTGATTGTCCACTCGGTTGGTGGCTTTGCCGGTCTAGCCGGTGCGATTATGCTTGGGCCACGCATTGGTCGTTTTGGTGAAAAGGGCAGCGGTGCTTTCCCGCCCCACAACTTCACGTTGGCGACGCTTGGGGTCTTTATTTTGTGGATCGGTTGGTATGGCTTTAATCCAGGTAGTCAACTGGCTTTTGTCGGCTCAGCGAATACGGATGCCGTCATGTTAATCGCTGTTAACACGACACTCGCCGCAGGCGCGGGCGCACTGATTGCGATGGTCGTGGGTTGGTTTATGGTTGGCAAGCCGGATCTGGGCTTTGTGCTCAACGGCGCGTTGGGTGGCTTGGTCGGTATTACCGCCAATTGTGATGTTGTGACCAATGCCGAAGCCATGATCATCGGTGGTGTTGCCGGTATATTGGTCATCGTTGCCACCTCGGCGCTGGATAAGGCCAAAATTGACGATCCCGTGGGCGCGTTCCCGGTACATGGGATTTGTGGGATGTGGGCTGGGATTGCTGCTGGCATCTTTGGTGGACAATCCTTGGTTACACAGATCATCGGTTCAGTGGCTATCCCCGCCTGGGCCTTTGTTATGGCGCTGATTCTCTTTGGAATCCTCAAGGCCTTTGGTATTCTGCGAGTCTCGCCGGAAGAAGAAATGGAAGGGTTGGATCTCTCCGAGCATGGTGTATCAGCTTATGGAGAACCAGCATACAGTGGGGCTGACTAACAACCGTACCTCTTGCAATATGTTTTGAGTAAAACCGGCACGCTGGCAAGCACAGCGTGCCGGTTTTGTATTTCCAGCTTTAGCGTAAAGGCGAGAAGGTAGCTATAGATCGGCAGAAAAAGATCCGTGATGGAATCAATTTTTCGTAGGGCCACGGTATACCGTAGCCCTACGAAAAATTGTCTGAACGTCTATAGAAAACGGAGGCTGAGCGGGTGCCCGCTCAGCCTCCGCTACGCTAAATTGATTTTCTCGCTTTTACTAGGGATCGATGGGTGTGTCCCATTTTGCGGGATTGCACAGAAGGACCGATTTGATCATCCGATGTAATCCCGCAAATGTGATACGCCCCCGGGATCGATGGGTGCGTCCCATTTTGCGGGATTACACAGAAGGACAAAATTGATCGTCCGGCGTAATCCCCCAAATGTGGTACGCACCCGGGATCGATTGGCAGATTTACAAACTATCCAACCTGGTCTATAATGGCGGCATCAACTATTGTGCCAATACTAATCTCTAGCACATGTACTCAACTGTCGGTGGTTATAACAACCGCACGGCGCCGCCCACGCTGCTTACAAAGCTGGGGGCGTATAAAATTGATGCTGTTTTGGGGCAAGGTGCGGTTGCCGTCGTTTATCGCGCCCAATCACCACAAGGGCGAACCGTAGCACTCAAAGTGCTCACCGATGCAGCCGCCAGCCAACGACGGGTGCGCGATCTCTTTCAAGCCGAATATCGGATTACCTCCCGGCTTAACCACCCCGGTATTGTGCGCGCGATCGACGCCGGGGAGATCGATGGCCACCCCTTTATGGCGATGGAAGTTGTGGCGGGCAAAACTTTACAGGATTTTGTGCGCAAAGATAAGGGGCTTGGCGAGACTGCTTCGATCGATATTACCCGCCAACTGGCCAATGCGCTCGATTATATTCATCAGCAACTGATCGTCCATCGCGATATCAAGCCGACTAACATTTTTATTACCCAAAATGGGCGTGCCTTACTCTTTGACTTTGGTACTGCACTGGATCTACGCAATCCACCTACTGCACCAGATACGGGGATCTATGGCACACCGGGGTTTCTCGCTCCAGAGCAGATCCAGCATGGCGATGAAGTCGATGGCCGCGCCGATCTCTACTCATTAGGAGTCGTCTTCTATCGTCTCGTTGCCGGTCGCCGCCCATTCTATGGCACACGCGATGATGTACTCGATGCCCATCTGCACACACCACCGCCGCCCCCCTCTGAATTTGCCTATGTATCGCCTGGCCTCGAAGCTGTGATCCTCAAACTTCTTGCCAAAGCGCCGGAAGCGCGCTACCAGACCGGCGGTGAACTGCTCACTGCCCTTGATCATGTTGAGTTAATCCCCGAGCCGGAAGGGGCCCCGCAGCGCCTGATGCGCTGGCTTTTCAACCGCCAACCCGGCGAGTAGACCTCGCGCCTACCGCTATTGACAACTGAGCTTGCCGACTCCCCAGTTTCGCAATTCCTCGCAATTCCGAGTATAATTCCCCGCTATGAGCAATGATCTGCGACGAAAAATTCTACTATCGGTTCTTTTTGCCCTATTGGTCTACATGGCCTTTGTTTTTTGGAGCGATTGGCGTGCCTTGCGAACGGCATTGCTGGCTTTCCCCTGGCTCTGGGTTCCCCTGGTCATTGGGTTAACGCTTGTTAACTACGTGGGGCGACTTTTAAAGTGGCACTGGTATCTGCGGCTGCTGAATATTCCGATCGCACGCGTTGACAGTGGTCGTATCTTTGGCGTGGGGATGTTGATGGTGATGACGCCAGGCAAAGCCGGCGAATTCCTTAAAAGCTATATGGTCAAAAATGTGACAGGTACGCCAATGGCCGTCACTGCGCCCGTCGTGATGGCCGAGCGTATGACCGATGGGGTGGCGATGTTGCTGCTAGCCAGTGTCGGTCTCTTTGCCTTTCCCGATCCCAAAGCGCGTTGGGTGGCGGCAATTGTCTTTGCCAACTTTTTGCTAACGGTGATTGTGATCCAAAGTCGACCCTTGGCCCTGCGGATTCTTGAATTTGGGAAACATTTGCCAATAGTTAGCCGCTTTGCGGATCATTTCTATAGCTTCTATGAAAGTAGCTATCTAATCTTTCGCCCACGCAATCTGCTGATCTCGCTGCTGATTGGTGTTGTCAGTTGGGTTGCTGAGGGGATCGCCTACTTTGTGGTGTTAGTGGGCTTTGGTGCCGAACCTTCGGGACCTACCCTCTTGATTGCGATCTTTATTTTTTGCATCAGCACTGTGATCGGTGCCGTCTTTGCCACTCCCGGTGGGTTGGGGGGCGTTGAAGGAAGTTTGATTGCGCTGAGTAGCAGTCTGCTCGTGATGGCGACACCGGTTGCCACCGCGGCGGCACTCCTCGTACGCTTTTGTACCTTGTGGCTAGGGGTCTCGATCGGTGTCGCTAGTTTTGCGCTTTGGCCGTCCCTGTTGGCCGGTTCCGAGACGGTCCACCGTAGTGCCGCTGCCATACCGATAACGCCATCTGGCGCGCCTATCTCGGAGCATTTAGAGTCATGAGCCAATCAGCAATCTGGAAAGTTGACCTGCATACTCACACGATCTATAGCAAGGATTGTCTGACCAAGACAATGCTACTGTTAGAGCGCGCACAGGAGATCGGGCTGCACAAAGTAGCCGTCACTGAGCACAACCGCTTGGATGGGGCCTTGGCCGCCAAAGCATTGGCACCCGATCTGGTGATCGTTGGCGAAGAAATTAAGACGACCCACGGCGAAGTGATCGCCTACTACGTCCAAGAAGAGGTGCCGCGTGGCCTTTCCCCCGCAGAGACGGTGCGACGGTTGCGCGACCAAGGGGCGGTGATCAGTATCCCTCATCCGCTCGATTCCTTGCGCTCCTCGGCCATGCGTTTGCAGACGGTGCTCACAATTATTGACGACGTTGATGCGCTGGAAGTGCTCAATGCGCGCTGTGTACGACCCATCGATAATGTCGCGGCCGCGACCTTGGCAGCAGAATGGGGCAAATTGGTGACCGCGGGCAGCGATGCCCATACCCTGCAAGAATTGGGGCAATGTTATTTGGAGATGCCTCCCTTTGCCGATAATGCAGAAAGCTTTCTGGCCGCGCTCGCCTCTGCCAAAGCGGCTGGCACTGTTAGCCCTTTTTGGCCCCACTTTGCCAGTGCCTACGCCCGTTGGCGCAAGCGCATTGTGCCTGTCTCCTTGCCGTCGGCTTTACCCCTATGATTGGCGATAATTTATGCTTGCACTGTCGATTAGTCTGGCTGCGGCCATCATTCCAACGATAGTCTATGTCCTGATCTTCTATTGGGCCGATCGCTATGAGCGGGAACCAATCTGGTTGATAACGGTCGCCTTTTTGTGGGGGGCGGTCCCGGCAGTCATTGTCAGCGTGGTGGGGGAATTTGTGTTGGGTTGGCAGTGGATCGATGCGCCGGACAGTGTTGCAGGGGCGGTTGTCAGCGGGGCTGTGATAGCGCCAATCGTTGAAGAGATCGCCAAAGCAGTGGCGCTTTTTTTGATCTTTCTGGTCATGCGTCAAGAATTTGATGGTGTGCTCGATGGCGTTGTCTATGGCGCACTGATTGGCCTCGGCTTTGCGATGACCGAAAATTTTTTCTACTTTATCGGTGCCTATGATGAAGGTGGTTATGGACAGCTGACCATGGTCATCTTTTTACGGGCGGCGCTCTTTGGCATGAATCATGCTTTTTATACAGGGCTCACTGGGATTGGCCTGGGATTGGCCCGTACTACGCGTCGTCAAGAATCACGACTTTTATGGATCGGCTTTGGACTCGTTGCCGCGATTGTGACCCATAGTTTGCACAACTTGGGGGCTAGCCTGGCGGAAGTAAATCTCATCGGCCTTGGCCTCAGCCTAATGGTGGCGGCGGCTGGTATTTTGTTGATGCTCGTTGCCATTTTACTCTCTTGGCGGCACGAGCGTTTCTGTTTGCGGTTGGAATTGGCCGAAGAGATTGGGATCCTGCTGAGCGCGGCTGACTATGAGGAAATCACGCGGCGGTGGAACAATCCAATCCATAAGTGGGGGAGCGTTGCGCAAGCGCGTGCACGACGGATGCACGATTTGGTGGAACTGGCGCTTAAAAAGAATCGTTTGCGTAATGGTGCCGGCGGCGAAGGGCCAGCGTTGGTGCAAGAAATTACACGGCTACGAGTTGCATTGGCAGAGGAAGGGTAAAAAAGGTGACTGTTCAAGTTCCCGAGGGCTGAGCTTATCGAAGTTTGGGTGCGTACCACATTTGGGGGATTACGCCGGACGATCACTTTTGTCCTTCTGTGTAATCCCCCAAAATGGGACGCACCCTCGAAGTTTGCCTTTACCTTCGATAGGCTCAGGCTACGGCTAAACAGGCTACGGTTGAAGAGTCATAGAAATACAAAAGGCCCGGTGCAATGGGGCGTATCACACCGGGCCTTCTGCTGAGCACTAGTGAGGAGGGGTTCCGCTAGCGCTCGAACAACAGCGCATCAATAGTATAGCGCTCGAAAATGAATGGTGGATTAAGCGCCTGTGAGTGTTGAATCAGGAAAACGATTTTGCGAAATTTATTCTTTTGTTTTGATACAATGAATGCCATGCTTCAACGACTGCAACCATGGTGGCGAGTTGGGCGGACCCTTCTGGTAAGCTCTGCCGTGATACTATTTGCGGCTCTGCCCCTTCTGGCTTCCGAACCCTGTAATCCCCCCAATGTGATTCCACAGCCGGTCTGCGATTTTGACAGCTTTCATGGCAATCCGCCGCGCCAGGTTGCCGATGGCTGGACCGAGTTTGTGCTCTATGGCGACCCTGAATTCGTCAATGATCCGCACTCCTTTTTTGGTACGGGTACACAACGGATCCGCAGCAGCGGTGGTACTTTTAAGGCGGGAATTTATACCCAAGTAGGCGTGACGCCAGGGGCCGGCTACCGCGCCAGTATTGGCTGGGGTGCCCCCAATGCCCCCGACCAATTTGGCCGGCAACTGGGGATTGACCCGACCGGTGGCACTGATCCCAATAGCCCTACCGTCATTTGGGGGAATATGCACTGGGGTGAAGGCCGTCTGCTCAATTATCCACCCGGCGAGGGACCGAATATTGATCTGCGTGTCCGTGCCATCAGTGGTACGATGACCGTCTTTTTTGTTACTGATCATCCGTCAAGTACCGGTGACAATTTGATCTATATTGATGCGATTGCCCTCTACCCCGATGAGAGCGCCCCCGCTGTAGAGATCCCCCCTACCGCCGTTCCGCCCACCGATACGCCGATCCCGGCAGAAGTTGCAGTGGCGGCGGCCTTTGTGCCACCCCCACCAACGGATACACCAGTTCCGCCGACACCAACAGAGACCCCCTTGCCCACGGAGACACCAACCCTAACGCCCACACCGACGGCAACCGATACTGCCACGCCGACCTACACGCCAACGGAGACGCCGACGGCAACGTGGACTCCCTGGCCCACTGCATTGCCCGATAGCAGTAATAGCCTGCTTAACAGTACGGCCATTACAGACAGTGTGTTGGATGTGGCCCGCGGGCTGCATCCAACTGGGCTATTGGTGTTGAGCTTTATGACCTTTAGCGGGGCAGGACTTTGTGCCGGTTCCCTTTGGTGGCTACGCAAAAAATGATCTGCGATCGTGACCCTTACAAAGACGAAACTGTTTGGGATTCGTAAGATAGTTGATTTTTAGTTGCTCAATCAATTGACGTAGATGGCCGGTAGTCCTGCAATTTATTGCAAGAGTACCGGCCATTTTTGTTCCAAAACTTTGGCGCACCATCGCGTTTATATGGCTTGACTTATTTCCCATTACACAGAGAAATTTCTCTGAAAAGCCATGTTTTCTCGTTATTCTTTCTACCTGCTATTGCGCATGATCGCAAATGAGACCCTCGTAATGATCCTTTAACCAGATGCCAGCTATGGGAAAACATTGCAAGAATATCTGGAAGGATTGTCATAAAATAGATAATCTAGTCCTCTTGACGTACGGAAGAGCACGGTTAGAATAGTCTTTATGTAGCAGCAATGGATGTTTTGTAGGTGCTCGATTGGAATTTTCGGGTCGTGCTGTAGCAACAGCGATAACAAAGCGGTGAAAAGCGATGAATGTATCTGAGAAAATTTATATCGGGGTAATCACTCTGGTTGGTCTCTTGGCACTCCTGTTTACCGGTGTGCCGGCGGTGCCGACGTTTGAGCAGATGATGATGTTGTGGATGTTGGTTGGGTTAGCGATTGTTTCTCAATTTTTTGAAGTGCAGATTGCTGATCAGCGCACCTACTACCCGCACAACGTCTTTTTCTTTGCCGGTGTGTTGCTTCTGCCGCCCATCTTGCTTGCGCCACTCTTTGCGATTCCCCTTGCCGTTGCGGCCTGGCGTAGCAACCTCCGTTCGGGTCGCCTAACGTTACCATGGTCTGATCTGCTCTTTAATGTGTCAGCGCATATCTTGACGGGGGCAGTGGCCAGTTGGGTCTACTTTGCGCTCAATGCCAATCTGACGACACTTTTGCAGATCGGCCAAGTCTTTGCCGCCATTGTCGCCGCCACGACCTACGTGTTGGGGAATCATTTACTCTTTCGGCTGGCCGATATCATCATCAATCAGAGTACCTGGCGCGAATCTGCCATCTGGTTGACAGAAAATCTCTGGACAGAATTGATCATGGCCTATCTGGGCTATGTAGTGGCCGTGCTTTGGTACATCAACCCAGTGATGATTCTGCCGATGTTGGGGCTGATGTTCCTCCTACAACAGGCGCTGATGATTCCCCGCTTGCAGCTAGAAGCGCAGACCGATAGCAAAACTGGTCTGCTCAATGTGCGCTATTTTAACCAACATTTTGATGAATGGCTCGAGCGCGCCAAACGTCAGACCCGTCCACTTTCCGTGATGATGGCAGATCTCGATTTTCTGCGGCGTATCAATAACAACTATGGTCATCTGGCTGGTGATATTGTGCTGATTGGCGTGAGTGAGGTCATCCGACGCACGGTGCGTCCCCAGGACATTGTTGGCCGCTTTGGTGGCGAAGAGTTTGCCATTTTGTTGCCGGACACCGATCAAGAAGAGGCAATAAAGGTCGCTGAGGCAGTGCGTCAGGCGATTGCCGAGACCGATTTTGAGATTCCCACTAGCCCCACACCGATCCGTACAACCATGACATTGGGGGTTGCCTGCTATCCGACCGACGCCACCACCGCCACGGATCTGCTCCACCATGCCGATGTGGCGGTCTATCAGGCAAAGATGGATGGTCGTAACCGTGTCATTTGCGCCAATGATCTCTTCTATCGGATTAAGACGGAGGGTGGCATTGGCCCAGATACCCATCGCAGTGACGAACATCGGGACCATCCACCCAAACCGAAACTGCTCGATCTGCCGGTTCATGTCCCCCATGTTGCCGTCAATTCGCTAAGCGATGAGCCGGTAATGATCCCACGCTGGTATGGCTGGTTGACGGATACGCTGCTCAAGAGTATGGTCGTCGCCATTTCACTCTTGATCACGCTCCTTGGCTTTATGATCCAGCCAGAGATCAATTGGGGTGTCTTGCTGGTCCTGGTGGGGCTTGCTGCACTATCACAGCTGTTACGGCTAAAGCTCTTTGCTACAGGGGATATTTCAATCGCGGCTGCACTGATCTTTACGGCTGCGCTCTTGACAGGGCTTCCTGGACTAACGTTTGTTTGCTTGGCGATTGTCCTCACCTCGGTCTTCAATGAGGAGCCATTAGACCCTGCGACCCTTTGGTCACGCAAGCTCGACCTGGCCCATGATTGGGCAATTGGCCTGTTGGCTGGGCTCTGTCCAGCGTTGCTGATGCCGCTCTTTGATCTCTCTTTGACGCTAAGCGATCTGCCACTGCTCATCGTGCCATTCTTCTTGATGATGCTGGCCTATAGTTACAGCGGCGTGGCCATGATTGCGTTTAATGTCAGTGTGGCGACACGTACAAATTTTCGCCAGGTGTGGATCGACGAATTCAGCGAAGCACCGGCTCAATATATGTTGATGGCGCTGATTGGGCTCTGCTTGGCGCTCGTTTACAGCATGTTTGGGCTCACCAGCTTTGTGCTTTGCATCCTTCCCATCTTTATCATGCGCTTTGCACAGGAGCCGGCTCTGTTGCAGAAGATGCGTTTGGATCGCCTCAGTGCGCTTTGGGGGCAAGAGTTAGTCTCTTCACAAACTACCACCCACCGTGTCCACACCGACTCTATGCAATCAGGCGCAATACAATCGGCAGCGACAATGGGAGCGCAACTGCGCGATGTTGATACCGCAAGAATTGAACGCTATCTGACCTTTCGCGATCAGGTACGGGTTGGCTAGCGTAGCAGGACTTGGTCAACCCAGCGATCTGGGCAAGCCAACGCCATGTCAGGGCCCAATAAAATTGATTACGTAAACGGAGGCTGAGCTTGTCGACGCCACTTCGGCTTCGACAAGCTCAGCCTCCGGCTCCGGCAAGCTCAGTCAAGCTCCGGCTCTGGCAAGCTCAGTCAAGCTCAGGCTTCGACAAGCTCAGGCAAGCTCAGGCTTCGACAAGCTCAGCCTCCGGCTCCGGCAAACTCCGGCAAGCTCAGGCTTCGGGCTTCTACACATTCACCGGCGTAATTTTTGCCGCTAGCACTAGATCGTTGAACGCCGCCAGGTCATCGCCAATGATGCCGTCGAGCAGCGCCAACTGTTGATCAATTTGGCCGCCGAGGTGGCCGTAGACATCGTAGGCCTGCTTGGTGGGGCGGGTATCGGCGGCGGCAACAATACTGATGAGGTTGATCAGTTTTGTGTTGAGCTTTGAAGGCATACGCAGCCGATCCCCCGCACTGGCAGCCTTTGTCTGCACCAACTCGCTTTCAATCGTGTTGAGTTTCTCCTTAATCGCCGTGGCCGCATCGACGACCTGGTGGTTATCCCCCGCCTGGTCAATCCAAATCTCCAACTGCTTGCGTACTTTGCGTAACCTATTGATGCCCTGGTGGGTTTCGTCAACTTTGTCACGGATCTGCTGCCAAAGCGCAAATTGAGCGTCAAGATCTTCTTGTGTAGCGCTGACACGTGGGTCGGCGCTAATGCGGAAACACTCGGTCAGCGTCTCACCGCCGACCTGGAGTTGCACCACATAGTCGCCAACATTGGCGCGCGGGGCAGTGCCACCGATCGTGCTTTCCGTGGTCAGATCGCCGGGCACTTTGGCGGCCGGCGGATAGCGCATATCCCAGACAAAGCGGTTGAGGCCGGCGCGAGCCGGCAGAACTGGTTCATCATCCGGTTTGCCTTCCTTGCCCGGTTGACCGTTTGAGGCCGTTGCCGGCTTGCTCTTGAAGCGCTTGATCTCATTGTTCGCCTGATCGAGAATCGCCAACTCGATCGCTTCCCTGGGCGCTTCTTTGAGCCAATAGCAGATGATCACGCCGGCTGGCGGATTTTCGCCGGCATCGAGCATGATACGTCGTTGCTCGCCGTGCTCACCCTTGCCTTCGGTGAAGGTAATCGCCGAGCCGAGCCCCATGGCGTAGTTCTTGCCGGGGCCACGGGACATGTTGACGCTCCAGTTGAGGGTGAGACGGCTGGTTTCGCGCGGTGGAAAGAGCAGGGCAGATTGGGCACTGGCTAGGGCCGCGGCCTGCCGCAACGGCGTGAGGTCATCGAGAATCCAGAACGATCGGCCATGTGTGGCGACAACGAGGTCACTCTCTTTTACCAGCAGATCATAGATTGGCGCGACGGGCAGATTGGATGTCATACGCTGCCACGTGCGTCCGTCATCGAGCGAGAAGTAGAGGCCGGTCTCGGTGCCGACATAGAGCAAGCCAGCCGTCTCTGGATCTTCCCGAATGATGCGGGTGATTTGGGTACGCTCTTGATAGGTGGGAAAGCTGCCATCGATCCGTTGCCAGGTTGCGCCGTAGTCGGTTGTTTTAAAGAGGTAAGGCCGGTAATCGTCTAACTTTAGACGCGTGGCCGAGAGGTAGACGGTCGCCGCGTCGTGTGGCGATTGTTCAATGGCGGTGATAAAGCTCCACTCCGGCAGATCGGTCGGGGTGACCTTTGTCCAGTTGTCACCGCCATCTTTAGAGAGGTGGAGCAGACCGTCGTCGCTGCCAGCCCAGAGAAATCCTTGCTCATGTTTGCTCTCCATAAAGGCGGAGATCGTGCAGTAGTGCTCTGCGCCACTGGTGTCGAGCGTCAGTGGTCCACCGGAAGGAACCAATTTGGCTGGATCGTTGCGTGTTAGATCGGGGCTGATTGGCTCCCAACTATTGCCTTCGTCAGTTGTACGAAAGACATGGTTGCCACAAGTGTAGACGACGCCGGAATCATGGGGTGAATAGAGGATCGGGAAGGTCCAGGGGAAGCGATATTTCATGCTTTCGGCCCCCAACCCAGTATACGCTTCGGGCCAGACGGTGACGAGGCGGATCTGTTTGGTGCGGTGGTCATAGCGCTGCAACGCGCCACCACCGCCAGGTGATGAACCGACTGCACCGACAAAGACAATGTTGGAATCATCGGGGTTGACCGCGATATAGCCACTCTCCCCAGTGCCGGCGGCATAGCAGTCACTCCAGGGAATACCCCCCTTTTCCGTGGCGCTTGGCACGGCAATGCTCGAATTGTCTTGCTGCGTGCCATAGACATGATAGGGGAATTGGTTGTCCACATCGAGGTGATAGAATTGACCGGTCATCTGATTATAGATCGTCGACCAGGTGGCACCGCCGTTGAAGGAGACGCAGCCACCGCCGTCGTTGCCATTGATCATGCGCTGTGGATCATGCGGATCGATCCAGAGGCCGTGGTTATCGCCGTGGGGCGTGGTGATCTCGCTGTAATTCTTGCCGCCGTCGACCGATTTCCAGAGCTTGAGATTGGTGATATAAACCGTGTCGGCATCCCGCGGATCGGCAAAGATGTGGCAATAATACCATGGTCGCTGGATCAGATCGCGATTATCCGAGAGTTGCGTCCAGGTCGCACCGCTGTCGTCGGAGCGATAGACCCCCGCCTTTTTCTCCTCGGCTTCGATGATTGCCCAAACGCGTTCCGGTTTGGCCGGCGATACCGTAATACCAATCTTGCCTTTGAGACCATCGGGTAGCCCCTTGTTATTGGTTAACTCGATCCAACTATCGCCGCCATCGGTTGATTTCCAGATACCACTATCGGGGCCGCCACTTGTCAATGACCAGAAGTTGCGCACCTGTTCGTAGATCGACGCGTAGAGAATGCGTGGGTTGGTTGCGTCCATGGTGAGGTCGGCAGATCCGGCTTTGTCACTCTTGTAGAGCACCTTTTCCCAAGTCGCGCCGCCATCTTTCGAGCGGAAGACACCCCGTTCTTCATTGGGGCCAAAAGCGTGGCCCATCGCTGCCACGTAGACGAGATCAGGATTGTTTGGGTGAATGCGGATCTGTGCAATGTGATGGGTGTCGGCTAACCCAACATTTTTCCATGTCTTGCCGCCGTCGGTCGATTTGTAGACGCCGTCGCCATAGGAGACATCGCCGCGGATTGTCGGTTCACCTGTGCCGGCATAGATCACATTGGGATCTGAGGTGGCGACCGCAATGGCACCCACCGCGGCCGTGGTAAAATAGCCATCCGTAATATTCTCCCAATAAACGCCGCCGTCGGTCGTCTTCCAGACGCCACCACCAACGGCGCCAAAATAAAAGGTCATGCGTTCGGTAGGGTGGCCGGCGACGGTGATCACCCGTCCACCGCGCGGTGGGCCAATGCAGCGCCAGGAGAGCGCCTGCAGAAAAGATTGGTCGACGTATCCAGTTGTCATGGCTTTTACTCCGTTGCTATGCAGGATTTGTGGCTCAGTGGAGGGTAGCTGAGCACATTCTACTGGTCGATAAGAAGCGGAATCCGTTCCTGCCTGTAGTATACTGTGCAACGGCATAAATGAGAAGCTGATCTGCCGGTTATCTATACTTGTTTCTTGCGCGCTCAGCCAATCGTGTTCTGTGCAAGAAGTAATGATAGATGACGCGTAGGTACGATCGCCTTTTAGGATCGGCGTGTTGGTTGGTGGCAAGCCAACAAGAGGAGCGCCCGCCACAGAAAACGGTGGCGGGGCTTAGCCAGCAGATGTGGATGCTCTCTTGTTGCCTCAATTCGTCCACGGAATGGTACCGACGCTAGGGCGCGCATCATTCTTGTGTGACGGGGATGAGGCCGTGGCGTTTGCAGAAAAAATGCCAACAGCCTCAATTTACTGTGGACTGAAATCAGATGCATGGGCCTGCTAAACTTTTTCATGTTAGCTTTGTCCAACCGCAGTATAATGTAGATAAATCTCCCGATTTAGCTCGTTCGGTGAAAAAACAACCTGTACCGGCGGGCCTACGCTCCGATCGTTGTTGTCGACCAACTGGATTTCCCATAGTCCTGCTGCGTCGATGTGGGGGAATTCCAATTTTAAATTTGCCAAATGTTGACGTTCATGGGCAATGGGCCAGGTGAAATCTGGCCGACCGCCATGTGTACGCGCTGCCGCGGCCAATAGAACGCCATCCTTTTTTACCCGTAATGCCAAATTGGCAACGCCATCTTCGATACCAGAGTCAGCGAGTTCGCTCACATAAAGATAGATGCGCGGTGTCACTTGCTCACTATATTGTTGCATTTGGGCAAGCGTATAGGCGTAGCTTGGTGACGGCAGCGCGGTTGCTGCTTCGGCCGATTCTGTTTGTCGCTGAGTAGTGCTAGATACCTCTACTGCTTGCGAAGGCATACTAACCTCGCCATTGAGCAGCGCTTGATCGACCGCAGCGTGCAGCCTGGTGAGATGCTGGTTGGAAACCCAGCGCATTTGGTTTTGTTGACAGCAGACCAACCACAATCCACTCTGTGCATCGTGGCCGACGACGGCGGTCAACGCTATATCCATATCTGTGCCAGCAGGCAGGTTGCTGCGGGCTATTTCGGTTACCGTTGGTGATTCTTCAATCACCATGGCTTGAACGCTGGGGGCAATCGTGGCGAAGGTCAGCGGCAGTTGCTGCGCGACGATCCCCAAAATTGCACCGAGTAAGAGCGAAGTCATCACGAGTTGATAGGCAGTACTAAGTTTGATGGTACTCATGCTCAAAATTCCTATGGCGGTTGAGCGTTAGGCACAACGTGGCCCAACTTGTGTGAACTGATCGACGAAGAAGCTCACAAATGATACGGTATAAAGTAGACAGAAAAACAAAAAGCCGGCCCGTCTTTTGTAAAAGACGGGCCGGCTATTCACGTGCCCTGGTGATTCAGTTGACAGCAGATTGCTGTTTGCTTACAAATCTGTAACAGTTAGTATAGCGAATTTCTCCGTTCATCTGCATCACACAATTGACTGAATTGGTCTACGTCAATTGATGTATTTACCATGATGAAAGTCAGAGTTACGTGTGGCAAAGATGGAAATACGAGTGAAATCGTTGCTGTTTAGGAGCTTTTACAAGCTGTATGGAAGCTTTTTGCAACCGCACTTCAACTTCTCCTCTATTTGGTGGAGTACGCTAGTTCAATTGTTTTGCAGCTTGATACAGCGCACAAAGGTAATCTTAAATTTATCTGCATAGCGGCGAACCGTTACCTTCTCATCATCACGACGGCTGGTTACAATGCGGGAAATCTGGTCGACCGCTTTGCTAGGGACCAGACATTCAGTGATGATCGAGATGGTATTGGTCTCCGGATCATATTCCAGCGCCTGGAATGGCTTCAAGCCCACACAAATTTGGGCAATTTTCTCGGATAGAGTTGGTGAGACGTTGTTATTTGCCATGTTGTTTGCCGTCATGTTGCTTTTACAGACCACCAAGGGGAGAATCTAGGTAATAATGAACTGAGCGTTCAGTCATTTATTTCGTGTCATGCTGTACACAGTTCGCTATCTATGCCACGAATCTCTTTGATGACGATGAGGGAACGTAACTGATTCCCAAGTATCTGAATGATGCTTGCCGCAGCAACCCGCCCAGTGGGAGAGAGCCGCTCTTTGATCATTAGTTTTAAGAGATCGCGCAGACAACGGTTGTGGTCTAGTACACGGGTGGGCGTGAATGCTATGTCGTCGAGCATCTGATTGAGATCATCATATTGCTCGATAATTAACAACATGCCTTCAGAAATCAACTCAATAACGCCGGGGGACTGCTCATTGATCAACTCTGAAGCAAACAGCCGGTAGACTTCGTCCGCATCCTCAATTGCGCTCTTGATGAAGCGTAAATCTTTGTCTTTCCCCGGTTTGGGTTTGTCCGACATCGTTGATCCCTTTTCTTCGTGCTTTGCTTGCGCGGGCTAGCGCCACTGCTACTTCATGCTTATATTCCAGATATCGATTCGTGTCACCCAGAATCATCGGGAGACCAGAAGCGACAAAGCCGGCAGCAATCTTCAGTGTATTCACGGGACCAATCCGTGTACTTAGCGCTGTTAGCGTAACGAAGACGCCAAAGACAACTAAAAGTGAAGTATATCCATGTTGGCCATATTTTTGATTTGTGTGGGCAACGAGGCGGTTATAAAAAAGACCAAAGCCAAAAAGTCCGGCATAGGCAAGCAGATCCTTGCCTAACTCTAATTCAAAGGGTTTTGTGGTGGATTCTGTTTTGTCATCAGCTCTGTCATTACTCATCTGTTTGTTGACCTTTCAATGGGGTGATCTGGTGTGTTCTGTGCCGCTAGCAAGATAAGCGGACGCACAGTTCGTCCTGGAAGGCAGAGATCAACAGGGTATTGTAAATCTGTCCAACTGGTTGAAGTGAGTTCTGTTTGAAAACACTTCATCATCGGTAAGCTTCGTCGGCTACATGGTAACATTACAAAAGCTTAACTGTCAATAGGTTTATCGTAAATATCGGCTGGATTGCGTAGAAAATAGGGGCTTTTTGCGAGCTTTTTGCGCGCGGATAGCAGCGGATCCACTCTGATCAGCAATGGAAAGACGAAAATGTTCTTCCTTGGCATTTCGTAATTTACCAGAGGTAGGCGTACGCACTTTTACTGAGGTGAGACGTATCTCGCTTGCTACAGAAATAGTTCCAGCGAGCCACTGCTGCAAATTCGGGAATGATTTTCTCCTGTTTTCGAGATTTACAGGAGAAAAATAGATAAAAAATCTTTATTCTTGCTAAATAAGTGCTTTTTGAATGCTTTATGTGCTGTAATTGTTGGGATTTAGCGTTGATATGAGGGGCGCACAGAATCGCGTGCTTTTGCAGGGCATAAAACGACTTCGTAGTTTTCAAGCCTTCGACAGACCGTGCTATACTGGCCTCAAATAATCTGCCATTTATTGTGACTATTCTGGCTATTGAGGGCAGGGCTTTGTCCTGAGTGGGGCCATTGGAAGCAAAGGGCTTGTCGAAGCTCATCTCTACCTTCGAAAGCTCAGGCGACGGCTGAATAGTTATCTTTTATTATCGTTTTTATACAGCGATGCCATGCTGAGCGGTGGTTACAATGAGCCAATATGAACGTTATAAAGCGGCTGGTGTTGATATTGATGCCGGTAACCGTGCCGTCGAGCTCATGAAAGAGGCCGTGCGCAGCACCCACAGTGGTGCTGTCCTCGCCGATTTGGGATC
This sequence comes from Caldilineaceae bacterium, assembly GCA_034432375.1. Classification (GTDB taxonomy): domain Bacteria; phylum Chloroflexota; class Anaerolineae; order Caldilineales; family Caldilineaceae; genus JAHBVH01. The sequence goes on from DAOUCA010000091.1 coordinate 61,305, forward strand.
CTTTGGTGGGCTATTTGCCTTGCACCAACTGCCGGCGCAACCGGTTCTCGTTGCCTCGACGGATGGGGTGGGCACCAAGGTAAAGCTGGCTGCCCAATACCAACGGTGGCAGGGCATTGGCCATGATATCGTTAACCACTGCGTCAATGATATTTTGGTGCAAAATGCTCGGCCGCTCTTTTTCCTTGACTATATTGCCAGCAGCAAATTGGATCCGGAACAGGTTGCTGCCGTGGTCACGGGTATTGCCGCGGCCTGCCGCGCGGCTGGCTGTGCGCTGTTGGGCGGGGAAACGGCCGAAATGCCAGGTGTCTACGCCGAAGGAGCCTTTGACTTGGTGGGCACGGTCGTGGGATTGGTCGATCGCGACGCCCTCTATCCACAGTCTGATCGCATGAAAGCCGGCGATCTGCTGATCGGCCTGCCCAGCAGTGGCCCCCATACCAACGGTTTCTCACTGATTCGCCAGTTGATCGCCGACCGCGATCCCACCATGCAATTGAGCGATGGCCAAACACTGCTTGATGCACTTTTGCAGCCGCACCGCGCCTATCGCACGGAGGTTGATCAGCTGCAGGCCGCCGCCATTCCCCTACGGGGCATGGCCCACATTACCGGTGGTGGGTTTCTGGACAATCTGCCACGTATCTTGCCTCCCACGTTGGGTGCCGTGATCGAAGCGGGCAGTTGGACAGTTCCGCCGCTCTTTGTTCAGTTGACAACGTGGGCAGAGATGGAACTGGCCGAAGCCTTGCGCGTCTTTAACATGGGGATTGGGATGGTTCTTGTTGTCCCAGCCACGGCGCAGAGCGCACTTGAAGAACTCTTGCCGGAAGCGGTTGTCATCGGGGAATTGACCGATCGCCAAACTGGCCAACCGTCAGTGATCCTCTAAGTAAAGTGCAGAAAGCTTCTGGAGATCGTGTACTGCGCGTCCCCTGATGCGCATCTCTGCATGGGGGAGGACAGACCCTTAGCTAGCGAATAGGTTTCTATGACAACCCGAATTGCCGTGTTAATTTCAGGAAATGGCTCTAACCTGCAAGCCTTGATCGATGCCATTCGTCAGCGTGCCCTCCCGGCGGAAATTGTGACAGTCGTCGCCAATCGCAAAGAGGCGTTTGGACTGGAACGGGCCGCCAAGGCCGCCATTCCGACCCACTACTTCCCGCTAAAACCATACCGCGACGCCGAACGCTCGCGCCAAGCGTACGATGCTGACCTGGCGGCCCTGCTCAAACCCTATCGGCCAGATTGGATCGTACTTGCGGGTTGGATGCACATCTTTAGCAACGCATTTTTGCAAGCCTTTCCCTATCGCGTCATCAACTTACATCCGGCGTTGCCCGGCCAATTCCCCGGCACCGACGCCATTGCCCGCGCCTTTGCCGCCTTTCAAACCGGCACAATCAAGAAGACGGGCGTGATGGTACACCTCGTTCCCGACGAACAGGTCGACAGTGGCCCAGTCCTTGCCAGTGAAGAGGTCCTCATTTACCCGAGTGACACCGTGGAGATGCTCGAGAAGCGTGTGCATCAAATGGAACACCGCGTCCTCGTGGCCGCGTTGCGCCGTGTGATTGAAGGAGATGACGCGTGAGTACTTACCTGATCCGGCGCACCCTGCAAGCGATTCCCCTGCTGTTGATCCTCAGCGTGCTACTCTTCTTGCTGGTGCGCGCCGCACCAGGGGGGCCATTGGCCCAAGCCGAACGCAACCCGAATATTACACCGGCCCAACTGCAACAGGTACGGGCACGCTTGGGACTCGATCAACCACTCTATCTGCAATATGCTCGCTGGATAGGGGGCGTACTACAAGGCGATTTGGGGCAGTCGATCAAGAGCAACCGTCCCGTGGCAACAATGATTGGGGAGCGTATCCCGAATACCTTGTTGCTGGTTGGGATCGCCTTTCTACTTACGCTGCTCATTGCGATTCCGCTGGGTGCCTTTTCGGCCCGTCATCAATATTCACGCTTTGACTACCTCGTGACGACCCTCACCTTCGCCGGTCAATCGGCACCGATCTATTGGTTTGGGCTGATGTCGATTCTGATCTTCTATCTCTGGCTAGAGAATCCCTTTACCGGCGGGCCTCTTTTGCCGGCGGGGGGCATGCAATCATTGACCGGTCCCAAAGGCTTTGGTGATCTGATCTGGCATCTGATCCTGCCGGTCGGCACCCTCTGCCTCTCCTGGGTCGCCTGGTATTCGCGCTTTTTTCGGGCGAGCATGTTAGAGGTGCTCAACGCCGATTATGTGCGCACGGCGCGCGCCAAAGGACTGCCCGAGCGCAACGTCACCTATCTGCACGCGCTGCGCAATGCAATTATGCCGCTGATCACGATGATCGCGCTCGACTTTCCTACCATGTTTGCCGGTGCACTCTTTGTCGAGACGATTTTTTCTTGGCCGGGGATGGGGCGGCTCTTTTGGGATGCTGCGCGTGGGCGCGACTATCCGGTGCTGCTAGGGGTGATCCTGGTCAATGCTGGGCTGATTGTCGTTGCCAATATCCTTGCCGACCTCTGTTACGCCATGATCGATCCACGGGTGCGCTATGAGTGAAATGACTTTGAAATCTATCGACAACGCTGCCCCTGCGGCGCGCCCGGCGTTTCAAAGCCTCTCGCGGTTGGTGCTGCGCCGTTTTCTGCGCCATCGCATGGCGCTCTGGTCGGTTGCCGTACTGCTGCTGATTGTGCTGAGCGCGCTCTTTGCCTCTTTGAGCCCCTATCTGGCCACCGCGCAAAATCTACAAAATGATCTACAGGCCCCGACCTTTGCCCATCCCTTTGGCACCGATGACCTGGGCCGCGATCTGCTGACGCGTACCCTCTATGGGGGCCGCATCTCGATTACGGTTGGCTTGCTGGCGACCTTTCTTTCGCTGCTCATCGGGGTGGCAATTGGTGCCACGGCGGGCTTCTTTGGTGGGTGGGTCGATAATTTACTCATGCGCATGACCGATGCCTTCTTGAGCTTGCCCACCCTCTTTGTCCTGATCCTGATCAGCACGATGTTACGCGATATGCCGGCACTCAACCTGCGCAGCAGCGTCATCATCGTGATCGTCGTCATCGCCGTCTTGTCGTGGATGTGGCCGGCGCGCCTCGTGCGTGGTGCCTTCTTGAGCCTCAAAGCGCATGACTTTGTGCTGGCTGCCCACGCCACCGGCGTCGGCAATTGGCGCATTATGCTCCGCCATATCCTGCCCAATTGTATCAGCCTAATTATCGTCCAAGCCACTCTATCGATCGCCTTTGCCATTATTACCGAATCGGGGTTAAGCTATCTCGGCTTTGGCATACAGCCACCAACCCCCAGTTGGGGCAACCTCCTTTCGACAGCGCAAGTCTATGCCTTGCGTGCCCCCTGGTTGATGATCTTTCCAGGGTTGATGATCTTTGTCACCACCCTCGCCGTCAACCACATCGGCGATGGGCTGCGTGATGCCTTTGACCCCTATTCTGTTCGCTAACGCGTGGCACAGCCGATGACGCCCTGTTGCCGCACGTATTATTGGCAATTGATTCGTTATTTAAAACACTACAGCGATATGGGGAGCAACCGATTTTTGACTCGTTGCCCCAAACAGTTGCACGATCCAAATTAATTTCATCATCGAAAAGACGAATCCGTTACCTCCCAAATCCGCTTTCGTGGTTAACTATCTTGTGACAGAATCAATCAACTAACCAACCGTATTTACCTATAAGTTCAGGAGACAATCACCAATGAAACGACTATTCCTACTTGTGCTTTTCTTCCTCACCGCGGCCTGCGCCGCGCCACAAGCAACCGGCGGTGCGGGTACCACCGCCGACAGCGGCGGCGGCGAGATCGTGCTGATCATCCCCGAAGAGCCGGCCTCGCTCAACCAATATCTGGCCGTGGCCGCGATTGTGCGCCAGGTGGCCGATGCGACGACGGCCGGCTTAACCACGCTCGATGCAGCTGGCAATTTTCAGCCGGTTTTGGCCGCCGAATTACCCACGCTCGACAATGGCGGTGTCTCCGAGGATTATCTGACGGTGACCTGGACGCTGCGCCCCGATCTCAAATGGTCCGATGGCGAGCCGCTGACCTCCGATGATATCAAGTTCACCTGGGAAGCGGTCTCCAATCCTGATAGTGGCAATGTGCTCTCGTTGGGCTTTGATCGCATCGACAGCATTGAAACCCCCGATGAATTGACCGCGGTTGTCCACTACAGTTCGATCAACCAGGCCTATCTGCAGCAATTCATGTTTGGCCTCTTACCCCGCCACGCCACCGGCGAACCAGCCGATATGCTCAACTGGGCATGGAATCGCCAACCGGTCTCGGCTGGCCCTTTCGTTGTCTCAGAATGGAATGCTGGTGACACCATCGTCATGACCCGCAACCCTAACTACTATCTCGAAGGCCAACCCTATCTCGATAGCCTGATCTTCAAGGTGGTGCCCGATACCGGCGCGCAGGTCGCAATGATGGCCCAAGGCGAAGGCACGGTCCAACTCTGGCCGGGTGAGGTCAAAGAGGTCTACGACGCCCAGGCTGACGGCAATGCCACGTTGCAGGAGATTCCGGGGCAGTGGAACATGGCGATGTACTTCAACCTAAGCCAGCCCTACGACGATGACCCCGGTGCCGAGCCACCCCACCCAATCCTCGGCGATCTGCGTGTACGTCAGGCGATTGCCCACGCCATTGACTACGATCTGATCATCAACGAAGTCAGCCCGGGCGTCTTCCCAGCGACAAACCCCTTTGCCTACGGTTGGTATGCCTGTGATATCGCGCGTGTCTATCCTTTTGATGTGGAAGCGGCCAATGCGCTGCTCGACGAAGCTGGTTGGGTGAAGGGCGATGATGGGATTCGCGTCGCGCAAGGTGCAGAGCATGCCGCCGATGGCACGCGTCTAACGCTTCAACTGGAAGGCTATACCAACTTCCAACCGCTGGTAAAGCTCGAAGAAGCGCTGGTTGAAATGTTCAAGGTCGTCGGCATTGAAGCGACGATTCAGAACGACGACTTCTCGATCATCTTTGGCTCCTTTGAAGATGGCTCGCCGCGCATGTTAGGCAACTTCGACATTCTGATTTATGACGCCAGCCTTTCGATTGAGCCACAGGCGACGATTGCCAACAGCTACCTCTCGACAGCCATTCCATCGGCGGAAAATCCCTCCGGTGCCAACCACGCCCGCTGGATCAATGCCGATGCTGACGCCGCCATCGAACGCGCCGGCAGCACCGTTGATGTCGCCGAACGCAAAGCTGCCTACTGTGACTTGGCCGATTTGATCACCACCGAATTGCCTCGGCTCAACCTCTTCCTCTACACCGAAGGCTATGGTGCTTCCACCAAGCTCACCGGCTACACCGTCAACATGTGGGGGAGCTTGACCTGGGATGTACAGAATTGGAAATTGCAATAATGAGCACGACCGCTGATCTGATTATTCGTAACGCCAACGTTTATACCGTCGATGACGCGCAGCCCCATCATGTAATTCTTGATGGGGCGGTGGCGGTGCGTGGCAATCGCATTGTCTTCGTGGGGCACAACGCAGACGTCGAGGAGTGGCGCGGCCCTCACACCGAGCTGATCGATGGCCAAGGGCGCACCCTCATGCCAGGTCTAATCGATAGCCACTTCCATTTGCTCTGGGGCTCACTCAAACTGGACGATCTGCAACTGGATGGTGCACACAACCCCGCCGCGGTGCGGGCACTGGTCCAAGGCCACGCCGCGGCTCATCCGGAACAGGAGTGGATTCTCGGCTACCAACTGCTCTACAGCGCCTTTAAAGAAAAGCCACTTGATCGCCACTTTCTCGATGAGCTTGTGCCGGATCGCCCGGTGCTCCTAACCTCCTTTGATTTCCACACCGCCTGGGCCAACACCGAAGCCTTGCGCCGCGCCGGCTTGCTCGAAGGTCGCCAACTGCCCCCTGGCCATCTGATCGTTATGGATCCGGCCACGGGGTTGGCGACCGGTGAGTTGCGCGAGCGTGAGGCGACCATGCCCGTGCGTAACCTAATTCCCGAGCCGGATGAGGCGCGCACACGAGCCCTGTTGAAAAAAGGGCTGGCGCGTGCCGCCAGCTTTGGCATCACCAGCGTGCACAACATGGATGGCGATGAAGAGCAGGTGCGTCGTTATCTGGCACTGGAAGAAGAAGGGGCGATGAGCTTGCGCGTCTACGTCCCCTACAGCATTACGCCTGCGTCGCCCTTATCCGAACTAGAGATCGCCGCGGCATGGCCGCAGCGCTTCCAGAGCAGCCACGTACGCACCGGTGCGATCAAGCTCTTTATGGATGGCGTTCTCGAATCGTATACCGCGCTAATGGTCGACGACTACGCCGATGCCCCCAGCCAACAGGGTGAAGCGCTCTTCACTGCCGAGCAATTCAACCAAATTGCCGTGGCCGCGGATGCGCTAGGCTTGCAGATCGCCGTCCACGCCTGTGGCGACGGCGCGGTCCAGCGCACCTTGGATGGCTATGCCCATGCGCAACGTGTTAACGGGCGCGGCGGAAAGAGTGGTGGCGCGGACAAACCGTTCCTGCGCCACCGCGTCGAACATATCGAAGTCGTCCACCCCACTGACATTCCCCGCTTTGCCACCTTGGGGGTCACCGCATCGATGCAACCGCTCCACGCCCCGCTCGACCGCGAATCCGCCGAAGTGTGGCCGGCCCGGGCAGGCGTGGCGCGTTGGCCATTGAGCTTTGCCTGGCAGACCCTCCGTGAAGCCGGTGCCCATCTCGCCTTTGGCAGCGACTGGCCGGTGGTGACAATGGATCCCTTCCTAGGTGTCTACGCCGCCCGCAACCGCCAACCCTGGGCCGACGGCGACCCCGATCAGCGGCAGAGCCTCGTCCAGATCATCGCCGGTTACACCCGCGACGCCGCCTACGCCGAACACCAAGAAACCGAAAAGGGCATGATTCGCGCCGGCATGCTCGCCGACCTTGTCCTGCTTGACGCCGATCTCTTCGCCACCGCCGACGAAGCCCTGCGTGATGTGCGGCCGGTGGTGACGATTTGCGATGGGCGAGTGGTTTATCGTAAGGAGGAAGTGTAGACCGTTGCTGAGCGTTGGCAGAGTAGCACGTTTTTCGTCACTATGGCGATGATCGGGTATACCGTTTCGTAGAGGCACGACACGCCGCGCCTTATCTTTATCAAGGTAAGCATTTCAGGAATACTATAGCGGATTTTGGTAGCAACGGATTTGTGATTTCATAAGCCGACCTGCATCTTATTTACAAATTTGTCGATTCAGGTGCCATTTTTCCCTAGAATGCAGGGCGTGCTGCAGAAAATCAGTTGCTTCCTTCATCCGTTGTAGTGTTGGTTACCGCCCTTATTCCTTACCTTGATACACATGAGGTACGCTATGCCGTGCCCTACGAACCCCCGCTCATTTGTTTAAGCATCCTATAGGACGATCTGAGTCGAGGTCATTTCCCCCAGTTCGATCCGCACCGATCGCCATATCAAGTTTGATACCTATGAGCGCCACGGTGTGGCCGAATATTGGCTGGTCGATCCCAAGGTGCGGGTGGTGGAGGCGCATACGCTGTCTAACGGGGAATATGCGCTGTTGGGGCAGTATACCGGTGAGGAAGTGATTACGTCCCAGATGTTGCCAGGGTTGGAGATCGTGAACAATAGACTCGTTCTTGCCTAAGCTTATGCCATGCGGGCGTGTGCATGCCAGCTGTGCTTATGGAAAAAGATCAAGCCGCCTCCAGACTTTCCGTGCCCGCAATTGAAGATCGCTGTTTAGACGTAAGCGATTGATGGTTGCACGGGCAATTGCTGTCAGACCAATCAACTTCCCACTATCCGTTGCTAACTGAAAATGCGTTTCCCATTCGTGCTGTCGTGGTTGAAACAGAGTGACAACTTCGTCAGATTGCTCATCAACGCCCGTAAGCGCATTCCCTTTATAAAGATTACAAGAGCGACAAGAGAGCGCAAGATTGGCGTCATCATCAAGGCCACCCTCTGATGGCGGGACAATATGTTCAACCTCAAACGGAAAATTGAAGATAGATTCCGGTGCGTGGCAATATTCGCAACGATGACCTGCGCGCAAAGCGACAAGTGGATAATGGGGATTCATTGGGTAAAGTCATCTAGTAATTTGTTCGCACGTTCGATCGTGGCCAACAACTCCGCCTCGACCAATGCCTCAAGCGCTTGTTGTCTCTGATCTGGCAATGCGTGCCCACTGTCCCGTTGTTTGCGCCACTCATCCATTAAATCACCCAGACGTTGTTGTTGACTTGCCGTAAAAAATTCATCGGGTTGCATCTTTTGCAGAATCACCACTGTGCTACTACCGGTCCCTTGCAGCTGTGCTGTCAACGCATCCAAGGCTGCACCGGCCGTCGCGCCAACCGATTGTTTATCGCCGGACCGCGCGTGATAGGTCGTTGCCCCATCGGCGATTGACACGGGCAGAATTGTCACAGTTGTCATTGGATTTCCCCCTGTCGAACATCTATAGCCATTATCGTGTGAAAATATTATAGAATGGATGAAAGAGCCAGACAAATGCCAACCTATCCCGCCCAGCTTAGGGTTGGCATAGATTTCACTTTTGACCGAGATATACTATACTGTAGCCACCCTACGTATTGATTCAACACGCAAGATAGACCGACGATGGCGTACATCAGCCGTACCTCAACAATCCGTTATGGCAAACCGTGTGTCGCCGGTACTCGTATTCCTGTTCAGGATGTGCTAGAATTGATTCGGCTGGGCTCTCAGTCTCTGTAATCATTGCAGATTATTATCCAGAACTTACATCGGCCGATATTCATGCTTGCATGGACTATGTTGCCACTGCTTGAGTTGACGCCGACACGAGCTTGGTTCATTGAGCGGACTGTCGGCGCGTGCCGGGGACGGGCCAAAAATAGTTCGGTATACCAGCCAATGAATGGCCCGTCCCCGGCACGCTTCCCCAAACTCCGCACCTAACCCGACAAGGAGCATCCCCCATGAGCGAAATCCACACCGGTGGCGGCGCATCAATCGGTGGCAATGCCAACGCCGGTGGCGACATTGTTGGCCGCGACCAGATCTTTGTCACCGCATCAATCAATATGCTGACGCCGCCAAAACTCGTGAGGAGGGCCGTACCCAGGCTGAAAAGCTAGTGATCAAGTGGCAGAACGCAGATCCCGTCGCCGCCGAAGAACGCTATCGCCAAAGCCTGATGGATCACTACGGCCGCATTCGTATCTTTGGTACGTCAAGCGAAGTACCGCTTCAAAATGTCTTCACCGATGTCTACATCTTCAAGGAGCCGCTTTCGCGTATCCCCTACGACTTTGAGTCATTGCGCACAGAAATGGCTGAAGAGATGCGCCCACGTCTTCGCCACCGCTTTGACGAACGGACCAATGGCATGGCTTTGGTTAGACAGGAAGGTAATCTCTTCATCCTGGGCAAGCCGGGCGCGGGCAAGACGACCTTCCTCAAATATCTGACTTTGCAGGCAGCGCAGCGCAACCTCAATCGCCTGCCGATCTTTGTCTCGCTCAATGAATGGGCCAACAGCGCACACGGCAAGGGTGATGACCCGCAGCTGCTGCCCTTTATCGTCCGTCAATTTGAGATCTGCCACTTTGACAACGCCACACTATTTGTCGAAGCGTTGCTGCGCAGCGGCCAGGCAATGGTGCTCTTTGATGGGCTCGATGAGGTGCGCCAGGAGGATCAACAGCGGCGTAAGCTTACGCAACTGCTCAAAGATTTTGCCCGCCAATATGATGATTCACAGTGCCTGGTCACCTGCCGCATTGCTGCCATTGACTACGCCTTCGCTGGTTTTCGCGATGTCGAGGTGGCCGACTTTACCGATGAACAAGTTAATCAATATGCCAAACTTTGGTTTCAGACCGTTGGTAGAACGCATGAACAGTTTGTTGAAGAATTGACAAAGGCTGAGAATCTCGGCGTCCGTGAACTCTGCAGCAGTCCCCTGCTCCTCTCCATGGTCTGTCTCTACTTTGAACGGGTGATGCGCTTTCCGCCCAACCGCGCCGAACTCTATGAGGATGCCATCGAGGCATTGCTTAATAAATGGGACGCCAGCCGCGAGATCCTGCGCGACGAGATTCCGCAGGGTGAAATCCTCTATCGCGAGCTTTCGCCACGCCGCAAAGAGCAGCTGTTTGCCGCGATTGCGGCCCGCACCTTTGAAACGGGTGATTACTTCTTCCGCCGCCGCGACTTGGCCAAATGGATCGGAGACTATCTACGCACTTTGCCCAATGTGAAGCCCGACGATGAGCTCGACAATAATTCAGTGCTGAGGGCGATTGAAGCACAACATGGCATCTTTGTCGAACGGGCGCGCGATATCTACTCCTTCTCCCATCTCACCTTTCAAGAGTATTTTACGGCGCGCTATATTTTTGATAACGAGCGCCGGGGCGCAACAATCCGGCTCCTGCGCGACCATCTCAATGATAACCGCTGGCGCGAGATCTTTTTCTTGACCGTTAGCCTTTTTGACCGTGAGGGGGCCGATGACTTTTGGGCACCATCTCTTGACTTTGCTCTTACTTGTGCACTTGAGTTAGTCAATAATACTATACAGGACCGTATACGAGCCCTTGATCTACCAATTCAGGTTAGCATTGATTATGAACTTTTTTATGCATGGAGTTATGCAGAATTCTTTGCTCATAATCGTTGGCCCCGCAATCATCCGGTAGTCCTCAATGGTATGGTTGCTTTCGCACAGTTCATAAAAGGAATTCGAGCATTGGCAATACAAGCCAGTATCGGTGATGTGCTAAACGATCTAACTGTACCAATCTCCACCGCCAGTCCTGCTAGTTGGCAACAATTTGCTGACAAACTTCATGCTGTCATGCAAAAACGCGATTTAATCCATGACTGGCAGTTTACCTTGAAGTCAGTCGAACAACTCAACGCCTACTTCTACGCCAATGAACTCCTCGTCCAATGTCTCAACGTCGCCGTCGTCTCGGATCGGCAGGCGATCCTGGCGGGGTTGTTGGCACCGCCAAAGAAAGTAATCTAAGAGAATAGCGTAGGCTGAGCTTGTCGAAGCCGAAGCCACTTCGGCTTCGACAAGCTCAGCCTACGTTTACCAAGTTCTTTTTGTCCCCTAGCGTCTGAACGATGTAAAGAAGAGGGCCGGCACGTTTAACGTGCCGGCCCTCTTCTTTACACCCGTCACTCATACCATCTACCATCGCCCTACTTCACCGCAATCTCATTGACAATCTGCTCGTGCGCCAGCGACGCCCGTTGCAGGGCGCTGCGCACGGTATTCTCGACGTGGCTCCGCTCGCGGTCACTGTTAACCGTGCCGATGAGCGAAACAACGCCACTGTTACTGCTGATCCCCAAGCCGCCAATGTCGTTAAGAATCACATCCTCGGCCAGCGCCTGTTCGGCCTGCATCACCAATGCTTCATCTTTGTACTTCTTGCCAAACCAGTTCATCATGCTTCTCCTTGTATAGGTTAATTTCGATTCACTGCCTACGGTTTTGCCACAGGGAGCGCAGAGGACACAGAGATCTTTCGGGCACGTTTCATAATCTCCGCTCATAGAATAATGATCCACTACCTATTGGGCGTTGTGCTTCCTCGCATCTCTTCGTGTGCCTTCGTGTCTCTTCGTGGACGATCTCTTGTTTTGATCCCTTATGTCGCGACCGGTTGCCTTACTTCCGGCCGCTCCGTGTGCACGGTTAGCTCATTCTTGACGGCACTAACACCCGGTTGCCCCGCTGCTAGATTCTCGGCCAAATAGCGTTCGGCAATGCTGTTGACCTCTCCACGAAGGTAGACAACCCCATCGTCATGCCGTACATCAATGGCAGACCGCTCCGTGCGCGGGTCGGCGGTTAGTGCATAGCTCACTGCGGCGGCGACCTCATCGGTCGGCATGTCTATGTGATCCGTTGGTGCCGCAATCGTGACCGCGTTGCCCACTTGAATCTCATTCTGCACGGCGTTGACACCGGGAATCGTCCGCGCCAACTCACTGGCATGATGCTTAAGCTCACGACTGCGTACATGGCCAGTCAGGTGGATTACCCCTGCGATCATCGTGGCGTGCACCCCTGCAAACGCGTGGGATTCATCGTGCAGATGCTCTTCCACGTCGACCAAAAGTGCATCTTCCCCCGGCCGCTGAAAGTGTGGGAACGCCTCTAGCGCCGACAGTGGGATGTTGAGCTGTATTGAGCCATCGTTTGCCAGGATAAACTGGTCGACCGGTACCACAATATACTCCCATTGCAGCAAACCGCGTCGTAGAGCCAGATGGGTAATCCGTCCCGTTGCTGGCTCAATCAGCAGATGATCGACCTGCCCCACTGTACTTTCCTGCTGTTTAACTGGGCTGCTGGCATGGAGAATGAGACGTTCTGCCGGAATGCCTTGACGTAGGTGTCGGTGGATCATGGGGCCTTGATAATCGATGGCTCCATCTGTGCGCAAGCTTGGCTGCCTGATCATGCTAGCGGGATCGGGTTCTTCGATATCGAATTCTCGATATTCCTGATATTCATCCCACTCCGAGCTGTTGATCGTCAAATGAAGGGCATCCGCCATCATGCTGCGAATGGTGGCAAAGGGCAAGACGCGGTTGTGCTTCAAAAATGGCAGACCATACTCTACGACAATCTCTGTCACTTGCTGCGTAGTGGGGTCAACGACGACATAGGCCAATTTCCCACACTCCTTGTCGGTGCAATAGACATGTGTACCAAAAGTCAAAGTTATTCTATCGGTTGTGTACGTCATCCGCTGCCTCCTCTTTTCACGATTCAGCTCACTACCATACGTGTGTAAAGCCACAGAACTACTTATGCGTTACGACTTAAGCTGCAACATATTGATCATAGCAGAGATGTCAGGTTGATGCCTCCACCATGCCCTTTGCACAGAGTACGCCGGACCTACGATAAAGGAATCGTCATCCAAACATCGTTTTTCGCGTGAGCCTGACGCGCGACGGACCGTGTTCAACGGGAGATCGTCGTTTGCCTAACGAGGCCCTTGGATTGGAAGTAACAGCCCTTACCTGAAGAAATGATAAGGTTATGACAGCTTAGATAGGCAATGCAATCTGTAAAATAGAGTAACGAAAATAATCGCTATCGAAAGCAGGTGCTTATGCAACGCAATCGCCATCCCAAAGCTAGCGGTCTAGCCATCTATTCATTCTTCGCCAAACGGCAGCCGCATAGCTATCTGGGCAAAATTATGTTTGTCGCCTTTCTGGGCACCCATATACCGCTGCTGACGCTCTTCTTCTATGCGATTGCTACGACGGCGTTGCCCTATGAAACAAAGACGCGCATTCTAGTCGTCGCGCTCATTGCCACCTTAGTTGGTACTGGCATTACGCTTTTCACGCTACATAAACTGCTGGCCCCAATTACGCTTACGTTTCTCAGTCTGCGTGCCTATTTGGAAGCACGCATCATGCCACAGTTGCCCACGCATTTTACGGATGAAGCAGGAATTTTGATGGCGGACACGATGTATACGATTGGTAAGCTTGATCAGACGATCGAGGTGCTCACCCATTATGACGCACTTACCGCGCTGCCCAATCGGCTTCTTTTTCAAGCGCAGCTAGCCCAGCAACTACAGCAGGTTGCTCAGCACCAAAACGGCGTCGCTGTAATGGTGCTTGATCTCGATAATTTTGCGACGTTAAATAACAATTTAGGCCGACAGCAAGGTGATCTGCTTCTGCGGCAAGCGGCACAGCGACTCACTGCCACTCTGCAAGAGGGAGATGGGGTTTCGCGTTTAGAGGGTGATGCGTTTGCATTGCTCTACACCAACTATTCGTCGTTGCAAGAGGTGATTACACAAGCGAACAAGGTTTTAGCAGCCTTGAATCAGCCCTTTGTTGTGGAGCAACGTGAGCATTTTCTGACGGCTAGTATTGGGATTGCCACCGACAACAACGGCGAGGAAGAAGCTGTAGAGCTGTTGACGAAAGCTGATACGGCGCTTCGCGTAGCCAAGGGGCGTGGTCGCAATAGCATCCAATTTTTTGCCACTGCCATGAATGAAGAGTTACAACGGCGCTTGGATCTGGAACGGGATATGCGCAGCGCGTTGGAGACCGAAGGATTTTCGCTCTATTATCAGCCACAGGTTGATCTGCGTACCGGTGCAATTACCGGGGCCGAAGCGCTCTTGCGTTGGTTCCATCCACAAAAGGGGTTGATTTCGCCGACCGAAGTGATTCCGATTGCCGAAGCAAGTGGGCTGATTTTGCCGTTGGGAGAGTGGGTATTGCGGGAAGCTTGTCGCCAGAATGTGCATTGGCAGCGTGCCGGGTTGCCGCCCATCCGTGTGGCGGTAAACCTTTCCGCTGCTCAGTTTCAACAGACCGATCTGATCAAGAGTGTCGCCAATGTCCTCGCTAGCAGCCACCTGGCCCCCGATGCGCTTGAATTAGAGATTACCGAGAGTTTGCTGATGGCCGATGTAGCGCGCGCCGCCAACACATTAGAACAGCTATGTGCGTTGGGCACGCCAATTGCCTTGGATGACTTTGGCACCGGCTACTCATCGTTAAATTATCTGAAGCGTTTTCCACTGCACTATCTTAAGATCGACCGTTCCTTTGTCAACGGCCTGCCAAACGATAGTAACGATGCAGCGATCGTGCGCGCCATTGTTGCGCTAGCCCAAAGCCTCCAATTGGCAGTCATTGCCGAAGGGGTAGAAACCCAGCAGCAGGCCAGTTATTTACAACAGATCGGGTGCTCTACCTTTCAAGGGTTCTACTTCAGTCGCGCTGTCTCCGCCGCTGAGTTCGCTACTCTCCTACAGCAGCACGAGCAACAACCTAACGCCCGCGGTGCGTATAAAGGTGAAAGCCGCCATCGCACCTTTCTCTACCAGCAACAACAACATCGGCTGCCGCAAAAGGTATAACACAGTCGTGGGCGGTATACCAAATTTTCCGGACAAAACGCAACTATCTGTACTCTAATCCTACTGCATTGCCACCAAATTGTGTGCGCAATGCTGCTGCAAATTTGGCCGCCGTGGCCGAAAGGAATTGGTCAAGCAGGCTCCCGGCGTTTCCATAACGGATCACCCGTGGTGTCCCAACAATACCACCCAACGCCCCGGCTTGGGCAATGGCATCTTCTTCATAGCCAAGTGTATCAACCAACCCCAGGTCGACAGCGGCTTCGCCTGTGAAGATGCGGCCATCGGCAAATTCGCGCACCGCTTCTTCCGACAGGCCGCGACCTTCTGCCACAATCGTCACAAAATTCGCATAGCTGTCGTCGACAACCTTTTGTAGAATCGCCTGCTCTTCAGCGGTCATGGGGCGAGTACTGCTGCCGATATCTTTGAGCGCGCCCGCTTTGATGGTGGTTACATCGACGCCAAGGCGCTGTAACAGGTCGCCATATTCGAGAATATCATTCAGGCGCACACCAATCGAGCCGGTGAGGGTGTTCGGGTTGGCCATAATGCGATCCGCAGCCATGCTGACATAGACGCCGCCAGAGGCCGCCACATCGCCCATCAATACCATGATGGGCTTGTCAATGGCGGTCTCAAGGGCATGGTAAATTTCGTCGGTGGCGACGACAGCCCCGCCGGGACTATTCACCTTGATGAGAAGCGCTTTGACCTCCGCATCGGCCGCTGCGGCTTTGATCAAGGGGATCAGATTGCTGGGCGTCGCACCGGCCGTGTTGAGCAGACCCGGAAAGCCACTCTCGTCACCGCCGGCACTAATGATGCCGTTGATCTCCAGCAAAGCCACTGCCGGGCCCTCCTCTGGTCCAGAGACATAGTGGGCAGTCGGGCCTGTTGTTGTGAGTGCTGTTGTTGTGAGGGCTGTGCTGCCGGTCGAGGTCGTACTCCAAGTGAATAGAACGGCCAAGCCACCGCAGAACAGAAAGGGTAGACCAAAGCCAACGATCACCCCGATAATCGCCCAGAGGGCTGAACGATTGGTATTCATAACTATCTCCTCTGTTGCGTTGCAAGGGCTGCAAAGCATTGTCAGCTGCAACGAAGTTCCCAATAATTAGTCAACTGTGCTGAAATGTGGTATACTCTCATTGTAAAACATCATCTGCTCGGCTCCTAACCTGGGCCGGGCATTTTTATGTCGAAAAACTGATGATGCCAACTGATGCCAACTGATGCCAACTATGAGATTATCTACACTAGAGCAACGTGCTCTTGTTTTATCTTACTGGAAAAATTTATGCTTGCAGTGAAAGACCCAATTGAATCAACCGTGATCACCAACGGCAATGGCGCCGCCACAGACGAACGTCCAAATATTCGTAACATTGCCATTATTGCCCATGTCGATCATGGGAAGACGACGCTGGTCGATGGTATGTTGCGCCAGACCAATGTGTTTCGCACCAATCAGCAGGTGCAGGAGCGCGTACTCGATTCCAACGACCTGGAACGTGAGCGCGGGATTACCATTTTGGCCAAAACCACGGGCGTTGTCTACAACGGTACGACGATTAATATTGTCGATACCCCAGGCCATGCCGATTTTGGTGGCGAAGTGGAACGCATTATGAATATGGTCGACGGTGTGTTGCTGCTTGTCGACGCTGTGGAAGGGCCAATGCCACAGACGCGCTTTGTCTTGCGCCAAGCGCTTAATAAGGGGCTGAAGGCTATTGTGGTGGTCAACAAGGTGGACCGCCCAGCTTCGCGTGTTGATTACGCCGTGAACAGCACCTTTGATCTCTTTATCGATCTTGGTGCTTCGGAGGAGCAGGCCGACTTTCCGATTATTTACGCGGTAGCCTTACAGGGCCGAGCGGGCACCCATCCTGATGCTTTGGCCGCGAATTTGACACCACTTTTTGACGCGATTATTGATCATATTCCCGCACCGGAAGCAAATCCTGACTTGCCAACGCAGATGTTGGTCAGCACCTTAGAATATAGCAACTATGTTGGCAAGATCGCGATTGGTCGCCTGCAGAACGGTTCGATTCGTACTGGCCAAACAGTTGCGCATATCAATGCCGAGGGCGAACAGAAGAGCGCCAAAGTTAGCCAGGTCTATACTTTCCGTAACCTCCAACGCCACGACGAGGATATTGTTCACGCTGGCAGCATTATTGCGGTTGCCGGTATTCCCGATGTGGGGATTGGTGACACGTTGGCTGATATCAACGACCCACGCCCTTTACCGCCGATTACGGTTGAAGAGCCAACTGTCCGCATGACCTTCCGTGTGAATGACAGCCCCTTTGCTGGCCGTGAAGGGCAATATCTGACTAGCCGTCAATTGCGTGCCCGCCTCTTTGATGAGCTGGAGCGCAATGTTTCGCTGCGTGTGGCAGATACGGCGGTTGCCAGTGAATTCCTGGTGGCCGGCCGTGGTGAATTGCATCTGGCGATTTTGATCGAGACCATGCGTCGTGAGGGTTACGAGTTCGCGGTTAGCCCGCCCGAGGTAATCTATAAGGAGACCGATGAAGGACCGATGGAGCCGATGGAGCATCTCTTTGTTGAAGTGCTCAATGATTATTTGGGCGCGGTCACCGAGATGTTAGGCAAGCGCAAAGCGCAATTGGTCAACATTCGCTATGGCGAGGATGGTACCGTCTATGCTGAATATTTGGCCCCAACCCGTGGTCTCCTGGGCTTCCGTCAGCTCTTCCTCACCTCGACGCGTGGGACGGGCATCTACAACACGCTCTTTGCCGGCTTCCAACCCTTTGCCGGTGAGATTGATAATGTCGAACAGGGTAAGCTAGTTGCATTAGAAGGGGGCCAGATTACTTCCTATGCGCTGGTAAAATTGCAACAACGAGGTGATTTTATCGTCAAGCCTGGCGATGAGGTCTATGCTGGCCAGGTGGTTGGTCGCAATATCCGCGCTGAAGAGATGGTGATCAACGTTTGTCTGGCCAAGCAACTCACGAACTTCCGCGACAAGCCCTCGGCGACGAGTGATATGCTCAACTCGACGCGCGGTCTTTCGCTTGATGATGCAATCCAGTATTTAGATAAAGATGACCTGCTTGAGGTCACCCCCGAGTCGTTGCGCATTCGCAAACGTGAACTTCGGCACGAGATCCGTCAACGCGAAGCTAAGCGCGCAAAGGGATAGAAAACTCTTCTTACTATAAAAGAGAGCGCTAGGGCGGCCGCCCTAGCGCTCTCTTTTATAGTAGTACGACAACGTTAAATTAGACAAGATTAACAGAATTAACCTGATTGACAGAGCAGAACAAAAATCTTGTGAATCGTGTAAATCCTGTCTATGGAATGTAATTTAACGTTGTCGTAGTAGCCACGGTTACATGATATGTCTATTTCCAGATTAACATACCATCTTCGATCGTTGTGGCGAAGGCACGCCCGTCGACATCGGCCTGAAACGGAAGCGGATTGGTGCCGGCTTGACGCCGTACGGTGAGCGTATATGCGTTGGCTGTAATGCGTGCCGGCAGGCGATATTGCAGTGCAACAGTTTGCTCACTGCCAGGAGCAAGCACAAAGTAGCCGGCGAAGAGTTGGCTGCCCCCTTCTCCACGCTGGCTAACCACCGTCTCTGGCTGTAGCCCTTGCGTCCCGATCAGTTCACTACCTGGCGGTACATAGACACGCAGATAATCAAAATAACAGCGCACGATCATCTCTTCGTAGGTGTCCTCGTAATGGGGGGTCTGATCACAGACATAGCCGGGGCGCTCGTAGGGATGACGATAGATCAGGGTGAGGGTTGCGACTGCCGGTTTGTCCGCGCCATCGGGCCAATCGACTTGATAGGCTACCCGTTCTTCGACAGCGGCATTGACCTTATTATAGCCAAAGTTTGTATCGACTACCGCCAGGTAATCTCCCTCACGCGGTGGACGTAATGCACCATCCCACCCCACACTTGCCAATTCATTTTGGACGTCGGAATTGGCAAACCACAGCTGAACGGCACGTGTATCCAACGCCCGCTGCATCGTTGAAAGCATGCGTAAATAATCAAATTGGCCATGTTGAATTCGCGAGAGTACTGCATCAACCAATTTGGGAATGAAATCTTTCCGCTGTTTCCACCAAGAAGCATCGCCCGATTGAAGTGTGGCATCGCTACCCGGTGGTGCCGCCCAAAAAGCTGTCAATTGCTTTAGTACAGTTGCCCCAGTCAGCGGCTCTTCAACCCCCGCCATCTTGAGGGGTTCTAGTGCCTGTACAAATAGTTCAACAGCGTGCAAATCGATGGTGATTACGCCATCGACACTTCGTCCCGTCTGTTGATTATAGATGGTGCGCACAATTTGCGCAGTCGTGGGGAAATCTGGTGACCAGTTGGCATCACGCAACAGCATCACGCCGATTCCCATGTGCTGCTGGACGGGCAGAGGCGCTTTGGGCAGTGGCAGATCCGTCCGATTGATCGACGGATCATAGCTGTCGACAAATTCGATGCCGACAATCCGCCCATCGAGCAGACTCACCCGGCCAATGGATGTGAGAAAGCCACCTGTGGCGCGCAACTCTTGATTATTTTGGGCCAGCACCAAATAGGTGCGCGTTTCACCAACGCCTAGGATCGCTGGCAGATGGGCACTCATGCGTAGTGCCGGTGCAATGAGTGTTGTTGCTGCCTGTAGTTGACGAACTGGCTCGCGGAGCAGTGGAGACAACGTGGTTGCATCAATCGTGTGAAGTTCGGCATTAATGGTTGTCGCCTGTGCGCTCATGGCGGCCAATTCTGGCTCGGCCGCCGCGTACGCGGCTGGTAACTGGGCAAGTGGAGAGACGCCATTGGGGGCTAACAGCAATGGTTCTGCCACTGTCAAGCCTGGTAGTGCCAATTGGCTCAGTTGCCGGCCAGTATCAACGAGCGTCGGTAGTGCCGCCAAATCTGGACCGATCCAAGGTAGCCACCCGAGAGCATGAAGCAGTGGCGTAAAGAAGGTAAAATTTGTTGTGGCTTGGTCGATCGCATCGACACTCTCTTGCAGTGACTGACGAGCCAGTGCATAGCTCTCTGGTGACCGTTCGCTACGGATTAGGTCGGAGAATTGTTGACCCTGCCGATAGGCTGTCTGGAGGTTGATCCCAATGCGTGCGAGCTGAAAGAGGAAGACAAGCAAAAGTAAGCCAATGATACCGCCCACTATCCATTTAACTCGATGTCGGGAGCGGCGCGGCCGCTTAGCCTCTTGTGCTGATGGGTATTCGATGACTTGTTGATGCATGAGGATTCTTATCGGTCTTTGTAACCACTGCGTGGTAATCCATTACGTGGTAAGCCATATCAGGAGAGGCATCAATTGTTCTTTCGTATAAAGAACAATTGATGCCTCTCCTAATGGGTCAACTCTCTGCCCCACAATGGAAATCGGTTAGGTGGCGTTGGCCGTCGTCGCAGCCATTGCTAACTGGGCAATTCGTGGTAGGCTAAGCTTAAATAGGCGATCCAATTCCCGTACCGTTGCGCGATAATCATCGAGCGGCCCACCGATCGGGTCAGGTACATCATACGTGATACCTAACATTTCGCTTAGCAGATATACGCGCGAACGTACCCTGGGAAATTCGATCTGGAGCGCTTCTTTCTGGCTCTGCTCCATCGTCAGAATGAGATCATAGCTCTCTAAGTCAATGCTATCGACATTGCGTGCTCGGTGATCATTTAGATTGAGCCCTGCTTCTGCGGCTGCGGTGCGCATATCCGGGTGGGCCGGGCGCCCATTGCTGGCCCATGTTCCAGCGGATTGAACCTGCCATGCCTGCTTTGGATATTCAGTTGTCAGGCTCCGTTGTAGGAGCGCTTCGCCTAACGGTGAACGGCATTGATTTGCGGTACAGACAATGAGAATGGATGGCATCGTTGATATGACTTTATCTGTCCTGAGTTGGATTTAATTGGTAGTAGCCATTACTGCTACCGTTGGCTGGTTTGCTATTCTGCAGATCGTAGGTATGGTCGCCGCTTTCGATGTGCTTTTTTGCTGTCATTTGCATGGCTGTCGACATGCTAGCTGGCTCTAACGGTTTGACCGCTTTTTCAGTGCTATTCTCTTGCAGATCTTCTTCATCCTGCTCTGCATAGTAGTCTGAATAAGCATCATAATAGTAATAGCTACGAGCCGATCGTGTCAACTGATTGAGCACAACGCCTAACAATCGGGCCTCGACTTGTATAAGCGAGGTTGCTGCGCTGGCGACCAATGTCCGCGACGTTTTGTCGGTATTGACAACCAACACAACGCCCTGTACATGCCCCGACAGGATCTGTGCATCTGTGACAGCAAGCACCGGCGGTGCATCGATGATCACAAAATCGACTTCGTTCTGGAGCTGTTCCAATAGTCGCTGCATTGGTTTGGAGCCAAGCAATTCGGCCGGATTGGGGGGAATACTACCACAAGTCATCACCTGTAAATTGGGTGAGCCACTGTCGCGCAGGAAGAAGGCCGATTCGCCGCCGCTTAAAAGCGCATCCGTCAGGCCCGGCCCTTTATTAAGCCCAAAGATTTTGTGCAATTGTGGCTTTCGGAGATCAGCATCGATAATCACCACACGATAACCTGATTGGGCAACGGCTGCCGCGAGGTTGGCGGCTGTAGTCGTTTTGCCTTCGCCCGGTGTGGCACTAGTGATCAGAAGCGTATGTAGAGGTTCATTCACACCGGAAAAGCGTAAGTTGGTGCGTAATCGTCGGTATGATTCCGCAATTGGGTGGCGAGGCTGCGTTGCAACAATTAGCGATTCCTCGCGATTCAATTGTTGACGGCGGCGGCGTGAACCCATTCGTGCAACGGTGCCTAAGATCGGTACATCCAAGATGCTTTGCAGATCTTGTGGTGTGCGGATGCGATCGTCTAAATATTCGATGGCAAAGATTACGCCCAATGCCAACATTCCGCCAACAATTGCCGCCAATAAGGTGTTCACCAAAATGCGTGGCCGGATCGGGCTCTTCGGTTGTACAGCCTCATCCACCACTGTAATACTATCTGTCGATTGCAACTCGGCCAACCGCAGATCTTCGTAGCGCCCCAAGAGGCTCGTATAACTGGATTGATATTGCGCCAACTCTTCGCGCAATTGTGACAGCCGAATCTCTTCATCAGCGGTACGAGAACCGTTTAAGCCATCAATTTCGGCATTGGCCAGGTCAATGCGTCCTTTTAGATCGTTGAGTTGTGTCTCTAAGGTGTTTTTGGATTCCGCATAGCGTTCGGTCTGTAATGCCCCAATCTCCTCAATAAAGACGAGCGGCAACTGATTGGCAACCCAAGCAGTAAGCTCTGGCGAAGTTCCCTGCACCTGTACTTGCACCAGTTGGGTATCGCGCGTTGGCGTCACAGCGATATCGGTAAGCGTTCCCATTAATACTTTGGGATCAACATTAAGCTTTTCGGCCAAGCTTACCAACAACTTCTCTCGTTGCATTAACTCGGCGTAGGTGCGAGCAATCCGTTCACTGGTAATGATATCTTGATAGTTGGTGGTCGGATTATTGGCCTGGTCAATCAGCAGCTTCGACGTTGCCTGATAGACAGGAACCGCGAGCGAACTCGCAATGTAGGCACTGACTGCGGCTAAAAGCGTACAGAGAACGATTAGCCACGCCCAGTGCCAGAGAATACGCGCATAGACTTTGAGGTCAATCTCTGGAAAGAGATTGACCGATTGTTCGCTGGTAAAATCGTTTGATCCTTGCACGGCATTTTCCTTTGTGGGTTTGATCGATACTAAAGACTTCTACGTGATAGCACTGCACAACGAATCAGTAAGCTGCTGGCCTTTCCTTTGCATGGCGCTGAATGGCAAGCGACATCGAAGCACGCTTCTGAGCTTAGACGTACTTCGGTGCTGATGTAGCGCACGCCAGACTGATTACACCGTGAATACTGGACTTGCGTAGATGTCGAGTGAAAGACTTTGTGCTGTCATAGATCTAGCTTCTTTTCAAACAGATAGCGCATTGCGCTACTGCAGCCAACCGCAGCATAAAGGCTTGTTGCCGGACCAAGTGGGATGAGGAGGTAGAGACAACGATGACTGCTGTAGATGTGATAAACCCCGTAGGTTGTCGGTTGCAAGCATTTTGCGCTTTCGATACGCAGGAGGCCATAAGCGCTCCAAACAAAATGTTACTTCTGCTATTTACTATACGGGATTTGTAAGAATTTGTAAACTTACAATTCGCTTTCTATCTGCCTGATTCATCAAATAGATAAAACTAGTATACGACGGCAACAATAGACCAACGGGTAACGTGAAAATTCTTCCGAACAAAAAGCTGCTCTTTAGAATGACATAGAACTTACGCAGATCTTGGTTTCGATACGCAGAAAAACATGCTACTTCGCCAGCGTTCTACGTAAGTCCTATGACAAAATGCTGGGCTTACTTATGCCGCGCGCACTAGAGAAATGTTTGTTCTGCCTGCTGCTGCGAACTCCGTAACTTTACAAGCTCTATGAAAGTCATCGATTATAGCTAAGAAGATATAACCTTCTATCTAAAAGGAACGTGACCTTATTTGCTTTTCCACGTTCCTTTGTTGTGTGAAATCCTCATTTTCAAAATCATGATCCTATCGGAACGCGGCCTTATTAACTTACAGTATACTTGCATTTACACAACATTTGTCTCGGTAATAATGCGCAACTCTTAAAAAGTTTCCACTGTCCGCCACAATGAACGCTCTCATTTCCACTGTAAAGTGGCCTCTACACTGAAGAAATGAAGAAACTGGACTCACTTTTTGAATTCAACAAAAGATTTATCAACCGTTTGTCTACTTGCGAGCGTTAGTCAATTGACCAGTGAGCTACTTTAAAATACGCACTATTCGTGATAGAATAGTCGCAAACTTACGAGTAAACTGATGAATTGTAAAGAGTATCAAGAGTAACATTTGTGTCAAATGAAACAGCCTATCAGCTATTAGATGGTGCACCCATCGATACTTCCACAAAAAATTCTACTGAAAATGTTTTCGAACTCACGGACGTTGCCTCTGTTGGTAGGCCGTGGTGGCTGCGTTTGCTCTTTGCGCTGTTATGGCTGGAGCCATTTTGGGTTGCTACACTTATGCCCTCCCTGCTCTTTCGTGATCTCTTCTGGGATCCCTGGGTACAACCCTGGCTGGTAGCCGCGCTTCTGCTCTTTTGGCCATTGCGGCTGCTGGTTGAGCGGCGTTTACTCCCGTCAACACCACTTAACCTGCCGATTTTTGCACTACTTCTCTGGTCATCGGTTGGTCTTTGGGTGGCTATTGATCCCACGCAGGCATGGCAAGCCGAAGGCTACCTTGTGTTAGGGATTGCATTATATGTGGCTTTTCTCAACTGGCCACCGACACAGCAACATCCCTGGTTGCTTGTCCTTCTGATGACTGGGTGTGGTTTGCTGCTCACCCTCATTGGCCCTGAACTGTTGCCACGCGTGCCCTCAGAGTTTTTTGTCTTTTCGGATGAGGTAACCAAATCAAAGCCGGTCAACTACTTTGGGATCGGCGAGCTGATCAACCCCAATGTGCTGGCCGGCGGGCTGCTCTTGCCAATCCCGCTCTTAACCGCGCTCGCTATCCGCACCAATTGGGCACGGCGACGTTGGGCACCACCGCTGCTCTTTCTGATCATCGTGCCTATTCTACTCATGCTGATTCTTGTGCAAAGCCGTGGCAGTTATCTGGCCGTAATTGTGGCGCTTATGGTGGTGCTTACCTTGCGTTGGCCTTGGGCCGGCGTGGCGATGGGGGTAGCCACAATTACGACAGCCATAATTATCTCCTGGGATGGGGCGGTGCTCTTTTTAGAAGCCTTTGGCAGCGATGGATCCGTCACTTCTTTCTCTGGACGGCTTGAGATTTGGCAGGCAACCCTTAGCGCACTGACTCATTATGGCCTTACTGGTGTGGGCATCGGCAATTTTGAACTTGTTGTGCCACCCTATTTTACAACCCTAAAAGCGGTGATTCCCCATGCGCACAACCTCTTCCTACAAATTGCGGTCGATTTGGGCATTCCAGGTCTGTTGCTTTATGGTTGGTTACTGATTCAGACCGTTGTCATTTTAGTTCAAATTCTGCGCAACGGTGGTTATGCTGTTGAATCCGCTCTACCAATAAGCAAGTCAAGTAAGCGTTCCGTGCGGCGCAGGCGCGAGGGGGTTTCTCCGCGTAAGGATAATCAACAAACCGAGGAATCAACCAGACCTTCGCTGCGTAGTAGTGCACCACGTCGTTCACGTTCCAGCCGACGTTGGGCTGCGTTACGCTGGGCATTGGCGGCGGGTCTCTGTGCTGCGTTCACAGGCATGATGGTCCATGGCTTGGTCGATGCCGTTACCTGGGGCACCAAATTGGCTTTTATGCCCTGGTTATTATATGCGTTGGCTGCGCTGCTTTGGTTACAATCGGCAGACGCGCCCGCTAGCAGTGGTGCCAACATCGGGCAATAGCGCTTCCCTTTCGTCTTTGCTATGGCGGTGGGAAATGGGGGGCCGCCTTGGGCGACCGCAAGGGGCCGCTGAGCTCTTTAGACCTTTGGCCGCGGACTCTCGATTGAAATTGAGTCTCATCTGGATTTGCCCTATCGCTGCCCTTCCTCGGTGTCAGAAAAAGTTAGGTGTCAGAAAAAGTTGGGTGTCAGAAAAAGTTGGGTGTCAGAAAAAGTTGATAAAGATAGTGATGGGATAATAGTCCCTTAATTTTTTAGATTGGATAGATAATTTATGGTATATTTGACCCGTGCACGACAACTGATGGTCGTGTTACTATTTCTCCCGCTTTTGCTTACCAGTTGTCGTTTTGGGCAACGCGTCCCTGAAACGCCCGATATTCTCTTGCCTTCGATGACACCTGATGCGCCAGCGGCAGTCACTTACCCGGTGACTGCTTCTGGTGAAGTGGTACAGGTGGAGACCTATTCTGGACGCGTTATCCCAGGTCGCCAAGAAGATCTCTTCTTCCGCCGTGGTGGTCAGATCGCTGAAGTCTATGTCCAAGATGGTGCAAAAGTTGAGGCTGGCGATCTGATCGCTAAACTCGACGCTGATGTGCTCGAGATCGATCTAGAGACGGCGTTGCTGACATTAGCAATTGCTAAAGAGAATTCGAAACAGGCAGAAGAGAGTTTGGCTTCTCGCCGTGAACAGGCGCAGAATAACCTTGATATCAGTCGCCTGCGCCTTGAAGGGGTTACGCAACGAGTGGATATCAGTGATACAACCTTAACGGTCGATACTGCCACTGAAATTCGTAAATTGGAGTTACGTCAAGCTGAAATCGCGCTTGAAAATGTTCCAGAGGAAGTTGATCCAACGTTGGCGCTCAATGTCCGGCGAGCAGAACTAGGGGTGGAACGGGTAAAGCAGTCGATTCTCGAAGGTCAAATCGAAGTACCTTTCGCCGGTGAGATTCGTTTTATCAATCTGCCCGAGGACAATGAACCGATGGCTGCCTCGGCCTATAGTGCAGTGGCCCGTCTTGTTGATACGGCACAGTCGAAGGTAGAGCTAAACTTAACCCGGACCGAACTTGAGACATTGAGCGAAGGGATGCCTGTAAAAATTACCGCCGCCAATCTGGGCACTGGTACGCTCGATGGTATCATTAGCGCGTTGCCCCGTCCTTTTGGCACCAGTCAGGGTTCATTAACCGAAGTTTCCTTGGTTGATCCAACAGAAGGAACTAAGCTCCGCGAAGGAGTTACCGTGGGTGTTGAAGTGCGTTTGCAGAGTAAGCCCGGTGCTCTTTTGATTCCGCGAAGCACTCTGCAAGAGGAAAATCAACTCTATTATGTAACGGTGTTGGAGAACGACGAACTGCGCAAGGTCAACGTTGGGGTTGGTGTGGTCAGTTCGGATTACGTTGAGATCGTTGCTGGTCTCTCTGCTGGGGAACTTGTAGTCGAACCTCAGTAGAAAATTTATTCATCGAAATAAAAAGAGCACCCCTGCAGGGGTGCTCTTTTTATTTCGATGAATGGTGACACTGACAAGCGAACGAGGACGGCTTCTTGCCAGTTATCATGCTACTGCCCGGGTGATACGCCACTTTGGAGTAGCGGGAGATAACCAAAGTAGGCCGATGAACTGTCGAGAACGAGAATGGTATGGTGGCGATCGGCCGTAGCCGTCGCCAAGCCAATGTTCGCATTGTCGGCACCCACGGTAAGGAACAGATTATAGCTACCGACCTGTAGCTGAACCGGCTGCCAGGTAAAGGAGAAAGGCTGACCGGTGCCCTGTGCTACTGTTGCGACTGTTTGATTTTCCACCATTGTTCGCGTGCCATCGGGCGCACGCAGCCAGAGTTGCAAGCGCAGATTGCAGCCATCAACGACGCCCTGATTGCGTAGCGTTCCTTGTACAGTAATCGCTGCCGGGGCCGTCCCCGATATAATTGTGGTGACCGGTACTGCCGGAATCGTCCCCCCAGGTGCCTCATCTGCCAACATGAGTACGGTTGGCTCTACTTGCCAATCGGTGACGGCGAGTGCAAGCTGATTGGTAGGCTGCAGCGCAGCGACATAGTTTCCATAATCACGCCCTAGCTCCAGCAAGAGTCCACTCGTTGGCTCCAACAGGTTGCCGTTGAGTCCCTGTTGGGTATCCGGATCATAGGGCGGATAGTTGAGGCTGAACCAGGACCAGCTTTGGACCAACCGATTGTTGTCCGCTGGATAGCCGACAGCTGCATCGGTGGCGTTCAGGAAGTAATCAAAAGTCCCGATCATAAAATCATGGACTGCGGCATACGGAAAGGCAATATCCGGCAACAGGATGCCATATTCGGTGACTACGAGTGCTTTGTCGCGGTAACCGTTGTCGGCCATCCATTGACGGAAGGCGAGAATATTGGCCTGAAAGATCTCTAAATTGTCGTGATCCCAGACTGAATATTGCATCCCTTCGCTGGCAAAGCTCTCTAAGCCTGGCGGAATCGATGCGCCCCAGATTTCATTTTCGGCGAGAATGAAGGCGTGCATCGTCCAGAGATCCACCGGTAGTGCGGTGCCATACTGATTTTGATAGGCGGCGAGGACCATGTCGAGATAGCGCCGACGGAGTGGCGTTGACTGCACGACCCCAGCAATTGCCACTCGACTCTCTGGCGAGCGAGCTTTTAGAAAGTGATAAGCATCGTGGTAGAAGCTTGCATATACAGCTGGCGTCATGCCATCCTGTTTGTCGCGGTCTGGCTCATTGCCAACGATCCAAAGCGCATTGGGGTTGTTGGCAATGACCGCTTCGACAGTTGCCGTCATTGCTGAACTGCGCCACAGGCTGGGGCGCAGCATCTGCGCATAGCGCATACCCGCGGGGTTGCTGGGCGTATCTTGCGTGAAATAGTCAAGGTACCAGTGGCCATTGAGGGGGCCAATTGCGTAATCGTCAATCGTGCGGCTGTTTTCACGGGCCACATTGTAGCCGAAGCGGGCTTGCGGATTGGGAAAGGCAGGGCAGCTCTGGGCATGAGCGACGCTTGGTGTTGCCATCATTATCCAAAATAACAAGGATAAAAGCATAGTGGGCAAGATCAAAAATACCCAGTTCATCCGAACTGGGAGTACAGGTTGCTCAATTGTTTTTCGGTGCATCACAGTTGATCCTTGATCTCCTTGTCGATAAACTCCTTAAAAGGAACATGGCTTTTCTTGGGTAAATTCATCCAGCTAAGTTAACTTTTACTTGAATGGTTTATCAACAACGTACATAACTATACAGCCATCGGGAGTTAGTAGATCTGTCACTCCGCAAGAGTCTCCAAGGTATCCACCCTTGAAGATTCATGCAGAATGACAGGCGGCAAATAGGAAGACGGCTGTATAGTTACCAACATACAACGTAAAAACAATCGATACGGTCGCTACTTGACAACTTCTGTAGCGATCGTATCGATGAGATACATTCAGCTAAATGCCATCAAATCATAGTCATCTTGACTTGATGAAATTTACTATACCACACTTACCGGTTTGTGTTGTTATTGATAATGGGGAAAAGAAGCCCAAACGGTTCGATCACCACATCATGATCAACTGCAACACCGCCATTGAGTGTATTGCCATCGCTATCACTCACCTCAACTTCCAGTGTTATTTGTGTACCTAACGGCACAGAATCTACAACTGTCACTGGGTACTCAACCGTGCCGCTTTGGAAGGGCGTGAGATCACCGACGGCAAATGTACATGTCCCGCCATCGGTTGGTCTCTCACATTGCCAACTGGCATCTTCGGCCTGTAGTGCACTTTGCGAAACTCCGTTAAAGAAGATCGTAAAGAGCGGTACATGGGTCTTGAATTTTACCCCGTGGAGCGGACAGTTGTTCGTGCTCTGGAAGACAATGAAGAAGGTAAGCGGTCGACCCGGATGCGGCGGCGATGGTCTGCTGGTAATCGTAAAGGTCAGATTTGGCGTACACTGGGTGACCGTTGTTGGTGTTGGTGTCAGCGTTGGTGTCGATGTCGGTGCTACGCCAGTCGGTGTTGGTGTCGCCGTGGCAGTGCTCACCACCGATGTGGCTGTTGGCGTGGATGTAGCCGTGGCCGTATGTGTAGGCGTAGCCGTTGCCGTTGGGGTCGATGTTGGCGTCGGTACAAAGCCGATTGGCAATAGGCGGCTGGCCATGCTCACCCAAACACCACTGGTGCCAAAGGGTTCTGTATCGAGAATGATGTCGCTCGAAGGTAGTGGCCGAACTGGCGCTGCGGCGGCGGTTATTGGAGCCACCGATTCAATTTGGAAACAGGCATAGGTTGCATTGACCGGAATGGTAATGGAGTTCTTGTAGTCATCCCACTGGTCACCCACGTTTGCCGTAAGTGCGGGATGGCCTGTGCTATCTGGGCCATCGATTTCGATTGCTGTCCCATTATCAACCAAATTGGTTGGTTTGACATTATCCCCTGTCTGTACCCAAATTGCGTTGGGTCGAGTACCCTCAGCACCACCGACAAAGAGTTGGAACTCCATGACGCGCGAGGCGGCAGCGGCGGGAAAGTCCACACAGAGCACTTCGCTGTTTGGGCCAAAGGGCGGTGCGAAACGGTGATGGAAACCATCGAGCCCATAGAAGAGATCAACTTGCGTCCCAGTGGGGCAATTGATGGCATTTCCATAGACCACAAAGAGACCAATGCCATGACCCTGATCGCTTTCCGTACCACCCGAATGCAGACCCGAGACTGTTACGTTGAGGAGTCCGGACAACTTACTCGCCAATGCACTGTTGACCAGATTCTCAGAGCGATAGGTGTAGTGGTTTTCACCCTCCCACCCGGAGAAGGCTTCGCGGCTTTCCTCTGCGGTGATAGTAACGGCAGGATCGCTATTTAGCGCGATCTCGACCATGTTGTCACCATTGTTGGCCCCAGGATATCGCCCAGACCAGACGAGGTAGGCAGCAACCGCGGTGCCATCGATATTGATCTGAAAGGTGCCACTGCTTGTCAGCTCTAAACCCTTGCCGCCAGAGACCATACAGTAATTCCCGATTAGCGGCGTACCAATGGGATCGAGCACTTTGTCATCAGCCGAGGGGACAGGCGTCGAGGTCGCAGTAAAGGTCGGCGTCGGTGGTAACGTTGGTATCGTGCCGGTAGGTGTCGACGTTGATGTCGATGTCGGAGGTGATGTCGGTACGGTGGGTATATCTGTCACCGTAGGGGTCGGGGTCGGGGGTTGTGTAGGTATCGTGTCGAGCAGGGGTGCAAATGCTAGATCAGCACCACGTGCAGCATGCACTTGACCAATGTGACTACTAGCAAACAGCCAAAGACTCAGCAACGCCATTGTGCTAAGGGCTAGACCGAGCAGGGTCTTACGATGGCGAATGCCGACAAACTTCGATGTCGGGCGTAACTTCATGAGAATGCCTCCTATCAGGGGATAAACTGGGACATTGTGACCAACGATTCAATTGTTTGTATGGTCTACTTCTTCAGATATACGACCACTCACTCTGCAATTCCGACTTGGTGGCTGTGTCGTGAAGTTCTCCTTTTGCAAGTGGTGGTATGGTATGGACCAAAATGTGCTAATAGACTAATCATTTAAAAGTCATCCATCGTAGCGTTACTTTTACACTAGAGCGGCTGGATGACTATTAAGGATTTTATCTATAAGAAGCTGCTTTGGCCATACAATTGTTGTTAGATCTTCCTCGTAATGACCGTACCTAACAGCCTCCTATTATAGTAAAGATTTAGCAGAAAGCAAGGGCCTAATGGACATAATTGGTCCTTCTTTCTTGTATTTACGGGTTTTTGCTTACACTTTGTAGGCTTACCTCGCGATCCTTGGGGGAGACATTGCACAGCGTTGCTCGCCTGACGGGTCAGTATCCGTAGAGGTCAACTGAGAAGTGAGCACGCCTTCGCACGAAAGCGGGAGCCCCGTGGGCGTGCCAACTGATACACTGGGTCGGAAATTCTGAATTTCTGGACAAACCCTAAGTGCGGTAAGCCTTCGTTCGCAGAAATGCCAATGCCCACGGCTAACCATTCCGTGGGCATTGCACTCTTTGGGCAAGTAAGGGGTATGCCGCTCTCTGCTTCACCCCCAGCGGTTCCCGTTCGCTTTTTTCGCACGCAACCAGTGTACTGCGTAATCCCTAAGCATTTATCAACGGGGAAGCGTCAATCGCCGACTGCGCCATTGAGCTTTAAGATTGTCGGGCGATTTGGTGGCTTGAGTGGCTGCGCAGCGGGGGGATAGGTTGTGAGTGGGACGGGTGTTGGGCCTGAACTGTTGCTGTTGACGCTGTGGGTTGGCCACGGTTGATATTCGGGTAAGAGCTCGCTGAGCAGCCGAATGACCGTCGTGCTGTCGTTGTTGAGCGCGGCGGCAATCAGCGCATCGACCACCATATCGAAGCAACTGGGGAGGGCCTGGCCGGCATTGGCGGCAATAAAGATCTTCTCATGTTCGGTGCGCTGGTGCACCTCATCCGGTTTGAACATCTCTTCAAAGAGCTTCTCACCGGGACGCAAGCCGCTAAAGGCGACCTCGATATCGCGTCCCGGTTGTAGACCGGAAAGCTCGATCAGATCGCGCGCCAGGTCGACAATGCGGACGGGATCGCCCATATCAAGCATCAGAATTTCGGCCCCGCGTCCGACGACCGCGGCCTGCAGGACAAGCTGCACCGCTTCGGGAATCGTCATGAAGTAGCGCACCATGTCTGGATGGGTCACCATCACCGGTCCGCCATCGGCGATCTGCCGTTTGAAGGTGTGAATCACGCTGCCGCGACTGCCAAGGACATTGCCAAAGCGCACGACCTGGTAGAAGCGGCCACTCTGGCGCGCCGCCTGCAGGACAAGCAACTCTGCCACGCGCTTACTGGCGCCCATGACATTGGTGGGGTTGACCGCCTTGTCGGTGGAGATCATCACCACACGCTCGACCTGGTGGGCTTGGGCAGCGGCGAGTAAAAGACGGGTGCCCAGGACATTGTTGGTAATCGCCTCGACGGGATTAGCCTCCATGAGGGGGACATGTTTGTGGGCAGCAGCGTGAAAGACAATCTCGGGCCGATGTTCGGCGAAGAGGCCAAAGAGACGCTCGCGAAAACGCAGGTCGGCAATCACGGGGATGAGTTCGGTGGCGACCGGCTGGGCATCGGCGGCGCTCTCAACGGCCAGCCAACGGCGCAATTCGTGGAAGATCTCAAAGACTGAGTTTTCGCCATGGCCGACGAGAATCAACTGCCGGGGGCGACAGCGCAGGATCTGGCGACAGAGTTCGCTGCCAATCGAGCCGCCCCCGCCGGTGACCAGCACCCGTTTGCCGGCGAGCAGATTGCTGACGGCCCCAATATTGGTCTCGATCGGTGTGCGGCGCAGGAGATCTTCGATCTGGACATTGCGTAAACGATTGATACTGACATTGCCGTTGATCAGCTCATGGACCCCCGGCATCGTCTGCACGGCAACGCCAGCTTGCTGGCCGATGGCGACGATGGCGCGGATGGCGGCCCCGTCGGCACTGGGCATAGCGATGATCAGGCGGCGGATGGCGTGGGTCTGGATGAGTGTTGGCAGTTGATCGCAGCCACCAAGCACGGGGATGTTGTGGATCTGCATGCCATGTTTGGTGCGGTCATCGTCGATAAAGCCGACCGGCTGAAGATGGATCTGCGTGTTGTCGCGGATCTCGCGGGCGAGCATCGCCCCGGTGTAGCCAGCGCCGACCAAGAGCGTGCGCTGTGGCTTCTGCCGCGGCTCGCTGGAGAAGCTGCTCTCCAGTGTCCGCAAATTTTCGGTGAGGCGGACGCTGGCCCGCATGCCCCCCGATAACAAGAGCACCAACATGGCATCGAGCAGCGGGATCGAGCGGGGCAGATTGAAGAGTGCGGGGGCAGCCACTTTGCCAACTGTCACAACGATGACCGTGATGACCAAAGCCAGCAGTGTGGCCACGCATAACTGGGCAAAGTCAGAGGCGCTGACAAAGCGCCAGTAGCGTTGGTACATGCCAAAGTAGTGAAAGATGGCCATACGGATGAGCAGTGCCATCAGCCCATAGAGCAAGAGCGCCTGACCGTAGCGCGCGAAGGTCTCCAAGTTGTCGATGCGCAGGGAGAGGGCCAGGAGCGGGGTGACGGCAAAGATGAGAAAATCGATGAGCGCATAATGCCGATTTCGCAACCGAAGCAGATGGTTAGCAACCGCTGCGCGGACAGGACGATAGGAAACTGGACTGTTCTGCATAACAAGTTCCTTCATGGACCAAAGTAACTGATTCGGGGGTGAGGCGCGTATCAAGCGGGCAGCGATGAGGATGCGAAATGGGTGTATGGTGATGACATTGCTCATGGGTGCAGCTCTTGGCTTCGCCTAACTGCAATAACCGATCATCATTGTAACCGATTTTGCTGTAGTTTGAGCTTACAATTATAGCGAAGTGCTTACATTTTAGGGTAAGACAAAATGCGTAAATCTTAAAAATATGTAAGTCAAGCGTCTATTAAATTTATTTTTATGTCGGCTATAATAAGGTGCCCAAAGAAAAAAAATTAATTTGAAACTTTATAAAGTCGCCTAGTCACAAAGTCTGTATCCAAGAAATGTCTTTTCCTACTGGGCAACAACTGAATTGTGGAATAGGAGCTAGAGTGATATCCGCACACAGACTTGAATATTTCAGTTGTTGCGATCAATATAAAAGGTCCAGCCACAAAATTGTGATTGGACCTTTGGCGCAATTTTTCCATGAAAAGGCAGAAACTAGCGTACATCCCTGCCCTCTAACGCCCAGCGAGTTGATGCACTCCCCGCACCACACGCACCACACGTGCCAACTCTTTCTCCGTAAGGTTAGAGCCCGAGGGCAGACAGAGGCCATTAATAAAGAGTTGCTCGGCAATGGTCCCGCCTACGCTTTCATACCCAGCAAAAATGGGCTGTAGGTGCATTGGTTTCCAAACCGGACGTGCTTCAATGTTGGCGCTTTCTAGTGCCAACCGGATCTCTTCACATGAAGCGCCAAACTCATTCGCGTTAATCGTCATGCAGGTAAGCCAACGCGTGTGACGTCCCCACGGCGCTTCGGGCATGAAGCTAATCCCCGGCAAATGGCCAAGTGTTTCCTGATAATAGTCGAAATTGTGTCGCCGGGCGTGTACCCGCGCTTCAAGCACACGTAACTGGCCTCGTCCGATCCCAGCCAAGACATTGCTCAGCCGGTAATTGTAGCCAATCTCTGTATGTTGATAGTGAGGGGCGTCATCGCGTGCTTGCGTTGCGAGCTTACGCGCATGGGCAATAAACGCCTCGTCATGCGAGACTAACATGCCACCGCCAGAGGTGGTGATGATCTTGTTGCCGTTGAATGAATAGATGCCGGCTTGGCCAAAGGTGCCTGGCGTACGACCTTGATAACGACTACCCAATGCTTCGGCGGCATCTTCGATCAGCGGGATGCCGTAGCGCGCACAGGCGGCTTGAATTGGACCGATGTTGGCACTTTGACCATAGAGATGAACGAGTACCACAGCTTTTGGTAGTTTGCCCTGGCGAGCTTTGCGTTCGATTGTCGAAATCAGCAACGCCGGATCCATGTTCCATGAATCGCGTTCGCTATCGATAAAGACCGGTTTCGCACCGAGATAAACTATCGGATTGACGCTGGCGGAAAAAGTGAGTGTCGAGACAAGCACTTCGTCATCGCTCTCGACGCCGGCTAACATGAGTGCTAAGTGAAGCGCGGCGGTACCTGAGGAGAGCGCCGCAGCGTGAGGAGCACCCACAAGATCAGCAAACTCCTCTTCAAAGGCGGTTACATGGGGACCAACCGGCGCGATCCAATTGGTTGCAAAGGCCTCGGCGACAAATTGCTCTTCCAAGCCTGACATATGTGGCGCAGAGAGATAGATGCGCTGGGGATCTGTTGCTTCATTGTTAGCGACGGGCAATGGTTTGTGTAATATATCGGATATCATTGGCAAAGCTGTAGTTTGTAACGTATTCACGATTAATTCTTATTTTCTCTGGATAAATAACTTCTCGATTGTAGACTTCTGGATCAGCTTGTGCTGCGAGTATCTTTTCCTCTTCCCGAAAGGCCAAGGTCGCTGGACCAGTAATGCCTGGTCTAACTGATAGAATAATGCGGTCTGTCCCTTCGAGTTGATCTGCAAAACCCGGTACGTCCGGTCTTGGTCCAACAAAACTCATTTGACCAACTAGTACATTGAGCAACTGCGGCAATTCATCTAATTTTGTTTTGCGCAAGAATTTGCCTAGACGTGTTATACGCGGATCATTGGCGGCGGTTGCCGTTGTATGAATGTGTGGTAGGTTTCGCATGGTGCGGATCTTGACTGCACTAAAAAGCTTGCCATCTTTACCTACTCGTTTTTGGATAAATAGACCATTTTGTTTTGTGTCAATTGTTGCAAGGATATAAGTAACTAAAATGAGCCACCATAGTACGGTTAATCCAATGACTGAAAACAACAAGTCAAAAGACCGTTTAAGGATTCGGTCGGTTGCTCTCAGTGTATGACTTTGGTTTTTGGCAGGAAATGGGTGACTAGAGGCAAATAGAGAAAAGTTATCTTTTTTAAGCATGCGACACCTTTACCAGGATATAGATGGACTAAGCTGCATGCTCGCTGGTAATATCCTTCTGATTCTGGGCCCCAAAATATTGTTGAAGGACGGTGTCAAAGGTGCTATAATGCAAAAGGCACCAGCGAGAGACTGTTTGTTACCCATTAGCGACGACAAGCAGACTTACGTTTGATGTTCATTGGGGACACTGGCTTAGCTTGGCGGCGGGTTCAGTGTCTCCTAAATTAGCGTCTGATTTTTAGAGTTAGTTAACTACTATTGTTTAAACGTATCCATACTTTTTCTGAACTGAATGAATAATCGGATTGATATCTTCAAGTGTCTTTGCACTTAGCTCTTGTTGCCATTTTCCCACGCTATTGGGGAGAATTGTCTGTTGCAGTTTTGCAATTTGTGAGTCTTCTATTTCGATTTGCAGGAAATCAAGAATTGATTGGATGGTGGCAGAAGAATTGCCCGTTAGCTGTTCATATTGGATGGACAGGACTCTTGATGTGTCAATGGTTTGAAAATCCTCTTCCGCACGTTCTATACAACGTCGCCATTGATGTGCACATACGACCGGCAGCGAGTTGTTTTGCAGCAACTCTTGCATCTCTTCAAATCTTGGCCCCCAAGATGCTAGGCGTTTCTCTCGCGACAAGGTCCGGTAGACACGGTTGCCCAAATACCGTAGCCCGTAATAGGGAATATCGCTAAGAGGCACGTATTTCGCTTTTGCTGCGATATAGGCCAAATCTAGGGGAGCTCCCCAACGTTTCATAGCGGATGAAATCACGTCACGCCCGTCGCGTACAATAAAGATGTATTTCGCATTGGGAATAATAGTATCGACAAAACTCACTCGCAAAGAATTGGCGCAGGTTTTTTCAATGACGTATTCCACTGAATATTTTTCTGCTAGCTGACTAAATTTTCCTCGAATAAATCGCTGAACTGCGGGTGTCGCTTGATCAGGGGTTAATTCATCTGTTGGAAAACGCGTGTTGCCGTGACGCCAAATATAATTGATCTCATCACATGGCCAAGTGCCTGTATTAGGCAATTTGCTCAAGATATCACGTAGTAGATTGGTCCCGGAACGACCTGCACCGATAATAATAATAGGTTGAAACGGAGCCTGCTTAGTGCTCATATTGCATTTTTGTCCGGTCTGAAACTTGTGATACCAGGTTTTGAAAAATTGTCTCTAAGCGATTGACTTGGGCACTTCTTGTATAATACTGTAGATAGGCTTGACGCCCATTATCGCCAATTTTTTTGAGTTCTTCATCAGTCATATTACTGAACTGCCTTACCATTTGGGCTAGTGCTGTTGGATCTTGTGACGGACATGACAGCCCAGCTTTAGCATCCATCACAACTTTTGCGGAAGCACCGGGGACTGCACACAAAATTGGACGACTGCAAGCCAAGTAAGCAATGACTTTAGATGGAAGTTGTAATTCAAATATTGGCTCTTTTTTAAGGTGGACAAGTAGCACATCTGCTAAAGCAAAGAATCGATGAATCTCCTGCATAGGTTGGCGCGGAATAAATTTTATATTTTTTAAGTTTGCCGACTTTGCCTGTTTTTGCAGTGCTTCTAAATCGTTTCCATCACCGATAAACACAAATTGGATATCAGGAAAATCTTGTAAAAGTTTAGCGGCATCGATAACTGTGCTTAACCCTTGGACTGTACCAAGGTTGCCGCCGTAAATAATATTGAATTTTTCTTCCAAATCGAATTTTTTTGCTAAAGCGCGATCTGGAGCAACCGGAAAAAATAATGATTCATCTGCCCATTCGGCCACTATCTGAATTTTGTTGATATCAACCCCTTTTGCTATGAGATTTGATTGATACCCTGGCGAGTCAACACAGATTTTATCAGCTTGGCGATAGCCCCAATCTTCAAAGCGTCGTAGCAGTTTATAAAGTTGGTCACTGATGTTGGCATTAGTTGCCCGTAAATTTTCTGGCCAAAGGTCTGTGATCCAATAGACTAACTTTGCCTTTGTAAAAAACTGTAACACCTTCGCCGGCCATCCCATCGTTAGCGGCGCATAGTAGACAAACAATATTTCTGGCCGAAAGCGTACAGCGGCAATAGTCCCTATAACTATTGCACTTAGTGCAAATGAGATATAGTTGGCTAGCCGACCACGTAGAGATGTGCCATGGTTTGGATATAAGGGCAAGCGCAAAATCGGCACGTTGTGGTAGGTGTCCCACTGCCAGAGTTTCAACTGATAGCCAGCATAGACTTTGCCAAAAGGATGATTGGGAACCCCCGTGATTACCAAGAGCTCATGCCCCTGTGCGACTAAATCAGCTGCTAGTGCAGCGAGATTCGTTGGTGCTGTCCGCTCTTCCGGCCAAAAAAATTGACTCAATAATAAAATCCGCATGATTCCCATACTATATTTGCAGTAAAGGTGTTATTTCCACCAAACGACCCGATTGACATAATCAGTGTAGCTGATAATAATACGAGCCACTTTCTCTGAAACATTGGGCACACTGTAATCGTCAACGATCCGTAACAAACGTTCATTGCTGCGGCCTTGGTGTGCTAAAAGCTCCAGTCCACTTTGGATCCGTTCCCACTCCAGCCCAACCATCATGACCGCTCCCTCCTCCATTGCTTCCGGTCGCTCGTGAGCCTGACGGATATTGAGTGCCGGAAAGTTGAGGATGGAGGATTCTTCGGAAATTGTACCGCTATCGGATAGGACCGCATATGCGTTGCGCTGCAAACAAACATAATCACTGAAACCAAAAGGTTTTAATGGTTCTACCAATGCTGGCAAGGCGATTTGTGCTTCCTCGATTCGTTTGCGAGTACGCGGGTGCGTTGACATGATAATTCGCTTGCCGTAGTTTTCTGCTAGGTTATGCAATACCTCGATTAATTTGCCGAATTGTTCAGATGAATCTATATTCTCCTCCCGATGGGCACTAATCACGAAGTAGTCTTCAGTGTGCAAATCAAGGCGCTCTACGATTGTCGATGCTTGGATCTTTGGCATGTAATGGTGTAACACTTCATACATCGGACTGCCCGTCTTGATCACTCGATCTGGCGGTAACCCTTCTTTGAGCAGATAATCGCGTGAAATAGTTGAATAAGGCAGGTTGATATCGCTAATGTGGTCAACGATTTTGCGATTAATCTCTTCCGGTACACGTTGATCAAAACAGCGATTTCCAGCTTCCATATGAAAGATCGGAATCTTCAGTCGTTTGGCCGCAATTGCGGCCAAACAGCTATTGGTATCACCCAAAATTAGGATTGCATCCGGTTGGATTTCGCGTAATACCGTATCGGCTTTGGCAATGATCAGACCAATCGTTTCGGCTGCGGTTGCGCCAACCGCTTCCAAAAAATAATCTGGTTTGCGCAGTGCCATGTCTTCAAAGAAGATTTGGTTGAGTTCATAATCGTAATTCTGGCCTGTGTGGATAATGGCATGCTCGGTATAGCAATCCAATGCTGCCATGACCCGCGAAAGACGAATAATCTCTGGGCGTGTGCCTACGATTGTTGCAACTTTCATCCTGATTTCCTCTCATCTGTCTCAAAGACGGAGACATAATAGGTATCTGGATGCTGTGGATCAAACACTTCGCTTGCCCAAAACAGTGTGACTAACTCGCTATCACCCACATTTTCGATCGAGTGTGTATAACCCGGTGGAATATCTACAACCTGATATTCGCTACCCTTTACGGGATATTCAATGACTGTCGTGCTTTCCAAAGCCCGAAACCGCACAATCGCATCCCCTTCGAGGACTAAGAACTTTTCAGTCTTGGTATGGTGGAAGTGATTGCCGCGCGTAATACCAGGTTTTGTCCGCGAAACAAAGATCTGGCCAAAGGCAGGTAATTTGATAAACTCAGCCAGACTGCCCCTCGGATCGCTGCGCTTTTCTAGCTGGTAAGAAAAGTCATCTGCCGCTAGATAAGAGAGATAGGTGGCATAAAGTTTGTGGACAAAAGGATCTGTAAAACCAGGAGCATATAAGCACTGCCGACTTTGGCGAAAAGCCTGAATCTGTTGCGCCAAAGCCTCAAGCGTGATTTGATGAATTGGTTCAACAGATGGCATGGAAACGGAGGTAGCTATGCCATCGAGTTGTTGTATAAAATGGGTAACAACATCATCCACGTAGACTAGATCTAACCGGCGTGTTGGGTCGTTAACCGTAACCGGTAAATCGTGGGCGATATTGTGACAGAAAGTTGCCACAACCGAGTTATAATTGGGGCGACTCCACTTGCCAAAGACCCCTGGCAAACGATAAATCGCAACTGGCGCACTACTTGCTGCTGCATAAGCTTGAACCGTCTCCTCTGCCTGCCGTTTGCTGATGCCATAAGGGTTCTCTAATAGCGCTTGGGTCGAAGATGTCAGTACAAGTGGCGGGCAGTGACCAATGTTTTGCAAATGGTCACAGATTTGAGTTGTCAACTGGGCGTTGCCAATTTGAAATTCTGCCGGTGATTCGGGTCGGTTAACCCCTGCCAAATGAAAGATAAAGTCTGCCATAGCCAATTTCTCGGCAAGCTGACTCCACGAATCTTGGTGCCCAATTAGGAGCAATTCATGGGTACCAGTCTGTTTTAATTGCGCTGTTAGATTTTTCCCGATAAATCCATAAGCTCCGGTAATCAAAATCTTCATCAAACCAATACCTTTGCATTGTGCCAAGTAGCAAGTTCTTGCTGAATGAAATCTAGATTTTTCAAGGTCGCAATCATTCCGTCTTCATCAAGCCGTGGCGTGTTATGTGAATTGTAGTCAACAAGATCGGAGAGCTGTTCATTGCCGGTGCTAAAGTAAGCATCATAATTCAGATCGCGAGTATCAGCAGGTACGCGGAAATAGCCACCCAAATCTATTGCACGCAACATCTCTTCGCGGGTCAGCAAAGTTTCATATTCCTTTTCCCCATGCCGAGTGCCAATGATCTGGATTGAAGTTTCTACCCCCATTACTTGTTGCACAGCTTTCGCCAGAGTTTCAATCGTTGCGGCTGGTGCTTTCTGCACAAAGAGATCTCCAGCTTCGGCATGGGTGAAAGCGTAAAGCACCAGATCCACGGCATCATCAATACTCATCATAAAACGGGTCATATAAGGATCAGTGACGGTTAATGGTTTGCCGGCTTTAACTTGATCAACAAAGAGTGGGATCACCGAACCACGTGAAGCCATCACATTACCATAACGCGTAATCGCAATCGTGCAGCCACGGCTGGCCGCAACCCGCGCCTTGGCCACTGCCAATTTTTCCATCATTGCCTTAGAGATACCCATTGCGTTGACTGGATAGGCTGCCTTGTCGGTACTAAGTACAACCACATTACGAACTCCAGCGGCAATTGCAGTGTTTAGCACATTTTCAGTCCCGATTGCGTTAGTCTGCAGCGCTTCCATCGGATAGAACTCGCAGGAAGGAACTTGCTTGAGCGCAGCTGCATGAAAAACGTAGTCGACACCCGTCATCGCATCTTGTAAGCTCTCGGAACGACGTACATCACCAATATAGAATTTGAGTTTGCGATCGTTATACTCTAGCCGCATGTCGTGCTGCTTCTTTTCATCACGACTAAAAATGCGGATTTCAGCGATATCAGTTGCCAAAAAGCGGCGTAGCACAGCGTTGCCAAAAGTGCCAGTGCCACCGGTTATAAGTAATGTTTTAGCTTGAAACACTCTATTGCCCCTTGAAAAATCTATTACTTCAATGTCTGACTTCAGATTTGTAAACAACAGCTATACTATTGACAACGGCTAACTTGCAATAATTTCACTATAGCCTTCAATTGCTTTCCTGGAAGCATTTTGCCACGTGAATTCATTTACAAGTCGCTCGTATGCGTTTTCTCCCATTGCCAATCGTTTTTCAGGAGAACCGAGTAATTCACTGATCGCCTCTGCAAGTCCATCAACATCATCGGGTTGAACAAGTATGCCCGCATCGTCTCCTACTTGGAAGGGAATTCCTCCAACGTTTGTTGCAATGATTGGTCGTTTTTTCGACATAGCTTCGAGTACCGCCAAGGGTAGGGTTTCTGAACGCGATGGGAATACAAAGACATCTGCCATCTGATGTAAACAAGGCAGATCACACAGCGGTACCTCACCGGTAAAGGTGATTTGTTTCGCCATTCCAAGCTGGCTAGCGAGGTGCTTCAATTCTTCCGCTAACTCTGGGAAAGTGTGTGGGCCAACTATTGCTAAATGCCAACTCCCAGGAACTTTGGCCAAAGCCTTTATTAAGACATCCACACCTTTTTTAGGACGCAGATGGCCTACAAACAGAAGAAGAGGAATATCTTTAGAAAAACCGTATTTTGCTCTGACATCTTCGATTTGATGAGCCGCAATCGGATCAAAAAAAGATGGGTCTACGCCATTGGTTACAATTCTGAATTGTGAGTCTCTGCCGCCCAATTTCTTGAGAATAGGAAAGTCCGCAGGAGTTGAAGCAAAAATGAGTCTGCTGTTGCGAACCAAATATCTAAGTGGCAGCGTGTTGCCTATATAAACTGCGGCCGCAGCCAATCCTTGAATTCCCATTAGCTCAGCTCGCTGCGCTGTTTCATGAAGTCCATGACACGCAAGTACATAGGGGACTCCATACCGTTTACATGCATATGCGATATGCACAGCTGCCCATATGGGATGTAAATTGTAAATGTGAACTAGATCATACTGGCCCTCTTTGATCAGTTCGGGAATGGTAGAAAACATGAAAGCATTAAAAATTCTTCCCTTTAGAACTGGTAGAACCTGTCTCACACCTGAGGGAATTCCCAGATAACCAAGCCGATAGTAATACGTATTGTTACACCAGGGCTCGCTACTATCAGATTCTGCCATCTCGACAAAGTCAATCTCGATTTTATAGGAAAGTTCCACACTTAGCGCACGAGCTGCATCCGCTGCACCTCCATATCGTGGGCCATCGGGCCGGCGAACCAGGACTGACAGGACGCGCAGTGCATTCGTTTGAGTCATTTGATGAGGATTCCCTGTCAATAATTCAGTTGCAGACAAAGCCATTGATATGTTCGCTCCAGTCCAATATTCAATGTCACCGACGGGACACAACCTAGCGTTTTTAATTTTGTTATATCAACAATCCAACGCTCAGCGTCACCCAGCCTGGTGGATCCTGAGAATTCAATCTTTGGATTTAGGTTCGACACTTGACAGAGTATTTGGACTAATTGTTCAATAGAAACGTGGTGACCGGAAGCGACGTTATATACGTCACCATGTAGAGATGAATTGTCCCAAGCGGCAAAAAAAGCATTAACGACATCTTCAACGAAAACAAAATCGCGCTGTTGGCTACCGTCTCCTATGACTGATAGGTGAGATGGATCGTTAATTAGCTTTTTCATCAAATCATAAATGACTTGCTTACGTTGTCGAGGTCCATAGACTGAAAACAGTCGCAATGATGTTGCGCGTATACCGTATAACCGGGCATATACATTAATATATCTTTCTGCCGCTAGTTTACTCACGCCATATGGTGATACAGGAACAGTTAATTCTTTTTCCGTTATCGGTATTTTCAGCGGATCTCCGTAAACTGCCGCTGATGATGCATAGATTAATGCCGGTATTTTTGAAAGCTTTCTTAATTCCTCCAAAAGTACAAAGGTACTCCACAAATTGCTTCGATAGTCATAGAGCGGATTTTCAACAGATGGCGGTACATAAGCGCTAGCTGCCAAATGAAAGATAATATCGTATTCATTAAGGTCAATAGGCAGTGTTGATATTTCCTCAACACTGCCCTCGAGCAACTCAATGTGTGCCAAGCAGTCCTTTAGGTTAGATAGACTACCAGTCATTAGATTGTCTACAACGGTCGTCTGGTAACCTTTTTGGAGACAACGCTCTACTAAATGGGAACCAATGAAACCGGCTCCCCCTGTTACGAGTACTTTGACCATTTTGATCTTTCTGGAAGTGCCTAACCGATCTTCAAAACACAATTACGCAGATGGAAAGAGCTGTAAGCCGATATTGCGTCTATCCTTTATGCAAGGATTCCTGTACCGTTACTGCTTTAACCCGTTGCCCGAAATGTAGTTGGTGTTTAAACTGTCTAAAGATTTCTGGGAAAAATAATATGGTGATACAAAGGTAAAGTACCGAAAATACAATTGTGGCCCCAATAAGCACCAGTAACAATGGTCTAGTCGCATCTGCCGTGGTGCGGAAGTTGAAGAGTAAAATGGGCAGGCTGGCGATTGCCGCTGCACCTATACTTAGAATAATGGGGCGAAGAGATGTCAGTATCGGTGCATTGATCACGCGTAAACCCAAACGAAAACCGAACAGACCTG
This sequence comes from Caldilineaceae bacterium, assembly GCA_034432375.1. Classification (GTDB taxonomy): domain Bacteria; phylum Chloroflexota; class Anaerolineae; order Caldilineales; family Caldilineaceae; genus JAHBVH01. Next base: position 105,759 of record DAOUCA010000091.1, read on the forward strand.
AGATGGCTGCACTGATTGTCAAACTCAACGCAATACCAACAATGCCCATGGCTAAACCTCCCAGGGCAACAAGTACGCTAAAAAGTATTAGACGGAACCCAATAATCTCAATACGCAGTTGCGGCTTGCCGACGGCAAAATAGAGTGGCTCAACAATGTCGAACCCGTAGAAAAGGCCGGCAATTGCCAAAATCTGAATTGGGATTATCGATGGTTGCCATTTTTCTGCGTAGAACGCCTTAATAAACCAAGGTGCCAGAGTTGCTATCAAAATGCAAAGAGGGGCTAAAATTAGGAAGAGATAGGTTGTGGCTTGAGCAAAACCGGCACGTAACCGCTGTTTATCCCCTTGGACCAATGAAAACGCAGGAAAGATTACTCGGCGTAAAACACCAATGAGACGCTGCAATGGAACAACGGCAAGCTGAAAAGCCAATGTATAATAGCCCAATGACTCTGGCCCCAACCAGCGACCAATCACAAAGTAGTCAATATTGGCTAGTCCCTTGTTGAGGAGGGCGGCACCCATTACGTAGAAACCAAAGCTCATCATTGAGCGCAATGCACTCCAGTTAAAAAGAAGTCGTGGCCGCCACTCTACTGCCCACCAAAGGGTAGCTACACTGGCCACGCGTTGAGCAAGCGCTGCTGCGACTAAACTCCAAACCCCCCACCCCAATACCGCAGTAGTCAAACCTACTATGCCAAATACTATCTCACTCCACAATTCGCGGTAGGTCAACTTGCGAAAGTTCAGATTTTGTTCTAATAAAGCTCGTGGAACGACTGCCAAAGCTGTGATCGGATAGATGGTTGACAGAACACGTAGTATTGGTGTTACTGCCTCATCACCTAAGAAAATACTGATTGGGCGAGCAAAGAACAATGTTACCGCTGACATGAGGAAACTGATTAATAAGTTTATCCAAAAGGCTGTGCTGAGATACGGCTCTTCAACATCTTGTCGTTGGACAATGGCAGCGGCTAATCCTAGCTCACCAATCGCTTGACTAAAGAGAATGAAGATCATCGCCATGCCGAGGAGCCCAAAATCGGTAGGGGATAATCGCCATGCCAATGCAAGTAGGACCCCAAAGTGAATTGCTTGCGATCCAAACTGGCCAAAGCCAGACCATAGAATATTAATAATGACCCGTCGACCAAGCATCAAAAATTACCGTATCCCTCTGTAAATAAGTGCACTGCAATGCATCAGCTTAACAATTCGCTTATCGAATAAAGGTGTGCAGACTGCTGTTTCCACTAGAAACCTTATTGTGAATTTGCACACCTGTGTTCGATGAGCCTGTCAATTTGTAGATCCCATGTCTGATTGGGCACGGCGCATTGGATAAAAACGATTTGTAGGCTTCTCAAAACAGGTTCGTCTAGACCATGTGACGATTGCTATAGCGCATAACAGTGGTATCATAATCATTAGATATCGACCAAGCGCCAATGAAACATTCGCTCTAGCTTGGTCCCAAATGTACATAACACTTAACCCATAGATTGTGATTGTCCAGGGATTCAGTGGATTGTGCCAAAGATACTCATAGGCCCATCTAGCAAAGATGCCGAATATAAACATACCTGCAATGACACCAGGCAAATGAAAGTTCCAGAACAATTCGGCTAAGAGCGAAGGTGGTACACCTGTATCGCCACCACGATTTAAGGGTTGATCATAAAAAAGATCGGAAACCTCTACACCAAGATTTAGAGGCTTATCTGGCCATAACGACCGTGGTATGAACCGTGTAAACAATCCAGCCATCGTTTCACCTAGGCGTAAATCCTCAGTAATATCTATATATCGTATGATATGTGCAAGTGTCGTAATATCCGCCAAATCCCGACTTGCTACCAAAGTAGTTATCATTTCTGTAACTTGGATATTCTGCTGTAAGCGCTCTACTGCGTTACTTCCCATATTTCGGATTCCTACTAGTGAAGAGGAAAATAGTAGGAGTCCCCCTATTGCAAAAGCTATTTGTTTTTTCGTTAACTGATGAGTGCGGTGGTTATATAAAACTAGGGCAACTACGACAATTGTAAGAATGACGGTGCGAGAACTTGTATATGCTCCCATAAATAGACCAAAAAACGTACCAGCTATCCAAGGAAGAACCGAATAAATAGACCAATACCCTTTTGATGAAATGTAGATGTAGTGGAGACAGATTGCGATTACAGTGAATTGGCTGCTAACTAATAGCCATACTGTTGGGATATCTCGCTTCTTGACCGTGAATGATACAAGACTTAAACCAAATCCAGAACCCCTCAAAATGATAAAAGAGGAACCGATGGCAATGAGATATGTGAGTAGTACAATAACCCCCAACCGATTCATGCTAAATGTTGACCGAAAAACTGGCATGCGTTGGGCAATCGCCCGTCCGGTAGGTGCACAATAGCCCAGCCAAAGACAGACGGTCCCCAAATAGACCAACAGTAATGCAGAAAACAGATAGTTTGACAGCGCGTCATCGGAAAAACCGACCATGAGTGTGCGATCGACAAAGATAATATAGAAACTTCGTACGACGTAGCCTATTCCAAATGGCAATAAGATAAAAAATAATGGGTGAAAATAGTAGTGCCGAACGCTCCAAACCGATTTTGTGATCATAACAAGCATTGGAACTAATAGTACTAATACTCCAAGCGTTAGCAGATCGACTGCTTGCAGCCCAAGCTGTGGAATTGCTATCCCAATCGCGATGCAAAGGCTGCCTATAAACAACACAAAGAGCGTTATCGGATTTATAATTGCCGCTGAATTAGAATTTATCAGAGCCTTCATGAGCGAAGCTCCATCACTTTGTGCTTCATGCGGCGAACTGGCTTTAGGGCGATCGTAGTTGCCTGAAAGGCCAAGTGCCGCAGCCGACTGCTCCGCGCTAATGTCAGTTTAGACAAATCAACTGCAGGCTGAGGATTTACCGTATGGGCCAAATCCTTATCAGAAATACAACGTACTTCATTGATGTTGCCTACGGGGTGGGGCAAATCTGGGAAATTAATATCAATCGTCGTAATTTGTGTTAAGGACTCCTTATCGATTACCACAAGATGCCCTTTTGATGTTGAGCGTAGGTCGCGTACCGTATGTTCTGATACACCAACTATCATATGATTCCCAACTACAGACATACCCTTTGTATGCCCATCAAGCTGAATCTTATGCGCAATTTGATTTCGAGGTATATCAACGACGACTATTTGCTGTTCACGCGAAGCATTGTAGTAGAGAAATTGATCCTCAACATAGATATTATGACAACCGATATTCCACAGACTAAGGGTTGTTGCAAATGCAAAGCCTTTCGCACGATCGTGGCGCAACATAGCAAGCTCGGTCTCTTTGTGTGCTTTGTTATGCAGCATCACTAAAAGAACTTCACCATAGGAAAAGATGGAATTGACGTGATTGTGATCATGCGTAAGATTGCCAAAAAAATATTCTTGCTGTGATGCATCATCCGCCAAATACACAATGCTATTGTGACCTGTATTTGCAATGTAGATGCCATTATTTGCGCAGATGACTTGATGAATATCTTCAAAGCCTTCGCCTAGAACAGTTGCACTCTCTTGTTCCCAACTTGGAGAATTTTTAAAAGAGATTAACTTCCGATCATTTTGTTCTTTAAGTGTGTTTCCCCCTCGATATGCGACAAAATGGGAAACATTATGATGTTGAACAGTATCGGGAAGAAGACCAATGCCGTAATGATAGCCACTGCTAAGGAGAGCGTGATTCACAACGTGCCATGCCGGATCAACTTCCAGCGCAAGCAAGAAGGAATGGGTGGCAACCACAAACTTCATGTTTTGCTGCATCTATAATTCCTTTAGCCTGTTTTTGCGATGGAATGTGCCACGAACAGAGTCTTTACTTGGTGCCATAAGAAACCAAGGGTTTGAAAGTAACCTGGTATCATATGTGGGCATCTTCAGTTTTCTGACCATTTGTTAAGGCTTCTATGTTAAATTCATATTCTTCACAGAGCCGTTCATAGAGGATAAGATCCTTGTCCTGAAAATAATCTGGCCATTGATTTGACTTACCCTTGCGCGCAAATTGAAACTCTTTTGCGAAAAGATCGGGCTTTGGAAGCCCTCCCTTCATTTGTGCTTTTTGAATCTGATCGAATGCAGAGCGTTGAACCGCCAGCTCTATAGATGCTTTTGGCACATCGATCTGAAGACTAATCAACGCTCTCTGAAATTCTTCAGTGGCATCATTTAAGAGGTTTTCATAACAAATTATATGTATTACATGGGGTAACCAAGATGTATAATGCTCCAAACACGCTTTGATTCCACAGTCAGGGTGTCGAATAAACTCTGTAAAGTTACCCTGAAAGGGATTGATTGTTTTTGCTTGTTGGAAATGGAAGTAAGATACCATTACATCTCGCGGGTCACGCAGGATATACACTGAGCGCTTTGGTTTTGTAAAGAGTATTGCTCGGTAAGGCTGGTGAGTTTTAATTAATCGTGGAATACTATCGTACTCCCACGGCTTAAGGAGATTACTGCGCCCAAGCGACGGCATGATCGAACTAACTGTAAGAAAATCGACCGGTTCACCATTTAGCTCAATAATACTCAGAAGATTACAGAATAGAAAACGCACCCATGTACTGCCGGTTTTAGGAAATGATGGCAACCAAACATCACCATCTCTTAGGCCCATAATTCCGAGCGTATATTTCCCAATGCGCTGAGCTTTATTTATCGTTGATATCATAAAAATTAGTCGCTATTCACGTTGTTTAGAATATCTTTTACGTGATCAAAGGAAGAGCAGAGACAACTCAAAATGTAGTGGATAATACTCAATTTTGATTATGTGTGAACGCTATAGTCTATAGTCATTTCTGTGAGAGTGCAAACCACTTATTTGTACAGAAAAGTCCGTTTTCAAGTGTGTACTTGGGTCTATAACCGAGACTACAGAGTAAAGATATATCCACATCCCATTGCTCAGGTTCACCCAATCGGGTTTGCGCGGTAAACTGAATTTGTGGCGAAAGCCCAACTACTTTGCAGATTATATGGACAAGATGAGAAATACTCGTACTTTGGCCAGAGGCAACATTGTAGACTTCTCCACACATTCCTGCATTTTGCTCCACTAGCAACATTGCTCGTACAACGTCATCTATATATACAAAATCTCGAGACTGGCTTCCATCACCTAGAACAGACAACTTGGACGGGTTTTGATACAGTTTGTACAAGAGATCGTATACAACTAATTTTTTCTGGCCGGGTCCATACACCGAAAATAATCTTAGGGACACTGCTGGAATCCCATATAGTTTGCTAAAGACAGAGATATAACGCTCGCAAGCGAGTTTGCTGACACCATATGGCGAGAGCGGCTCGGTTCGACTTGCCTCTTGGATTGGCATAACCTCTGGATTTCCATAAACTGCGCCACTTGATGGAAAAATTAATTTGGGTGGATTCTTTACAGTTCGTAGAGCATTCAACAAAACGACTGTTGTCTCAAGATTTTTGACAAAATCTTCATGAGGACATGCTACCGATTGTGGTACACTGCTGCTCGCTGCGAGGTGGAAAAGTGAGTCAAAATTGTTTAAATTAACTTCACGAGTTTTGATCGCAGCGCTAAGCTCTGTATTAACAAATTTTATGTTGCTATCGGTCCTTCGCAGCTCACATCGGAACTGCTGTTCCTGTCGATTATGTATGACTGTAACAGCCGATCCTCTGGCAACTAGGGCCTTCACAAGATGTGAGCCAATAAATCCAGCTCCCCCTGTGACTAGTACATTTGACATTGATATGCACCTTTGCGATCTGATAGTAGTTTTAGGTCAGCATCTACCATCATATGTACGAGCCCTTGAAAGTCGACGGTTGGCTCCCATCCTAACTTTTTGCCGGCTTTCGATTGATCTCCAATCAGTAGATCGACTTCTGCTGGTCTATAGCATTGGGGATCTTGTATCACGTACTTGCGCCAGTCAAGATTAACATAACCAAACGCTTCTTCAACAAATTCTTTAACACTATGGGTTTCGGCTGTAGCGATTACATAGTCATCTGGCTCATCTTGTTGCAGCATGAGCCACATCGCACGTACATAATCCCCTGCATATCCCCAGTCCCTTCGAGCTTCTAAGTTTCCCAAACGTAACTCGTTTGCCAATCCTAGCTTGATCTGTGCTACGGCATGCGTAATTTTGTGAGTTACAAATTCAAGGCCGCGTCGTGGGCTTTCGTGATTAAATAGTATTCCTGAACAAGCAAAGATATCATAACTTTCGCGATAATTTATCGTGATCCAATGCCCATACATTTTTGCTACACCATAAGGACTTCGTGGATAAAAGGGTGTCGTTTCCTTTTGTGGTACTTCCTGTACCTTACCAAACATTTCACTGCTGCTGGCCTGATAAAATCGAATGGCTGGATTCACGATTCGAATCGCATCAAGGATTCGTGTAACTCCAAGAGCAGTAAATTCCCCTGTTAGCACTGGTTGCTTAAAACTCGTTGGAACGAAACTCTGAGCTGCAAGATTGTAAACTTCATGTGGACAGTATTCTTGCAAGATTTCGATCAAACTCATTTGATCTAATAGGTCGCCTTGAACAATAGTGATCTGGTCTTGTATATGTTTAATTCGGTCAAAATTGAGAGTACTTGTACGCCGGATCATTCCAATTACGGTGTATCCTTGCTTTAACAAAAACTCTGCTAGATAGCTACCATCTTGACCGTTAACACCAGTTATCAACGCGATAGGCATTTACTAAATCCTTTTCGCAAATTAGTATGTTTAACTAATGCAGGGATTATCCCATGAAGTTGGCAGCGTGTGAGATCGGAGATAGGGAAGGTATAGTTGTTTACGACATTTGTCTTTGCAGCAAAAGTATATCATGTATTTCTTCTGCAAGAGCTTACAATGACAGTTGTTTGCTTACATTTTGTCCTAAATTCGTGATGCTTTTTTAATGTTTCTGATACGTTATATTTGCACTGTTAAAACCATATCTGACTAAGTTTTTAAAAAACCGTAAAAATTCCAAATCCATCAAATGAGAATGTAAGCAAACTGTTAAGTGTTTGCTAAACTATATCGATAACAAATAGTCCTTGACAAAGCCAGTATAGCGAGCACAAGAATGAATATCAATCACTGATATTGCGCATAATATACTATTTGCCTCTTTCTACTTGCCAAAAACGCTCATATAATTAACTATGCTGTGGCACATTGTCTATAGAAGATATCGTTACTCTGTTGTAGGCAGGCTATTGTTTCTAGGGCAATCTAAATGCTTTCTCTACGTCAATCGTCTGTGTATTCGTCGGTATCTTGGTGATGTCAATCTCCACAAAGGTCGTATTGTCGGCAATGTCATATTCTACCTGGCCAAGGGATGGTAGTAACTGCAATCGGAGTTGAGAAGCTTCTAGCCCTAAGGCTATCTCCCACTGCAAAGGAATGGTCACCCGATTGCCGCAGTGGGGTAGCAAATGATCTTCGATCGCCACTGTCTCAATAGGCGTCTTGCCCCACCAGAGACGGAGGCGAAAGCCATTGGCGGTGGCATCACCACGGTTGACAATCGTAAGGGCAGGTGGGGTACTCACCGGCTCCTTGGATTCTGATGGGAGGACATTGGTCTCAAAGGCTAAATCGACTGTGCGGCTGTGTAGTCGATCCATGAAGCGCTTGAACTGTTTACCCAATGTCGTGATCGTCCCGCTGCCATGCTCAAAAAAGTTGCCATTGAGCCCTTCCAGGCCATGTTCGCTGCCTGGGGTTGGATCAAAGCTATAGAAATTTAGACTGAACCAGGCCCAGCGCTGCACCAATTGATTGTTGTCCGCAGGGAAGCCGGTGAGGGGATTTTTTGCCCCTTGCAGCCAGGCTGTGCTGCCCAGCAAAAAGGCCTCAACGCGTGCTTCGTCAAAGCCGTGGTCCGGGGAGAGCAAGATTCCGTATTCAGTCAGGTAGAGTGGCTTTTCGCGATAGCCTCGCTCCGCGAGCCACGCCCGCATCCCGATAACTTGCTCGGCAAAGAGGTGCAAATCATCGTGCTGCTCCTGTGTAAATGTAACCGCCTCCGCCGCATACTCTTCTAAGCCGGGGGGGACGCCGATGCCCCACGCCGGTGCAGCATCTGGGGAGATCTCTCCGTTGTTGACACCAGCAGCCACCGGAGTGCCGAACCCCTCTGGCAACATATAAATATGCACCGTCCAGATGTCGACTGGCATTGGTTGACCGTAGCGGCTTTGATAGGCCGCCAAAATCGCATCAAGGTAGCGCAGCCGGAGCGGCGTCACCTGTGTTACGGGGGCAATGGCGATTTGGGCACTTGGATCGAGCCCCTTGATCACTGCATAGGCACTGTGGTAGAACTCTGCATAGGCTGCGGGCGTCAGGTGATCCTGCTCCTGATTATCCGGTTCGTTACCGAGTAACCAAGTCGAGCCTGGGTTGTTGGCTACTGCCGTCGACAATTTCTGGGTTAGCACAGGCGTCAGGGTGCCGGCGCTGCGTGCAGCCCCGAAGTGGCTGGGCCGTATCATGGGGATATAGGCCATTTGACCAGGCGGAGCGCTCGTTGCTGGATGGGCCGGTTCTTCGTGGCGCGTATAATCGAGATACCAGCCGAGCCCCAACGCTTCAACTGCATAATCGGTGATCTCTTTGCCCCCTTCACGCGCCACATTGATCCCAATGCGCTGTTGGGGTGAAAGATAATAACCGGGACAACTCGTCTCTGTTTGTGCAAAGAGCCGCTGTACCGGCCAAAGCTGTAGCGCCAAGGTCGCGATGAGCACCATCATCCAGCGCCACCATGCTATGGCTACTACTGTGCGGCCTAAGTACACCAATCGTTCAGTCAGCCAGTAAATCAGTAAATCAGTGACTGTCCCACTGTCCGACTGTCCCACTGTCCCACTAAATACCATTGGTCTATTTACGCCATCACCTACCTGCCGCGTCTGCATCGGCTCTCTCACGGCTATTGATCGCTGTACTTGATCCAGACTGGATCAGTAGCGGGCACACCGAGATTGGTCAACTGTCGCGCATTGCTGCCATCTTTGTTGATCACCCAGATCTCAAGCTGACCAGTACGATTGGACATAAAGACGATCTGATTGCCATCTGGTGCAAAGCTGGGGTGTTTGTCCCAAAGCTTATCATTCTCCGTCAGTTTGACTGGATCGCCGCCCTCTCTGCCGATGACCCATAGCTCATCGTTGCCGGAGCCATTACTAACAAAGGCAATCAATTCTTCCGTGGGCGACCAAACCGGATCCCACGAGGTGCTACCGTCGCCAAAGTGCGTCAACTGGCGCTCTGATTTGTAAAAGTCATCATAGGCAAAGATCTGTTGTTCATTCGGTTCGCTTGCTTCACGCCGTACAAAGGTATAGAAGCGACGGTCGGCGGAATAGTGATCGCGTTCGAGCGCGCGGTCATAGAATTCGCGTGAACTCAGTTGGAGCAGATTTGTACCATCAGCATCCATGGCAAAAACTTCCGGTGCACCCCGGCCGTCTAAGTTGGCCAAGAAGAGGATTTTGCCGACCAATTCAGTAGGGAATTGTGGGGTTGCTGCTGCGGTGGGGGTCTCGGTTAAATCAGCAAGCGTTATATAGAGTGGTGTTGGCGTATTGGTGGGGCGCGCTGCGGCGACGCGTACATCTGTCGGCGTTGCCGTAATAAAACGACTTGTATCAGGCACGCCTGTGGTAAAGGCAATGGCCGTTGCTTCTGCGCTCATGGCCGCGGCTGTGGCTGCATTTTCTGCGGTTGGCGTGGCGGTAACAATGAGCGGTTTGGGCGTGTTGGTCGCCAAAACGGCGTTGATCGGCAGCGATGTGGCCGTGCCAATCGTTGTCGCATCGCTCGTCATCTGTGCGGCTAAGGTGGCCGCCGCCAATACACTCTCTGGTGTTGGTGTTGCCGTCACGACAAAGGGTGTGGCGGTTTCCGTGGGCGTGTTTGGCGTCGTTGGCGTTGCTGTCGGCGGATCGGTCGGCTTTGGTTTGGCCGTTGGCGTCTGAGTCGGCGTTTGGGTCGGCGTTGCTGTCGGCGGATCGGTCGGCTTCGGGGTATTGGTTGGCTTGGGGGTATTGGTTGGCTTGGGCGTCGCTGTCCAGAAGACTACACCCACTGGTTCGCCGGTGGTAATTGCACGCGCCGTGGCGTCAATCGCGAGCGCGGTTGACGTTGCCTCATTTCCCGCTTCTGGCTCATAAGGTAGCACGCGCACGCTGGCAACTTTCCAGTTGACAGGGATGGGCGTCGCGGTGCCGGTTGTTGTTGCATCAACTGTTGCTTGCGCCACTTGTGTGGCCGCACTATAAAGATCAGCGGCAGGGGCAGTGGGTGTTACGTAGACCACGGTCCAAGTGGCAGTCGGTGTGGGCGCTGTGGTATTGGTCGGTGCCGGCGTATTGGTTGGGACCGCTGTATCGGTCGGCGTAGCCGTAATCACATTGACCAAAGGCGTGGCCGTGCCGGTGGTAAAGGCAATGGCCGTTGCTTCGACGGCGCGCGCCTCTAGGGTCGCCGCGTTGGCCGGCGTGGGTGTGTTGGTGACCACCTTGGGGGTAGCCGTATTGGTTGCCAGTACCATGTTTTCGGGAAGTGCGGTGGCGGTGCCCGTTGTGGAGGCATCACTGGTCATCTGTGCCAACAGCGTTGCCGCGACCAATACACTTTCGGGCGTTGCCGTGGCTGTTACGACAAAGGGCGTAAGCGTTGCTGTGGGCCGCGGCGTTGCGGTGTCTGTGGCAGTTGGTGAGGGGAGCTCGGTTGTGGTCACGGTCACTACCGTTGTCAGCAGCGTATCTGCCGTGATGGTCACCGTGGCGGTTATTTGTGCACCAGCAGCCATTGCAACATGTGAGGCCGTGCTACCTGTATTCGTCATCAATAACGGCAGCGGAGAAGATGCAAACGCGCTATAAAGCAGAGCGACTGCTGCCACGCTGAAAAGTAAGAGAATTGGTGCTATTTTTCGCAAAAGTGTATGAGGTGTGATAGTAGTCGAGTCCATGTTTGCTGCGTTGCGCTCCCGTTCTTACTTGTATATACAACGAATCATCTGTCGTGTGGGCAGCTTACGTGATTTTTCTGTTGTGTAAGCTAGTTTCTTCTATTGTAAGAAATAAACGCTTCTATTGTCAATCTGTCGGTGCTGACAATTGTGCAAGCTTGCAGACTTGCTGCCTAGGAGTACAGTCACAGCAGGCGCTCTCAATTACGACAAAATCAGTAGTAACCACTACCGAAGACGTAGAGTAGCGTGAGGAAGTTATGGAAAAAGCTTACGATGTGCTTGCAGTTGCGGAGAAAGGAGGCACAACATTACCATTGCAGCTGTGCACGAGAAGATGAAGTCCCCTGGCGCACAGGTATATTTCAAAGTCTTATGGTAACAAGTACTTTTGGCGCTCATGTGGCTAACTCGCTGAAGTACGGACATGGTATATCATGTCCGTACGGGCTGTTTCAGTTCAATGGCCATATGAGCGACTTTTGGACACTCAGTCGCCAACCAGGCTGTGTAGCTTATGGGAAGTAGATATTGCAGGGGGGATGGTTGCTGCAAAGGTCGGATTATTGGAGGTGGATGCGGCTATAAGGTTTGCGCGGTCAGCGTGTATTATGTGACTTGGCCAAGGTTGATATTCTGGTAGGAGTCTACAAAGCAACTGAACGACGGCACTGCTATCGTTCCCAAGAGCTGCCTCGATCAACTCCTCCACCGCGTCCGTGAGAGAAAGGGGCAGCATCTGGCCGGCATTCGAGGCAATAAAGATCTTGTCGTGTGCGGTGCGTTGATGCGTCTCCGTTGGTTTAAACATCTCCTCAAAGAGTTTTTCACCGGGCCGCAGACCACTGAAGGCAATTTCGATATCGTGTCCTGGTCGTAGACCAGAAAGTTCAATGAGATCGCGCGCTAGATCGACGATACGCACCGGATCACCCATATCGAGCATAAGCACTTCTGCACCGTGCCCTACCACTGCAGCCTGTAAAACGAGCTGTACCGCCTCGGGAATGGTCATAAAGTAACGCACCATCTCGGGATGGGTCACCATAACTGGACCACCATCGGCGATCTGCTGATGAAACGTGTGAATGACACTGCCTCGGCTACCCAATACATTGCCAAAGCGCACCACTTGGTAGAAGCGTGCACCCTGGCACGCGGCTTGCAAAACGAGAAGTTCGGCAACCCGCTTGGTGGCACCCATCACATTGGTGGGATTGACCGCTTTATCCGTCGAGATCATAACAAAACGCTCAACCCCGTTTGCCTGCGCTGCCTCCAACAACAGACTGGTGCCCAAAATGTTGTTGGTAACCGCTTCCACCACATTTGTCTCCATCAACGGTACATGTTTATGGGCTGCGGCATGAAAGACGATCTCTGGCTTATGCTCCGCCAAAACCCCAAAGAGGCGGTTGCGAAAGCGCATGTCGACAATCACAGGGATGAGAATCGTGGCGATCGGTTGTGTATTGCTAATACTCTCGCTGTTTAACCAGCGTGTAAGTTCCTGATGGATCTCAAAAATTGAATTTTCGCCATGACCCAAAAGGAGCAGCGTGGATGGCCGACACCGTAAGATCTGACGACAGAGTTCGCTGCCAATGGAGCCACCACCACCCGTGACAAGGACGCACTTACCCGCCAAAAGCTGACTGACCGCACCAATATTCGTTTCAATCGGTGCGCGCCGTAGGAGATCTTCGATCTGGACATTGCGTAATTTGCTAATACTTACGTTGCCATTGATCAGTTCGTGGACGCCCGGCATGATTTGGACGCTCACTTTGGCTTTTTGGCAGACGGTGATCAGATCGCGGATGGCTGAGCCGGGCGCGCTGGGCATGGCAATGATCACCCGTTCGATCTGATGATATTGAATCAATGTGGGTAGCTCTTGGCGTCCGCCGAGAATCGGCACATTGTGGATCTGAACATGGCGTTTTTCCGGATCATCATCGACAAAGCCAATGAGCTGTAAATGAATATTCTGATTGCTGCGGATCTCGCGCGCAAGCTGCGCACCGGTATAGCCGGCACCAAAGATCAGGGTTCGTGGTTGTGGTTTAGTGCGGCTAGTGGCCCGGATGCTTTCGGTTAGCGCAACACTGGCCCGTATGCCACCAGTGAAAAAGAGACTGAGCAGTGCATCGACGATTGGAATCGACATCGGCAAGATAAAATCAGTGCGGTGAAGGTACCGTAGCAGGAAAAAGCAAAGCGTGCTTAGGCAAAGTGCGGCCAGCGTTGCAAAGAGTAATTGCACAAAGTCAAATGCACTGACAAAGCGCCAATATCGTTGATACATGCCAAAGTTGTGAAAGATGAGCAGGCGCAATAGCAACGCGACCAAGGTATAAACTACGAGTGATGGCAACGTTGCCATTGGCCCATAAACGCTATCTGTACGCAAGAGAACGGCAAGGGCCGGCGTTGCCAGAAAAATTAGGAAATCGAGCACAGCATAGTGGCGATTGCGTAATTTTATGAGATGCTTGGCCAACAAATAGAGCGGACGGCGACTCAGCGTACTCAATCGACTCATCAATATACTCCCTAAAGACGAACTATACTTTCTAAAGACGAACTATACTGGATGACGATCTGACTGATTAGGACTTAGGCCATTCCGCAGAAATAATGATCCACGAAGCGCACAAAGACACACGAAGAAAAGACAAAGCTTCGTGTGTCTTCGTGAAACTTCGTGGATAGGTTAAATTTTGGATTGGCCTTACGGGTTCTTACGGTTTCGTAACTACTAACCCCACCCCTGGCCTCTCTCCGCCATCAAGGAAGGGGATAGGCTCCTCCACTGCTTGCGAGGGGGTGGCTTGGTAGTTACTGGGTTTCAGGGCGTGACCCGCTCTGGTTTCGATATGCCCGCAACCGCCACTACGCTTGACAACTCCTTGATCTCCTGTTGAGTCGATTTACGCAGCGGATTATGGCGTTGTGACTGGCGCGTTCTCGATTTCGGCCCGATTGACGGCAACCAATTGGGCCGAAATCCAACCCTCTGTTCCATCCGCCAAGCGCACCGCCAGCCATGTGCTGTCTGGCGTACGCCCAGTGATCGTGACTTGGCTCCGATTCGCCAATAGCTTTCGAATGGCCGATCTGGTCGATGGGGCTGCACGCAAATTTGCTCCCAACCGGCTTTGTACAAGCGCCGGCGCTGCGTTTATATTCGCGCTTTCCGTGGGGATCGGCGGCACTGGTGTCCCAGCGGTTTCGCTGATAGCGACTTGTATCGCGATGGCTGACGGTGTGGCCGTTTCAATCAGCAGGGGGGGTAAGCTGCCAAGCGCGGGCGCTGAAGCGGTGGCGAGGGTGGTTGTGATGACATCCTGCAGCGGCGTCGTGGTCGCTTGGCGCTGTTCAGGCGCAATTGTGACGACCGCCATACCGGCCAGATCTTGTTGAAAACTGGTGGCTTCTGGAGACAATGTACTAGTGGGCAGGGCGCGCAAGTTCGTCGTTATAGCTGTGGTAGCTGTGATATTCTCAGCAGCGTTTACCGCCACTGTGACACTGAGACTTGGGTCCAGCAGGATTGACTCTGCTGTCGTGTCCGCCGGTGGCTGAAAGGGCGTAATATGGGTGTCGCTATTAGGTATCTGCTGCCCCGCTAGCTTGTCGATGCTACTGGCGCTCAACTGTTGATTGCCCCACCAGCCCAGCAGCGCAACATTGACTAGCAGCAGCAGCAGCGCAAAGGTCGGCCATTGGAAAAATCGCGTCCAACCGACAAGGGTGATCTGCGCGAGCAGCGGTGCATCCCACCCCACCTCGATGGCCGTGCCCAAGGTAATAAAAAACCGTACCAAAAAGAGCAAGGCCAGGAGGGCCCACACCCCAGCTACCCAAAGCGAGACTGTGCTCTCTGCCATATACGCATGCAACATCAACCCCAAACAGAGCGTCGTTAGAGCTAGATAGAGCGGCACCAATGTCCGTGGAACGTTGTTCGAGTGGCCGACATTCCACCAGCGCTTGCGGCGTTGTTGGACCGTATAGACAATGGTAAAGAGTGTGCCAAAGAGACCAATCATCCATAGAAAATTGACCAACAATAGAAAAAATTTGTTATCTAACATGGATACAGTCCTCGATACTGTTCACGAACGACCATTCTGGCCGCGACGTGCCTGCGCACGTTGCTCAATTCGGTGTTCGATCAACTTAACGGCTCCCCACAGCACAATGATCAAGCTTGGCATCCCTGCCAAGATGGCAAGGATACCCCCCGGTTGGTCAAAGTACCAGAGCATCCCGGCCAGCGCACCTAACAAGGCAAAGCCGGCGTAAAAGAGTGTAACGGTGCGATGGCTGTAGCCGCTCACCACTAACCGCTGATAGAGATGGGAGCGATGGGCTTGAAAGACATTTTCCCCCCCATACCAACGGCGAGCAAAGGTAAAGAGCGTATCAAAGACAAAAGGCCAGAGCAACAACAACCCAACCAGGGCCAACCGCGGATGTTGTTGTGTGGCTAATAGAGTAATTACACCAAAGCTATAGCCGAGAAAGGCACTGCCGACATCGCCCATAAAGATGCGTGCCGGCGGCCAGTTGTAGCCCAGAAAGCCCAAGCTGCCGGCCGCCAAGAGCATGCCCAGCGCCATGATCAGAGGCTCGCCTAGCCAAAACCCGAGGATGCCCCAGACAATGCCCCCAATCACCGCCTGGCTGCCCGCCAACCCATCAATGCCATCCATAAAATTATAGGCATTGGTCAGACCAACGATCCAGAAGAAACCCAATGCACAGCCCAGCCATCCAAAAGAGATCAACCCCATGATCGGCAACTCCACCTGCGAGAGGGTACCCACACCAAAGAGGACGATCAGGGCGCTAATGCTGTGGATGCCAAACCGAATGGGTGTGGCAACAGTTTGGAGGTCATCGTACCAACTAATCAAGGCAATCAGGGTTGCACCGACACAATAGGACCAGAGCGCCGGCGAGAGACGGTCGTCAAGGATCGCAAAGAGAACAATGCCCAAGAGCGTTGAGATGACAATAGCGACACCGCCCCCACTGGGGGTCGGTAGGGTATGAGAGCTGCGTTCATTCGGGATTGCCAATAGCCGCCGCTCCGCCCAGCCACGGAGATTGCCTACCCCAATGTAGGCAATGATTAGGGTATAGAGACCGATGCTGAATAGTTCAGCCATGGGATTCTCCGTCTGAAAAGAGTAGGCCGCGACGTCGCTAGCCAACAATGCCGAGCTTTGATCAAGCCCTGCTTAGTAGCCGCGGCCTATCACGAGCGATAGCATGCCCCATCGCCGCAGTAGATCTCCGTGCGGTTGTCATCGGTTTCCTGTTTGCACGATCGCAAACGTTCTCTGATGACAGAATCAAGGTTGTTTTGTAACTACTCAGCCTTTGAATCAATTCAAGGCTGATAGCTCAAGTCGGCTTAAGCCGACTTTGATTGTTAGCCTGAACTTTAGTTCAAGGCGGCTCATGCCTCAGTAGTTACGTTGTTTTTATAGATCAGCGATTTTGCCTGCGTTGCAAACCGTCTGCCCGGTAGCCAAGGCGCTTTGAGTGGAGCGATGGTGGAGTGGTAAAGCACTTCCAGGTACAAGTAGTATACAACATTTGTATGGTTTTTTTGCTTACAATTGTTGCGAATATCTTACAGTCCATTAGGACTTTTTGAGTGAAAATTCCAGTATTCGTAGGTGTTTGTGTGAAGTATACCTGTACGTCAATTAACTAAATTTTCTGCGTCTTGCTCGGCGGCTACCGTCTGCCAGCCTGCTTGCAACCTGACCACGGGGCTAAAGCCCAATTCGCGCTGGATCCGGCTACCGTCCACTCGGATCTCTTCACTATATTTCGCCAACGTTGCCCGCCCAATGGGGGATGAATAGCCAATCAACTGGCAGAGATCTTCGAGTATACCCACCATTAAACGCAGCGGCAGTAGCGGGATGGCGAAGGGCGGCGGCGGGTGGCCCTGGGCGTGGCAGATCGCAGCAATAATCTGCTGGAGTGAATGGTAGTCGCCATCGGTGACATTGTAGACACGCCCCGTCGCTGCCGAGTGAGTTACCGCCGTCACGATCGCGGTTGCCAGATCGCGATCATAGATCAACGTGCGCCGGTTATGGCCGGGACCTACGGGTAGAAAGCGCCCACGCGCCAACGCGCTATAGAGGCGGGCATAATTCCCCTTGATGCGCGTCCCATAGATCGCCGCCGGACGCAACACTACACCCATGGCTGCACCCTCTGCCGTACGCGCGGCCAGCACCAGCGCCTCCGCTTGCAATTTCGTTCTGCCATAGAGCGTATCCGGCTGAGGAGGCGTTGTCTCATCGAGTGGGGGACTCTCTGCGGCCTGGCGTGCTTTGCCATAGACCGCGATCGTGCTCACCAGGAGAAAGCGCTGTATGTTGTGGCGCTGGGCGGCGGCCAACAGGTTGGCAGTGCCCGTCACATTCACCCGCTCGTACTCGGCTGCAAGCGCCGGGGCCGGATTGTTGATGTGGAGCAGTGCTGCCAGATGGACCACAGCATCACAGCCAGTGACCGCTGCGTCCAATGTCTCTGGCGCGGTGATATCGCCGGTGACCAATGTGACACTGGCCGGCAAGAGCCCCACGGTTGGCTGCGAACGCACCAACGCCCGCACCCTCATCCCTGCGGCCACCAACGCCTCGATCACCACTGGTCCCACCGCGCCGGTTGCCCCGGTTACGAGAACTTGCATCGTGAACTCCAATTTTAGGAAGAAAGTAAGACGGTGGGACCGTGAGACGGTACCGTCTTACCGTCCGACTGATTCACTGTCCGACTGATTCACTGTCCCACTGTCCCACTGTCCCACTGTCCCACTGGCACCTGTCATCTGTCGGATCAACCGGTCATACTGTGCTGTAACCGCGCCGCGTGAATGGTGGGCAACGACGTAGGCGCGTCCGGCGTTGCCTTTGGCGATGAGCTCATCTTGCTTCGTATAGGCATGGCGGATCCCAGCGACCAGTCCATCTATATTATCGGGGGGAACTGGCCAGCCACAGCCGGCATGCTCGACGACCCACGCCAACTCTGAATCGGGATCGGCGGAAGCGATGACTGGGCGACCGGCGGCCATGATCGTGTAGATTTTGGACGGGAAGGTTTCGGTCGCCGTGCCCCGCTTGAGTGGCACGAGGCAGAGATCGGCGCTGGCGTAAATTTGGGGCACCACCGAGCGGGGCTGATAGGGTAGGAGCAAGATATTCTCCAAGTTGTGCACAGCTAGCTCACTTTCCAGCCACTTGCGCCGCGTGCCATCGCCGACGATCACAAAGCGCAGGTCGGGCAGATCCTGCAATTGCGCTGCCGCAGCCAGGATCGTCTCAAAGCCCTGGGTTAACCCAATATTGCCGGCATAGAGCAGGACAAATTTGTTCGCCAGATCGTGCGCCTGCGCAAAGGCACTTGCCTTGCCCGCCGCGCTCGTCTGCGGCTGCATAAACGCCGTGTCGACAAAGTTGGGGATCATGCTCATCTTGGCCGCGGGGACCCCCTTTTCGAGCAGCCGTCGACGAAACCATTCGGAGATGACGGTGATGTGCGCGGCGCGGCCATAGATAAAGCGCTCCAACTGTTCGAGTGTTTGAATCGCCTGCGGGTTGGTCAACACGCCCAGGCTGACCGCCACATCGGGGTAGATCTCCTGCACATTGTAGAGAAAGGGCACCCGGCGCAACAGCCGTAGCAGCCACGCGCTCACCCCAATTGTCAACGGCGGCGAAGGGACAAGCATTACATCATACTTGCCCACGGCAAAGAGCCCAGCCAGGGTACTGATCAGGTGAAAGCGCAGATAGTCGAGCAATCGAGCGCCGACCCGATCGCCTTTGACCGGGATCGAGGCGTGATAGACCGTCATGCCGTCGAGTTCACTGCGCTGCAGCCAGTGGCCCCAATGGGGGTGCAACGGCTGGCGCGCGCGCGCCTCTGGCTCCACATTGTAGTGGGGCGTGGTGGTGAGTATGGTGACCTCGTGCCCCTGGCGCTGTAACTCTTGCGCCAACTCGGTCATTAAGAGCGCGGTCGAGACGCCGTCAGGTGCAAAGACGAGGGTCAGTAATAAGACTTTTGCCATAGAAGTTTTGTTCTCGGATCGACAGCTTTGTGTCGCTGGTCTCAAGCGGACTTATATACGTCGCCGGTTGAGTCGGGTGCTATAATTCAATGCGGGCCTTCGCTGCTGCGGTGAGGAGGTGTGCGATGGAGAAAAGGGTGTATCGCTTATCGGCGCGTAGATTTTAGACAGAAAATCCCACGCCCGCGCTGCTGCGTTGAACGGCTGAAAGCTCACTCGGCGTAATCCCTCAATGGGGTACGCACCCTTTTGAATCAGTCAAACTTCGTTCTTGTATTGCTTGTGATATAATCAAACATCGTTTGCGTACAAGATGATGGAGACAGCCCGATGAATGGAGCGCCACAAACCGATACACAAGCCACAGTGGATGAAATTCATGATCCTCCTGTGGATCTCTTGGCGAATCTCCTACTGCCTTTTACAGACTTGGTTGCGGTCTATATTTTCGGTTCGGTGGCGCAAGGGAAGGCCCATCGACAGAGCGACATTGATGTCGCTGTGCTCTTCGAATCGACCGTAGAGCGCACAACCATTCACAACAAGACAGTTGCCATCGGGACACTGTTGGAAAGCCATTTGCCAACGTCCGTTGATGTGGTTGCGCTCAATCTGGCACCGGTTGCCTTGCAGTTTCAGATTCTCCAAACCGGTCTGCTGGTGCTTGAGCGAGATCGTACCCAGCGTTGCCTCTTTCAAATGCGGGTGATGAGCCGCTACTACGATGCCAAACCATTTTTACGTTACCACCAAGAGGCGACTGTGCGCCGCATTCAAGAGAAAGGGTTAGGTCGTGGATACCACGGTCATCGCGATGCGCTTGCAGAAGCTCGACAGCTACGTTCGGCACTTGCGCCAACTGCAAGAGGCGGCGCTGGATGAGTATCTTGTCGACGAGAACCTGCAAGCCATTGTGGAACGGCGGTTGCAATTGTCGATTCAGGTCTGTATGGATATTGCGAATTACCTTATTGCCCAATTGGGATTAACCTCACCGGATGAACCGGAAAATATTTTTGCCGTGCTTGGGCGTGAAGAAATGATTGACGCAACCTTAGCTCGCCACATGGTCGGCATGGTGCGGTTTCGCAATATCCTTGTTCATGATTACCTCGAGATCGATTCGTCGATTGTATATCGCAATCTCAGTGCCGAATTGAAAGATTTTGATCAATTTGCCCAGCAGATCATTGCCCGTTTTTTAATGAATTCATAGAGTGGCGATGGAATCTATTTTTCGTAGGGCCACGGTATATCGTGGCCCTACGAAAAATTATCTGAACGTCTATCGCTAGCCACGAACGCAAGACAATCACAATCGTTACAGCGCAAAGACCCGAAAGCCCCTATTGCCGAAACAGTAGATGACAAAGAGCGCCACCTTTGCCTCGGGATATTCTTGGCGTAGCCCTTCGGCATAGCCGCGGATCTGCTCGCCGTCGGTCTCGATCAACTCGAATTGATCGAGACGAAATTTTTTGGCCTTGGTGGTCGCGTTCGAGAAATATTTGAACTCGATCACCCAACGCAACCCGGCAAATTGTTCATGATATTTGCCGACGAATTCGAGGTCGCTCTTGCCCTGCGGATACGAACGCTCAATGTTCCAAGTGAACCAAGGCGAGAGATAGCGGCTGCACAACTCGAAAAAGGTCGTCCTGTAAAAATTTTCATTGACCCATTCGACAAGCTCAGGGCAAGCTTTCTCGAAAATTGCCTCCGGCAACTGCGAGACATATTGTTCCCAGTAGCCGGCAAAGAGTCGCTCCAGGTTTGGCTGGTTGACAAAGGATTGCATCAACTCCGCGTAACGCGTTGAGACATCAATCTGGTGCAACTCATTAAAGTATTGCACAAAGATTTGGCGCAGATTGAGATTGGGCAACCGCATGTAAAAGCGGTCTGCCTTGGTTAACATACCCAGGTAGAAAAAGGAGATCGGATAAAACCCTTTATCAAAAAACTGATGTATGTCAAACTTCGAGATGAGAAAGTCACGGTCATAGGGAATGCGATTTTCACGGGTCAACTGCCCCACAAATTCCTCAGTATCGCCAGGACGGCCACTCGTAATGCGCCGTACCCAGGAGAGATCGGTTTTGAGGTTGAGGTCGGTCAGTGCTTCCGGAATTTCTTTATACAAGGTAAAGTAGCGCAAGAAATAGATCAAGATGGTCGAATTGTAGAGCGCCTCCCCTGCCGGATCGACAAAGTGATAGCCGTTGTAATTATTTTTGATCACCGTATTCACTTCGTTGCGCGTCGCCGGGTCGAGCGCAAAATCACGATAGATCTGATCCAGCAACTGATCCACTTCCTTTTGGGTAAATCCTAACATCGCCTCAAAGGCGGGTTCCAGTGTTAAAAAGGTGCCAACATTGAACGCCGACGCCAATTCATCAATGGTGATTGGCAGGACGCCGGTGATAAAGACATTGGCAATTGCGCCGCTTTCGCGGCCGGCCTTTAGCGTCTTGAAAAAGGTTTTCAAAAAGCCATCGGCGGCGGTCAATTCTTGATAAAGTAAATCTTGGTTGCCGACGATCAGCTGGTTGGCAAAGTTGTCATACTCATCGATGATGACATAAACCTGCGGCAACTGCTTATTGCGTAGATAATTGAAGAGTTTTTCCAGATTGTCCGAAACTGAATCCGCCATGACAATTGTCGGCATGTCACCCAAGATCTCTCCATAGGCAAGACGCAACGAATCGATGGCAGAGTTACAATTGTTTTTAAAACTGTGCTCAATCTGACCTACCGTCTTGCCCACATCAATGACCGAGAAGTTGAAAAAGAGCAAGATATACTGATTGTGGCTGGCCGTAGGCTGTTGACCGATCCATGTCTCGCCAAATAGCTCATTAAATTGTGCGGCATAATTCAAATCATAGTAATAGCGTAGGATCGAACAGAAGAGCGATTTGCCGATGCGCCGTGGGCGCAGAAAGACTGGATTTTCCACTGCTTCTAGCGCCTGGATATAAGGTGTCTTGTCCACAAAATAGCCATTCTTGCGGACAAGCGCGGCATAGTTCGATTCACCGTAGATCACACGTTTGGGCATGGCGGTCTGCTTTCTCCTGGATGCTTGTCACTGAGCAATACCTGTATCGATAGCACCGCATTATACCACACCCGCTCTCTTGTTACTCGCCTGCCAGCCAACCCTCCCCATTCCCCGTTAATAATTTACCATTGACTATTGACTATTGACTATTGATGATTCTCAAGTTCCTTCACCACGGTCGCCGGATTGCCCGCCCCTATAAATGAGGGAAGGCAACCCCCTCCGGCACATCCCGCGTCACCACGCTGCCCGCGCCAACCACGCTGCCCCGCCCAATCGTCACCCCCTTGAGGATCAGGCAGTTCATCCCAATAAAAACATCATCCTCAATCACAATCGGGGCGTGCGCGCCGGCAAGAAAATCGCGAGCGCGGCCTTCTGATGTGAGCGGGTGAGAATCAGTCAATCAGCTTTGTGTACGGAGGTACTGCAGCACATCTTCTAACCTGGTTTCTTGCGAGCTTTGAATATTGGTTGGCTGCCCAACATGCTTGTGATGGGGATGCATGGCGACATGCCGGTGATGCGGTGCATTATCCCAGCCAACAATCAACTGGTTCTCGGCGGTCAGCCAGTAGTAGCTGTAGCGCAGAAGCTGCTGCCCTTGCCACTGTTCAATGACCCGCAAATTGTTGCCATCCCGCAAATGCAGGATCAAGCGCAAGGCTTCGCCATCTAGGTCGAGCGGCATAACCCGATCAACCAAATCAGCACTGACCTGTTCGATCATAAGTAAGCGCTCAGCGGCGTTCATGCTGCACTACCCCAATCGGCAGCCCCTGCTCGACTAACGGTCGCAACTGCTCAACCGCGGTTTGCGTTTCATCGGCTACTGCGCTCCAATGGTGCCACAGGATGTAATCCTCATGCATTTCCACAGAGGCATCATCGGGTAAGCCTTGCGCATCCAATGTGGCCAGCGTGGTTTGGTACTGTTCTTCATACGCGTGTACCTTGCTTTGCGCTAAAAAATGGCGCTTATTCAGATCCGTCAGTCGTAATGCCGCGCCGTGATAAATAATCTCCAACTGACGTTCCAGGCCGAGCCGTTGAAATGTATCTTGGATGAGCGTGGTTGAAGCAGACATACGTGTGACTCCTTTGCCGGCGATGCTGAGCACTGCCATCGATGCGCGAGTGCGGTATATGGTCGTCGTGTGTGACTCCCTATCCATTCACAATTTTCTCACCGTATTATACCATACCCCCCCAGCGCGTACTGTGCCTCCAATCGACCTATTCCCTATTCCCCATTTACAATTCCCCATCCTCCAGCCGCCTAACCACGGTCGCCGGATTGCCCGCCACTGGACATGGGGGAAGGCACCCCCGCCGGCACATCCCGCGTCACCACGCTGCCCGCACCGACGACGCTGCCCCGCCCAATCGTCACGCCTTTCAAAATCAGACTCTGCATGCCAATAAAGACATCGTCCTCAATCACAATCGGCGCGTGCGGGCCGGCGAGAAAATCACGCGCCTGCCCCGCCGCGGTGAACGGGGGAAAACTCGCTTTCCACAGGAAACGGCAGTAACAAACAGTGTCGACGATGGTGCTGTTGGCCCCGACCTGGACGCGGTCGCCAATCACGATGCGCTCGGCCGCGACGAGCATTCCCCCAATACGCAGGGCCGGTAAAGCCACAGTCATCGCCAATTTGGATGCACGCCTCTGCCTTGCGCGTGGCGAGCACGACGGCGTGGTTGGGCGCGAGCAGGTTGCTGGCCGGCCACGAACGCAGGGTGACCCGGTTGATCAAACCAGCGCCAAATAATTGGGCGGGGCATAGATCTTGCGTTTGCGTAAAGGCTCCGGCGCTTCTTGCTCACAGAGATTTCGTAGCCGGGGCATGTGTTCAGCAGCTTCAACTAGAAAAATCGGCTGTGGTATGGGACCAAAATTCTCACCATCGTATTGTCCCGTTACGTTTCTATAAGAGAGCAAGGAATTCTTCGCGAGAAATTTCAATGTCGCGCAGAATGCTGCGGACCAGGCCTCTTCCCAAATCTTCACCGGCATGAAAGGGAACCACTGTCGCTCGACCGTCAAGGTGGCGATAGATCATGTGGCTGCCTCGCTGTCGGATCAATTCGAACCCTAACGATTCCAATATGCGGCACATTTCACGTGGTGCAACCGATGGTAACCGGCTACTCATGCCGCAACCTCAATCTGCTGAACGCCAACAAATTGCAGGAGCGGCTCATCCAACTCTGCTACCTCAAGACAAAGTTCAATCGCTTCACGAATGCGCGGGATCAGTGCCTCCAGTGTTCGTGCCTGTGTGTGGCAACCACGGAGTGCAGGCACGGTCGCCACATACATGGCATCTTCATCTTGTTCAATCACTACGGTAAATCGTCGAGGTTCCATAACCTTGATTCCTTCCCAGTCTAAACAGTGCTTATCATTTGTTGTAATGGTCAGGACATTCCATTGCGCGTTCGGCGAGGATTTCTTCTAGCATCGGTTCTAACATCCGATCGTCTGCAAAGATGCCGGCAGTTGCCAGCCAAGGATTTGTCTGTTTCGGTTGCCCATGGAGATAGGTGTCATGGTTGGTCGATGGATTTTCTAACGTGCCTGGTTGGGCATCATCAGCCAAACCGAGGAAGAGATCCCACGCGGCCTCGATTTTCGTCGACTCTGTTTGCGTTGCCATTGCCTGTTCTAGCAACGCAACAACCTCCTGCCACACGTCAATCTGTATCTGGACAGCCGTGGGTTGGCCACTTGAGCTGGTGACATAGCTAACCTGTTGCACGACTTCTTGTACGCTCATGGTATGCCTTTCTGCTCGCTTGCTGATCAACTGTATGGTTCTCAGTGAACCAACGGTCTCCTCATTGCATTATACCATACCGCGCCGTGCCGACAGCGTCATTGCAACCCATTATCAATTCACAATTCACCGTTTACCATTGACAATTTATCTTTCCCCACTACCCATCCAGCCGAAACTCCTTCTCCACCAAAAAATTGCCAATGGCGCGGTGCGCCCACTTTGTGATCGCCAGCGCATCCATGCGGGTGCGCACAAAGCAGCTGATCGCCTCATCGGGCGTGCAAACAATCGGCTCGGTTTCGTTGACCCTGGTGTTGCTTGCCCATTATCAATTCACCATTCACCGTTCACAATTCACAATTGCTTCCTGCTCATCCTCCAGCCGCTTCACCACCCTTGCCGGATTCCCCGCCACGACAACCCCTGCCGGCACAGCCCGCGTCACCACGCTGCCCGCACCAACCACGCTGCCCCGCCCAATCGTCACTGCTGCGGCTATGGGCGAGCGTTGTCTAGCGGCCGCGTGCGTCGCACTGGCCAATCGTGATCTGCTAAACGAAGGTACTTCTGGCCAGTGCGACGCACGCTGGTTACCCAGACCAGCCCTACCCATCCAGCCGAAATTCCTTCTCCACCAAGAAATTGCCAATGGCGCGGTGCGCCCACTTCGTGATCGCCTCATCGGGCGTGCAAACAATCGGCTCGGTTTCGTTGACCCTGGTATTGCGCACGACGGGCACGCCGGTCTCCACCTAAACGCGTGGATGATCCCCCAATCACGCTCGACATTCCCCATGCCCCGTTAACAATTCACAATTCACTATTCACCATTCACCATTAATCCCTGCTCATCCTCCAGCCGCCTCACCACGGTCGCCGGATTCCCCGCGACCACCACCCCCGCCGGCACATCCCGTGTCACCACACTCCCCGCGCCAACCACACTGCCCCGCCCAATCGTCACCCCCTTGAGGATCAGGCTGTTCATGCCAATAAAAACATCGTCCTCAATTACAATCGGCGCGTGCGCGCCGGCAAGAAAATCGCGGGCGCGGCCTTCCGGCGTGAGCGGGTGAAAGCTCGCTTCCCACAGGAAGCGGCAGTAACAAAACAGCGTCGACAATCGTGCTGTTGGCCCCAACCTAGACGCGGTCGCCAATCACGATGCACTCGGCCGCACCGAGCATTATCCCTTAATATGCAGTGCCGGTGAAACCACAATTATTATTGCCATTTTGTGTGTAATGGTATACTGTAAGCATGATTTATGAGACTTATGTGACAAAGGAGTGGATCATGAGTACTGTTGTTGCATTGGATGTACCAAACGAGATGTTGACCCAACTAGAAAGCCAGCAAACGCCTCTGCGAATTCAGGGCCATCAGCAATCCTACTATGTATTAACCGTTGATCAACTCCTGGCACTGATGCAGCCGCCGCAAAATTTTGAAGATGACACATCCTTTACACCGGAAGAGTTTGGGCTAACGGAAGCCGATATCGCGGCGTATGAAGCAAACCAGCAAAAGCAACGGGCCGCTTTGCCATTGCACCGACAACAGCCTCCCGATCCCGAACTCTTTCGGCGCTTGGACGCATTGCCACGCCTTGAACGACTTTTCCCACAGCGGGCAACGGCAGAACGCGAAGTGCTATTGCGCGAGTTAGAAGTTGCCATGCTCAATCGGTTACAGGCATTGATTCCCGAGACCGAGTAGCAAGCAATGGCAAAATCCAGCTTCTCTCTGCGTTACCTCCTGGATGTGCGTGCAGGCGGTCGTTGCGAATACTGCCGTCGTTACAAAGTCATAACAGGTGCCATGTTCTTCGAGATCGAGCATATCCTGCCTCGTTCACTAGGCGGATCAACCGCTCCTGCCAACCTAGCCTTTGCCTGCCGACGCTGCAACCTCCTTAAAAGCGATAAGATTGCGGCCATTGATCCGCGCACCAAACAGCCTGCTCCGCTCTTCAATCCTCGGCTTGACCGGTGGTCGGACCACTTCCGCCGCAGTCGGGATCAACTCCGCATCTATGGTCGCACAGCAACTGGACGGGCCACGGTAGAACTGCTCCAGTTCAATGAAGAAAGCGAACAGCAAGTCCGACAAATTCAGCGTGACTTTCTATCCGATGGTTTCCCGCTCGATTGAGTTCACCACCCTACCCATCCAGCCGATACTCTTTCTCCACCAAGAAATTGCCAATCGCCAGCGCATCCATGCGCGTGCGCACAAAGCAGCTGATCGCTTCGTCTGGCGTGCAGACAATTGGTTCATTTTCGTTGAAGCTGGTGTTGAGCACGACGGTCTATACGCAGCCATCAGCCGTGCCATTGACACGGCTGATGGCTGCGTGCACTGCTTACATATCAAGTGAATTGAGTATCGCTTTTTCAATCAGCGCCAAGTATTGTGGGGAAATTGTCCCGATCTTGTTGACCAAACGTTGTTTGTCCAGCGCACGAATTTGTTCTGTCAAAACTTTGGAGTCTTGACCCAAACCACCCTCACCCCTGGGTAGAAGAATATGGCTGGGCGAGAAACGGTTCAGATTGGTGGTAATGGGAACAACGATGACTAACTGGCTGTATTGATTAATCGCATTGTTCGAGATGACAACGACCGGTCTTCGTTTTTGGATTTCAACGCCAATCGTTGGGTCAAGGTTAGCCCAGAACAAATCTCCGCGCTGAATGGATTGACTCATGCCATTGCCTCATCTTCTAGCTGTGCATCGGCAAAGGCAAAGTCGGCTAAGAGTTGGGCTTCTTCTGTCACTTCTGTCGTGTCGCGTTGTTGGTAATAGGCGACGTATGCTTGTTCACGCTGGGTGCGTTCTAATTCCTGAACATATCTTTCAAGCAAGAAGGTAACCAGCTCGCGCAATTCTTCACCCGCTGCCACTTGGGCACGTTGTAAGAGAATTTGCGGTACTTCAATGGGAAAGGTCTGCATATTCATGCTGGACTCCTTTGGCTGTGATCGTGACTGTCCGTCCGTTACGCACAGTCAATGATTTTGCCTCGATTATAGCATAAATTTCTGGCACATCGAACCTTCGGTCTGTATCAGAAACGCTCATCTAAGAAAAGCGTGCAAACCGGTGGTTTCACCAACTGTTCGATCTTGCGTACTCTATTCGGTTGTTAAGGAACTGGCGAACGCACATCACGTTGCGCACCCGACGACTACACCAGATGTAGGCAACAACGGATTTGTCCGGCACACGAATTAACAATTGATTATTGCTCATCCTCCAGCCGTTTCACCACGGTCGCCGGATTCCCTGCCACCACCACCCCCGCCGGCACATCCCGCGTCACCACACTCCCGGCACCAACCACGCTGCCCCGCCCAATCGTCACCCCCTTGAGGATCAGGCTGTTCATGCCAATAAAAACATCATCCTCAATCACAATCGGGGCGTGCGCGCCAGCGAGAAAATCACGGGCGCGGCCTTCCGGCGTGAGCGGGTGAAAGTCGGTATCGACGATGCTGCTGTTGGCCCCGACCTGGACGCGGTCGCCAATCACAATGCGTTCGGCCGCGACGAGGGTGGTGCCGGTGAAGCCACAGTCATCGCCGATTTGGATGAGCGCACCCGGCTTGCGCGTGGCGAGCACGACGGCGTGGTTGGGCGCGAGCGGGTTGCTGGCCGGCCACGAACGCAGGGTGACGCGGTGGCCCAGCGTGATGATGCTGCCGCGCACAACCTGCACGATAGGCGCGCCCAGCCAGCGACAGCCCCGCCCCCAGACGACACCGTTGGCGCGCAGGAGGAGGTGGAGATAGGGCAAGAGCAACAGCCGGCGCAGCTCGTTGGTGACGCGCCAGGGCGCTTCGAGGGCGAGGGCAAGGTGGTTGCGTTGGAATTGGGCGGAGAATGCTTCGGCTTCGCTTAGCATGGGTTCGGTGGTGATGTTGGGTGTGGAATGGGTGCTTGTTTGCATAAAAATTGTCAACAGTTCATAGCGTTCGTAAGTCCCTCAACTTTAACCAACTTTGCGTCCGACCAAGATCATACTTTTCCATAGGTAAGGCACCCGTCCGCAGCCGATAAATTTCTCAAAGCGAAAGCCTTCTCCCTCAATTAGCTGCGTGAGCGTCTTGCAAGACCAGAACTTGACATGGCCACCATCCCACAACGCCGTATGATGACCGTCCCACTTGTTCAATAACGAGAGCACTAGATTCTTACCATAGCCGTGATAGGGCGTGGAGATCACCAAGATGCCACCCGGCTTTAGTTTTGCCGCAGCAAACCGAGGCAAGTAGCGCGGGTAAAAGAGATGTTCGACTACCTCGGTTGAAACGACCATATCAAAATCGGTCTCGGCAATGGCACTTGGGTCGTCGTAGACACCAGCTTGATAGAAACTAACCTGTGGCACAGCTTGACGTGCAAATTGAATACCACTCTCACTGGGATCGCAGCCGACGACAGTAAAACCAGCCTTTGTCAGATCATCTGCTAACGCACCGTTGCCGCAGCCAAGGTCGAGAGTACGATTGATTTTGTATTGTTGACTCAGCGCAAGGATCAGTGGGCTAAGATAGGCATTGGTGTGCACAGCGTCTGCGCTGCTAAATCTATAGTTTGTGTCGGAAGAGGTAAAGTTTGCTGATTGTACCATTATTTGTCTGAAAACCTTTTGAATTTCGAAGCTTTCTGTAACGAACTTTTATGAGGAAGCTATTTTGATACTGTCATGTTCTTGGAATCGGTGGAGCAATTTGCGTCGACGAAGGATTCTGTTCCAATGATTGTTCTTGCAAATATTCCAATTCAATCAACCGTATCGCAAGAATCATCTCTGCCACCATCCGTTGAAAAGCATAATACCATCCAGGCCAGCCATCAAGAATTCCCTGCTTAAGGATGAGGCAGTAGAACAGAACCATCACTGGTGCAACTAGCTTTCTTTTGCGAATGCGGTCTGCGGTGTTGAGTTCTGCCGGTGGTGTACTGAGTAATTTCTTGCTTTCAATGAGCATGTACTTATCTTGTGATTGCAACCAACGTCCTAGTGATTTGCGGTCGTCGTGGTGAATGTAGCCGGTTAACATTCCCGATTTACCGTCTACCTGTATGCGATGACCGTGACCATCATCTATGTAGTGTGCCTTTGCTTTGCGGTACAAGATCTGACGCGGTGGATAGAGTGTACCACGTAATGGTTTGCCGAAAACACAATAGTTGAAGCGTGCAAAATAACCATCAACGCTTGATGTTGCAGATAAGGCTTGAATTTCCGCAATCAATTCATCAGTTAAAACATAGTCGGCGTCGAGCGAAAGCACCCATTCTGTTGCGATCTGCGCTAGACCAAAATTGCACTGACCAGCAAATGTATCGAATTGGCGTTGATAAACTTTGACATTTGTGTAGGCGTGAATAATTTTGAATGTGTCATCTGTGCTGTAGCTGTCAACGACGACTACGTTTTCTACCCAATGCAGTTGTTCCAACGTGCGAGCGATATTCTGTTCTTCATTAAAGGTCAAAATAAGACAAGATAGGTTTTTACTCATGTGTTACCCTGGTTTATGCTATTTCTACCATTTCAACCCTCGGTAGCGGCTTATGGGTAAGAATTGCTTCATAGACCTTAATCAACTTCGCCGCAATTTGATCCCAAGTGTACTGGGCAAAAATAAATTGCCGAGCGCGTTCACCCATATCTTTGGCAACGCAACTGTTTTGCAGACATTTGAGTAGTGCATTGGCGATGGCATCAGCGTCGATGTCGACGACATAGGCAACACCTGCTTTGCCCGCTTCGGGAAAGTTACAGCCGGTGGTAATTACACAGGGTAACCCTGACGCCATCCCCTCCAAGACTGACATGCTAAATCCTTCTGAGTAAGAAGGAGCGACATAGATGGTTGCCGCAGCCAAAGCTGCATATTTAAGAGCGCCATCCAGCATTCCTGTAAAAGTTACCGCCTTCCGGCAACCCGCTTCCGCGAAATAGTTTTGGGCGGTTGCCGAGAAGCCAATATTATCCGGTCCAGCAACAACTAAGTATGTGTTGGGAAACTGTTGTTGCACGCTGGCAAACGCTGGCGCTAATAGATCTAGTCCCTTTTTAGGATCGATACGTCCCAGAAAAAGAATTACCTTTTTGCCACGGGTTTCCGGAAATTTTTGGAAAAAGATATCTGCATCTGCTAACCGTTCAAAGTCGTCACGATTGATGCCGTTGGGCAATATAAAAGTCGTTGCACGCAATTGCAGCGGCTTCACATTTTCTAATTCTGGCATTGCTAACATCTGAATAGCACTGGCACGGTTCAAGGCCGGTTTCTCGATTAAGCGGTAGTACCATAGTTTTTTGTTCGCTTTGTGCGCAAGGGCCCATGGTTCCAACATGCCGTGCGGTGCTACAATGTAGGGAATTTGATGATAAAGGCATGATAAATAGGCAATCAGATTTGGATAGCAAAAAAGGGCATTGACGTGAACAAGGTCGTAGTCAGAAACGTGCTGAAATAACCACTGTGTCAGGACCCCACTTAACTTGTACTCTTTGGCCGGTCGCCAATAAGGGAAGTATTGAATTCGATAAGATTTCTGCTCAACCCAACTCTTTAAAGGGACATTCAGTATATTTGTTCCATTCGCATTCGTCGTGACAATATCAACATCCACACCACGGGTGCCAAGTGCTTGTGAAAGCTCAACTACCGTTTTTGATGTACCGCCATAAACAGGACCGATTGCAGGAATGATCATCAGAATTTTCATGAGGATTTATCGACAAGATAAAATATATTTGACGGCATCGACTAATCCCCGTGCAAAATAATCTGGTGAAAATTTCTGAATATGCGCCAGCGCTGCTTCTGCCATTTGGTTTAAGTCTACTACGCCAGAACTCATTTTGATCATCAAATTTGTTAGTTGTTGACGATCTGTCGGTTCAAAGCCAAAGCCTGTGACACCCTCTATCACCAAATCCTCAAAGCAGCCACAACGGTGAGAGACCAACACCGGTAGCCCTGCCGCCATTGCTTCATTAACGACCAACCCCCACTGCTCTTGGGTGCTGGCATGGACAAAACAGCCAGCATGGGCAAAATAAGGTAAAAGTTCCCTTTGTTGCAGAAAACCAGGCAGATGCACAGTGCCTTGTACTTCTAGAGCAATGATTTGCTGCTCAATCATTGGCCGCAGTTCGCCATCCCCACACAATACAAGATGCCAAGCTTGATCACCTATCTGCTTGCAATAGTCGGCATAACAAGCTAGAAGAAATGACAGATTTTTCTTAGGAACAAAACGATTTATTGCTAAAAAAAAGGGTTGTGACAATGGCTTCGGCAATGCACGAAGGCTTCTAGGCGCAAAGGTTTGATTGCCAACAACATTATATCCAGTGAAGATCGCGGCTGAATCCATTCCAAGTTTTTCAAGATAGCGCTTTTGTGGTTTGCCACCAACCAGCGCGGCATGGTATTGCTTTATGATCAACCGTTTAAGCGTTTCACTCCAGAAGGTTCGGTCAGCATCATGTTCGTTGGTCTCTGAAAAGAGAATGGCTGGAATGCCATGCAGTCGGGCCCATACGAGTGTTGCCTGCATGGCTGGATGCCAGTAGCCGGCAAGCGCAACCACATCAGGCTTTACCTCGGCCAATAATTGATGTAGCTTTTGCAACAAAACGGGTAGTGAGGTCTGTTCGAGTGGTCGGTCAGTCACTGCCGAATAAATTTGAAAAGGCAAATCTGTTCGCCCTGTTTGCCAGGAATACTCAAACGCTTCCCGCGCCAATTCGATAGGAACAATCTCACTCCCCTCTGTCCTAGCGAGTGTAACGGCTCCGCCCAATCTCGCCAAGTGATAAGGTCCAATATTGTTAAATAAAATAGCGATCCTGCTCATAGTTGAGCCTTAGTTGCAACCTCCGTTTTGGCCGAGCGGTAGCGCTCTGGGCTAGAATCTTGCGTGGCCTGGATATTCTCCAATACCCGCACAATGACATAGCCAAAGACCATTGGCCAGAGAACAAGCAGCGAGATGCCGCGCCCCAAGTTGAAGGTCAAGGCTAAGCCTACCAAAAATAGACAACGGCGCAACACGGAATCGCTTTGATAGAGCAACATTGACAGGAAACCAACCCAAGCTGCCAGTATGAACCCAGGCGCAATCGGGCCCAGGTATAAACCAAAATCCAGAAGACCCTGACCAATAAAGCCATAAGAAAGCGTGGCAAAGACGCCGCTGGCAGAAGATGAATCGCCAAAACCGCGTAGCAACGCATAATCAATACCAAGCAGCGGTTTGCCTGGCCAAATCGCCCGCGGAATAAAATTAAGGAGTTCAGTTAAATACCGACTACCCCACTCTGGGTTCAGTCGTCTCATCTGTAAGAAACCGGTAGTAAAGCAAAGCTCCTGCATCATGTTCATGCCTAAATGTTTGGTTGTGCCCAGAACATCACCAGTTTCTTGAGATAGGGTGAGGTAGGTGGTAATGCCGATATTGCGGAAGGCAATGGCAACGATAAGGATATAATTAACAAGCACGCCAAAGCCTACACTGATTACTGCTTTGAACCAGCGCAGGTGGGGCGAAAAGAGCATATAGCTAAAATAACCAGGTAGCAGAACGGCTAGCAGCAGATTACGCGTGCCTAAGAGCAGATAATAGGGCAGGACCAAGGCAAAGAGGCAGAGATTGATCAGCTGTGCACTTCGTTTTGTTTGCAGGGGCAACAACACGCCAAAGAATGCACAAAGCAATGAATAGGTAAAACTTGCAGAAGAGATAATAAATCCAGTGGCACCGCCCACCGCACTACGACCCCACATATAGACCCCATTGCGGCCATTGGGCGGAACGAGGGCCGTCATGACATCCCAGTTAAGGAGGTAAACACCATAAGCAAATAAGAGAAGCCACAAGAGAAAGAGATACTTTAATAACTTGTCAGGTTGGAACGATAATGAACTGTGTGGTTGCCAGGCGTTCTTGAGAAAAGCATTGCTTAACGCAGGCATAAATAGCCGAAAAGCCAGCAGAAATATGATGACTTGCAGATAAGCGACACTTTTGAGTTGGACTGGAAAGATAATCAATTGCTCGGGAAAGTAGACAGCTTCGATCAAATACCAAAATCCGGTCGTCACATAGACGGATAAAGCCGGAACGCGCCAGATTTGATTCTTGGTCAGCGCTTCAATGCAGAGAATCAGCAAGAGTGTGGCGGCTACTAAATACAGGACCGAATTTTGTTGGAGCAACTGTTCTAGTAAATTTTGTTGGTAACTCATGCTAGTGCCTGTAGTTGATTCTGCAACTGGTGCAATCCAAAAGCCGTTAGATCAACAGACCAGTTCGAGAAGCGCTGCAACAGCTCTGGATTGGCTAGACAGATTTGCAATGCGTTGGCCACACTTTCACCACTGACTTCTGATAGCAGTAGCCCATTTACCTTGTCTTCGACCACTTGCCCACAAAAGTGTGAGACGATCAATGGCAATTTCCAGGCTTGCGCTTCCAGTTGCGTAATACCAAAACCATCGGAGAGGGTTGGGAAAAGCAAGAGATCGGCCTGTTGATAATAGTTGGCAGTGGTGCTGCGCGCAACACTCCCGATCCACTTGACATTCTTTTTGCCAACCATTTGTTCAGAGCGAGTAATTCCCTGCGTACCAACGAGCCAAAATTCGATTGGGTGGTCACGCAGTAATTCTGCCGCTGCCAGCAATGCCATGATTCCTTTGCGCAAAATGACTTGACCTAAAAATAGCACGCGTAGGGGTCTCTCGGCGGTAAAGGCAATTGGATAAGTGCGTTCAAAATTCGCTGCTTCTGGCGGTATTGTATAGGCCAGCGGAATTACGTTGATCTTATCCGTAGATATACCACTTTGTTGTAGCGCACTGCGTGACCAAGGTGAATTGACGATGATCTCATCGGCCAGCGCACATTCTTCTCGCCACTGCTGCCAATAAGCAACTGGCGCAGGTTGCCAAGTTGTGCTATAGGCTGGGTAACGTTCGTGTTCTTGTAAAACAATGCGCTCCTCGACGGGACCCGGATCAATTTGCCCCAATATTGCGCGCCAGCCACGCGCCTTGGCGTAGCGAAAAATGTCAAGGGCGGCATAGCTGTAGGCGAACAAAACTACTTCTCCATTCAGGTGGCGAGTGATAGTCGGCAACGTACGCACAACTTGCCGCTGAAACCAACAATTACGCGCCATGATCTGCTGCCAGCCTGCTCTGCCCAATATTTGTTGCTGCAACTCGAAGCACAGCAGTGACGTTGTAAACCCATAAACAGGTGCGTCTGTTAGATCAGGACTAAAACGTTCACGTAATCCGGCAAGTTTAGAAATTGGTAGGTGATTTAGCCGTGCAGCGGGTGTTAGCCAGGCATCTGTTAAGAGATGTGCCAACATCTCTTTTTTGTGCAATGCCCTAGGAATAGCATAGTGCTCACGCGCACCGATTTGGCAACAGATCCATTTTTGCATCTTAAGTACTTCTACCCATTTGTTGATGGGTTCGATAAGTTGAGACCTGGATTGGCTTGCGATAATGACGATATCGGTAAATCACCAATGGAATTCTGACAATACCACTCAAAATACCGCTGTATCGACCTGCTGATAGTGCATAGCGGATGCGATTTAGGACCTTTAAGCAGCCAATTCCCCAAAAACGTTTGGGATAGCGCAAATACGCCAACAATGCTGTATTCGTAATGTGCCATGAATTAACCATTGTTGAGGTGTGATGGTGCAAATCTGAGTCATGATAAACCCTCAATTGGGAACTCCTCAACATCCGCCATCCGGCATCTTGGAATTGCAAAGCTAGATCTGCCTCTTCCATACCATAGGCGTAGCGTAGCGGAAGATAACCTT
Source organism: Caldilineaceae bacterium (assembly GCA_034432375.1). Lineage (GTDB taxonomy): Bacteria > Chloroflexota > Anaerolineae > Caldilineales > Caldilineaceae > JAHBVH01. The sequence continues at coordinate 141,689 of DAOUCA010000091.1, forward strand.
GTGTATTTAGGAAAGCTTCTTTGCGCACGATACAAGCGCAGTTTTGGAACGAATTGACTTCATACACTTCCGAACTTACTGGTTTACTATGTTCGCCGGGATGAAATACCTCAGCGTTTACAACCGCTACATCAAGGTTCGCTTGTAATAAGTTTAGCGCTGCCGCAAAATAATCTTTGTCCATTGGCCAAGAATCATCATCAAAACATGCAATGCAGTCGCAGCTAGCTTGTTGAATAAGTCGATTACGACCGCCCCCTGGTCCTTGCGTTTGTTCACTTTTTAAAATGATGACATCAGGATTTGTTTCTGATAGCATCGCTTTTGTATCTTCATCACCATAATCAACATGGACTAAGATTTCCGCCGGCACTGGAAAACAGGCACGGATCTTTTCAATAGTTTGCAAGAGTTGATACGACCGTTTATAGGTTGGTATGATAACAGAGATGTTGCTTACCGAGCAGGAAGGATTCATTAGCTTGGTTAGAAGTTCAATTCTTCAGAAACTTACTTTTGTACCGATTGACTAGACTTCTCCATTCTCCCCGCTGGCCAACGAGGAGCCTCTTCAGTACATTTATTCGCGTGCGACGTTTCTTCAGGCGATAATATTCTTGATCTTCAACAAGTAGTTTTGCTATTCCACTATCTCTATCGAGCCCTTCTGAATCTTTTAAAAATTTTAGTCGAAAGTAGGTCATTGGCAATGAGTAGCAGTTGGAATTATTAATTAAAGGTTTTTCACCAGGCATATGTAATACCCGTACATCATCTTTATTAATTACAGGCTTATTTTCCTCAAACCGAAATCGGTATTGGAGTTGTTCTTTGGGAAAATCAGGAAAAATTACCTGATAATCTGCAAAGGATAAATTTAATTTCCCATGATGAAAATTTCTGAATATCATAATATTTAAGAAGCCCATCTCAGCAAAGTGCAGACAAGTGGGATTTGCTTTTTGTAGTGCCAGAATTTCTTTATACTCTTGAGCCGAAAAGGCATTTTTCTTTGCTATAAATACCCCGGTACACATAAACTGGTTTTTATATTTTCGCCAGGGGAAATCTGGGAAACAGCCCTCTACAAACGCCAAGTCAAAAAACCACCTCGCAACGGCTTCATCAGATATTTCGCCATCACTCTCTTTGCGGGCAATGTCTGAAACGAAATCCCAATCACTCTCCTCAATTAATTGCCGAATATCCCCCCAAACGATCGTATCCGAATCAAGATATAAGAATCGTTCAAAAGGTGAATACCAAAACGCTAACATCTTTGTGATACCCCAGCCAAAACTGTGCTTAGCTAACCAAGGATCAGTAATATCTGTTTTCCGAATAACTTGAACTTGATAGGTCTGTTCTAATAGATCAGTTTGCAGGTTTCCATCAACTAAGAGTGCAATAGGCAGATCAGGCATAAAATAACGAATGCTTGCACAAGTCCCTTTGGCAAATAAATAGTCACCGGGCGCAGCACAGACAATTGCGCCGAATTCATTTGTGAGTTTCATTTTTTGCTCTACGTTTGTCGTTATGGTGAGACACAGCGCTATTTTGCGGCGAGCGCAAAAAATCTTCATTTTTTGTGGATTCTAAATAGCTTTCCCCGCGCGCACGTGTCCACACAATATCATTACGAATAATATGAGCCGGAATACCAGCCGCTACTGAATGCTTCGGAACAGATCTCGTCACGATGGAACCTGCGCCAATCACTGAACCATCCCCAACGGATACTCCTTTCAAGATTAATGTCTTTGCACCAACCCACACATGGTCACCAATTTTTATGTCTCCTGCATAGTTTATTCTATTGCGTGTGTGCCGGTCGTACATAGCATGTGAATCACTACATCTGACATCAATGCCATAGGCGAACATGCAATCCTCACCAATATGAACTGTGGTGTTGTCTTCAGCAACCGCCATATCTACTTGTTCAAAAGAGCAATAGTTGCCGATCTCTAAAATGCCGTTGTCATCTTCCATCCAAAGTGTAGAATTACTGCCAATGGAAACCTTTTCGCCAATTTTTAACTGTAAATGATTACCTTTTAGAACGAGTCGAACGCTTTTTAAGAATGCACCTTTGCCAATGAGCACAGTATTTCCGTTGCCAGTAATGATGATTTGGCAATCCTGCAAAGTTGCCTGTGATACATCAATACGGTTATTGCTTCCCCTTACTTGTTTTGAATTTCCGCGACTTTGATAAGCTGCGTAAAGCTTACGCAGAAATACCGAGTTTCGCATTTTCAGTTTCAGTGCATTGAGATCAATTTTCATGGTTGCTCTTGAGCTACGTGTCGTAGTACCTGCATCGCTGACCATACAAACGCTTTAGTACTAAAGTGATAAAAATGTTCTGATCTAATAAAATTTTGTCCTGCTTCTAACATTTTCTGCCACTCATATTCAGAACAATTTTGTAAATAGCTAAATAATTCTTGGTAATCATTAAATTTTTTGGCATCTACGAATGCTTCAGCCGGTACATAGTCAGTGATCCGTTCATCGCCTAAATAGACTGGAACAGAACCGGCAAATATCGGATCAAAAATTTTTTCGCTGATATAGCCACGATTGCCGCAATAATTTTCAAAGCTGAGAACAAACCGGTAGTTTGCACATAAAGATAGTTTGTCGCCACTGAATTTGCCGCGGCTTGTTTTATAAGGATGATTGGGATACCCAGGGAACCAGGAAATTTGTTCACCATTCCAACCATAGCCATATATATCGATAGAATCTTTATGGCTTTCACTTAGACGTGCAATCTTGCGTCTATGCGAGTATAGTTCCCCCTGTAAAATCTCCTTGAGTGCCCTGGGTGGGCAATACCAGCCGCTAAGTAGTCGCCCCAATAATGGGATGCCTGCCAGACCAACCTGTCGCGTTGCCCAAAGCCCTTCAATGCGATTAGAATTGATCAATAGCAGCAATTTTCTGTCGGCAAAAGCGAGAGCATTTTCAATCTTCTGTACTTCGTTTGGCAATTTATAGGCGACGCAATTGGCTCGTTTCGCTACTGTATCCGCGTGTTCATAACTCAGAATTGCATTAAAATGTTTTGTGTTCTCTTCAAAAAAGCTGTGAATGGTCAGCAATGGATTTTCTAAAATCTGTAAGACGAGTGGTGTCCCGGGTTGCAGTTGTCCACGAATTTGCTCAAACTCTTGCTTTGTTGAGGGCAAATCTAAAAACCAGAAGACATCGGCTGATTTTAAGTCGGCACAATCCCACGTATCGATCTGAAAGCCACCCTTCGCTGCTTCTGTTTTCCAGAGGGCAAACGCTTCGCGATACACTTGGTTAAACGATGTACCCTCGGTAAATAAACGATTGCCACACCAATCCTGAAAAGAGGGGCGCACCAAGACCTGTTTCACCGTGAGCTGTATCCTTGAACCTGTTGATATAATTCAATATATTGCTTCACCATCTGTGCCTCTGTAAAATTTTCTTCAACTCTTCGTCGTGCTTTTTCCGCCATGGCTTGGCGCTGTGCCGGCTGTTCGACGAGCCGAGCGATTGCTTGCGCCAAAGCTGGTATATCCCCAACTTCAGGTATAAGTATCCCTGTATGACCATCTTCAATGACATCTGTCAGACCTCCCGTTGCGTAAGCTATGACTGGCGTGCCACAGGCGGCAGCCTCCAAGGCTGTCAAGCCAAAACTTTCAATCAAGCTGGGGACCACAAAGAGATCGGCTGCCGAATAGATAATTGATAGTAACTTGGGTGTGCTAACGGGTCCACATGCTACAAGCTTAATGGATTGGTTCTCTAAAGTGGGCGCTCTCCCGCCGCCAAAGATAAGTAGTGTTACTGATTTAGATAGCTCAAGTAGCGTTATTGCCTGCAACAGACGCTCAAACCCTTTATTGCTATCCGATAAATCGGCACATCCGAAGCCAATGACGATCTGTTCCTCTGGGATGCCAAGTGCTAGCTTTGCTGTCCGCTTGTTGACCGGTCGGAATTGCTCTACATCAACACCGAGATGGATCGTTGTAAAAGACTTGGCATATTGGGCCAGTGCTGATTGTTGCGCAGTGTTGGTTGTCCAATGACTGTTGCCCACAAAGTGTAGATTCTTACCCCGATAAGCGGACTCCTTAAGTGTATAAAATTTGTAGGACAAATCTCTTGACTTTGGTTTTCTAAGCATTGGACACATGTTACAGTGCGTCTGGAATTTCTGACATTTTAAGGGGTGATGACACCCGCCAGTCATAGGATTAAGGTCATGAAGGGACCAGATAATTGGCTGCTCATCAGGAACGGATGCTAAAAAGGTGGGTAGGTCAATCCATCGGGAAACCCAATGTAAATGAGTAATACCAGGATCCACTGTAAATTTACCTATCGGTCGTTGCGCAAACCAGCACGGACTCGTAAATAATCCTTGGTCTAAATGACACTGACGATTCAGCCAACTAATAGCGATATCCGACGCACTGCGAGGCAGAAAAGACTGCTCTGCAAACATTTGTTTAGTATGCTCAAATATGGATACTCCTTCTTTATAATACAGTTTACTGTTGAGCTTATGTATCAACAGACCGCTGTGCAACCTTTGAGCTGCAATTCCTGCGCCACCTCTAAGCTGCGTTGTAAAGTGACTGACATTGATCATGGTACAAATATCTGTTGTAATAATTAACTTTGAACAAGCAGTTATATCGAATGAATTTTTTTGCCGACTATATTCTTTATATTTAGTATCCGATATCTACTCCCCGATTTCGACAGCCAGGTTTTTTCAAGGGCACAGAACTTTTTAAATGCTTCTTCTCGATAACCAGCTACTTGCGAATTAGGTTGTATCCAACGATACAGAAAATAGTAATACAATTGACGCTCAAACCTTAGTCTTAGATTACATATATACTTTTTCTCAAAAAGAAAAGTATTAATTGCGTTCAAACGTTGAGCGCGTTGACCAAAGGAACTACTTTCATGATGCCGACATTGGCTTTGTGGTTCGTATATGGATTTCCACCCTCGCAGCCAAGCTCGATAGCACAAATCCATATCTTCACAATAAGCAGGATAATAAGCGCGGTCAAAGCCTTCTAAGCAGAGAAATTTCGCGCGATCCACAGCCATATGTGCACCGGAAGCAAATAGTGTGTAGCAAACATATTGTTTGCTTCGGTTAAAAACCGTATAAAAATGGCCATGATGAAAATATATTTCTGCTGGTCCACTGGTGACTTCTGTACCTTCCCAGTTATAGGATTGAGATGAAACAGCAAATACATCATCATGATCAAAATATTGAGCTAAGGGTTTTATAAAATTTTGATGTACTATCAAATCATTATTCAAAAAAATAATGATTTCTTCATCCCTTTGCTCAGCAAGCCAATTATAAGAAAATAGATAATCATTTTCAGGAGCAACAATTATTTCAATGCACTTATATTTCTCAGTTGGATACCTTTGTTTTAGCCATTCTACATCGTTATCTGTACTTTGATTGTCAAGAATTACAATCGTTCCTTGACCTTCATAGACCTCAAGCGCAGTGAGTAGTGTAGATATTAAATTCTCAAGATATTGAGTGCCATTATAGTTGAGAACTGCCAGACAAATGGTTTTCATACATTAATGCCTTTGCTAAGCTCCTTTTTTATTTCTCGAACGAAAAGTTGATGAATCAACTCTGGATTTAAAATATTTTCAGATGCTTCTCTCGCTTTATCTGAATATTTTCTCCAATTTGTATGGTTTGCAGACAAATTAATAATTGCTTGATACAACGAACTTGGATCATTTTGGGTGACTACGATGCCACATTCATATTTCTTTGCAAACTTTACTGCAGAAGAATACGAAGGTGCCCAAACAAAAATAGGCTTTCCGTAAGGCGCATAATCAAGCCATTTTGTAGTAAAGCTTGTTTCGACAAATGGCCTCTCTAAGTCTTCGAAACTCATGACGGTCAAAAATGCGTCGGCAGATTGAAAATCTTTTCGCAATTCTTCAAATGGTTTAAAAGATTGATAAATACCAGACGCAACTAAATCTTTAATATCCTCGTCAGACCAATCGTTTCCTACAGGAAATATTTTCAAGTGAATGTCACACGATTTTTTTGCTTGTTTGGCAAATCGCAAGAGCATACGACCATATGCACCGTAACAGTTGCCAGCATAAATAATTGTTACCGGTTTTGAAAGATTCTCGGAATTGTGTTCTATTGTAGGTAGGGGACGCTCGAAATCACCGACCGGATAAAGCACATGTCCATTAGGATGTGCGCCAAACCACTGCTGCATTCCTTCGCTCGTATAAAACGCAAGTGAAGCTGCCTTATTCAAAAATCGATATTTCTGTAAAAGCCATTTTTGTATGAGTGGAAAAGGTTTATAAGGTTTTTGAGTGAAACGCGATACTGGGGAAAGATCTTGAAAATCGACGACAAGAGGAACGCCTGTTTTTTTTGAAAGTTGATATGCTAAACCAGGATGTACATCGTCAGGAACAGTAAAAATTATATCCGGTGCAAATTCTTTGACATAACAACTTAAATCTTGTGGAACTACGAACCAATTTGTGTAATAATCAAAATTGTTAACATAACGAACAAAGCGTGTTCTCTTAAGTCGTTCAATCCAATAGTTTCTGCGAATAACGAATTTATTTTTTGTCTGTAAAGTTTCTGCTGCATAGCTACATACTGCAACCTCAAAATCTTGTTTGTAGAGTAAGTGACGCCAAATTGCAAGTCGAGCACCACAGGTTGTGTCCGGTATAACTGATGAAATATATAAAACTCTTGGCTTTTTATTCATTTCGTAGCCTTTAACCATTTAAGTCGTTTGTGCCTAAGCTTTCGTAACTGCTCTTTTGTTTTCAGTAATATATTGCTAATTCGCCAAGGCCACTGATCACAATACTGAATAGGAAAATAATCTATAGGTCTAGCGTACAATATGCCTTCGCGTGCTAAACATGCAGCATCAGATCTGTTTTTACGCACAAAATGTGCGTTAGCTGATGTGAATATCCCTTGATGAAGAAAATGCGAGTGGAGTTGTCGCTCAGAAAAGATATCTGAGTGTTTGCTGATAATGTATCGATGCACTTCATGCATGCGGGTATCATAAGATCGTGACACAGAGTATGTGCGTTCCTGTTTGTGTAGAATAATTTTTTCTGAGTGGGCCGATTTGTAATTATTTGCCAAAATATTCAACCACAGATCGAAGTCTGCTTTTCCGCGTTCTAAAACAGGATCATAGCCACCAACCATGTCATAGAGCCGTTTTCGAAAAATTGCTAGACCAGGGAAGATCCCTCCCATAATGAATTCTTCTACAGACATTGCTTTTCCAGGTATTACTATTTCTGCTGTCAGTTTGTCTGTGATGTCTGTCCAAAATAACCGCACACTGGCAGAAACCCAATCAACAGTTTCGTCATAAAACAGCGACCGCACGACCGCAAACGCATTGTCTGTGAAATAGTCATCAGCATCTAGAAACATTACAATGCCATCTTTATCAGTGCAGTGTTCTAAAAAAACTCTTCGTGTTGGATATGGACCAATATTTTTAGTGAGCTTAATCTTGGTAAGCCGATGATCTTCAATTGAATCAAAAATAGCTTCAGTCTCTGGCGTTGCGTTGCCATCTAGAACAATATATGCCTTCCAGTTTGAATCACTTTGTGATTCTACACTTTTCCACGCTCTTAAGAGTAAGTTACCTTCATTAAAAGCTGTAATGCCAATTGATATACACATAATTACTCTCAAAAATCTCTACCAACTGCATCAATGAACATAAAATCATTTGGCGTTGGAAAAATGCCTTCCTCCAAAATTCTAAAATAGCGTTTGTTGCCGTAAAAGGCGGCCCATTCTGAATATGTACTTGGTGCTCCAATAATATAATCACATTCTGCGAGAAGATACAGATCAAGAAGAATATGCCCTGGGCAAAATTTAATATTTGATATATCTGTAAAATGCTCCCGCACATTTTCATTGGATGCAAGCAAAATAAAACAATTTCTATTGGAGAATATTGATTGAAGATGAATCACCAATTGTCTGTAATAGTCAAGCGTAAAGTACCATTGTGCAGCTTGTTCTTTATAGTCACCGAGCCGGATATGTAAACCAATAAGCGTATCACAACCTTCTCGGAACTGTCTTGTAAATCTTTCGAGGTCGTTCATGTAGTTTTTCGCAGGCTTGAAAAAATGCCGGATTTTTTCAGCATGGAAGACGACACCCTCAAAATCTCGAAAACGCCATCCGGCAAAAAACACAATCTTGTGTGAAGCTAAACGTTGCAATAAGTCTATATCTTCCGCGCAGGTAGAATGTACGTATAGCCGTCTTTCTAATGTAGGTAAGGTGATATCCTGGATCCAATTGCGTACGACTAAATTGGAAATCCATCCTCGGACATAAGCAATTTGGACCGCATCATGATAAATCTTGCGAAATATCTTATGTGTAGCAACCTCTATGTGACTGGGGTATCTGCATAATGGATTGTATCTTGTTCCATAAAATAGATGGGCGTATTCTTCAAACGCAGGATATAAAATTGTTGTGTTTGTTCTTTCAGAGAATGCGATAAAGTGAGAAAATAATATAAGACGATTGCCGAGTTGTTGACCGTATTTATCGTGTAGAATTATCATGATTTACTATGTATTCAAATTGGCTTTACTGATGTAATCCTAATAATATCGTCTTTTACAATAAAATATCGATTACAATTTTGCGTTTTTACAAATTTCTCTAACTCCAGTATCTCTGGATAACCTTTAACCCCAGTGAACTCGCGAGCATCGTCAATAAGAATCACATCTTTACTATTGTTGCGCGAAAAAATAATCTGAAGCTCCTCCATTATCGGTGTTTCTTTGTCTCCCAGTGCAGTTTCCCCACCTGAATAATGACCATCAAGCCAAAATAACACTGGCTCATGGATATCGTTCAAAATTTTAGGCAACTCTAAAGCACTATCCCCATGAATAATAAATATTTTCTTGTTATGCTTAAACTTATCCACTGCGAGCAAGAATAATTCTTTACTTAGCTCTATTGAGTAAATTTTTTTAAACAGGTGGTTAACTGCAACAATTGAACCACCGTAATATGTACCTGTTTCGATAAAGACCGATGGCTTATAATGTTTTGCGTATCGTTTGATTTCGTTATACTTATAAACGCTAGGAGGTGGTACTGGTCGCCCTTTATTAGCCCACTCTTTAACTATCTGCTGCTCGCGATACCCTATTCGCAATTTATGGACTGTTGTATAGATACCGATTGATTTCAAAATTTGACGTATTATATCTTTCATATTCTTTCCAAATTCGCTGACCATTCACATTAGGTTTCTGATTTCAAATTTGAAGAATTACGGAGAAAAGGAAATTAAATATTCTGCAAATGATATAAACCAATGCAATATCCCGTTCCTCTATCTCTTACCAATCTGTTATTGATAATATAACTCTTGTCAATAAATTTAAATGGATGAAGAAGCTCTGTAATGTACTCTTCGGTAAAAGTACGATGGGCATTGAAAAATGTATGTCCTTCATCATCAATTGGAAGTGACAAGTATAAATTACCTTGATCACGTATCACTCTTTTAAGTTCACTAATTGCTTTTTCGGTTCCATCTGGATCAAGTGGGTCGCCATAACGACCCAATCCTATATGTTCAACAACACACAAACTTGATAAAGACTCTATACTATTATTTTCATATGGTAATTCCAAGATCGATCCCCTTTTAAAGCATAGCGTATCTAGTGGTAAAGACAAGGGCCGAATATCTACCATGGTTACTGGCATAACTTGTGATAACAATGCTACAAATTTGTGGTGTGAGCCAACATCTATGTGCTGATTTGGTGCGTTTTTTATAATTCTGCTAAATGCCCAAGAATCTTGATAAAAATATACGGGATCTATGTTAGTTTCTTTCGTATCTTCCCCTAAACATGGATAAAGATTCTCTATTGACGGTTGTTTATCAGGTGGGGCTAATTGTTTGTAATTCCAATAGCTCTTCCAAAAGCGTTGCCACGCAATTAGGGTATTGCGGAGAGATCTTAGCTGAAATACAAAAGATCGCCCTATATACCGTAACATCCAAAAAAATTCTTGTCTCATGGCATTGCCATATGTATAGAAAAATGTGCATTGGATCCCCCAGGGAAAGTAGGGTTACGCTTGACTATGTTGCGTACCTTGTATCCCAAGCTATTCAAATATGCCTCAAGTTCTAGAGGGGAATTACCCATATCAAACGTTGTGGCACCAAACTCAAATACGCAGCATTTAATACTTTTACTTTGTAGCATCTTATGAGCTCCAAGCAAAACCTGATATTCCGCGCCTTCTACATCTACTTTCAATAAATCAATCTGCTTAATATCATTGTAAGCACAATAGCTATCTATGGTAATAGATTGAACTTCTTCTATATGAGTGGGGGCGATGGCGATTCCGTATTCATGTAAAGATCGCTCTGCTAATGTATTCAGTCCTGAATAGCTTTCTTCATATACGTATAGGTTGACTGTTTCTTCTTTATCTGATACTGCTACGTGATTTAATTTTATTTGAGAACGTCCAGCAAGTTGGCAAATTCTAGATAACTTGTTGAAAGTTTCATTACTGGCTTCAAAAGAGTGTACCTGACCAGTGCTTCTCACACAGCGAGAAAATAGAAGCGATAGTTCACCTATGTTAGCGCCTACATCAAAAACCGTCATTCCTTCACGCAAATATTTGAGATAAAACATTTGCTCTGCTCGCTCTACTTCTGTATATGTTGCATAAGATGAATACTGAAGGCAGTGCATATAGATGTTTTTTATCATTTTTAACATCGGAATTATGCCTTATGAATCACATTTTAATAGAGATAGATGTTTAAAATCATCAAATTGTCTCATCCAAGACTGCTATAGCTAGATGATACACATTGTATGGGTTATTCGCCTGCGATGGTTGTTGGATTGCTTTAAGCGCACTTGTTTAACATGGTTGCAGACTTTTACTTAGTGCTACTAATGTAATGAAATCGATGTCCAAATTTTAAAAAAGGAAGCTCTACATAACGATATGAAAGTGCCGCAAGTAATAAGGTTAAACAAAGTGAAACAACTGTAATAATTAAATCTACATAAGTGGTAATATGAGGTACGGAGCCGCCAATGAAGCCATGTAGTAAACCACTAACAATTTGATGAAACATGTAGATACCATAAGATAGGGTTCCAAGGTAAACTAAAATTTTATTGCTAAGGATCTTCCCAAATACTGAATCTGCAAAAACCAAAGTTATCAGAATGAATAATGAATACAAACCTGCCAGCCAAAAATGGTTGAAAATTCCAAAAAGTTGTGGACGAATAGTCATTACACCAGCGCCACAAAGAAAAATTATAAATAGGGAAATCAAAAAATCTTTGTGCTGATTAACTAATCGAATGAACATCGGAGAACGTACTGCTATGGCCAAAACACATCCTGAGAGCAGAGAGTCTGCACGGAAGGGTGTATTGACAAATGTAAAGAAATCTGGATACATACCACGAAAAACCGGTGCGGCAAAGATAATCAAAAGTAGAACGAAGAAAACTCTTTTAGGATGTACATACCGGATGAGTAAAGGAATAAACAGATAAAACTGTTCCTCTACAGCTAGCGACCATGTGATAGCAAGCCATTGTGGTCCGAAATCACCCCTAATACCCATCAAGATATTTTGAGTGAATGTTGCATAAGATAATAGGGGGAAGGGATCGTAAAATAACCAAGAAAATTCGGGTTTGGTGCTGAATCGGCTAAAGCTGATGGAAAAAAAAAGTATTAAAAGTAAGTAATATAAAGGTAAAATCCGACATATTCGCCGAATATAGAATACTGTGAAATAGTTGTCGGATTTGTGATTCTCAATGAGAATGCCAGTTATCAAGAATCCAGACAATACAAAAAATAGATCAACCCCACTCCAAGTTAGACTAAGTACGCGAGCAAAATAGTATAACAAAGTTTCATCTTGTGCTACATTGATGATTTGATTCTGTATATAGTGCCATATAAGAACAAGTAAAATTGCAATACCTCTAATACCATCTAACTGACTAATACGTTTCATATTATACTTCCGGCTGACCGATAAATTGTAGAAATTAGTTTATGGCTTCCAAATGCCATTTGAAATCAATTAAACAAATCCCTGCTGACATTGGTGGTACTTCAGTAGAATTATAAAAGTTCCCATCAATTACAGATAATGAAATTGCGTTTTCGATGCCATCTAGATATATTCCGTCCTGTATCAGAGAGTAAGTAACTTGATATGTACCCGGTGGTAGTGGCAATCGGTGGATGTGGCAAACGAAGCATCCTTTATTGGGTAAATACCCATAATCATCATTTGTAAGGCGGTTATGAAGAAGAGCCACTGGAATACCGAGTTGAGTTTTAAGTGCTAGACTAGAGATTACCTTCGACATTGTTGTATCATGTTTTGCTTCATAGTAAAGGTAAATATTAAAGGAATCCCCGGATCTAACTATATTTAGTACATTACCTACCTTATCTTGGATATTGATGTTGGTTACTTTTATGTCACCTGTTCCTTTCCGATCTCTACGACATTGTAAATTGGGGATTGCGTTAGATTCATTACCCAAATATTGAGATATTGTTTCGATTTGTGTGCCAATGTGTTTGATATGTCCGTGGCTAAGTAAGATTCCACGTGTGCATAGTTTCTCTATAGCCGCCATATTATGACTGACGAAGAAAACTGTTCGCCCATTTTCACCGATGTCTTGCATTTTCCCAAGACATTTTTTTTGAAACTCAGTATCTCCTACCGCCAACACCTCATCCACCACCAAAATCTCTGGTTCCAAATGCGCTGCTACCGCAAAGGCCAAACGCACATACATCCCACTTGAGTAGCGCTTCACTGGCGTATCCAGGAACTTCTCCACCTCGGCAAAAGCTACAATCTCATCAAATTTGCGTCGAATCTCTTCTCTACTCATTCCCAAAATCGCGCCGTTCAAATAGACATTCTCTCGCCCCGTCAATTCAGGGTGAAAGCCTGTCCCTACCTCTAGCAGACTTGCCACCCGTCCTTTGATGTGGATTCGGCCTTTGGTCGGTTCCGTAATCCGACTAAGAATCTTAAGCAGCGTCGACTTGCCGGCCCCATTGCGCCCGATAATCCCAACACGGTCACCCTGTTTTATTTCAAAGGAAACGTCATTAAGCGCCCAGAACTCTTCCGTTCTAGTATTGGCGCGGCCGTTCGTTTGCCTCACTAGGTAGTTGCCTATACCCTTAACACCTTCTACAATTACGTCGCGCAATGCAGTATACTGTTGTGCCTGCTGATGACGAATTAAATATGATTTGCTAAGACCGTCAACCTTAATCACGAAGTCAGACATTCGTTTTTTTATCCCAATCTTCCACAAGTGTGATAACCTGAGTGCATTACATTGCCGTGAACATCCACTTACCTTATTGATAACTGCGACCATGTCTCTTGTTGTTCGGCAAAATTAGATATCTCACACAAAATTGTATGGACAGATAAAGAAGGCTGCCACTGCCAGATTTGGGCTGCAGTGGTTGCATCTACCACCATCCACGGTATATCAAAGGCCCGTTCTATATCCGTTTGTACAACCTGATTACAGCCGAAACGTTCCCGACACCATGTACTTAATTGTGCGAGTGACATGCTATTTGCAACACCCCCACTGACATTTAGGACACGCAGCTTTGTCGTTTGCAGCGGTTCTTGAAATTGTTTTCTGAGCAGTGGCAGCAGATCGCGTGGGTGCAGACAGTCGCGCACTTGGTATCCCTTACCGCCAAACCCAATGTACTGAAGCGGTCGCTGTTCACGGAAGCTATGAATCCAAAAGGCAAAAATACCCTGCCCTGGATGACCAAATTGTCCTGCCCCGGCTAGCACACCGCAGCGGTTAATCCAAACCGGAAAACCAAACGTTTCACCATATTCTAAGGCCAAGTGCTCTGACGCCACTTTCGTGCTGCCATATAGGGAAACCGGTGGCTGGGTCGAATATGCTTCAGAAACGCCATTTGGCGAGATACCGTCAGGAAATGCTTGCTCCGACACAGGTCGGAACGCGCCATCCACCACTTCTACCTGTAACTTGCTCAAGCCAGGAATGGAATAAACACGGCTGGTAGAGAGCAATGTAAAGCCAGCTTGGTATCGCTTGCAATACTCGAGCAAGTTAACCGTACCGTAGAGATTGTGCTGCACTAACTGAGCACTGCTTGTCTTGCCATCAACACCGGCTAAAACACTAGGATTTGCTGCGGCATCAATCACCCAATCGGCTTTGGGTAGTGCATCGATATCGCTGGCATTACGGATATCACCATAGAACACCTGTACACCTAGCTTTTGTAACGGCTCTTTGTTCACCCAGCTACCTGACCGCGAAAAGTTGTCAATACCAACAATTTCATAATCGGATGAATCTTCGCGAAAGGCTTTGGCCAGCGTTGAGCCAACAAAACCGCAAATTCCTGTAATCAGAATCTTCATAAATAATCTGGTGTATTTTTCCTATAATCCCAATGGCATAGAGAGTGGCTTATGCCAACACTGCTTCACTAGCAGTCATCCGTGTTTGCCAGGAAGCTACAATCTGGCGAATGGTCTCTTCCAACGACATCGAAATATCCCACTGTGGATAGTGTGCCCGCATTTTTCGTAGGTCAGAGTAATAACAAATATGGTCGCCACTCCGGTGCTCATTCAAATAGCTATAAGACATTGTTTTGCCACTATACTTTTCTGCCAGGGCAAACGCCTCTAAGATTGAGCAAGTGTTCTCCTTGCCTCCGCCAATGTTATAGACCTCACCGCAGCGGGGCGCTTCAATAAAGGCGTGAATGAAACGGGCCACATCAAGTGCATGAATGTTATCACGCACCTGCTTACCCTTGTAACCGAAGATTTTGTATTCACGCCCTTCCAAATTGCACTTCACCAAATAGCTCAAAAAGCCATGCAGTTCGACTCCGGAGTGGTTTGGGCCAGTCAAGCAACCGCCGCGCAAGCAACAGGTTGGCATATCGAAATAGCGACCATACTCCTGCACCATCAGATCCGCCGCCACTTTTGAAGCGCCAAAGAGGGAATGTTTGGATTGATCGATGCTAAAGGTTTCGGGAATGCCCTCTTCGTAAAGCGGGTCAGCATAATCCCATCGTGTCTCCGACTCTTTCAACTGGATCGTGTTGGGCCGGTCGCCATAGACCTTGTTGGTTGACATATGGATAAAGGGCGCTTCCGGGCACGCTTGACGAGCGGCTTCCAGCATGTTCAGCGTGCCGACTGCATTGGTATCAAAGTCATCAAAAGGAATCGCCGCTGCGCGGTCATGCGATGGCTGGGCCGCGGTATGAACAATGGCATCAGGTTCCACTGTTTCTACTAACTCTAAAATGTTAGCCCGATCACGGATGTCAACTTCATGGTGGACAAACCGCTTTAGTGCCGATTCTAGCCGTTTCTGGTTCCAACGGTTGTCTCCCTGCGGGCCAAAAAAGATCGCCCGTTGGTTGTTATCCACCCCATGGATCTCCCAGCCTTGGTTAGCAAAGTAGGTGCAAACTTCGGAGCCAATTAACCCAGAGGAACCAGTGACAAGCAATCGTTTCATGACTTAGCTTTCTGACGATAGTAAATCTACCTTGAACAGATGGTTAGTGTGAGCGACGCCAATTGATCGTTACGCTGCACCCAAAAATTTTGCATACGCGGTGCGCTGTAACAGCCACGCTGCACCAATCGATAAGAGTACTGAAGTGATAAAGATAAACAGGTCTAGGCCGGCACTTTGCGTTAAATGTACGAGCGCTGCCATATCTTGCATTCCCTCAACAAACACGATGTGAACAAGGTAAATTGCAAAGGACATGTCGCCCAGTGCTTGTAGACGATTGGCGACCTTGGTTTGGAATGGATAGAGCGCAAGTAAAAACGCACCCAATCCGGCTATGTTTTCAACCAAGATATTGCGGCCGGAAGATAAAAGAATCGTTAACGCACTCAAAAAGATGATGAAGCCAAAGGTCGCTATGTAGCCGGATGTGATCCAGTGTTGCTTACTCGAAAGATAGATAAGCGACACTACAATGCCAAAAAAGACAGCCGGTAATACTTCATAGGATAAAGCGCCAGTGTATCCCAATGTCACATAAGGGTTCGGAATTCGCCAGATGAACAAGCTAACTGACAGTGCAATTGATAGCACGAACAGGAGCGCTTTTGCCCTTGTCTCACCAACCACCAACCGTGTGAGGGGGAAAGTGATCAGCGATACAACCAAAATGAATGGTAGAAACCAAAGATGGTGCGTTGTCCCAGTCCATAGAATATCATTCCCTATTAAAGGGGCGTCTGACGATGAGACAATACGATTGATCGCGCGAACAATTAGATAGAAAAGCGACCATAGCATGAATGGAACATAGATTCTCGTAAAACGCCGGTTTGCATAATTCCAAAAACTTGGTTGTGGTTTCTTTGAGCTGCTCACAAAAATCATAAAGACCGCTGCAACTGTAAAAAAAGGCACCGCAAAGCGACCCAAAACTGAACTCTCTTGCAACAATGTTGAGTTAACAGTGTGGAGCCAGACAATCGAAACTGCTGCCACAAAGCGCATCAAATCAATTCCGACAAACCGTTGACTATTAGTCACCTGTGGCTCCACACTTTGCATCCAAATAGCTACCAGCAATACAACTCAGGATCGGTCAGCGAGCGAGTACGCGTCCACCGAACTCTTTGACGCCGTTGGTGAGCACGTCGCGCAGGGCGGTGTAGCGTTCATTGGAGTAGTGGCGAATCAGGTACGATTTGCTTAGGTTTTCAACTTTGATGACGGTGTCAGACATTCGTTTTCAGTTTCTCGCACAAAGTTTACAGATTGGTTTACAGATTTGTCCGTGTCATTACGTATGCGGCTACTAAATGATTTGGTTGATTCGCTATAGATTTTTCCGAATTGTTGTGGTATCCTCTATTCACTTGCTTACGTATTTACCTAGCATTTGGAGCGATTATGTCCACTCTGGTACTACCCAAACATACCACCCAAGCACTCCGTGATCTAACCGGCGAGGTACAGCCGGATGCGGCTCTCGTGTTGGCCCTGCGTGATGCGTTTACCTATCGGTTGGACCAGATTCAGCATGAGCTACAAACCTTTGAAACCAAGTATGGCATGAATTTTACGGAATACCGCAAGCGCTGGGAGTCCGAAGAGCATGCGGAAGATTATACTTGGGAAGCCGAAAGCGATTACTTGGACTGGGAAGCTCTGGTGATCCGCAAAGAGCGACTTGAAAGTTACCAGTGGCTGACATGACCCCGTATGCTCTACTCAATCTGATCATCGACCTCTGTGCACAATCAGCGATTGTTTCCGCATATACGATTCGGACTGTCGATCTGGATGTACTTCGGCTGCGCGTCCACTTAGATTAACTCCTGAAATTCGGTTGTAGCCCAGCGGGAACAGAGAATTTCAGGATGGATACTAAGTTGATGACTCCTTCATCGAAGTCTTCTACAATCATGTCTCCGCCAAGTTTGCGTTTGCACTAATTGTGAACGGGCAGCGAATCTATGGGAAAGATAATGCCAAAATCGGCTGGCATGTACACCCGATCAATAATCCCCTAGATCATATTCCCTGTGATCCCGCCACATTTGCCGAATTTTTGGCCGAGGTTGAACTGCTTCATTTTCCTCCCGCTGCCGGCAATGAAACCGATGATAACTAAATAAACTTCGGCAAAGGCCACAATCTCATCAAACTTGCGCCGGATCTCCTCCCGGCTCATGCCCAAAATGGCGCCGTTCAGGTAGATATTCTCGCGCCCCGTCAACTCGGGGTGAAAGCCGCGCCCGCGGCGGGCTCCCGCCACCTCCAGCAAACTCGCCACCCGCCCCTTGATGTGGATGCGGCCCTTGGTCGGCTCCGTAATTCGGCTCAGGATCTTGAGCAGCGTCGACTTGCCGGCCCGTTCGCCCTGTTTGACTTCGAAGGAGACGTCGTCGAGGGCCCAGAATTCTTCGCTCGTGGATGCGTGTTGCGTGTTGCGTGAACTGTTACTGCGACCGACTACGCGATTGCTGAAGTCTTTGACGCCGTTGGTGAGGACGTCGCGCAGGGCGGTGTAGCGTTCGCCAGACTGGTGGCGGATGGTATAGGATTTGCTTAGGTTTTCGACTTTGATGACGGTGTCAGACATAACTGTCAATTTCTCTCACGAATTTCTACTGTTGATGTGTCGTGTTTTCCGTTGTTTTATGCTATGCTATACGTACGTTCTTGTGACTGACTTCGTTTACAGAAAGGTGGTTCATCTGTGATATACCAAGAGCAAGTCGCCCAAAAAGTTCAGGCACTCCCGGATTCACTGGTACGGGTGGTCGATCTGTTTATCGATTTCCTACTGCTGCGTTACCGTCAAACGCCCGTTACTGACGATTTGAATTCTGATCTTCTCACCCAGATGGCTGCCGCAGGTGGTGCATTTGACTGGCTTACCGACCCAGCGGAAGATGGCATTTACAGCGACGCCGATGGAGAACCGGTATGAGTTCGTCGACAATGTTGTCGCGTGGCGATGTCGTCATTACCGTTTTCCCATTCACCGATTTGAGTGGGCAAAAAAGACGTCCTGCCGTTGTGCTTGCCGTCAACAGTGGCCATCCCGATGTGATCCTGGCATTCATCTCTTCTGTCATACCTGCTACCTTTGCTGCCTATGATCTCCCCCTGCTGCCCGCTGACTCGGATTTTTCGCAGAGTGGGCTCAAGGTGCCCTCCGTCATTCGCTTAAATAAACTTGTCACCCTGGATCGGCAGCTCATCACGCGACGGATAGGAACATTGGCTGCACAGCGACTGCGTAGGTTGGATGATAAGCTCGTTGTCGCGTTAGGGATTGATGTGCAGCCATACTACGAACAAGAGCGACAACGCCTTCGTCAACTTCTCACCGAACAAGGCGTTGAAACCCTCTTGACAGTGTTACAAGCGTAGAGCCTAAAGGTCCATCTTACACAAGTATTAATCCCCATTTCATCAAACTTGCGGCGAATCTCTTCGCGGCTCATGCCCAAAATCGCACCGTTCAGGTAGATATTCTCGCGCCCCGTCAATTCGGGGTGAAAGCCGCGCCCGTCCCAAAGGGAACCCTAGGCCCCCGCCACCTCCAGCAAACTCGCCACCCCCCCCTTGATGTGGATGCGCCCCTTCGTCGGCTCCGTAATCCGGCTCAGAATCTTGAGCAGCGTTGACTTGCCGGCCCCGTTGCTCCCAATAATGCCGACCGGGAGCCCCCGGGGCGCGCCTTGTTTCACCTCGAAGGAGACGTCGTTGAGCGCCCAGAATTCTTCGCTCGTGTTGCGTGTTGCGTGTTGCGGCGCAGCAAGGTGCTCGCGAAGTCTTTGACGCCGTTGGTGAGGACGTCGCGCAGGGCGGTATAGCGTTCGCTGGATTGGTGGCGAATTAGGTACGATTTGCTTAGGGTTTCGACTTTAATGACGGTATCGGACATAATGATTTACGTTCAATCAAATAGAGGGTGCAAAGTGCCATTTACGACGGAAGCCTGCGCTATCGGGAATCCGTCGCGATTCTGGGTTTCGGCTTTGATAGCAGCACGCCAGCGAATTGCTCTTACAATCAACCGGTATAAAAAGCGAATACGCTGATCGGTCTGTATGGCTGAAGACACTACCGTTGCGTCGGTGTGCCGTGCTGGGTGGTGCAATGGGTGGGTGCGAAGGTCAAGGGCTTGCGGTTGAGCGAGCGCTGGGTGAACGGTGTTGTTGGCGAAGGCTGCGTCTTTTGTTGCAGTGCTGTCTCTAATATACCATGATTTGTCGTAGATTATGCTTACAAAAAACGGGTTTATCTTACGATTATTATGGACATTTCGGGCTGTAACCGTCAGGTGTTTGGTCGGTTTCGGCGCTCGCCTCTGTGTGCGGATTTGCTGCGGGCTTGGCCTTTGGCGGACGGCGTCAGGCAACAAAATTGATCCATGAAACGTAAATCATAAATGCATAAATGGGCGTATCTTTGTTACGCTTCTGACCAAGTCAACGAGTATATTTCATACGAAGGATGTTCATGTTCTATCTGTTCCTCTACATTGGCATGCTTCAATTGCTCATTCAGGACAATCATGCCGCAATCTTCCAACTGTCAAGGTGCATGGCCCTTTACAAGTTACTTCACTCGCTTACAGATGAGAATGATGCACTTCTATCCCTGGTGCATTTTGATTCTCTTCTGTGGCAGTGAAGCGAACGGCTTCTTCAACTGCCTGTTGTGGTACATCAAAGCGCTGCGCGA
Source organism: Caldilineaceae bacterium (assembly GCA_034432375.1). GTDB lineage: Bacteria > Chloroflexota > Anaerolineae > Caldilineales > Caldilineaceae > JAHBVH01. The sequence continues at coordinate 162,137 of DAOUCA010000091.1, forward strand.
TTTGGGCCATCGTATAGCCCGCAGCAATAAGATTCAACGCCCCTGTCGCTTCAATGCGTGTATACTTAAAGGTCGGTCTTCCGTTGCAAACCGCTGGTGCCGACACAACGTACTCACCAAGGGGATAATACGCGTAGCCTTCTCCCCCCACCATCTCTTGGATAAGTTCTTGAACAAATTCCTGCTGCATTTTACTTTCCTTTCCCAACTACAATTCACCGATAGGAACAGTATAGGTTTGGCATCAGAAAGTTGCAAGTGATTCAGGTTGCACCATCCTACAGGGGGGTACGATTTACAGGTTTCCACTAATGGATACGAGCTATCCAGACATAATATCGTTTACTGCTTTGGTCATCGCCGACGCACCTCGGTCACGGCATACTCGATCAAAGTGATGAATGTCTCTTCGTCTAACGCTGCCTCATTGATTCCCTGTTGATGACACCAATCCTGAAAGTGTCTGTGTGATGCAGCGGCCACCTGTTCAACCGCTGTGGCAAAGGGTAGCGTTTGTAGGTGTTACTTTTGTGTACGGACCATTTGCTATCTACGATTCATCAAAGCACATCTGCAAGAATCACTGTATGACTAGTACATTGAGCAGTAAATACGACCAAGTGACTCGTGTAAATGGGCAGAAACTATTCTGGTCTTATTGGTGCAGAGATGTACTAGGCATACACCTTGGCAGTATCCTGATCTTCCGCGGTTTGCTGCCGTGTTTTTTGGTGCAAAAACTCTGCGAAATCGGCTACTTCTTTAACCAAATGTGCCGGCATACTTTCTACGACAGTATATAGACGGGCATGTTCACCAACTGTCTGTTCAGCCGGTTGGCGTAAGCGCAGTTGTTCAGGTGTAGCCAAAGCAACGCCCAGCGTTTCAACAAAGGCGGCTACATCGCCCGGTTGGGCTGCAATCAGATTGCCTTCTTGATTTTGTTGCACCCACTGTCCAAATAATTCCACCAAATATGCATCGCCTTGGTTCAATACTTCAACAACAGCTCCCGTTGTCCCAGTCGGCGCTGTCTGTTCATCGGCTAGGGAAATCGATTGGGTTAATTCTACCGCATCATAGAGAGAAAATTTCATTGCCGTTACTCCTTCCGCTGTTCCGGATAGGCTGTGACAAAGCGGGCAATTTCTTCACCAAACCGTACAATCCAAACCGTACGCACCCTGTATGAATTGCCGTTTGCAGCAGTAAGCACGACAGTGAGCCGATAAAGCGCGCCATAGGCATTTTGCCCATCAGCCTCAAGCTGATCAAACCCTACGTGCTGCAAAATTGTTTGGCGCAAAGCTTCTGGTGATTGAAATCCGAGAATTTCATGCCAGAACTTGCGTTTATCGCCACCCTCGCCGGCTGTTGTTGAATAATGTAAAAGATATTCAGCTTTCGCCAGCGGGAATTCCCAGTACCTGATCTGCATATTGTCTACGCTACAGTCACAACGCTACTCGATCAATTGACATGATTCACAGTATAGTCTCTGTGTCAGAAAGAAGCAAGCACTAGAATAAGGCTGTTCCAAGAATTAGAATCCCTCTGTAGGGGCGTCCCCTTGCGGGCGCCCGCAAGGGGACGCCCCTACAGAGGGGGATTTCATTTCTCGCAACGGCCTAAGTCTCACTCTTGTCAAGAACTTCATTTCACTAAATCACATCGGCAAAAGTCCGCTCGGTCTTGCGGAAGAACCAGAGACCACTTGTCAACAGCAGCAGCGTCAGCCCGATGGAGAGCAGAAAACCGGGCCAGTAGATCGCCGTGTTGTCGAGGATCGCCCAGCGAAAACCGTCGATCACCCCGACCATCGGGTTGAGGCTGTAGAGCAGCCGCCATTGCTCGGGCACCACGCTGCTGCTAAAGCCAACCGGCGAAAGGTAGAGGCCAAATTGCACGACAAAGGGCACGATAAAGCGAAAGTCCCGATATTTGACGTTGAGCGAGGCCATCCAGAGGCCACCGCCGAGCGCCGCGCCAAACGCTAACAGAATCAACAGCGGCAATGCCAGCAGCCGCCAGCTTGGCAAATATTGGTACCAGGCCATCAGCCCAATCAAAATCGCAAACGAAATGAGGAAGTCAACAAAGCTCACCGCCACCGCGGCCAGCGGGATCGCCAGCCGGGGGAAATAGATCTTGGTGATCATCTGCGCGTTGCTGATCAGGCTGTTGCTGCTCTCGCTCAGCGCGTTGGCAAAGAATTGCCAGGGCAACATCGCCGCAAAGACCAGAATCGGGTAAGGCGCGCCATCGGCGGGTAGACCGGCCAGCCGGCCAAAGACCACCGTAAAGACGATCATTGTCAGAAAGGGGCGGATCAGCGCCCAGACGACGCCGATTGCGGTCTGTTTATAGCGCACCGCAATGTCACGCCAGGCCAGAAAGAGAAAGAGTTCGCGGTAGCGCCAGAGGTCCCGCCAATAGTGGGCCATCCCTTGGCCCGGCTCGATGATCAATTCCTGTTGCAGCGGGGCGGTGGCCGCCTCCCGTTGCCAAAAAAAGCGTGCTTTTGCAGCTTGTTGCATGGCGTTTCGCTCTTATCTACTTTCGATACTTGATTGGGCAACGACTGTTTTGTTAGATAAGTTTTGATAGGTAAAAGGCCCCACCCTAACCGCTCCCCAAACTGGGGAGGGAACTGTCACGCCGGAATCGACGTCACCGGCACTTCCCCAGGTTGGGAGGGGCAGAATCTATCCATCATGACTTCAGTCTCTCTATTGCTGTGCGATGCGGCGGTGCATCGGCTTGGCGACCGGTTGGGGTCGTCTGGCGCTAGGTCGTGAGCGGCGAAGGTATCGCGTGAGGTGGTAAGCGCAAGCGTAGGTGTTCGACGGTGCTCCCTACGACGTTTGTTTTGCTTGTAAACAGTATAGCATAGAAATTATTGAAATTTGCTTACAATGATTGGGTTTGGCTTACAGACTCATAGGACTTTTTGGCTTCAACATGACGAAACGTTTGTCCACACGCTCTTTGCTGTTCACAACCGATTCTTTGATCCACGAAGCTGCACGAAGCCACACGAAGAAGTTACGAACGCATGGTACGCAGTGAATGATTCCCCTCAGCTCTAACCCCAGGAGCGGGGAATTGGTCACATAAATAAAAATACCCCCAAACTGAGACGCTCCCGAGATGTTAACATTCCTTGACATTTATCTGTCTTGCGCTACAATGACGAATAGTTCTAGACCGTTCGTAACCACAAAAGGAGTATTGATGAACACCAAACTTTTTGATCGGATTAGCCATAGCCCTGATGTCATGACCGGTAAGGCAGTGATTCGCGGTACAAGAATTCCGGTTGATCTCATTGTGCGCATGGTAGCCCAAGGTACTCCTCAAGCAGAGATTCTTGCTGAATATCCACGTCTCCAACCGGATGATATTCAAGCTGCTCTCTTTTATGCGGCCGCGGTCGTCGCCGACGAAACTGTTTTTCCCATCACACTCAAGGCAGCATGATGCCAAAGTTTATAGTTGATGAGTGTACTGGTATCTCAGTGGTCCATTTCCTGCGTCAACAAGGATACGATGCCATCGGTGTCAGCGAAGCTATGCCGCAAGCGATTGATGCGGATATTCTGCAACGTGCCGTGATTGAAGAACGGATTGTCGTGACGAATGACAAAGACTTTGGCGACATGATCTTTCGTGATCGACGTAGTCACAGAGGAGTTGTGCTCTTGCGATTGTCTGATGATCTAGTTGCAACCAAGCTTCGTGTGCTGACTGCCGTGTTGGCTGAGCATGTTGATAAACTTGCCGATCGCTTTGTCGTTGCCACTGAAGAAAACATCCGTATTCGTTCAACGCTTCGCTAGCTTTAGCGCGTTTCTCAACCTGCTTCCATGCTCACCACCTGGCTCTCCCAGCGGTGCCAGCCGTTGAACCTTCCCTGCAATGACTTCAGCCCCTGTCCCGGCGGCGTCACCCCTAGTAACTCCAAATCGGCGTCCATCATGATCTGTACCAACTCGTGAAAGCGCACCTTGGGCTCCCAGCCCAGGTGTGTCTTCGCCTTGCTGGTGTCGCCGAGCAGATAGTCGACTTCGGTGGGGCGGTAGTAGCGCGGGTCGATGCGCACGTGGTCGCGCCAGTCGAGTTCGACATAGCCAAAGGCTTCGTCGAGGAACTCGCGCACGGTGTGGCTTTCACCGGTGCCGATCACAAAATCATCGGGCGTTTCCTGCTGCAACATCAGCCACATCGCCTCGACATATTCGGGCGCATAGCCCCAATCGCGCTTGGCCTCCAGGTTGCCTAGATAGAGATGCTCCTGCTTGCCCGCCACAATCGCGGCGACGGCACGCGTGATCTTGCGCGTCACAAAGGTTTCACCGCGGCGGGGCGATTCATGGTTAAAGAGGATGCCGTTGCTGGCATGCAACCCATAGGCATCGCGGTAGTTGCGCGTCACATGATAGGCGTAGACCTTGGCCGCGGCGTAGGGGCTCTGCGGCGCAAAAACGGTTTCTTCATTCTGCGGTGGTGGTGCCGCGCCAAACATCTCACTTGACGATGCCTGATAGAAGCGCACATCGGGCTTGGCGCGGCGGATCGCTTCGAGAATGCGGATCGTGCTCAGCCCCGTCACATCGCCGGTATAGTCGGGCAGGTCAAAGCTGACCCGCACATGGCTTTGGGCAGCGAGGTGATAGATCTCGTCGGGCTGCGTCTCGTTGATAATGTCGGAGAGATTGCCCGAGTTGCTGATATCGCCATAGTGCAAGAAGAGTGCCTTGCCATTTTGCACATGGGGGTCGCGGTAGAGGTGGTCGAGCCGCCGCGTGTTAAAGGTGCTCGCCCGTCGGATAATGCCGTGGACCTCATAGCCCTGGTGCAGTAGAAATTCGGCAAGGTAGCTGCCATCTTGGCCGGTGATTCCGGTAATCAGTGCTTTTTTCATAGGAATAAGTAAGAATTAGGGTAACTATTCAGGCCACCCCCGCCCAACCTCCCCCGCGAGCAAGGGAGGAGCTACGACTCCCCTCCTTGATGTCGGGGAGGGGCCGGGGTTGGGGTGAATAGTTACGAATTAGGTAGGAATTCAGAATAGGGAATGCTGGCTTGTCGATGGCGTTCTTGAGTGAGAACGAGTCAACAATCCGCTATTTCCCGCATCCGCTGTAGTGTCATTCTACTCGCCGCTGGATCGTTCGTGTGCCATTCCCACGCCGGAGCGTGGGAACGAGTCGAAAAGCAGCGGCTTTCCTCATCGGCTGTCGTGTTGCCTGAATCATGGATTCCTGCCTACGCAGGAATGACAGGGTGACGTTTGTTGCCGACGCCCTGGTCGAAGTGAGCCTGAATCATGGATTCCTGCCTACGCAGGAATGACAGTGCATCTTGTCTTCACGACCAGGGATCGGGAGGGGTTACGCCGCCCGTTTAAGCTCTTTTCCCTGCTCTTTTTCGTACCAGTCGATTGTCTGGCGTAAACCCTCTTCAAAGCCCGTGGAGGAAGTAAAGCCAAAGGCTGCCTGCGCCCGGCTAACATCCAATTTGCGCCGCGGCTGGCCATTGGGCTTGGTCGTGTCCCAGACAATCCGGCCGTTGAAATTGGTGAGGCGGGCAATGGTCTGCAAGAGATCGCGAATGCTGATCTCAACGCTGCTGCCCAGGTTGACTGGCTCACTGCTGTTATATTTTTCGGCAGCGAGCAGAATGCCCTCGGCGGCATCCTCGACATAGAGAAATTCGCGCGTCGGTGAACCGTCGCCCCACGCGGTCATCTCCTTGTCGCCGCGTTGTTTGGCTTCGAGACATTTGCGAATCAACGCTGGGATCACGTGGGAGGTCGCCAAGTCAAAATTGTCGCGCGGGCCATAGAGATTGACCGGTAGCAGATAGATTGAGTTGTAGCCATATTGTTGGCGGTACGCTTCGCTCTGCACGAGCATCATCTTCTTGGCCAAGCCATAGGGCGCGTTGGTCTCTTCGGGGTAGCCATCCCAGAGCGTCTCCTCTTGGAACGGAATCGGCGCAAACTTGGGGTAGGCGCAGATCGTGCCCATGGCAACAAATTTGGGCACGCCGGCCACATAACTCTCGTGCAGCAACTGCACCCCCATCATCAGGTTGTCATAAAAGAACTCACCCGGCTTCTCGCGGTTGATGCCAATCCCACCGACGTGGGCGGCCAGATGGATCACCATGTCAACGGGTTGCGTGTTGCGTGTTGCGAATTGCGTGTTGCTGGTTACGATGGCTCCCGAGTCACCTTGTCTCCTTGTCACCTTGTCACCTTGTCTTGGAACAGAAGTCTCCTTCAAAAGCCGGCGGATGGCGTTGACATCGCGCAGGTCATAATCTTTGTGGCGTGGGACGATGACCTCGGCGGCACCCCGTTTCCAGAGTTTGTTGACGACAAAAGAGCCGAGAAAGCCGGCACCACCGGTGACGATCACCCGCTTGCCCTGCCAGAAATTGGCGGTAGCTGTCGGTGTGCCGGTCAATCCAGTCGATGCAACGGTTGTTTGGATCAGTGGTGGTAATGTGGGCAGCGGCGTGGCAGATGTTGACATGCGATGCTCCGTGTTCTGTCTGGAGACCATACGAAGAACGCATGTTATCGTATGGTCTATTACTAATGACGTAAGCTTGTGAAAAAGGATACGCCGAATTGCTTATAAATTCAGTAGTTCGCGATTTCAAGCCAAGATGCGGTTTGTCATTCCTGCGGAGGCAGGAATCTACTCTAGCACGCATGGATTCCTGCCTCCGCAGGAATGACAATAATTAGAGAATCGTGATCTACTGAAATTAGCATATCATAAAAATGGGTGGGTGACGCTTACAACGTGTACGCTTACCTTGCATTTATTCAGGACTTTTCGCCCTGATGTCAGATGAAAGCAAGCAAGTTTGTAACGACTAACCCCACTCCCAGCCCCTCCCCGCGAGCAAGCTTACCCTTACCCACAAGTGTGCGCGTGGCTCAGCGTCCAGCCAGTGTTCCGGGGACGGCCCGCACCTAGGTTCGTTACCTAGAGTTTCTCTGGGCCGTCCCCGGAACACCCATCACCTCTGACAAACCGCGTGTGGGTAAAGGTAAGGCGAGCAAGGAGGGGAGCAATCACACCCCACCCTCGCGCGGCGTGGCCATTGGGGCCGGCCTGGGCGACTGCGCAACCAGTGCAATCATCGCCTGTTGCTGCCCCGCCGCAATTGCTAGCGCCAACAGAAACCACATCAGCACAGCCGGCCGTGCCCCGAGCGTCAGACCATCAAAGAGATTGTAGGTCAGAAAGCCGGTGAATGAGCCGAGCATTGCCATTGCCCACGTGGATTGCGGACTTCGCGGCGGTGCCATGCGATAGCAACGACTCAAGGCCAGGCCGGCTAACCCCACAATCGTGGCAAAGGTAATCAGCCCCGGCAGCCCCAGATCGAGCGCCGTCTGCAAAAAGAGATTGTGGGCATGGTTGATCGCACCTGGCACAAAGCCGGCCAACGGATAAGGGTGCTTGGCGATTTCGCCAAAGGTGCCCAGTCCATAGCCGGTGAGGGGATGGTCGGCGATGCCATAGAGGGCCCGTTGCCAGATCAACACGCGGCCGCTCAGGCTTTGGGTATCGACCATGCGTGTGGTTGTGCTGTCAAAAGAGGCCGCCGATTGGCGCAAGATCGTGCCAAATTCAATCTGTAACAGAAAGTAGGCCATGCCGATCAGCAGCCCAAAGAAGAGTAGCCCGCCCAGTAGACGCAAACCCCCTTCCGGTTGGCGCAACGTAAGCAGGCAAACCACGAGAGTTGCCACGGCGGTTGCGAGCAAAGCGGTGCGTGATTGGGTTAATAGGAGCGCGCCGTTGAAGAAGAGCCAGAGAATCAGCCAAGCCACTTTGGCACCTAAGCGACCCACCAGACCCAGCAGATCTTGGCCAAAGCGCTGCCACGGGTTACGCGGCAGTGTTTCGGCGGGGTGAAGGGTGGCATGCCAGGCCAGCAGCCAGGCGAGGGGGAACGGTGCCACTAGAATGAGCACTGCTGCCACGCGGTTGGGGTTAAAGGCTTCCGTGCCCACCCCAGTCCCTGCCCCAGTGTTTCCCATCGTGCCCGCGATTGTTCCTGTCAGTGAGCTTAGATCGAGGTGCAAGAGGCTGGCGGCCAACGTGTTAACCAGCGGGATCTTGTTGACGACTGCCATATTCAAGAGTCCTAAGGCTGCCAGTGCAACGCCCAACAGCAGGTAGGCTGCGGTGAGCAGCGCCAGACGGGGGGAGAGACGACCCCGACGCAAGATGTTGACGCTGGCGAGTACCCTGCCCGACTTGGGCAGCGCCCAGTTGATAACGCCCAAAAAGACCGCCCCCCCCCAGAGCATCCGCAACAACTCGGGCCAGGTTAGCTCCCAAAAATAAGGTGTCACCCAGATCGTCACTGGGGTGATCACCAGGAAGAGGATCGCCAAGGGTAGGTCGGCCAGCGTGCCGGCGGAAGGTGCCCCATAGAAGATCCAGCGCAACAGATAGGGAACGATCAGCAACCCCAGAACAAAGAGCATCTGTTGGGGCGGGTACTCTTCGCTTTGAAAGACCACCGCACCGGCCACCACCAGCAACAGTGGCTCGAGCAGATCCAGGACCGACCAGGCCATCGTTACGCTCAGCGCGAATTCTAGCGACCCGGGGGCTACTGTATACGCAGAAGCTACTGTATGCTCAGGGGCCACCGGGTACTCAGGGGCATAATCAGGTGTCACGTCCATGTTTGTCTAATTCGGTCCTCTGTTGATAACAGGTCAATGCCGTCATACGGGGTGGCGCAACTAAATCGGCTCTTCTGTGAAAAGTGTGAAAACCGATAGTTTTTGCTACAGAAAAATTATTGTATTTTCACACTTTTGGCTGATGAGCGTTTGGCTGATGAGCGAATAAATCAGTGGGTACCGTGAAGACTCTTCCGAGCAAAAAGTCACTCTGAGGAATGACGCCATGCTCGGCCTATTCTCACCATTAGGAACGATAGATATGCAGAAAAAGTTGGCACTCGTTCCACGCTCCAGCGTGGAATGGCTCCCGAGACGCTGGGGCATCGAGTGAAGGGCTACTGCTGTACATCTGCCTTCACCTCTGCTACTGCTCGACGCTGGAGCGTCAAACTCCGTACCTACGCCGGAGCGTAGGCACGAGCAATTGCCTTATCTTGGTACGCATAGACCCTACAAAAGATTATCTGACCCTCTATAGTAAAAAATCCTTCGTGTGTCTTCGTGTAACTTCGTGGATCGGTTTTGCTTTTTGTCTCTTCCTTATATTTCGTAAAACCCTGTGCTCTGTTTGCCAGTGTGATTTTGGTTTTGATTGTGATTTTGGCGCCGTTGCAAGGGATTCCCTGCCTTGGCGGGAGCCTCGTCTTGTTCATCTGCCATGATGGTCCACTGTGATGCAGCGTTTGGTTTGGCGACTGCGCCATTGGTGGCGACGTCGTTGGTGGAGATTGCCCAGGGATCCTTAGCCGTGCGCCGTTTTTTCTTACCCCGGCCAAACCAACCACTCGTTTCCTTGCGCTTGCTCTGTTGCGGGGGGGCGGCTTTGGGCGTCTCCGACTGATAATAGCTTCCGTAGTAGTAGTAGTTCGCGTAGTAACCGAGATCGGAGCTCTGCACGCCATTGAGCACTGGCCCCAAAATATGAACATTGATGCGCTCCAGCAGCGTTTTACACCGTTGCACTAAGTCGATCCGGGTGCTGCCGGCGCGCACAACTTGTAGCACACCATCCATCTGTGTAGCCAGAATCACGGCGTCGGTCACCGTGGCCGCGGGGGGGCTATCATAGAGCACGATGTCGGCGTGTTCGTCCATCGCTTTGATCAATTCGCTCATCCGCTCGGAGCCGAGCAACTCCGCGGGATTGGGGGGAATAATTCCACAGGTGAGTACAGAGAGGTTGGGCACAATGGTTGGCCGCACCACCTCTTCGAATTTGACCGAATGATCCACGGCCCAGTTGGTCAAGCCAGGTTCATTGGGCAGCCCAAAGGCTTTGTGGATCTGTGGGCGGCGCAGATCGGCATCGACCAGGATCACCCGTTTGCCCTCTTGCGCCAGGCTAATGGCCAGATTGGTGGCGATAAAGGTTTTGCCTTCGCTAGGGCCGGCGCTGGTAAACAAGAGCCGGCGGATTGGCTTAATCGCATTCGCCATGCGCACGGAGGTGCGCAGCGCGCGAAAGGCCTCTGAGATTGGCGAGCGTGGATCGTGGAGTGTAATCAACGAGTCGGTGCCTTGGCTGCGTTGGCTGAAGGCTGCCGATAGACCGATCGCCCCTTGCGTTGGAATGCCATAGTGGGTGTCCAACTCTTCGGGGGTGCGTACGGTGTAGTTGATATATTCGAGTAGCCAGGCCAGGCCACCCCCCGCCATCAAGCCGCCCAGAAAACCCAGGATAATAAATTGCATTCCCTGGCCTGGTTGGGGCACGGTTGGCAGTTGCGCCCGATCGATGACAACGGCGGTGTCGATCGGGGTCGCGTTGGTATTGGCATAGGTGGCGAGCGTTGTCTGCGTCTGGGCCAGGCTACCTAGCACGTCGATCCGAGCTGAGCGCGAGCTGATCAGTTCATCGCGCAGGTCTAGCACATGCTGGTCGCGCTCGTCCGAACGCGGGCCGGCACTGAGGGTTGCAATCTCGCTTTCGAGCGAAGTCATCCGGTCGCTGTAATACTGCGCTTCCTGTTCCAGAACCGATTGCAATTCGGTCAGCCGGTTGAGCTCGTTCTGTGCTTGACCGTTGGCTTGATTCAAGGTCTGCTGTTGTTGGGTGCGCTGCCGGGCCAGGTTTTCGGCAATCAGCGTATCGGCCACGGTGTTCGCAATCAGTTGTGCGATGGCCGGGTCGGTGTGGGTCGCCGTGATCCGAAAGATTTGGGTGCCTTCGACATAGCGGAGGGAGAGGGCATTCAAAATGGTCCCTGGCCCAACGGCTCCGTTAAGCTGCCCTGCAACGAGTTCGGCAAAGGAATTCGTCCGCATAAACTCGGTATAGGTGTTGGCCAGCGACTGTACCGAATAATTATCGGTATAGGGCAAGAGCGCACTGGGCGCGGCGGGGTTGATCACCATCGTTGTCGTAGTGGTATAGATCGGCACCTGACGTTGGGAATAAAAGATCCCGGCCACGCCAAAGAGCAGTGTGCTGAGCGCGATCATCCACCACCATTTGCGGACAATTTTCCAATATTGCAGTAGTTCCATTTATTTCACCCAGACCGGATCCCAATCATTGTATGGATTGTTGCTAATGTTGTGGGGATTCGCGCCGTCGGCATTCATCACCCAAATTTGTTTGCGCTGCGTCTCCCGATTGGACCAAAAGACAAGTTGCGTGCCATCGGAGGACCAGCTTGGATGTTTATCCCATTGCCATTCATTGGTCGTCAACTGCCGCAGGTCGCTGCCATCGGCATTGATCAGATAGATCTCATCATTGCCCGATTCGGCCGAAACAAAGGCAATGGGATCGCCCTTTGGTGACCAGACCGGATCATAGGAGATTTCGTTGAAGTGGGTCAGTTGTTTCCGCTGCCCAGTGGCGAGGTCGAGCGACCAGACCTGTGAATTTTTGATCTGTTCACTCGTAACGATCACCCGTCGACTGCCATCGCGGGTATAACTCTCCGCTTCCATGGCCTTGGCATAGATCCAATCTGGTGCCCCGCCTGTCCACAGGGCCACATTGCTGCCGTCGGGATTCATGATCATCAAGTCGTTTTTGCCGTTGCGATCCGAATAGAAGAGAATTCTACCCCCTAGGATCGACGGTAGCACTTCCGGTGTCACTGAGGCAGTCGACGTTGGCGTCAAAAATTCGACGGGCACGATCAGTGGTGTCGGCGTTGCCGGTGGCGGCAGCGGGGTCGCGGTTGCGGTCCATACATTGGGCGGTGTGGCCGTGGCCGTCCCTTTGACCACCGCTGCTGCCGTTGCTACCTCCGCTTGCCAGACGGCGGTAGCACCATTCTCGGGCACTGGTGTGTTGGTAACTATGACGGGGGTCACCCAATTGGGCGGGAAGGCCGTTGGTGTTGCGGTTGGCTCCGGTGTTCCAAGTGATAGATCGTTGGAAATCGGCACGGCCGCGCTGGTCGCCAGCTTTTGATTGGCGAGCGCGACCAGGACCGCTTCGTCGGTCGGCGTCAGCGTAACAACCACATAATCTGGCGTTGGCGACGGTGGTGGATCGGCAGGGGCGGGGCCATTGGTAATAATGCGCAAGATGGGGGGGTAGCCTCGGGTAAGGGCACCAAAGCCGCTATCCCACGAGAAGAGGTTGTTCTCTCCACTGGTTGGGCCAACAATGCGGAAGGAGACAGTCCCGCTGTACAGGCGGGCTTGCAACTGACTCAAGCCTGTCGCATCGAGCAAGAAGGTATTGCTCTGCCCAATGCCAACGGTGGCGCTGGTCGCGCTATTTTCAAGCCAATTCGTACCACTATCGGCGCGCGCCAGCCAGTGAAAATTCTTTTTACTCCAATCGCGATCCATCCAGCCGGCCAATAGCTCTGCTTGCCAGTTACCCCCTTCGGCCAGCCACTGATCATCGAGCCCAATCAGCGTTAGATCGGCGTACAGGATTGGTGAGCCGGGGGGAATGGTCGACAGATCAAATTGCATGGCCCCCACGTGTGCTTGATTGTCAAAGACACCGGCATAGATATTATAGTCACCAAAGTGATTTGGCTTGTCATCGCCTGCGCGCGCCCAGCCTACCTTATCTGGGCTTTGGGAACGCAGCAAATAGACCTCGCCATTTTCCGGTTCGGGTGCATTGGGCAAAACAACCGGCGGCAGTGGGGTGGCAGATGGTGTGGGGGTGGGGGGAATAATTGTGGCCTGTGCCGCTTCCCGCGTTGATTCAAAGGCGGTTGCCGTCAGTTGGAAGCTACTCGGCGCTACGGTTGCTGGCGCGCTGTTATTGCCGGCAACGCGCTCTATCGGTGGCGCTACTACGGCAAGTGAGGTGCCGGTGTCGATGCCAAGTAGCAACAATGATCCAAGACCGACAATGATAACGGCAATGGCAAGCCATAGGGAAATGGAATTGTGTTCGCTCATAATTCTCTTATCTTACTGCCCTTTATGGAAACGTGGGCAGCCGGTTCGGTGGCATGATCACACTGATGCCTGTAACGGTTGTCGCCTCACCTGTGGCGTCGACAGCTGCAATGAGATCGATAAAGGAGCCGTTCGCGACCGTGGTTGCAATTTGTAAATTCAACGTCGCTACTACTTGCGTTTTGGCAGCGATTTCTGGCCAGGATAGCACTACAACAGTATGTTCTGTGGATTGATTATCCACCTGTTGGCTACCTGCCAGGCTCGTTGTGGCGTCGACAAAGTGTATTTCCGGTGGCAAATCCGCTCTTATCGTTACCTGACGGATCGGTATCGGTTTTGGATTGGCGAGAACAACTTGTACGGTTAACGGTTGACCTTGCCAGACAAACCGTTGCTTTGGGAGTAGCTGGATCTGTAGCGCTAGTTGCGCGCCTGCTCCCGAAAGTTGATCGGGCAAGCCGCCCGGCGCAACCGCATCAATTGTCAGATATTGGGCACTAACCCACCCTTGCAACTTGTTTGTGCTGCCACAGCAGATATACCACCAGCGCAAAGTTGCATCCTGTTGCAGCAGCGTCACCCGGGTGTTGCGCACCAACAGATCGATGACTTTGCTCGTTGTATTCGGTGCCTCGCGCACATTGAGTGATTCTATATTAACAGTCCCCGCACGCGTCGTTGGACTAGCAGCGGCTCCTTCTATCGACGAAGCACTTATCGCGGGTATCTCGCCATTGGTTGTCGTTGCCGGATCTGACGTTGCCTTCGTCGTAGGTGGCTCTTCCCCGGCATTTCCTGCTGTCGACCCATCTGTGGACCCATCTGTGGACCCAGTAGTCGGTCCATCTGTCTGTCCGTTTGTTGACCCCGTGGCTGGTGATGCAGGAGTTGCTGTAACAATGACGACTGGCACAGCAGTTGGTGTCGGTGTGCGTGTGTAAAGATCCTGTAGATCTGGAACGGTATTGACATCGGGTGTGGGCAATTGGGCCAACACCCGCTCTTGATCATCAACCGTCAAGACTAAGAGACAAAACAGGCTGACAACGAGAGACAACCAATATCGCCTTATTATTGCCAGTCTGAGTATGCTCATCAATAACTCCGGTCAATATAGAAGCTAACTTTCACCACCAGGCTGATATGGAGCAGTGTTTACGCTTGCTTACCTGCTGTTGCGAATACGAGGGTGTGTATCGATTAAGATTGCGATTAAGATTGCGATTAAGATTATACGTTAAGAGTATACGTCAAAATGCTGAAAATTTTACTTACATTGTTGCAAGCTATGATATTTAGTACTTTGTCCCAATGCATAGATCGGATTGTTACGTTATCTCCCTCCTAGATAGACGAAGTTCTACGTCAAAAGTTACAAACTTAGTTTACATCGGACTTACATCAGTCTCCTACTGATCCCCATACTTCACCCAAACCGGATCCCACACCTCAAAACCGAGCGTGGTCAGTTGGCGTTGGTTGGTGCCATCGCTGGCCATGATCCAGAGCGTGCGCTGGCCGGTGCGGCTCGACATGTAGACGATCTGGCTGCCGTCGGGCGACCAGCTGGGGTGTTTGTCCCAAGGCCCATCGTTGAAGGTCAGCTGGGTTACCTGGCGACTCTCGCGCGCGACGAGCCAGATCTCATCGCTGTCGGTCTGGTTGGTGACAAAAGCGATCACTTCGGCGCTGGGTGACCAGACCGGATCCCACGAGGTGCTGCCGCTCTTCATGTTGGTGAGTTGTCGTTCGGAGCCGTAGAAGGCATCGTAGGCATAGATCTGCCGCTCGCGTGTGCCCGCTTCCTCGCGTTTGACAAAGGCATGGAAGCGCCGATCGGCGGAAAAGCTGTCGCGCTCGACAGCGCGGCGGTAGAACTCCTGGCTGCTTAGCCGCACAACGTTGCTGCCATCGCCATCCATCGCATAAGTCTCGGGAGCACCGCGGCCATCCATGTCACCCAAGAAGAGAATCTTCCCCAACAATTCGGTGGGAAAACCGGCTGTGGCATTGGGTGTGGGGGTCGCTGTCAGCGCGCTGAGGGCGAAGAGTAGGGGCGTTGGCGTGGCAAGGGGTCGAGCCGGTGCTGCGTGAATCTCCGTTGGCGTGGCGGTGATAAACCGTGCCGTAGCGGGTGTACCCGTTGTGTAGGCGATGGCGGTCGCTTCAATGGCCATGGCGGTGGCCGTGGCTTGGTTGGCCGCGGTTGGCGTGCTGGTGACGATAATCGGGCGGGGCGTAGGGGTGGCAAGTAGGGCATTTGCCGGCAAGGGCGTTGCCGTGCCGATGGTGGTTGCTTGACGCGTTGCTTGCGCGGCTAGGGTCGCCGCGGCCAGTACGCTTTCCGGTGTAAAGGTGGCAGTGACCACAAAGGGGGTCGCTGTGTCGGTCGCTGTGGCTGTGGGCGGCGGCGTCACCGTGGGCGTGAGTGTGGGCGGTGGCGGATTGGTCGGTCGGGGTGTTGCCGTCCACAGGAGCAGGCCAACGGGTGGCTCACCTGTGGTGATCGCGCGCGCGGTCGCTTCTAATGCGACCAGGGTTGCGGTTGCGCCATTGGCTGGCGTCGGTTCATAGGGCAGGATGCGCACGGTGTAGACGCGCCAGTTGGCAGGAAGGGGCGTGGCAGTTCCGGTGGTGGTGGCGTCGGCTGTGATTTGGGCAACCAGGGTGGCGGCACCGAAGAGGTCGGGGGCAGCAGCGGTTGGGGTGATATAGAACGCTGTGGCGGTTGACGAAGGAACGGGTGTGACGGTCGCCGCCGGCCGGGTTAAAATTCGTGTAGTGAGAGGGTGTTCGGTGCTGGTCGGCGAGCGCAGAGCGGCTGTGGTTGCTTTGAGTTGCGGGCGTGGCGTCGCCGTATCGTGCACAGCTGCCGTCACCTGGAGTGGGGGCGGCGTAGGGCTGTTGGTCACAACGACGACAGGGGGCAGCGGCGTAGTGGACGCGGTTGGCGCTGGCGTAAAGGACGGAGCGTGCAAAGGTGTCACCAACGTGGTGGCAGTTGACATAGATGGTGTCGCCGCGCTGCGATTGGCTGTGGCAGTGGTCAAAGGCAGGGGGATGGCTGTCAATAAAATTTGTACCGTTGGCCGATTGGGATTGGTACTGCTAAGCAGTGTAGTCGCCGGTTCCTGCTGCTGATTATGCACTGGGATCGCCGTTTGGATGCGTGCGACCGCGAGTGCACTTTGCAGCGCACTCCCTTCCCCTGGGGCATAGGCGCGCAACAGCTGAATCAGATTGATGGCGAGCATCAGCTCTGCTAGAAAGAGAAGCGTTACAGCCAAAAAACGCAGATGTGGATTGAGGTTACGCATAAGCGTGGGTCGATATACCTAAAGTGCTAGATTGTCTACAATTAGCTGCATTGTAATGAGCTGGCAACCGAAATACAATATCGATTTGCTGACAATTTTATAACTGTTATTTTGTGGAAATTCAAAGAGAAGAGAACCCAATCCTTATAGTCGTGGGGCGGAAGCGATTTGCTATGAGAAGGGATGTGGATGGTTGGTCCGCCGTTTGATAGGGGAAGAGAGAATGGGATTCGTGTAGAAATCTTTGAAGAAAGCTGAAGATGGCGCTGTTGACAACTACATCATAGAGGCACGGTATACCGTGTCCCACTGGTATCAAGGGAAGGGATAAGGGCGGTAACCAACACTACAACGGATGAAGGAAGCATCTGATTTTCCGCCGCGCGCCCTGAACCTTAGGGAAAACGCCGCTTGAATCGACAAGTTTGTAAAGAAACTGCAATTTAATCGACGGAATCACAAATCCGTACTACCAAAATCCGCTGTAGTGTTCCTGAAATGCTTAGCTTGATACACATGAGACACGGTATACCGTGCCTCAACGATGTACTTATTCCGCATCAATGATTGTTGTTGATCAGTGGCAAGTAGATCTGCTCATTGAGCTGCGAAATTGGTGGCGTGGCGGTGGGCGGCGGCGGCTCGGTTGTCGTCGGAATTACCGTTGGCATTGCTGGTGCAAAGAGTGCAAAGGTGCGTGTCCCCCCTAAAGTCTGACCGCTATCGTTGTAACGTGCCACGAGTTGGTTGGTGGGCAGGTCGTGGTTGATTGGCGTAATTGTCTGGCTTCCCCAGTCGGTGGTTGTCTCATTAAAGGTGTAGAGCATCAGGGCATTTTCATCTAATTGCTCCAGATCACTATCGAGATAATTGACGACCATGATGATCGGGGTGGCAAAATGGATCGAGGGTGCTGGGCTGCCGTTTTGATACGCTTCGAGCTGAAATGCTCGGCCGGTGAAAGCTAAGTTCCGCGCGCTCCCCGGCAAGGTGGTAACTGGCCGTAGAACAAGGGTGGTCGGTTGGTCAACCGCACCGGCGGGAATCGATAGATGGATCTGTGCACCATCCGCCGTGATGATGGTCAACGTGCCCGCCTCGCGTGGATCGAGGAGCAGAGTCGCTTCGCTGTTTGGCGTGGTTGTCGGTATGAGGGTGGGCGTGGCTGTCGGTACGGCTGTTGGCGTAGCTGTGGGCGCAGTCGGGATCAGGGTGGGCGTGGCGGTTGGACCCCCAGGGGTACTTGTTGCTGTTGGTGTAGCCGTTGGGCCGTCACTGGCAACGGTTATGGCCAACGTGGCATAGTTATTGTTGAGGTTCACGTCGCGATCCAGGTTGCTCGCCAGAAGCTTGACGTAGATGGTATGCACCCCTGGTACGGTCGGTTGCCATTGATAGCTGACCCGGTAAGGCGTGTGACAATCAGTGCTCACCTGGGCTTCCACTGCTGAGCTGCCGATCAATATACCACCACTATTGGGGTTTCCGTCCCAAACTTGGGCGGTGACATTTTCGGCGGCAATGCCTCCCTGGTTGACAAAAGTTGTATTGATGGTGACGGGGGTATTGACATCGACTGTGGATGCCGAAAGCTGGAGCGCACGGATTGCCAGGTCAATCGTGTGCACGGTCACCCCATTGGTGTAGGCGGCAAAGTCGCGACCGAGTGGGGTGATCTGCCCACTATCGTGGTCCAAGAGATTGCCGTTGAGCCCTCTATTGGTGTTGAGATCGAGCTCCCAATAGTTGAGGCTAAACCAGGCAAATTCTTGCACGAGTCGGTTACCATCGGCTGGATAGCCGATCTGTGTATCGGTGGTGTTGAGCATATAGTCGAAGCTGCTGCGCATATAATCGCGCACTCGCGTATAGTCATAGCCGTGATATTTAGAGAGCAAGATCCCATATTCGGAGATAATCAGCGGGGTGTTGCGGAAGCCATGGTCGTTCATCCATTGACGGAAGATGCGGATCTGATTTTCAAAAATTGTGATATCACCGTGATCGTCCAATGTGGCGGGACAAGCGACGGCTTCGGATAGATAGGCATCGAGACCTGGGGGAATGCTGGCACCCCAATAGCAATTTTCGGGGAGAATAAAGTTGTGGATGTCCCAGATCTCAACGGGCATGGGTGTGCCATATTGCTGTTGATAGCTGGCCAGGATCATCTCCAGATAGCGCAGGCGGATCGGTGTCGGCTGGACAATTCCGCCAATGGCGATGCGGCTGGTCGGGTCGGTGGCGCGTATATAGGCGTAAAGGTCATGATAAAAAGAGGCATATTGCGCTGCCGTTAACCCATCCTGGCCATAGCGATCCGGCTCATTGCCGAGGATCCAGAGTGCGCCGGGATTATTAAGGATTTTCGGGCCCAGCGATTGAGGCAGCTTTGTTCGATTAATTGATCCTCGTACCATTTGATGGTACTGAATGCCACCAGGCTGATAGGTTGTTTGGCGGCTGGTATAGTCGTGGTACCAGCCGGCACCCAATTGGGGAGCATCATAGTTGTTGATCGTCACGCCTCCTTCCGTGGTCACATTGAAGCCCACCCGTTGATGGGGCGAAGGATAGAGCGGACAACTTTGGGCGAAGGTCGCTGTGGCAATGGTCAACACAGTTAGCAGCGCGAAGGCAACACTGCTGCTGCCCTGTCGAAGCCAGTTGCGTTGATGGGCAGTCCGCTTCCGTGCTTGACCGCCCCCTGTAGGGCGCAACGATGCTGCTCGTAAGGCGTCATCGGGGGTAGCGGCTGACGGAAGCGTGCTTGGCGTTGTGGTCGTTCGGGGGAAGACAACCATTGGCGTTTCTTACTCCAATTCTCCGACGAGGTCGGCAACAATGATTAAGTAGTGGGTGTCCGAAAAATCTGGCCAACCGGTCAATAGGGTCAACTTGGCTGTGGTTGACGGGGCTTGATAGGCGTTCAACCGGTCGACTTCGGCGCTTGACGCGCCGTTCACGGGGATCGGGTCGGCAATTTCCGATACCTGATAGATAAAGGTCCGTCCGGCGCTGTCGGTCACATAGATTTGGTCATCAATGACAACCTCGCCCCTTGCCAATGGTGCAAAGACCGCGGCACCCTCGCGATGATGGCCAGAGATGAGCATATTGCCCGCTGCGCCAACGGTGGCCGAGTTAATGTGCCAGCCTGCGCTCGCTTCTGGCACTTCCCACACGGCTTGGCGCTCGCCGTCCACCTCGGTGACGCGCCAGGCCATTGGCACGACTTCTGTCGCAAAGTCAATCGATGGAATGGCAAGGCGCACTGGTGGCATTGTTGCATCGGCATCGACGGTGTCGGTGCTGACGGTTGTCGGCGCGCTATCGCCACTGTTCGCCGCACGCTCTGTGTTGGTGTCCGGGGTCGATGCAGTTGCCGTGGGTTCTTCTGTCGGAAGGGTGATGCTTGCTGTATCGGCAGGGGTAGCTGTGGATTGGCAACCCCCAAGCAGCAAGAGTATGAGTAAGCCGGCAAGCAGGGAAATTAGTGTATGCCCTCTGCGATCTATCGTGGCAGCTCTTTGTGCTGCGGTTGGTTGCGCTCGTTGTGCCATAAGAGAAACCTTTCTGCCCATTGAAGAAAGTTGTGAAAACCGCTGCTTTTCCCGACGGGTAATGCTGGCGTTTTATAACTTTATCCGCTGAGCGAACTTGTGGAGAAACGGGAAAAAGAGATACCGTTACACGCAAAGCGAAGGATGTAGTCAGTGGTTTATCGCGTCAATGGCTACAGTCTGTTCGTTTCGTGCGCAACGGTATACGATCTATTCAGATGGTTGCGTTGATGGTTTACCGGAATTGTGGCAGCCGCAGCGGTGGCATGGCTAGGGTGATTCCGGCGAGTGCATTTACCCCTTCGGCCGTATCAACAGCCGCCAAATTATCGACGAGTGCACCATTGGGGATGTCATCCTCTAGCTGCAACGTGACGGTTGCTGTGAGTGACTCGTTTGCTGCCAATGCTGGCCAGA
The DNA here is from genome assembly GCA_034432375.1 of Caldilineaceae bacterium. Lineage (GTDB taxonomy): Bacteria > Chloroflexota > Anaerolineae > Caldilineales > Caldilineaceae > JAHBVH01. The sequence continues at coordinate 182,512 of DAOUCA010000091.1, forward strand.
GAATGGTATAGATCAGGCCATCTTTGGCTTGACCGCTCTCTTGAATGGTTCCCTGTTGCCCGACCTCAGCATTCAGATAAGCCAGCGTCGGTGGCAGATCATTGCGTAGGCGGACGTTCGTTAGGGGCTGATCGCTCGTGTTGCGGACAACGAACTGTAGTTGCACGGTTTGCCCTTGCCAAACAAAAGCCGGACTGGGGCGCATTTCCAACACGACGGCGGCCGTATTGGCGTCACCGCCAGTGGCCATCTGTGCCCGCGTAGTGGCAGTGACAGGCAGCAAATTTTCTGCTTCGTTGCGATCAAAGTTAGGCGTGATCAGCTCCGCACTGACCCATCCTTCCCGACCGGATCCGGTGCCACAACAGATATACCACCAGGTATTGGCGCTATCACGGGCGAGAATGGTGACCTGCTCATTGCGGAACAGTGTATCAATGATGGCATCTGCCTCGCTAGGGCCTTTGCGCACATTCAGCGTGACTGGGTTCACGATTCCCGTGAGTCCATTGGCCAGGCGGCTATCGCCAGTAGTTGGTGCAGCCTCTGTTGGGTTGCTCGTGTTGCCGGAGTTGCTACCACCACTATTGCCGCCAGATCCGCCACTACTGTTATCGTTGTTTGTCTGCGGTGTGGCGGTCGGCTCGTTGAAAAACGGTGTGGCGGTGGGATCCAATGCAGTATCCCCGGGTTGTTCCTCCTCAACAATCGGTGTGGGAGTGGGGAAAGGTGTATTGGTTGGTGTTTGGAGCAGTTCTAGCGGTGGAACTGTATTAATATCGGGAGTTGGCTCTGCTTGCCCGTAAATTGGATTGCTTGTATAGGCAGAGAGGAGCGCAAAGAGGAGAACGGCGACAGCGATCCAATATCGAGCGATGAACACAGGGAGACGATGCATCATATCGATACGATTTCCTTTCGATTCAAAATTTTACACTTTACGTCATCTGTCTTTATAGGTAAGCATCATTGTCTAGACGTAAACTACTGTTATACTATACCATGATGACGAAGCTTCTGCCGAATTGTCACGCGATTGATTCGATATCAACCTGACACAACTTTTGTCTCGACAGCATCTACTAGATAAAATCCTTAAAAGCCATAGAGCTTCTCTCGTGTAAAAGTACCCTTGTTATGTATGGCTTTTAACTGATTAGTCTATAAGTAAAAACTATAGATGATTTTTGGGAGTTACTATACTAATAACTTGATGGCGCTGACAGACGATTGACAGCTTTTTGTAACAGCCTTTCTGCTATACTGAGCAACGCAGACGGTAGGTTGCGCATGGTGATTTCTCCTTTGGTTGTTCTCTCTAGTCTGACCGCTAGAGAGGCAGAAGACCCGGCTATATGGCCGGGTCTTTTGTTTTCCTGAAAATTTAAGCGCTGTACTTCGCAACAGCCATGTAGACGTTTGATCGTTTAATAATGTTCCGCGGTGAGATGGTGATCGAATGGGTCGATGCCTCCGCTTACGGTAGCCCTGATTTCGCATTGATTGGATAGCGATTCCTCCCCTGTTGTGCTGCAAAGCCAAAACCTCTGTGGGAAAAAGTGAGATTTGTAAGTGATTTGTAAGTTTACAAAACACTTCTGTTATGATATAGTTCAAATCGTCTATGAAATACGCCATTTGATGTACAACATTTGACGTATTGTTCTCCCCCACCCAATCTTTCATTCACCAGATTCTCCTTTCTCTGTTTCCCTGGGGGAAGCCCGGCACTTGTGCCGGGCTTCTTCTATTGGGCGATTGACCCCGCAACGTTTGTTGTTTTGGCACGTACTATTTCCTGGTGGTTAGATTCTGTCAGGTTATTAGGGTGCTACTTGCCCAGCTTATCGCCCATTGCCTACCGTTGGCTACAACCAGCTTGTGTTGGTACTCTTCTACGAGTAATCTAATCTCTATAGAGTGGGATTTTTGCACTATCGGAGATCTGCTTGCAGGCCTCGAAGGGGCGCGGCAAAAGCTTCCTACGCAACCGGCGACCTGCGCCTATCCTATAGATGCGAGAAGAGTAGTCAATGTTATACTGTATACGAGTAACTGTTACAAAACGAAGCGAGTATCGAATGCCCGCGGCACTGTCAGAAAAATGCCGCACAAGAGAGGACAAAAGAGACCATGACTGACCCAATTATTCTGGCAAAACAGGTGCACAAAACCTTTCAGACCGGCAAGATCCAGGTGCATGCGCTGCGTGGTGTCGATGTTGCGGTCTTTCCCGGTGAAATGGTCGCGATTATGGGGCCGTCTGGGTGTGGTAAGACGACATTGCTCAACTGCCTATCGGGGATAGATGATTTCGATAGTGGTGAAGTCTTTATTGATGGGACCAACCTGCGATCGATGAATGATCGTACCCGCACCACCTATCGCGCACAGCACATGGGCTTTATCTTCCAAACCTTTAACCTGTTGCCGGTGATCACCGCCGTTGAAAATGTGGAATTGCCGCTGTTAGTCAGCGGCGTACGTCCAGCCGAGGCGCGCCGTCGAGCCCTGGCTGCACTCGACCAAGTGGGTCTTTCCGACCGCAGCCACCATCGCCCCGCCGAATTATCCGGCGGACAACGTCAGCGTGTAACGGTTGCCCGGGCTCTTGTCAACAATCCGGCGATCGTCTGGGGCGATGAGCCGACAGGAAATCTCGATACCAAGACCGCCGGTGATGTGTTGGCGCTGATGCAACAGCTCAACCGTGACCTGAAGCAGACCTTTGTCATCGTCACCCATGATCCGGCCATTGGCGCGGCCTGTGATCGCATCGTCTCGATGCAAGATGGCTTGGTGCTTAGTGAACAAGAGCTACAGGATCAACGCCTGGCGGAGGTGGCTGCACAAGCATCCTTGCCATCCAGTGCCTTTGCACCCCCGGCGCCAACCGCTGTCGGTGTAGAAGACGAAGCTACAGCTGTTTGGGTACCTGGTGATGTGGGCCAGCCAACGAGCGATGAGGTGCGCGCATGACCATCTTCAATACTATCAGCACAAACGCCGCCATCTTCTTTGCCGTTGCCGTGGGGTTAATTATTCTCTATCTTGTGCTGCTCTATTGGCGCAACCCGGTGCTGGTCAAACTGGGTCTGCGCAATATCCCGCGGCGACCCTCGCAGTCGATCCTGATTGTGATCGGGCTGGCGCTAAGCACGATTATTATTATTAGCGCCTTTAGCACCGGCGATACGCTCTCCTCTTCGTTGCGCCAGCAAGCGGTGGCTGCCTATGGGGAGATCGATGAAATTTTGGCTCCGCCCTTGCTCTCGCTCTTTATCAGCCTGGGTGATCAACAAGGGCCAGATGCGAGCGCGACAACAGCTGATGATACAACTGCTGAGGCTGCGGTTGTCAGTCAAAATCAGCAACAGTTTGATAACCTGACCGCCGGCGGCCTCACGACGGCGCTGACCGTTTTGGATGGTGGTTTACCGGGCATTACCGAGGAGCGTTACGCCCAACTGCGCGACGAAGCCGCTGCTGATCCGCTGATTGACCGCGTGGCCGCCTCGATCCTCTTTCCGACGATTATTCGTAACAACACCACAGGTCAGGGCGAACCGCTAGGCTTTATCTTTGCGGTGGATAATGACTATGATCAGAGCTTTGGCTTGACCACGGTCGAAGGCAAAGCCGTCGAGATGGAGACACTGCAACCAGGGGTGGGGAATATCTTTGGCCAGGCCTCCAACCTCTTTGGCGTGGCCGGCGACCTGGCGCAGCGCGCCGGTATTAACCTGCAACTCTCTGATGTGGCAGTGGCAACGGCGGCCGTTGGTGCCGCACTGACCGGTGCCGGCGATCTGGGCATCAATGGCACCGCCGTTGATCTGGCTGATATTCGCATTCCGCTCGATACAATTGATCAATTGGGGCTTGACACAACGCCGCTGCGCGAGCAAGGGCTTACCGAACTCAGTTTGGAAGCTTTTGGCGTCAATACGACAACGCTGGAAAGTGATCTCCGTGAAGTGGGGATCACCACGACGACAGTTTCGCTCGAGAGCCTGGGGCTGACTGGTGCATTGAGCGGCACGGTCAGTAGCACGCTCAGCAACACGTTGGGCATCACCTCGACCGCAGCGCTCGGCCAGGATATTCTGGCGGCACTCAATCTCAATACCTTGAGCACCGAGATCGATCGGGTGCTTGCCCAATTTGGGCTACAGCTGCGCCAGGGTGATGTTTACCTCAACCGGTTGGGGGCTGAACAACTCGATGCACATGTGGGTGATGTGCTCGATGTTTACATCGGCCCTATCCCGGTGCCCTTCCGCGTGCGCGCGATTGTCGAAGAAGCTGGTCCATTGGGCGCGCTCTTCCCCGTTGTCATGTTGCGGCTGGATGAAGCACAACAACTGCTCTTTATGCAGGGCAAAGTGAACAATGTCCTCGTCTCCAATCTAGGGGATGATCTTGGTGGTCTGCAATATACGGACGAGGTGAGCAACCGTCTGCGCGTCTTGGCGATGGACGAAACGGCGCTAGAGCAAGTGGTGGCGGTGTTGCGTCGTCCGGCGGTGCGCACAGAAGTCATCCGCGAGGCCAACAGTTTTGTCAATGATCTTGATGAAGGGTTTGAAGGGCCACAGTTTCTCTCCGATCTGATTCAGAGCGTGACGCCAGTCGGTGGCATGGTGGAAGCAGCGCGCGATCTACCGACAGAACTCGACGCCGATGGCATCAGCACCCGCCTGCGCGAAATTATCGGCAACACCACCTTCCGTGCTTTGCTGCTCGATCTGCGCATTCCAGATAGTGATCAAGCTGACTTAACGGCGGCGTTGGGTGATCTCAATACCTTTGATCTGATCGACCCCCTTAGCAAGCAGACCCTATTGGCGGTTGGCACCGTCGGTGGCAGCATCTTTACCTCGATCTTCTCGCTCTTTGGCTTCTTCTCGATCCTGGCGGGCATTCTGCTGATCTTTCTAATTTTCGTTATGCTCGCCACCGAACGACGCAGCGAGATGGGCATGGCACGTGCGATTGGCGTGCAGCGGACCAATCTCGTGCAGATGTTTCTGGTTGAGGGGATGGTCTATGATCTGCTGGCTGCCGCGATTGGTGTTTTGCTAGGGCTTGGGGTTACCTATGCAATGGTCGGCTTTCTCGGTGATATTTTCAACCGGCTGACCAACCAGATCAGCAGTACCCAAAGCACAATCTTTACCTTTCAGTTTAGCGCTGCGCCGACCTCAGTTGTGATTGGCTACTGTCTGGGTGTCCTGCTTACCTTTATTGTCGTTACCTTGGCGGCATGGCGGGTGAGCCGCCTTAATATTGTCTCGGCGATCCGCGATCTGCCCGAAGAATCTGCCGATGCCCGGCGCTCGTGGATTAGTCGCATTTTAAGCTGGGGTGCAAGCCTGTTACTGATTGCTGCCGGTGCCTATCTGTTACCCTTGGGCTGGCGGCTGCAATTGCCTGGCCTGTTACTGGTAAGCGCAACTTTCTTGTTGCTCGGCCTTATGCTCTTGATCAACAAAATTCTTGAGCTGACGCCGTTGCGCAACGAACGGATCCATCGCGTTACGTATACGGTGATTGGGTTGGGGTTGCTGTTGCTTTGGGCCGTACCGTGGACGACGATCTTGCCCCGCTACACCGACTTTGCGCTCGTGCAGCCGAGTCCCGATCAAACGCTCTTCACGCTGGCGCTTGGTGGCCCGCTGATTATCCTGGGTGCAATTCTGGCGATCACCTTTAATGCCGATGCGTTGACCTGGTTTGTCGGCGTGGTGCTCGGTGGCGTGGGGCGGTTAACGCCGGTGCTAAAAACTGCCATTGCCTATTCGCTCAATGCTCGCTTCCGTACCGGCATGGCGATGCTTATGTTTGCGATGATCATCAGTTCGGTGGTGGTGATGTCGGTGGTGATCCGCGCCACGCAGACAATTGTCACACTGGATGAGCAGGAGACTGCCGGCTTTGAGATTCGTGCCGACAGCACCTTGCTCAGCTTCTTTGCCCCAATCCGTGATTTCGCTGCTACCGTGGTCGACCGCGCGACCACTGGTGATTATCCCCAATTGCAGAATGTGGCGCGAGTGGGCAGTATCCAAACTAAAGAGATCTTTGTCAAAGAGCCGACAGACGCTTGGTGGTCGGCTGTCACTGTGGCGGCGGTGGATGTGGGCTATCTGACACAAGCGGAGCAGGTCTACTCTTTCCGCCAACGCGCCCCTGGCTTTGCCGATGATGCCGCGGTTTGGAAGGCATTACGTGAGCGCAGCGATGTTATGATCATTACCCCCGATCTCTTGCGGACAACCGATGCGGAACCGAATCGCTTCTTCGATGGGCCACCGGAAGGTCGGCGTCCAAGGCGTGGGGTCAACTATGGCCCTTTCTGGATTACCGTTGGTGTAGCGTCAACGGATCCTCTACCCGAGCTTTTTGTCGAGCTAAGTGCCACTAGCGACGAAGGTGCGCCAACGCGGCGTGTGCAAGTAATCGGTGTGCTTGCCGATAACACGACGTTGGCTGGCGAAGATCTCCAAATGAACCTAAGCAGCTTGGCCGCTTTGACAGGCGTTGCGCCCGAACCGAGTCGCTTCTATGTCAAAGTAGCCACGGGTGCCGATGTGCGAGCTGTGGCACAGGAGGTCGAGCGCGCCTTTGTCGGCAACGGTCTCAACAGTGTAATCCTGGCCGAGAGCTTTGCCCAAGGCCAGATCCTGACCCGTGGCATTTTGCAACTCTTTCAGGGCTTTATGGCATTGGGGCTGCTTGTAGGGATTGCGGCATTGGGGGTGATCACCAGCCGTACGGTGGTTGAGCGGCGACAGCAGGTTGGCATGTTGCGGGCGATCGGCTACCAATCGAATATGATCGCGCTCTCCTTTGTATTTGAGGCGAGCTTTATCGCCATTACCGGGTTGCTCATCGGGGCGGTGACCGGGATCGTGCTTGGCCAAAGTCTGATCCAGGCTTTCTTCACCAACCTAACGCCGACGACGGAGTTTGTTGTCCCCTGGTTACAGATTGGGTTGCTCCTGCTTGGATCTTATCTTTTTGCATTGCTGACGACAATTGTGCCTGCGTATCAGGCCGCGCGAGTCTATCCGGCGGAGGCGCTGCGTTATGAGGGATAGGCACCACCTATCCACCCGGATAGTTTATAGCCTTGCCATTTGATGGGGAGCTGAACTCACCTCCCGCTAGTCGACAAAAAAATTAAACAGGCGTATCCTGTAAACAGAAATGACGATTGTTGTCTGACTTGTGAAAGGAGCGGATTATGTATAAGACGATTCTTGTCCCACTCGATGGCTCGAAACGGGCCGAACGGATTCTGCCCTACGTCGAAGAATTAGCCCTCAAATTTGAAGCCAAGCTGGTGCTACTGCAAGTGGTCGAGCCCAGTGTTGTGTTGGCGGCTCCCTATGATATGGGGCAATACTACGATATTCATCAGATTGAACGGCTCAGTGACGAAGCCAAAAACTATCTAGCTTCTGTTCAATCCGACCTGACGGCCAAAGGTATTGCCGTTGAAACGCTGGTTGACAATGGCCCTGTCGTCACCTGTGTCATTGAAGAAGCTGTGCGTAAAAATGTAGATCTGGTTGCGATGGCCAGCCACGGTCGCTCCGGCCTCGCCCGCGCCTTCTATGGCAGCGTCGCCTCCGGTGTACTCAACCAGGCTGATCGCCCTCTGCTGTTGATTCGGGCGCAGGAAGAGTAGTATAAATAGGGAAACAGGTAGATCGGTAAATAGGTAAATCAGGAGACAGGGAAACAATACAGTTGTCCCTGTCTCCCTGTCTCCTTGTCTCCTTGTCTCCTTGTCTCCTTGTCTCCTTGTCTCCTTGTCACCCAGTGATCCTGTTGATTACTTCGACAAGGGAGCGCACCCTGAGCTTGTCGAAGGGAAGCGGCTCTGGCTTCGGCAAGCGCCGCCGCCTCCTCCTTGATTGCGCCAACAGGATCACCCACTCACCCACTCACCCACTCACCCAGTCACTCTTCCAGTAACTCTCTCTACAGTGCTCTGTGCTACAATGGCTTATAGTAGATCCATTCCCTATCGGTCCTTGTAGCACAGAAAGGTTCCTCTATGTCGCAACTTACCACTTCACCCGCCTGGCTCGCCTTGACGGCACACCGTCAGGAGATGGCGGATGTACAGATGCGCGATCTCTTCATCCAAGACCCCCAGCGTTTTGCCCGTTTCTCCCTTCAGTTTCACGATCTGCTCTTTGATTATGCCAAAAATCGGATTACCGAAAAGACAATAACCCTGCTCCTCGGGCTGGCGCAACAGGCCAAGCTCGAAGCGTGGATTGCTGCCATGTTTAGCGGACAGAAGATCAACAATACCGAAGATCGCGCCGTACTGCATATCGCTCTGCGCAACCGCAGCAATCGCCCCATTCTTGTTGATGGCGAGGATGTGATGCCGGCTGTCAATGCTGTGTTAGCCAAGATGCGCCGCTTTAGTGAGCGAGTACGCAATGGCGAGTGGACCGGTTACACCGGCAAGGCGATTACCGATATTGTCAACGTTGGCATCGGTGGCTCGGATTTGGGGCCGAAGATGGTGACGTTGGCGCTCAAGCCATACACGCGTGCCGATCTACACAGTCACTTCGTCTCCAATGTGGATGGTACCGACATGGCGGAGACGCTCAAAACGCTCGATCCGGCGACGACACTTTTCCTAATTGCCTCTAAAACCTTCACAACCCAAGAGACGATGACCAATGCCCATACGGCTCGTTCTTGGTTTCTCGAGAGTGCAAAGGATGAGGGAGCCGTGGCCAAACATTTTGTCGCGCTCTCCACTAATACCGAGGGCGTTACCAACTTTGGCATCGATCCGGCCAATATGTTTGAGTTCTGGGATTGGGTTGGGGGACGCTATTCGCTCTGGTCGGCGATTGGTCTGTCGATTGCGCTGGCCGTGGGCATGGATAAGTTTGAAGAGCTGCTGACTGGGGCACATGAGGTTGATGAGTATTTTCGTACGACCCCGTTGGCCGAGAATATACCAGTGATTATGGGTTTACTCGGCATCTGGTATAACAACTTTTGGGATGCGCAGTCATATGCTATTCTGCCCTACGATGAGTACCTCTCGCGCTTTCCTGCCTATTTTCAACAGGGCGATATGGAGAGCAATGGTAAATCGGTCACCAAAGGGGGCGAACCGGTTGACTACAGCACCGGCCCGGTTATCTGGGGCGAACCGGGGACGAATGGCCAACATGCTTTTTATCAGTTAATCCATCAGGGTACGAAGTTGATTCCCTGTGACTTTATTGCCCCGGCGCGCAGTCACAACCCCATTGGCAAGCACCACCCGATTCTGCTCGCCAACTTCTTTGCCCAGACTGAAGCGCTGATGAAGGGCAAAACTGCCGAAGAAGTACGCACAGAATTAGTCAAGAATGGGATCACCGGTGCGGAACTCGAAACGCTTGTCCCGGCCAAAACATTCTCTGGCAACCGCCCTTCCAATTCGATCCTCGTGCGTGAAATCACGCCACGCACGCTTGGTTCACTGATCGCGCTCTACGAGCACAAGATCTTTACGCAAGGGGTGATCTGGCAGATCAACTCCTTTGACCAGATGGGTGTTGAACTGGGCAAGCAGTTGGCCAAGGCGATTGAGCCGGAATTGTCTGGCGACGCTCCCGTTACCAGCCACGACGTTTCAACCAATGGTCTAATTAACTACTACAAAGAGCTACGCTAGCGTTTGCCTGCGAAAGCTTCGACAACGATATTTGCACCAACCTATGATGCCGGTTTTGTAGACCGCCGTTTGGCCATATCGAAACCAAGCGCTGATCGGTGCAACTATGAAAACCTGGCCGGTTATCCAGGTTAAATCCTCCGCAGCAAGCTATCGCTCGCTGCGGAGATTTTTTATATGCTAATCATACCAACAATCGTTGTAACGATACAGCCATCCTTCTGTCTCTATAAGGACTTACGCAGAACGCTGGCTGAGTGGCCTGTTTTTCTGCGTATCGAAGCCAAGATCTGCGTAAGCCCTAGCTATAAGATTGTCAAACGCAAAGCAAGATTGGTCTCCTGTTATTCCTCTTACTGTGAATCGGATGTGCCGGTATTATAGTTTATCTATGGATGTCGGCAGTGTCACTGATAGTGTCACTGATAGTGTCACTGATAGGGTGGGTGATGGAGGGACAATCCAAGGAACTAAGATAAACCGAGTAATATGAGGGGGGCGATGTAAGGGAAGGAGAAGTCGTATGATTCGCAAAGGTAGAGGAACAGCTGCTGGCAGTATCTGTGTGAATTTTGAGTTGCCTGCCTGTCTATGGGCCGATCGTATTTTCGTTGTTGGTGATTTCAACAATTGGAACACAAAGAGTCTGCCTATGACGCAAGATCGCTGTGGTGTTTGGCACCTGACGCTTGAGTTACCGATTGGGCGTAGTTATGAATTTCGTTACCTTGTCGATGATCGATGGCTGACGGATAACCATGCCGATGCTCTGGTGCCTAACGCCTTTGGCAGCCAAAACAGCATCATCCATACGGAGCTACCCACGGAGATCTGTCGCGTTGTGGCTGAGTCCTCGTTGCGATGACTTAGAAAATTCACACGGCGCACTGGCAGAGTAGACTGTTATAGGTCGATCAAATATAGGTCGATCAAAGCTACACACCCCATCTCACCGTGTCCAGTTTACGGCTGCTGCGGACTTTCCAGCTTGCCCACCAATGCTTCAAGGACATCAAATGGCGTCACGATGCCTTCCACACCGCCATATTCATCGATGGCGAAAGCGACATGGGCGTGGCTCGACCGAAAGAGCTCTAATACCGTGACGGGGCTAGTGGTCAGGGGGACAAAGAGCGGTGGGTATGCAATGCGTCGCAGAAGCTCTTGGCTAGATGTAATGAGATCTCCTTGTGCCAGCACTTCCGACTTTACTGCTTCCTCCACCGCCAACAGCACATCACGCGCGCGCACAACACCGAGCACCTGATCCAGGCCGCCGTTGCAGAGGGGAAACCAGGTATGTTCGTGATCGACAATGGTTTGTCGAATTGTTGGAATGGTATCATCAATATCCAACCATTCCACCTGAACGCGATGGGTCACCAAAGGACGGAGTGAAATATCATCGAGATCGAGGGCCTGCTCCACCAACCGTCGTTCCATTGGTTCAAAGACCCCAGCACGCGCGCCCTCGGCCACCAATGCTTTTAACTCTTCTTCGGTAACGGGAGGAGCTTCGTTCTGTTCCAAGTGCAGTAGCGCGAATAGTTTCTCCGTTGAGTAGCTTAAAACCCGGACGACAGGCAACGCCGCGCGCGATAACAGTTGCAAGGGGCGTGCAATTGCCGCTGCCCCCCGTTCGGGGTTGTTAAGCGCCATCGCTTTGGGCAACAATTCTCCCAATATTAGGGAGAGATAGGCGACCAACACCACGACCAATACAAAGCTGAGCACGTCGGCATAGGGTGCCAGAAAAGGGAGCCGCGCCAACCAAAGTGCCACTTCTTCGGCAAGCGTAGCACCGCTCAGTGCCCCGGCCAAAATTCCGATTAAGGTAATCCCAACTTGGACGGTAGAGAGAAAGTCTGTTGGCTCTTTGGCTAGCTCAAGCGCCACCATGGCACCCGCGTTCTCCTTCGCCAACTGCTGGAGACGGACCTTTTTGGCCGAAACCACAGCAATCTCAGCAAAGGCAAAGAGACCATTGAGAATAATGAGCAGGATGATGGCCAACAGCTCCACCCCTGTCTGCACCAGTGGTAGATCCCACCAAGACGGCTCCATGTACTGCTCCCCACACACGCAACTGTACTGATCCGGCTGCAAGCGCAAAAGCTCCAGTCGCAACCGGCAAAACCCAATTGATCGGCCTGATTATAACAAATAGCCCTTCTGTCTACCAATCCACTCTAAAAACGTGTCAAATGCGTCGAAGCTTGGTACAATGGGTGATGATTGAGGAAATTCTTTTTAGAAGTTACGCAGGGTGTCGGTTGCGTAGGCTGCATTTTACCGTATCGAAACCAGAGGCCTGCGTAATTTCTACTTTTAAAGAAGCTTTGGAGAGCATGGTGAAAACATTGGCACATTTTCGTTCTATTCTATTACTGACGTGCCTTTGCGTATCGTTGGTCGTTGTGAGTGGCTGTAGTCTCTTTGGCTTGGCATCGCTGGGGCCAGAAGCAACATTTACGCCAACTGTCGATGCGGAGCGCGCCTTGGTACCGACCTTTACCCCTACCCCTGATCTGCCGGTCGCTGCGCCGACAGCCGCACCTGATCTACCGGTGGTAGCGACGGCGGTGCCCGCCGTCGACAACCCTGTTGCCCCAGAGGCGACCGCTGCCCCCGCCGAACAACCGACAACTGTTGAGCCCACGGTTGCACCAACGGAGGCCCCTGCCGCTGCCGCCAAGTTTATCGTGACTGAGCCCCTGGTCAACGTGCGCAGTGGACCAGATACAGCCTTTGGGCTGGCTGGTTCTGTGGAGGCTGAGCAAACCTTTGATATCAAGGGCAAGAATGGGGCCGGTGATTGGTGGCTGATCTGCTGCGTCAATGGCCAAGAGGTCTGGATCTTTGGCCAATTGGGGCGCACGGAAAACGCAGAGAGCGTGGCCTTGGCTGAGAATATTCCTGCTGTGCCAACCGCTGCCCCGGTTGCGGTTGCGCCAACGGCGGCACCGGTGCCCACACAAGCACCGGCTGCCGCCCCGACGGAAGCACCCGCCCCACCACCACCATCTGCCGATCCATGTGCTGGGATTGGTGGCGACGGCTGCAAATTTAAAGTGCGTGAAGGGCCACAGTTTGCAGCCAATGGTGGCAACGAACTCAAGTTGCAACTCTTCTTTATCCACAGCGGGATCGACGGTGGCCAGCCGCAGGGTAGCTATTTTGTTGTGCTGACAAAGGATGGCCAGAATCTCGGGGTGAGCGATGGCGTGCGCAGCATTGCCAATAGTTCCAACGAAGGCCCGCAAGGGCGCTACAACTACGAATACAAGATCGGTTTGGATAAACTCCCCGGTAACACGGTCGCCGGCAACTACACCATGTTTGTGCTAGATGGCAATGGCGAACGGGATAGCCAGGATCTGAACTTTACTGTCCCCGAGGGTCAAGGCGAAGTCCGCGTTGTTTGGGATCAGGGGTAAAGCAACGGGTGCCCGTTGCTTTACCCCCTTCGATAGTTGATATTAGTCTTCTATACTGCGGTTGAAAGGGAACCGGAGTTTCTACCCTGGCAAAACTCCGGTTCCCATTCAGATCTGAGTATAACTGTTGTGATTACCGCCGAATCACTGGTAACAGCAGCTCGAAAATTCCAGGCCCTGCTTGCAAATAATCGGGAATGCCGTCACCGTCTCGGTCGCGTGGCTGGGACGGGTTGTCGCCAACTTCTACTTGATCGAGCAAGCCATCACCATCGGAGTCGGTGTCGAGATAGTTGGGCAGCTTGTCCCCATCCACATCGCCTGCCCCTTCCACGTTATCAGGAATTGTATCGGCGTCTTGATCATCGGCCGTCGCCGAGGTCGTCACTGTCATCTGTGTGCTGCGCTGCAACGTTAACGCATTTCCCAGAGGCGGTTCGCCGACCGGTGGTGTGTAGACGACCGTGGCAATCCATTCAATTGTGTTGGCCCCTAAAGTTGTGGCCGCGCTTGCCGCATCGCCGTTAGATGCACTGTTGACCGATGCACTGTTGATAGTTTCTGTATACGTAAACGCGAATGATTCTCCCGCCGTCAGTGGATGATCGACCTGCTGCATCAATGTCCCCAAATGGCTGTCGCTTACAGTGTGTGGCGTAAGTGTCAACGAACCGGTATTGGTCGCTTGAATACAATGTATGATCTTCGTGCCAACTGGAACCCGCATCGTCTCCGCGCCTTGGCAGGGATCGGCCAAACCGGCAATCGCTAAACTACTCTTCAAGCGCAACCCTACATCCAGCAAGGTGACCACTGAATCAATTGCCGTGCTGATTAGGTTGCCGCCTACCGATATCCCACTGACCGTGGTCGTCTGTTTGACCGCACCAACTAGATCGCCCTCAACCGTGGTACGGGTAACCACGATGCTGCTACTCGTGCCAGGGAGTAGTGTGGTTGGCGTCAACAACAATGTACCAAAGAGCGTATCCTCGGCGCTAAGCTGGCTGATATTGACTGTGCCACTGTTGGTCACTGTGTACGTATAGGTGAGCACTTTGCCGATACTTGGCCCCGGTTTTGCAATGACGACGCCCAGGGTCAACGCTGCGATATCATTATCCTCATTGACCAATGCCAAATTGACGGGCGCCAACGCCGCATACTCCCCATCATTCGAGGTGACCTGTAGGGCAACTGTGTAGGGCTGCGCCCCATCATCGACGGGATCATCCACCCCTTTGACGGTAAGCTGTTGTTTAGTTTGCCAATTGGCTGGGGTAAAGGTCAATGTATCGACGCTCGCGCCTTCGCCAGGATCACTGCTGTTGCCGACCACAGTCACAGCCGCAGTTGGCTCTGTTTTCAGTGCAATACCAAAGTGCGCTTCCCCACCACTTTCGGTCGTGCTGCCAATCAATGGGGAAATGTCAAGCCCGGGATGATCATCATCAACAATAGTGACCGTAGCAGAAGTTGTGGTTAGTTGTGCCCCACGCGGTGTACTCAGCGTAACGCGGAATGTCTCATCACTTTCACGAGCACTGTCATCGATAATCGGGATGGTGATCTCTGTGCTTGTCATGCCGCTGCGCAGGGTCACTTCGCCACTGGTGCCATTGTAATCGCTGCCGGCCTGGGCACTTTGTGCGCTCATGCTATACCCTACAACGATGTCAGCATAGGGATTGACCCGATCCACAGTGATCACCAAGGTTGCATCGTTGCCTTCTTCGACCTGATCGTTGGTTTCCGCAAATCCCAACCGTGGCACAACAACATTGATCGTGCCATTCGCGCTGTTGTTATTGGCGCTCCCATCATTATCCGCGGTCACCGTGGCGTGATTGACAATGCTCTGATCTTGATTGAGATCTCGGTTGACCTTGACATTCACGAGCAGCGTCCCCGTCAGTTGGCCAATGATCTGATCAAGGTGCCAAGTTAAATTGGGGGCTCCGGTGACTTGCACAAAGGTAAGCGGCCCTTGCTGATCCGTAGAGACAAATGTCAATGCCGCAGGTAACGTGTCGGCTACGGTAACATTGGTTGTTGGCACCTGCCCACTATTATCGATATAGAGTTGTAGCGTCACTGGTTGGCCCGGCAACATGGCCGTCGCGTTGACTTCCTGTCGGACCGCCAGATCGTTGGGATTGGCACAGGTATAGGTGCGAACATCGTCGACATACCAGCCAAGCAAGCCGTTGCAGCCATCGAGCCCGAAGTCAAAACGCAGCTCCAGCACATTGCCCGGCGCGATCAACCCAGAAAGGTCGATCTGCGACTGCCCCCAACTGCCTTGGGTGCTGCCTGCATCGGCACCGGTAAAGGCATTCATCCCCGCTAGCGGGTTAGTGTTGCCCTGTGCGGATACGTTCAGGCTGTCATTGTAAGGATTGAAAACGAAACGTTGTTGCGGTATTTGCTGCCACGCCCCACCATTGACACGATAGCGTACAAGACCACCGTCGTACCCAACCTCGGACGCCATCCAATGATCAAAGGCAATATGCAGTGCCGTGGCGTAAGATGGTAGGGTGATGGGGGGGCTTTGCAAGTAGATCAGGCCGGATTCATCGATCTGTTTGCACTGATCGCCGTTGTCAAATGGATCGGGGGCAAAGGCCGCCTTGCCTGTTCGGTTATCGGGGAGGCTACCAACGACTGACCAGTTGGGAATGCTAAATTGCCCTGGTGCTGCCACCTGAGCGCTGCCGACACTCCATTGACCCAAGCCGCCTTCCCAGCTCTGCAGATTAATTGTCACCGCCTGTTGTGGGCTGCTGCAGAGTGCCGGTGGATTGGGCTGTAACAGTGGTTGAAAATTGCACTGGGTGGGGGGTGTACGCAATTCGACAGCAGCAATCGCGGTGGCGAGGGTGCTGCAATCGGTGCTACTGATCTTCTCTGGGGCAATCGTGCCCCAGGTTCCAGGGCCTCCCGTGCTCAGTGAAAAGAGGTTTTGTCCGATCAGATCTGTGCAGGCGGCAGTCAGGCCATCGGCCAAATCGGCAAAGTCACTGATGGCGGTGAGGTAGGTTGTCTGTGTGCGCCAGAAAAGATGGGCCGCGCGCGTAAGCCCCAGCCCGCTGATCGTTCGGCCATTATACGTGCCGCCATCGACCAGCAAGGCGTAGAGATGATTGGGGACGCCAGAATTGAGATGAACGCCGCCGAAATCGTCGGTTTCGCAATGATAGTTGTTGTCCGAAACTTTGCCGGGATTGTCGTAACAGCCAGGATTCCACATATCGCGAATGGCCCCACCAAAGTTGGGGGCATCTTCGCCAACAAGCCAGCGGGTGGAGTTATCACCGCCACCTACGCCACTGTAGGTCGAGCAACTATTGGTGGTACGCAATGGTTGAATATCCGTTCCGCGCCCGTTGATCAAATCAGCGGTTTCGCCCCAGACGTCAGAAAATGATTCGTTGAGGGCACCCGGTTGCCAGGCATAGAGCAGCCCGCTAGTATATTCGGTATAGGCGTGTGCCCACTCGTGAACCACAATATCATCAGCCGTGACGCCATCGCAGTAGTTTGCGGAATCGCCATTCCAATTGGCGTTGGGGCAGCTGATGCTTGGATCGTTATTGACCGTACGCATCGTGGCGTTGCTGCCATTGTAAGAGAGCCGGGCACCATTGGTGAGGCTGCCAAAGAGATTGTACGCTTCTTTGGCACCGGTAATCTCATCGTTCCAAGCCTTCACCTGGCTGCTGTTGCCACCACTCCAACCACTGGGGATGGGCTCTGGATTGCCTTGCCCCTCATCCCAGACAACGTTGCCCAGATTGCCTTCGGCGACTTCCCGTTCTAATTCGTAGACGCCGCTAAATTGGTCGACAATGAGGCCACTATGGGCATCCACAAAGACGAAACGGCGGACCGTCTGCGTCTCATTGATCACTGTTACCTGATAGGTCAGTTTCAGTGGCCCGGTAACCCCTTGGACCAACCCGGCTTGGTAGAGATAGAGGGTGGCGCTGTCGGCAGTCAATGCGGCGGTCAATGTGGCGGTCGCCGCGGAAGCCACGGCAGGGGACTCTTCAGCCACTGCCTGTCGGACGGCCGCAATGGCGTGGTCGATGGCTTCCTGCGCGCTCAACGTCGGCACCGTGTTGAATTTGCTACTATCGAGGTTGATGGTTGGAATGGCAACGCCATTGACGGCGGTGAGTTGGCCGCTATTGTTAAAGTGGCTGCGTAGAATTCCGCCAAAGATTGGCACACCGCGATACGCTTCTTGATAGGCGATCATGGTGTACCCATAACTGTCGCGGCTGCTGGCGGTTACGGAGAGATCTGTTGTTGTCGAATCCAACCCAAAGAGCGCGCCAGATTGGGCAAAGAAAGCATCGCTCTTGGCGACCAGCGTCTGCGCTGCCAAAGGCACTGGTTGTCCCTCGGCACTCTCTTCCAGTGCGATGGCATAGCTGGGAAGTAGATCGCCGCCCGCTGCAATCTGCACCATGCGCACCGTGCCCAGCGTCGGGTGTACGCTAATGGTAACCTTGCCTTGGCTCGCTTCGTCGACCTGTTGAATGGCCTGCGCAACTGTGGTAATATCAGTTGGTGCTAACGGTGCGGCCAAGAGACCTTTGCTGTTTAGCGAATAGAGACTGACAAGCAAGAGCAATGATGTGAGCAAGAGGGCACATCGTAGGGTTGACTTTGGGTGCAACCCTGATCTGGAACGGACTGCTGACCAATTGCCAAACCCCAAGCGTGAGGGGGAAACGCGCTGAAGATTCATTGGAACTCCTTTAATTCTATAGGAAGATTATCATGCAACAGACGATCTATGCTCTACTGGTTGGCATCAACCACTATGCAAGTCCAACGGTGCCCGACCTAGGCGGCTGTGTCAATGATGTGGCGGGAATGGCGGACCTATTGCAATCACACTTTGGTCTGCCATCGGCAAATATTGTAACCTTACTGAATGAACAGGCCACGTATGATGCCGTGAAGTCCCGATTCCGTCAACATCTGATCGAATCGGCACGTGTTTTTGTCGAACGTGGGCAGTCCAATGAGCAACTTCAGCCACCGCCGGCGCTCCTCTTTCACTTTAGTGGTCATGGTAGTCAGGCACCTGATCTAACCGGCCAGGAACCGGATGGTTTTGACGAAACGCTGGTCTGCCACGATAGCCGTCTGCCTGGTATCTATGATCTCAAAGATTGGGAATTAGGAGAACTGCTCGATGAACTGGCGCAATACAGTGACAATATCACGGTGATCCTCGACTGCTGCCATGCTGGCAGTGGTACCCGTTCAGAGAGTAAAGTAGTGGTCAACACCCGATCCTGCTTTCCCGATTTGCGTGAACAACTTACCACACGTCCGCTGCCAACCGCAACCACATCCCGCCTTTCGCCCACGGATGGAGCGGAAGCAGCTCGCCGGTTGACCCGTAGCACCATAGCAAGTGGCCAACGCGCGCCCCATTGGGCGCGTGGACGCTCTACCCATGTGTTACTTGCCGCCTGTCGCGATCAGGAAAAGGCCCACGAATATATTCCAGCCCCCTCTACAGGGGACCGTCAACCGATCGGTCAATCAACCGCGCTACGCCGTCATGGCGCGCTGACTCATTATCTCATCCCTTTGCTGGCACAGTTGGACACCAAGCACCTGCCCACCTACCGTGAACTCTACGAACAGTTGCGTCAGCAAGTAGCAGGCGTGTATCCGCAAACGCCGCAATGCGAGGGAGATTGGGGGCGATTACTCTTTGGCGGCGTGCGCCCGGACCGGGATCTCTGGCTCATGGTGCTCGATATCGCACAAGAGCAACTGGCAGGAACGGTACAAAATCGGTTCTGGATCAACGCTGGGCTTGCACATGGGTTAGCGGTGGGAACCCGGTTACATGCCTATCAACCCAATGCCCGAACCTTGGACGAGGCGGGCGATCTATTGGGAATTCTTGAAATCGTAGAGGTCGGGGCGGTACGCAGCGCGTGTACGATCGTGAGCCAGAGCAACGCCATTCCCATCCATGCGCGGCTGGCGCTGGCCACGTCAGCTGGCAGCACTGAGCGTAAGGCTGTTGCGATCGATATTAGCAGCGGGATGAGCGCTACCGCCGTGCGTGAGCGGCTGGCGCAAGATGATTTGGCGGGTCTGGTGGCATTGTTGCCCGAGGGTAGCAATGCGGATTTGCGCGTGGCGTTGGTCAACGATGGTATAGAAATACAAGAGGGGAATGGGCGACGGATTGGCAAAACTTATCCCTTGCGCGAACTGAATCGGATGCGCCGCCCCCTGCGCGCGGCCGATCTCGATCCGGTTGCACTGGATCTCAAACGGGTTGTGCGCGCAAAACGGCTTGATCTGCTGCAGAATGCCGACTCGGCGTTGGCCAATGCATTAACGCTGGCCATCAGACAGCTAACTATCAGTCCCACCGGCAATGCAGAAGCTGGTTTGCCGATTGCCACAACGACGACTGTCCCAACCTCTGCTGAAGCCTTACCCTTGCGATACGATGAGCCCTTTGTCGTGGAAGTGACCAATCGCGGCCATAAGCCACTCTACGTCGGGTTGCTGTTGCGCACCGGCGCGTGGCGAGTGGGACAGATCTACCCAGAAGTACATGGCGCGCAGGAGCAACTATTCCCCAACCGTACGCTTGCCATCGGTCTTTCAAATGACCCGACAAGCCAACTTCGTCTGCTTGCCGATGGCGTAATCCCCGGTGAGGAGGTCACTTTTATTCTCATCGGCACAGTGTCAGCGGCTGATTTTGAGCTTTTCTTGCAACAGGAAGAGGAGCTTGCTGCGGTGGCGCAAGCCCGCCATGCAGGTGTGCGGCCACAGCGAGAGCGGGTTATGCGTGCGTTTAAATTAAAATCGACCACAGCCGCTGCCGACGAGTGGATGAGTGCACAACTCACTGTGCAGGTTGCTGCCGGCTAGTACAGGAACCTCCCCTGAGTGATGGCAGTCAATTAAATAAGCCGGTAAACGGAGGCTGAGCCTGTTGAAGCCCGAGCCGCTCCGGCTTCGACAAGCTCAGCCTACGCTCAATTCCTGAATTTAATAGTCTCCCTGTGAAGAGTTGTTCGACCCATTTTTGGGTGAAAATCGAAGCAACGAGTCACGAGAACAACGCCACAGTGATAGATTATGCATAATTTAGAGGCTGATAGATAGCGTTGAATTCATTCAATGTCAATGTACTTTATCTCACGCCACCTAGTCTCACGCCACCTAGTCTCACGCCACTGCAACCTCGTTGCGTTTCACATTAAATTGCGTCTCGTAGAGATGGGCATAGAGTCCACCCTCGGCCAACAGCGCGGCATGAGTGCCTGCCTCGACCACCTTGCCCTGTTCGAGCACAAGAATCTTATCCGCCGCCAGAATAGTCGAGAGGCGATGGGCAATGACCAGGCTGGTTCGCCCTTTGAACAGAGGCTCCAACGCCGCTTGAATTAGCGCCTCACTTTGTGAATCAAGATGAGAGGTCGCTTCGTCTAGCACGAGAATACGCGGATCTTTGAGAATGACACGGGCAATCGCGATGCGTTGCTTCTCGCCGCCGCTCAGCCGATAGCCTCGCTCGCCGACGATGCTATCGTATCCTTCCGGTAGCCCGGCAATAAAGTCATGGATGTTGGCCGCGCGACAGGCGGCTTCGACCTCGGCATCGGTCGCATTGGGGCGGGCATAGAGCAGATTGGCGCGAATTGTGTCGTGGAAGAGATAGCTCTCTTGGGTTACCATCCCAATCTGTTGCGCCAATGACTCTAAGCTAACATCACGTAGGTCGTGGCCATCAATGGTAATGCGGCCAGCGGTCGGGTCATAGAGCCGCGGCAGCAGATAGGTGATCGTCGTCTTACCAGCTCCACTTGGCCCGACGAGGGCCACTAACTGCCCCGGTTTCATCGCAAAGGTGACCCCATCGAGCGCGTGGGAACGCTGAATTGAAATCGTCGCATCTTCTTCGGTTGCATCTTCTTCGGTCGTATCAGTTTCGGCGTGTTCGCTCTTTGCGGCTTTGCCGATACCATTTGCCCCATTTGCTTGGCCATTTGCCCCATTGGCTGTGCCGTTTGTTCTGCCATTTGGCAGCCCATTTGGTGGATTGGTGTGCGCCAACCCCGCTGCGGGAAGCGCATTGGCCGCTGTGATTGCTGCGCCGGTAACCCGATCTGTGCTATAGCGGAAGGCGACGTTTTCAAAGCGGACATCGCCCTCGACCGCTTCCAGCACAATCGCATCTGATCGGTCGGTGATCTCCAATGGCAAATCGAGATATTCAAAGACTCGCTCAAAGCTGACCATCGATGTTGCAAACTCGACCTGTACATTGGCCAAGGAAGAGATTGGGCCATAGAGCCGCGACAGGTAAGCGACAAAGGCGACAATTGTTCCCGTGCTGATGGCACCGCTCAGTACCAAGTGGCCACCCACCCAATAGATCAGTGCGGCGCCGAGGGTACCGGAGATGCTCATGCCCATGAAGAAGAGCTGGCCCACCTGTGCCCGCCGAATGCCAATATCACGCACGGCCCCGTTGGCGCGGCGGAAACGTCCCAACTCGCGCAGTTGCCGACCAAAGGTTTTGACCAGCAGCGCACCATTGATTGTTAATGTCTCGTTGAGGATATTGCTCATCTCGGCATTCTCTTCAGCGGCTTCACGGCGCAGCGCGCGCAAGGTACGCGCGACGCGGCGCGCTGGCAAGAGAAAGAGGGGCAGCACAACTAAGGCCAACACGGCAAGCCGCCACTCAATCGAGATCATAACTATCAGCGTCGAGACGAGAGTAACGGTATTGGTCAAAATATTGGGAATGGTCCCCGTAATCGCGTTCTGTGAACCGACAACATCGTTGTTAAAGCGCGACATGATCTCGCCCGCTTTGGTGTTGGTAAAAAAGCGCAGCGCCATCTGTTGTAGATGTTCATACATCTGTTGGCGCAGGTCAAAGATAATCCCTTCGCCGGCGCGCGAGCTAAAAAAGCGCTGCACCACGTTGATCCCACCACTTAGAATAGGAATGCCTACCATGCCCAACGCTAGCCAATTGAGACGACTAAAGTTACGATTCGGCAACACATTATCGATCAGATCGCGATAGAGCAACGGCGGGATCAGCTCGAGCAGCGAAATGACAACAATCGTCACCATCACAATCGTTACTGCGAAAAGATGCGGTTTGGCATAGGCAAAGATCCGTCGTAGCAGTTGGCGACTGACCTGCGGCTTGCCTTTGGATGGATCATAGGCAATATAACTCCACCAACCATGTCCGCGCATATGGGTGTTTTCTCCTTTAAGGGTGATGGTAGATAAGTAGATAAGTAAACAGGCAGATAAACAAGTAAGAAAATAGTTAGTTTGGGATCTATTGTACCATAGATGGCGGATGCTGTCCCTGGAAGAAAGGTTGGTTGCATCCTGTTCTTTTGCGCAGGTGGTACAGTGACAGGCGTCTGAAATTTGCTACGTTGACAACAATCCTAAACTTCGCTACAGTAAGCAATCAAGATTCACCGTACAGTTCAATCAAACCCACGGGAAACGATTATGTCACAACCACAACTGCCGGACCGCAAGGATCTTACCATTTGCTTTGCCCACGTTGCCTATCAGATGGCAGCGCGCTTTGCCGCTCGTGAAACAGGGATCGACCATTTTCAAGTATGGTCAGTCGATGATGAACTCGCGCGTATCGGTGAAGCCGATGTCCTGGTGGTCTCTGGTTTCTGGCGCAATGAGTTACTGACGCGAGCGCCAAAGTTGCGCTTTATTCAGTCGATTGGTGCTGGCGTCGACCAATTTCCGCAGGATGAATTACGGGCAAGGGGGATTCGGCTGGCTAGTGCCCGTGGTGTCAACAAGAATGCGGTCAGCGAACACACCATGGCACAGATTCTGGCCTTTGCCCGCCACATCCACACAGGGCGAGACAATCAGTACAAACGCCATTGGCGTGGGATGCTCTCCGACCTGTCGGTGCGCGAAGATGAATTGGGGGGCAAGACTATTTTGATTGTCGGCATGGGGGATATTGGTTCGCGCGTGGCGAAGTTGGCCAAGGCGTTTGATATGCATGTGATCGCCACCAAACGCAATCCCGCCACTGCACAAGGAGCAGCCGATGAAGTGTACACCGCTGATCAACTGCCATCGCTCGTGGGGCAAGCCGATTATCTCGTCTTGAATTGTCCATTGACGCCCGAAACCGAGAAGTTGATTGATGCCTCAATCCTGGCGGCGATGAAGCCCTCGGCCTATCTCATCAACATGGCGCGTGGGCGAGTCGTTGATGAAGCGGCGCTGATTGCCGCGCTACAGGCTGGCGCAATTGCCGGTGCCGGCTTGGACACCACTGCGGAGGAGCCACTCGCGCCCGATTCGCCACTCTGGGGCATGGAAAATGTGATCATCACGCCTCACACGGCCGGCGAGACGCGTAAATATGAAGAAAATGTGATTGATATTTTGTTGGAGAATTTGGATCGCATGTGGCGGGGAGAAGAAACTTTAGTCAACCAGATTGTGTAAGATGCGATGTTGAATAGAATCTCTAGTTTCTGCCTAGTGAGCACTTGGCAAGATTGCAACTTCACGGTAAACTACAGTGAGCCAGAGCATCATTTTGCGGATACCCGTCGCCGCGGTGCCTGGGCACCGATGATCCACACGTATGCTTAGTATTTATCCAGAAATTCTCTGTTCCTCTGGGGTACAACCAAATTTCTGGATAGAGTCTTAACTCTTGCATCCATGCGTAACCGCAGGTTAGACCACATGCTACAGTGCTATCATTTCAAGTAAAACATAAACAGACCTGAAACGTAAACAGACTATCAAGAGGGGATGGTATGATGAAACCAATGCGTAAGCATCTCTCGTTCTTATTCACAGCGCTATTGGTCGGCACGCTGTTGCTGGCCGGCTGTGCACCGCGACCAGGTGCCGGCCAGGGGGCAGTGAATACGGATGAGCTATATGTCGATCTGCCGGCAATTCTAGTTCAATTTGACGAGAATGGCGATGCCATCGTACTAGGCAAGCCAGTCGCTGAGTTAAAGGACGCCCTGGGTGTTGATCTCTCCGCCCTTTCCTTGGGCACCGAGACGCTTGACAAATTCACGGCTAACAACATTCAGAATATTCAGATTAATAACACACCGAATGTGTTGCGCATCTATCAGAATGGCAACCCATTGCCGGCGATCATTTGGGATGCCGATGCCATGACCGCCTTGGCAACCACGTTAACCTCTATGGGAACCGATGCCAGCGCGATTGAGTCGCTGGTGCCGCTGCTCCCCAACCTCGGGGTGGGGCTGGCCTTGCAGATGCCCGTGCCGTCGGGTAAGCAGGCGATTCCCCTACAAACCAAAGGCAAAGCCCTGGCCAGTGCTGATGCCCTCAAGCTCTTTACTGCTGCCAAAGCGGCTGCGGCATCGATCAATCTCACGCTCGACTATGGCGCGGATGGTCAACCGGCAATCGGTGGCATCAATCCCTTCATGTTAAATATGATTGGTCTCCAGCCGGCAGCGTTGGCCCTACCTGCCGACCAGTTAGAGAGCATCGCCGGTATGGGTATTCAGAGTTTGGGGATCAAGACGATCCAGGGCGGTGGCTTACTTATTACGATCAATGGCAACACGCTGCCTTATCTGCAATGGTCCAGCGCTGATGAACTCAACAGCATGTTGGGGTTAGCTGGTGCTTTTGCTGGGCCAGAGATGGCTGCGACGATTCAACAGTTACAACTGATCTTTAACTTCCCTGGCATCAGTGCCACAGTGACCTTCCCGCAAAGTTAGCGGACGATCCAGGGTTTTGCAGGGGCACGGTGTACCGTGCCCCTGCAAAACCCTATATGATGACCGAAAAGCTTACGTGTTTACTGATCAAGTAATGCATTCAATAGTGGCTCGTTCCACTTCTTCTGCTCACGATTGTAGACTCCAAAGCCCGAGCCAAACTCCCAATAGCACCAGCTAAAGCCTCGTTCTTCTGCGGAGCGCGCGACAAAAGCTGTCCAACGGGCTCGCGATGCCATCTCAGCTTTGCTATAGGCCCCAAATTCCCCTAACAAGATCGGTCGATTCTCTTTTTCTGCCCAAGCCGCGGTTTTGTCAAAGAGATTGACGATCTGCTTTTGCTCCGCTGCTGTCCCTTCCCAAGTGGTGCCAAGCCACGCGTCTGTGCCAGCCACCCACTCGGCGCCCTGATGGGTAAAATGAAATGGCTCGTAATAGTGAAAAGTCACAATGATCTGGCGGTCTTCAGCCGGCAACTTCAGATTAGTCAATTCGGTGGCACTATTCCAACCGGTGGGGCCAACGATGAGGATCCGCTGCGGATTGCTCTCTCGAATCAGCGCGATTGTTGTGGCAAGTAGTTTATTCCAACGAAAGGGCAGCATGTTACCATTGGGCTCGTTGAGTAATTCAAAGAGTAGATCCGCTGGCTCATTCTTGTAATGTTCCGCAATTTGTTGCCAAATCGCCAGGTAGCGCGCTTGGTGTGCATCTGGATCCTGCATGATCTCATCATTGTGATGCATGTTGATAATCGGATACACTCCATTGGCGCGTGCTTGCTGGATCGCCCAATCTACACGGGCCAGAAATGCCGGCTCGATCGTATAGGGTGCACGCTCTGCGGCGTGTGTCGTCCAGCGGATCGGAATGCGCACATTGGTAAAGCCAGCCTCGGCCAGCAACTGAAAGTAGCGCTCGTCCAAGACCATGCCCCACTCCCCTTCATAGTTTGCTTCCAGAGCATTGCCTAGATTCACTCCACGCCCCAGCGCGCGGTTAACCGCAAACGCATCGAGCACACTCTCTTTGTCTGTTGACGTGCTCGCTGTCGGCGTGCTTGCTGTCGGCGTGCTCGTTGTTGTCGGTGCTACAACTGTACAACCGGTCAGTGCTATCAGAAGGCACAAAAGCAGGGGAACAACTCTCTGTACTGAGAAATATATCTGTTCACGAAAGCGCATGATTCCTGCCTCATTTTACCTACTATACTGCGTTCAGAATGAGAACCGGAGTTTTGCGGACCAACGGGATCGCGTGCGTCGCACTGACCGCCAATTGCTTCCAGTCCGCTAGATTCTTCCGTCAGTGCGACGCACGCTGGCCGAAACTAGGGGTTTCATTCTGATTTGCGTATAACCAACGCCAATAGACATGGCACGATCTAGGTGCCTACATTGTGCCAACTTTATTTGATTTATCTAGATAGGACTTACGCAGTCCTCTGGTTTCGATATGGCAAAAAGCTGCCTACCGGTTGCCTTCTAGGCGCGGCGTCCTGCGTCCTATTACAGTGTAAGTAAAAGCGTAACTACTCAGCCTTTGAATCAATTCAAGGCTGATAGCGCAAGTCGGCTTAAGCCGACTTCGGTTGTTAGCCTGAACTTTGGTTCAAGGCAACCCATGTCTGAGTAGTTACCAGCCCTCATTCATTGAGCCGGCGCGCATTGGGCAAACCGGGCATCTCTTGAAATTCCTCTAACTGCTCTGGATCAAGCCGGTCAAGCTTTAGCAGCCCACTGGCGGGCGTAAGCAATTGATGTGCGGCCAAAAAGCTCTTTGCCACTTCCGCTGGGCTCGCTTCGTCACCGCTGAGATAGATGCCATCTGTGCCCAATTCGACCTGGCTGGTTAACTGTTGCATGGTCTCAGTATCAAGATAGGGCAAATAGCTCTCCAGGCGTTCTATCAACCCAGGCTGCCGCGCAAGCAGCGCCTGCCGTGTTACCGGCAATGGGTTGTTGAGGGGGAAAAATCCTTTGTCATCGCGCAACGGCAGCAGATGCCATGCGGCCACCCGACCATCGGTGATCGTGCCCACGGTAACCTGACATTGTCGCTCTTGAATTGCCGGGAAAATGGTATCCTCATCCATCAAGAGAATCTTGTTTGGATCAAAGTGGAAGCCATAAAATTCTTCTAACCCGCTAAGGCCCATCACTGGGTGGCTGAAAAAATCACTATCAACACAAAAGGAGAAAGGTGTCTCATAGCTGTTCATGTAAGTAGCAAGACGGGAGATTGTTGTAATGCCCAATCCTGCTAAATCCTGATCGACAATCAGCACTTTGGTGAGGCTAAAGGGTGCGGGGTTCAGCGCCGCAAGACTCTGATCGACCTGCTGGCTTTTGATAATATTCATCGCCTCGGTGACATCTTTGGGCAGCGCGTCCAGGGGCAACGCGCTGTGAATCGTCAACAGTTCCCCCAATAGAGCTATCACGATATCAGCGTCGCCATTTTCAATTTCGGCCACCACATCTGCTGTGCTGAGGGTTCCAGTCAAATCGATCACCGGGTAACCGGCGGCTTGCAGCAGTTGCACAATCATGGCACCCATCAACTGCTGGGTGGTCTCATTGCGTGAACCGACAGTAATCGTAGGTAGGTGAATGAGGCCAAGGTGAAGGAGAAATTGATAAGCACTCTCTGGGGTGCTTATTGGCCCATCCACTAGTTGGTTCTCGCCAGTGGAAGTACCGTCGTTGTTGCTTGGTACTTCATCGGCAAGAAATTGGGCCACTGTGGGTTCATCTAGCACCGTTGACAAGGCGTCCCAGGCGCGGCGTATGGCTGGGTGGGCTGCGACTGTGGAGCGCTGTGCCACGAGCATCAGTTGATTTGGCGGGAAAAATTGATCGGGATCGGGCAACGCGTGGAATGCAAGGGTTGCTGCATCCTTGGGTTGTGCCGTGGACTGACCAAAGTATAGATCGCAACTGCCTGTGGCCAAAGCTTGTGCCAACTCCTCTGTGGTCAAAAGCCGCTGTTGATCCTGGGTAAAGTGAATGGCATAGCTCTCTTCCAGCGCAGCTACTGTAACCGCCAGCAGCGCCTCATCCTCTTGATCAGCACAGACCGTAAGAGAAGTGCCTGTGGTTGTCTGAAAGCTTTTTAGTTGAGGCAAACCAATGATCGTCGATTGCGTACTCTCTTTTCTAAGGGTTTCGACACTCATCAGCGCATAATTTTGGGAGAGCAGGGTCGGGGTCAACCAGGTTGTCCCTGCCTCTGCCGCCTGATTATCGACCAACTGGTGCAATCGATCACTGTCGGTCGGTAGTGCGTTGAGCGGCAACCCATAGTGTAGCGTCAACGCATCAACGGGGCGTGCAATTGCCAGGTCAACGTTCCCGCGGTCTACGGCTGTTAGCAGACTTTCGCTATCCATAAAGGTGGTGCTGGTCACGGCAATCCCTTGATCGAGCAGCAGTAGGCTCAGGAAGGTGCCAAGTGCCTGTTGGGTTGCTTCTGCACCCGTTCCGATCACAAGGGGCTCCTGAACGAATTCCATGGGGACTACAACCGTGCTGGTAATCGGCGGGGATGTCTGTGCCCAAAGTACTTGTGGCACAACACGTAGCCAACCACCTAGTGCGAGGAATAGGGCCATTGTAATGCGCCAGATCAGGGCGGAGCGCCGTCGCAAAACGGAAAGCAATTTTCGCTGCAGAGAAGTCTTAAAGAGTGGCATACAATCGTCGATTCATTTCGATTTGTTTCGATCGGGACATGCAGATCTTGATCATGCAGATCTTGACCATCCCGATCATATCTGAAAAATAGACAATACAACAAATTGTCGGTTCGCTCTCATCGCTCACGGACCCGAGCTTTTCGTATTAACTTTGAGCCAACTGTTGTCTGCCCAATTCAACAAACGAATACAGGGAGATTGCGATTTGGTGCGGCTCTATTGTAAAGTGAATCCGACTCCATAAATGTTACTTGTAGCTTACAGAACTGATAAGAAGGTGGTGAACTCATGACAACCGTACGTATCAATCTGTGGTCTGGTCCACGCAATGTTTCTACGGCGCTGATGTACTCCTTTGCACAACGTCAAGATACCACCGTGGTGGACGAGCCACTCTATGGCCACTATCTTCGCGTGTCGGACGCTATCCACCCTGGTATGGAAGAGGTCATGGCGGATATGGATTGCGATGGTGAACGAGTTGTACGGGAGTTAGTGCTTGGACACTGTGCCACGCCGGTGCTCTTCATGAAACAGATGGCCCACCATCTGGTCGAATTGGATCGGGCGTTTCTGCGGCAGACGGTGAACGTATTGCTCATCCGTGACCCCGTACAGATGCTGCCTTCGCTTGCCCAAAACTTGCCCTTGCCAACGCTACGGGACACCGGCTTGGCCATTCAAAGCGAACTCTATCAGCAACTCCTCGATTTGGGGCAACAGCCGCCCGTGCTCGATTCCAAACAACTATTGCTTGACCCACCTGCTGTTCTCCAACAACTTTGTCGGCAAATTGGCATCCCCTTTGATGATCAGATGTTGCAGTGGCAGGCCGGCGCTCGTCCCGAAGATGGCATCTGGGCCAAATATTGGTACCGAAGTGTCCACCAATCGACTGGCTTTGACCCCTATCAGACCAAAACGGAACCTTTCCCCCCCAAACTCCTACCGCTTCTCGCTGCCTGTTATCCCCATTATCAACAACTGGCCGCCGTCGCGCTCTCAGCGGTGTCGTAGACAGCGAGACATGAGAGACGAGAGACGAGACATGAGACATGAGACATGACCGTCTAGACGATCTCCTTGTCACCTTGTCACCTTGTCACCTTGTCACCTTGTCTCCCATCCGGTGCCAAACTTGCCAGATCCCCCTTTCTCTGCTATAATTCCCTTTCGTTTGGAGAGGTCGCATAGTCTGGCCGAGTGCGCGGGCCTGGAAAGCTCGTAACCCGCAAGGGTTCGAGGGTTCAAATCCCTCCCTCTCCGCCATGAGCGTATAAACCGTGAAGCGTAAAACGTAAGAAGCATCTGGTAGAATTACGTTTTACGCGTTGCGATTTATGCATAATTCGTGTATTTACATCGCTTCGTCAGGCACTGGGTCCTGTGCGGCAGAACACTGTGAACTCCGCCAGGGTCGGAAGGCAGCAACGGTAAGCAGACCGTTCTGGGTGACACGGGGAAGCCTGGTGTTCTGGCGAGGCGATGTAAGCACACGAATTTTTTGTGCCCGAGGATGGTAGAGAGGTAGATAAGTACCCAGGTAGTCTAGGAAATAACTCCGTGTTTACCTAGTCTACCTGGGTACTGGGTTCCCTGTCTACTGATTTATCAAAAGGATATAACCGATTGTGACTGTGAAAATTTATCTTGCCCGCCATGCCACACCCGATTGGAGTCGGACCGAAATTCGGTATGATATCCCACCAGGGCCACCGCTGACTGCCGTGGGCGAAGCGGAAGCGCGGAAGCTGGGACAATTTCTACAGGGGAAGGGCATCTCCAAGGTATATGCCAGCCCTTTGGAACGGACCCAGCGCACGGCCCAATTGGCCGGCGAAGTGCTTGGGCTGCCCGTGATTACCGAAGAGTTAATTGCCGAATGGCGCCGTGGTGAAAATGAAACCGATGTCGCTGGCCGCTTCAATGGCTTTTGGGAGCGCATCTGCCGGGAGAGTGAAACGCAAGGCCCTGTTATGCTTGTCACCCATGGCGGCCCCATCAAAGTGATGTTGCTCAACCTTGGGATGCCGCGCACAACCGTCGATGAGTATTGCCGCAAGTTTGACCGAGGCAATCCCGTGCCACCAGCCGGTGTGTGGTTGGCCGCCAACAGCACGAGTGAGACGCCTTGGCATTTGGATCTGATCTTTACGCCGGAGATGCAAGCTGCACCGACAACCGCCACTCAACAACCCCACGCGGTGGAAACGGTCTATGTTTAGACAGCGCAAGAAGCTCAAACGCCTTACAGATGATAAAATGTGAAATCAACAGGTAGATTGGTAATTTCCCCAATCTACCTGTTTTTTTGTGTCGAATTTAATGTTGTCGTCGTCGATCACTTTTGCGTCATATCGAAACCAGATAGTCTCCCTGAATGGAGTTGTTCGAGTGGTGTTCTCGTGGTAGTACTATTTACTAGCACACGAGAACAACTCCACAGTGATAGACTATTCGAAGCCAAGGCCTGCATAAATCGTATGCCTATTCCAGGAGGAGCCTTCCATGTCTACGAATTTTTTTGCCAAATTGGAAGCTGCTGTCGCACGTAACGATAGTCTGCTTTGTATCGGGTTGGATCCAACGCCGGCCCAACTGCCTGCCCAGCACCAACAGGCCAATGGTGATCCGATCGCCGGCATTCTTGCCTGGAATCGTGCTGTAATCGAAGCGACGGCAGATTTGGTCTGTGCCTATAAGCCGAATATTGCCTTCTATGAAGCATTGGGCATCCCAGGAATGGAACTGCTGCGCCAGACCTTGGCCTTAATTCCCACGGATATTCCTGTCCTGCTCGATGCGAAACGGGGGGACATTGGCACGACCGCCGCAGCGTATGCAGAGGCCTGTTTTGACCAACTGGGGGTCGACGCTGTTACGCTTAGCCCCTATCTTGGCCGCGATAGCATTGATCCTTTTGCCGCCTATGCCGATAAAGGGCTCTTTGTGCTCTGCCACACCTCCAACCCCAGCGCCGGTGAGTTTCAAGATCTGGAGATTGCAGATTGGCGCAGCCTCGACCGCGAGCCAAACCGCACCCTCTTTGAACGGGTTGCGCAGACCGCCGCGACCTGGTCACCCAATGTTGCGTTTGTAGTCGGCGCCACCTACCCCGAGCAGATGGCAGCTGTGCGTGCGGTCGTCCCCGATCGCTGGATTCTCGTGCCTGGTATCGGTGCGCAAGGGGGGGATCTGCCCAGCATCATGACCACTGGCATCCGCCCCGATGGCAAGGGGCTGCTCCTCAGTGCCAGCCGCGGCGTTTGTCTGGCCGCTGATTATCGAGCTGCTGCGCTCGATCTGCGTGCGCAGATCAACGAGCATCGCGGAGGTGACCAGGCCGTGCATGGATCGCAACTGGATTCTCAAGCAGGGAAGCTGTCGAAGCCCACAACTAGTGATCCCGCGCTTCGTTCATTGATTGTGGGATTGGCCGATTTAGGCGCGGTGAAGTTTGGAGACTTTACGCTGGCCAGTGGTCTACAATCGCCGATCTATATCGACTTGCGCCTGCTCGTTAGTCGACCGCAGTTGCTCGCCCAAGCGGCTGAATTTTACGCAAAAATTCTGGCTGACCTTGCCTTTGACCGCATTGCCGGCGTACCCTATGCCGCGCTGCCAATTGGCACCGCCGTGGCCCTGGCCGCCGATGTGCCGATGATCTATCCGCGTAAAGAGGTCAAAGCCTATGGCCTGGGCAAGGATATTGAAGGCACCTGGCAACCCGGCGAACGAATCGTGATTATCGAGGATCTGATCACCAAGGCGGGTAGCATCCTCAAAAGTGTGGATCGTTTTCGGGATGTCGGGATGGTTGTCACGGATGCGATTGTGCTGATCGACCGCGAGCAGGGGGGCAAGGCGAATTTGGCCGCGGCCGGTGTTACCGGCCACAGCGTGTTAACAATTAGAGAGGTGATGGATGTACTGGTTGCCGCAGGGCGTTTAGCTGAAGTGAAACGACAGGAAGTGTTGACCTTTCTGCGTGGGTAATCATCCATAACGATTAGCCATACGCCGAAGGGAAATCCCCGCCTTCGGCGCTGCCAAAGCCGCGGCGTAACGCTGAGGTGGGCGTCTCTAATGAGATGGGGCTGCGCTTCTCCCGTTGCTGACGGTCGGTGCGCTTGCTCTCTTCAATCACGAGCTGTTCATCAACGATCTCCAGCCGGTAGTAGATCCAATCGCGTCGGCTGGTGCGGTGATAGATGCGGCCATTGGCCAGGTTGAAGGCAACCAATAAAGTATTATCATAGATCACTACATAGTGGCCATTTGAACTTATGCAGGTCTCGCCATTGGTGGTGCGAAAGCGCATGGCACCCGCTTCGGCATGGCCAACCAGGATGTGCACTGTACTCGCCGCGGCGTGATGTTCGCCATAATCGAGCCGGGTTACCGTCAGGTCAAAGGGACGGATCTGCCATTGATAAGCGGCCTGGGGCGTGCCCCAATGCGCATCGGTAAAGGCGGTCGGCTCAAGATCGGTGGTGACGACCGGCATATACGCCTTCTCCAATTGCGCCTGTAGATCCGCCAACAGCCGTGCCTCCACTGCCCCCGCATAATCCATCGGAAAGCTTGGTAGGTTGGGCGCAATGTCGAGTTCGGTGCCATCGACTAGCGAGAGACGTAGTTTGTAGATCTGGTGGACAAAGCCTTTGACTTCACGCGCTTCGTTGATCAGGTCTAGTTTGGTCACGAGTTTGGCGTCGTGCCGTTCTGTAAAAAGGGTATGACGTAGTGTGATCGCTTCCGTGTCAAAGGTAATGCGCCAGATGTAGCCATCTAGCAGCATGTAAAAGAAGAGCACCGCTAGGGCAACCAACAACAGGCCAAACGCCCCCACTGCCAATGGGTTTGTAGCACTGTCACCGCGGCTGCCCTCTTGCCAAGCCATCCAAAGTAAAAATCCACCCACCCCCGCAAAGATCAGTGCCATGATTCCTGTGATCAGCGGTGCGGTAAGCCGTGGGGTCATGGTGATCGGCAACGGTTGCTCCTGATTCGTCAACCGCGCCGCCGCTGCAACCGGCACCTGTTGCTCCAGCCAAGACAACAGGTGCACGGCAGCGTTCGGTGAAAGGAAGGAGCATCGGTACCCTTTATCTGCTGTGTAGATTGTCAGATGAGAGCGGCTGTGACGTACATTGGTGATTTCTGCCACGGCAATCGTCCTGACACGCCACCACCAGCGCAGGGTGAGCAGCTCATTTTTTACAGACAATTGACGCGGCAAGGTGAGCACGAGATAGGCCAGCCATCCAGCCCCGCCCAACCAGAGTGGCAATAAAAAAAGTAGCTCTCTTGCCTCTTCGAGCCAGTAGGCCAACCCATTGACAACTGCCATTGCCAAAAGAAAAAGGCTGGCTCCAGTTAGCAAGATGGCCAGCCAGGGCGAAAAAGCGATCCGTTGCAGTGGGTCTTGGTTGGAGATCATCACCGTCATTGGTCCTTTGTCATTGGCATTGGTACCCAATGCCAAAGGACCAATGACCAAATTGCATCTTTACAAACTTTATCGTAGCATAGTAACACTAATTTGCCGAAGCAAACTCTACAAACACCTTACCATCAAGAAGAAGAGACCCATGAGCCAATCCGATTCTTATCTCCTCAACCGCAACTGGGATACGGGCGTCATCGCCTATCCCGACCCTGCTATTGAAGTCATTGACCCGCGCTTTGCCCAATACAAGATCGGCAACGCCGCCATCGAACGGCTCTGCACCGGTATGCGCTGGGCAGAAGGGCCGGTTTGGTTTGGCGATGGGCGCTATCTGCTCTGGAGCGATATCCCCAACAATCGCATTATGCGCTGGGATGAGCAGACGGGGGCGGTGAGCGTCTTCCGTACGCCGTCCAACAATAGCAACGGCCACACGCGCGATCGCCAGGGGCGTCTGATCTCCTGTGAGCACGATGCCCGTCGCGTCACCCGCACCGAGCACGACGGCACCATCACGGTGCTCATGGACAACTACGAGGGGAAACTGCTCAACGCGCCAAACGATGTGGCGGTGCATGCCGACGGCTCCATTTGGTTTACCGATCCAGGGTATGGCATTTTGATGAACTATGAGGGTCACAAGGCGGAATTTGAGGTGCCGCGCAATGTCTATCGCATCGATCCCCACAGCGGCCAAGCAACGGCGGTGCTCGAAGGTTTTGACCGGCCCAATGGTCTCTGTTTCTCGCCCGATTTTAAGAAGCTCTATGTCGTCGACACTGGGCGCGAGGCACAACCTGCCGGCGCAAACCCGATCCATGTCTTTGATGTGACCAACGATCATAAGCTGGCGAATGGCAAGCTCTTCGTGGACATGAGCCCTGGCAATTCCGATGGGATCCGTTGCGATGTCGACGGCAATCTCTGGTCCGCCGCCGGTGGCGCGGACGGCTTTCGGGGCGTACACTGTTTTGCGCCCGATGGCACGCTGATTGGCAAGATCCATCTGCCGGAGAATTGTGCGAATCTCTGCTTTGGCGGGGTCAAGAAAAACCGGCTCTTTATGGCGGCCAGCCAGTCGATTTATTCAGTCTATGTCGAAGCGATTGGCGCGCAGTGGCCATAGTAGGCTAGTCTGACACCAAGCATTTCGACGGGAGCTGAAGTCTTTGACTCCCCAATCCAGTGGATCCTTTTTTATGACTTCTATTCGAACACAGTTGACCGAAATCGTTAGTACGGTCGTGACCGATCTCGGCTATGATGCCCAATATGGCGAGGTGGTGCTCTCTAACCGGCCGGACTTGAGCCAATTTCAATGCAATGGCGCGTTGGCGGCTGCCAAGCGCTATGGCCGCAAGCCGCGCGAATTGGCCGAGGAGATCGCCGGGCAGTTGCAAGCGGATACGCGCTTTCAAGAGGTCACCATTGCCGGCCCTGGTTTTATCAACCTGACGTTGACTGATGAATTTCTAGTGGAACAACTTCGTGCATTGGTGATGGACCCGCGCTTTGGTTGTCCAACCGTCGCCCAGCCGCAGCGGATCGTCGTCGACTATGGCGGGGCCAATGTGGCCAAGGCGATGCACATTGGTCATCTACGTACGGCGATCATCGGGGAAAGTTTAAAGCGGTTGACGAAGTTTATCGGCCACCACGCGATTGGCGATGTCCATCTGGGTGATTGGGGCTTGCAGATGGGGCAGGTGATCGCCGAACTCACCGACCGCCATCCGGCGTGGATCTACTTTGACGCGGCGTTCAGTGGCCCATACCCGAAGGAATCACCGGTGACCATTGCTGATCTCGATGAGATCTATCCAGTTGCCAGCCAACGGGCCAAAACGAATCCAGACTTTATGGAAGCCGCACGCCAGGCTACCCTTGAGTTGCAGGAGGGACGTCCCGGTTATTACGCCCTCTGGCAGCATCTGCACGATGTTTCGATCGCCGAGTTGCAGCGCGACTATCACGATCTCAATGTCCACTTTGACCTGTGGATGGGCGAAAGCGATGTTCAAGAGTTGATCGAGCCATTGGTTGCCCAGCTGCGCGAGCAGGGCTTTGCCCACGAAAGTGAAGGAGCATTGGTGATCGATGTCGCGCTGCCGGAAGACAATCGCGAGATCCCGCCGTTGCTCCTGGTCAAGTCGGACGGGGCGATGCTCTATAGCACAACGGATTTGGCCACGGTCGAGCAACGGGTCGAAGAGTTAAATGCTGATCATGTTATGTACGTGGTTGACCAACGGCAGAGCCTGCACTTTGAGCAGATCTTTCGTGCATCGTACAAGTGTGGGATTGCCCCGGAACGGGTGGGGTTGGAGCATCTGGGCTTTGGCACG
The DNA here is from genome assembly GCA_034432375.1 of Caldilineaceae bacterium. Classification (GTDB taxonomy): domain Bacteria; phylum Chloroflexota; class Anaerolineae; order Caldilineales; family Caldilineaceae; genus JAHBVH01. The sequence continues at coordinate 218,962 of DAOUCA010000091.1, forward strand.
ATGAATGGAGCGGATGGCAAGCCCTTTAAGACGCGCGCCGGCGGCACCATGAAGCTGCGCTATCTGATCGATATGGTGACAGAGAAGGCGCGCGAACGGCTGGCCGAAGTGCAAGCAGCCGAAGGCTACCCCGCCGCTGAAAAGGAGGAGATTGCGCGTATGGTGGGCGTGTCAACGCTCAAATTTGCCGATCTCTCTAACCAGCGCACGCAAAACTATGTCTTTGACCTGGATCGCTTTTCGGCTTTTGAGGGGCGCACGGGTCCTTATCTGCTCTACACCGCCGTGCGCACCAAGTCGATTCTGCGCAAGGCGCATGACGAGGGCATGACTATCGGGCCGCTGCAAGTGCCGACGGATGAGATTGAGCGTGCCCTACTGCTCAAACTGACCGAGTTTCCGGAGATGGTCGAGACGGCCTTTGCCCAACGCATGCCCCACCACCTCTGCGAGTACGTCTATACATTAGCAACCGCCTTCAACCGCTTTTACCATGAACATTACATTCTGGTCGAAACCAACGCCGCCCAACGTGCTTCCTGGCTGGCACTGGCCCAGTCGACGGTCGAAATGATCATTCTGGTGCTCGACCTGCTAGGGATCGAAGTGCCGGAGCGGATGTAGACGACGAGGTAAGAGGACAAGGTGACGGGATGACAAGAAGACATGAGCTTGTCACCTTGTCACCTTGTCACCTTGTCACCTTGTCGTTTTGTCTCGTGTTTCCCCACTAACGAATGCCCATTGCTCGTAGCGGATCAAAGGTGGCGTCGATTTGTAAGGCAATTTGGAGCCGACGTTGATATTCGTCCCGTGGAATCTCCACTGTGCCAAAACGACGTAGATGCTCGGTCATAAATTGGGTGTCGAGCAACACAAAGCCGCCGCTCACCAGCCGCTCTACGAGGTGAACCAGCGCAATTTTGCTACTATCTGTCGCTCGGCTAAACATGCTTTCGCCCGCAAATACGCCGCCAAGTGCTACCCCATAGAGGCCACCAACTAACTCCCCATCAATCCACGTTTCGACGCTGTGCGCAAAACCAAGATTGTGCAGTTCGCAATAGCTATCAATAATCGGCGGCGTGATCCAGATGCCCTGATCCGGCCGCGGTTCGGCGCAGGCGCTGATTACCTCCCGAAAGGCGCTGTCGACACGTACCTCGAAGCCCCCTTGGCGAATGCGCCGTGCCAGCTTGCGCGGCACATGAAACGTATCAAGCGGGATAATCGCCCGGGGATCTGGGTCATACCAATAAATTTCGCCATTGGGTTCGCCCATGGGAAAGATGCCCTGGCTGTAGGCATAAAGTAGAAGATCGGGTGTTAATTCTTCGGGTGCGGACATAAGTACGTTTTGCGTTTTGCGTGAACTGTTTGGGTAGATTGTCGCGGTAATGGAATACCCGCAAGAATGCTCGTTCCACGCGAGAGCGTGGAATGGTTGATCTGACGCTCCATCGTCGTTAAACAAATAAGCGCCTGCAAGCGGCTGCTCTACGGAGAGTAATTTCGTTGCTGAAATTGTGCTAAACTTACACCCGTATCGCTTCAAGCGGACGGTTTCTCCGCAACTCTGGATGCGCTATAGTCAATCCGTTGCTTCCTTCATCCGTTGCTTCCTTCATCCCTTGCTTCCTTAATCCCTTGCTTCCTTCATCCCTTGTTTCCTTCATCCCTTGCTTCCTTCATCCCTTGCTTCCTTCATCCGTTGCTTCCTTCATCCCTTGCTTCCTTAATCCGTTGTAGTGTCTCCTACTCATAGACCGGCGTTGTCGGATAGCCTTTGGGATCAAGCATGACCTCAATCACGACCGGCCGCTTTGTACTAAGGGCGGCGGCAATCGCCGCGTCTAAACCCTCCGCACTGTTGACGCGGCTGCTTGCCAGGCCATAGGCCGCAGCGATTTGGCTGAAATTGGGGCTAGTAAATTCTGTACCGTAGACCGGTTTTCCAGAGCGCACCTGGTGTGAGCGGATCAGGTCAATCGCCCCATCGTTGAGCACAACGACGATTATCGGTAGTTGCAACTCCGCCAGCACCCCCAATTCGCCCATCACCATCGCCATGCCAGCGTCACCGGTGAGGCAGACTGTCGGCACGCCTCCCAACGCTATACTCGCGCCAATCGCACTGGGCAAGGCAAAGCCCATGCTCGATAGTCCGTTGGAGAGACTAAAGCGGTTCGGCACGTAGGTCGGCCATTCGAGCGCGCTGAAAATTTTATGCGACCCGACATCGACGGCCATTAATGCTTCATCAGGCAACAGGCGGCGCAGGCTTTGCAACAGGGTTTGTGGCGATAGATGTCCGGGGACCGGTTCCGGCTGTAGACGGGCGGCCAGCGTTTGTCGGAGGGTCGCTACTCGCTGGTGCCCCCAATCGACGGCGGTGGCAAAGTTACTGTCGGCGAGCTGCTGCAACACGGGCGTCATTGGGCCAACCAATGCAACCGCCGCCGGCAGCACCGGATCTTCGTTTGCCCACGGCGCAACCCAGATCAGTGGCACATTGACCTGCCACGGTTTCACCAACTCGACCACATCAAAGCCGACGGCAATAACACAGTCCGCTTCTTCTAAAATTTTATAGACGGCATCAATCCGGGTCAACCCAATGGTGCCCGCCGCCAATCGATGGCGATCCGACAACGCTCCCTTCACCTTGGGCGTCACAATCACTGGCGCATTGGCGGCTTCGGCCAACGCTTGCAGCGCGCGATATGGCCCCTCCGGCTCCAGCCCCACGCCGGCCACAATTACAGGGCGGCGCGCCTGAGTGAGAAGATGGCGGGCCCGTTGCACGAGGATTTCCGTTGCGTGTTGCGTGTTGCGTGTTGCGTGAACTGACTCTCCTGTCTCGTCGCTCGTGCCTTGCGCCTCTTGCCCCGCTTCCTCATTGCTCACCTGCAAATGAACCGGCCCCGGCCGGCCCTCCTGTGTGAGGGCAATGGCCGCGGCAATGGTGGCCGCCGCATTATCCGCCGTTAACTGAAAGGTGCCCTTGGTGATGGGCCGGTAGAGCGCATGGAGATCGATCACCTGGTGGGTATAATCGGGCAGCAGGGCATCTGGTTTCTGCGCAGTGATATGAATTACCGGTGCACGGTCGAGATAGGCGTGGGCGACCCCGGTGACGGCATTGGTTGCGCCCGGCCCTAGTGTGCTAATCGAGACGCCCGGTTTGCCCGTCATGCGCGCCACGGCATCCGCCATAAAGACGGCCGACGCTTCGTTGTGGGTCAGAACAAAGCGCAGCCCCTTGCGCCGGATGGCGTCAAGAATCTCAACAACTTCACCACCGGGCAGACCAAAAATAACTTCCACGCCGGCAGTGGCCAGCTGATCAATCAATACTTCTGCGACGGTTGGCACGGTCATCTCCTTGGCTTGCTGGTTTGTGAATGGTTGTTGGCGGGTAAGCCACAGCGCGCACAATTCGCTTACTGTGCTCACTCTCCTCTCTGTGGTATCATCTTCCCTATCGGTGAATAATACACAACCATGCAGATTGTCACAAGTAAAGAATCTAAACATGTAGGTAACTACGTACCCTCCCCCCAGCCCCTCCCCGACATCAGGGAGGGGAGCAAAGCGCCTCCCTTGTTCGCGGGGGAGGTTGGGGGGGGTATTAAAATTACGCTCATGTGGCTAACTCACTGAAGTACGGACATGATATATCATGTCCGTACGGGCTGTTTCAGTCGAATGGCCATATGAGCGTAAAATTATTAGTTCATGTTACGCAGTAAAGATGCCGGTCTCGAGTACACCGCATCCGCAGATGCGGATTGACTCGCATCTGCGGATGCGGCGTACTCGAGTAGCGTAGCGCCTTTATGGGAAGATGCGTAACATGAGTTATTAGAAAGGAATCCAGCGCTTCCATGAACAGCCCACTTCGTTTCGACCATATTATCATTGCCGTGCGTGATCTCGACGCCGCGATTGCCGACTACGCCGCGCTCGGCTTTGCCGTCTACTACGGCGGTAAACATACCCACAAAGCCACCCACAATGGGCTTATTTCGCTAGCCGACGGCAGCTATCTGGAACTGCTAGCCCCCGTTGATCCCAATGATGTCGACGGTACGATTGCTTCGCTGGCCGAAGGCGAAGGCTTTGCGGGCTATGCCCTGCTTTCCCAGGATATCCAGGTTGATGGGCAGCGTCTGCAGGAAACCGGCTTGGCCTTTGAAGGGCCAAGTGATGGCCATCGCGATCGCTACGATGGCAAGCGGGTGCTTTGGCAAGCGATCAACCTCGAAGGCAACCGCTCCCCCTTCCTCATCGCCGATGTGACTGACCATCTGCTGCGCGTGCCCGATGATGCCGATAAGATTACCCATCGCAACGGGGCGATCGGCACAGCTGCGCTTACCGTCGCCGTGCGTGATCTCGCTGCGGCCACGGCGCGCTATACCAAGATTCTCGGCATGGCTCCAACTGCCCAGGCCCAGAATAGCGAGGAGCAGAGCGTCACCTTTCGCCTCGACGGCCATACGATTACGCTGGCGCAACCACTTGCCCACGGCACGCCACTGGCCGAGCATCTGGCGCACTTTGGCGAAGTGCCTTTTCTATTGCAATTGCGGACGAAGCAAGGGGAATGGGTGGGGTTACTCGATCTGGGGATGGCCCACGGGGCGCGGTTGACGCTGGTGGCGGAATAGAACTTTGCTCCTATGCACTGTTACTACGCTGCTGCGTCCACCAGTCCAGCATGGCAGGGCGCAGTGGTGGTGGTGGCATGGGCTGCGTGTAGTCAATCCGGCGTGCATAAGCGGCGCGCTGATAGATATTCTCCATCAACTGTTGCATCTCCAACACGACGTCGGAGTCAGGATACAAGAGGGGAAAGGGTAAGGCCGGCAGCGCTTGATTGAGCGCAACATCCCAAATGTCCGAATTGCGTTTTGCGGAACCGGCGCGATTCACCAACAGAAGATAGTCGGTATCAAAGGGCGGATCATTCACTTCCCATCCCGGCCGTTGCCCACCGCGTAGCAGATCAATTTCCACAAAGTGAACCGCCGAGAGCAGAATGCGCCGCCGTTTCTGGCAATATTGATTCAAGCCGTTGCCCCGTTTGTTTACGGGCGAAAGCAACTCGATTGTCGTAACCAGTTCTTTGGTTTCGCTCAGATAAATTCGGACTGCACGCAACTTCGTCTCTTCAATGGTGACGGCAGTGCGTTGGTGAGGTGCTGATGGAATGGCAACGGCTGTACTTCCTTGGGAATAGCCAGGATCGCGATCAAAAATAGCTGCATCTGGATACATCGAAGATGTCCCAATATCGATCTCATCAACGATGGTGTGTACTTCAATATCAGCATAATATTTGGGGCTTAGCTGCTGATTGAGCGCCGTCATGATTTCGCCCGCCAACAGATGGTGAAAGCTCCGCCAGTTTTCTGGGCTTTCCAGATAGGGATCCATGCCCGGGAAGGGTGATGACATTGGCTGCCTCCGTCGAACCTATAAGAAATCTACTGTCGTTGTCTATCGAATATTATATCACAAGCTACTGCACCACCGCCTCCCGCACGCGCCCGCGACTCTGCTCTAAGCGCGCCGTCGCCTCCGCCGCATCCACCCCCGCCAGCCCCATCACCACTGCGGTTTTGACCTGCCAACCGGCGGCGTCCAATAGCTCTGCTGCTTCGGCTCCATCGACACCCGTGATCTCGCCGACAATCCGCGTGGCCCGTTGGCGTAGCTTGGCGTTGGTCGGCTGTACGTCGACCATCAAATTCGCGTAGACTTTGCCAAGCTTGACCATGGCACAGGTGCTGAGCATGTTGAGAACAAGCTTGGTAGCGGTGCCGGCGCGCAGGCGGGTGCTGCCGGTGAGTAATTCGGGGCCAGTGATGACCTCAATGGGGATCTGGGCCGCGGCGGCAATGGGAGAACGGGGGTTGCAGACGACGCAACCGGTGGTGGCTCCCATATCATTCGCATAGGCAAGGCCGCCGAGTACATAGGGGGTGCGACCGCTGGCCGCTACCCCAATCAGCATATCGCCGGCATTGAAGTTGTGGGCGATCAGATCGGCCCGTCCGCCTTCCTCGCTATCTTCGGCCCCTTCGACAGAATGAACCATTGCCGTTGGCCCGCCAGCAATCAAGCCAATCACTTGGCCAGGTGGCGCACGAAAGGTCGGCAACAACTCTGCCGCGTCGAGCACCGCCAGACGACCACTGGTGCCGGCCCCCTGATAAAAGAGCCGCCCGCCCGCGTCCAATCTGCTTGTAATCGCATCAACTGCCTGTGCGATCGCTGGCAACACTTCAGCAACAACCACGGGGATAGTCGCATCAAGTTGGTTCATCAAGCGGACCATCGCCAACGTCGGCATCTGATCGAGTGCCATGCTGAGTGGGTTGCGTTGCTCGGTCGGGGGAAGTCCGCTTATGGCCGATTCATTCATCAACAAAATCTCCGGGTTATTCTTTGCGCAACGACTGGTGTGCCAAAATGGCGGCACCGACCGCGGGATTGACACTGGGACGTGTGGGCTGCGCATGGGGGATCAGGCTATTGAGATGTTGATGGACCAGGCTGCTAAAGAGCCCTGGCTGTAGATTGCCACCGGAGAGCACAATGGGTGTCGGTTCGTTGAGCATATCGAGACCGCGCACGACGACTTCGACGGCCGCAGCCAGATCAATTGCGGCTTCGGCGATAATGCGGCTGGCGACTTCATCCTTCTGTTGGGCGCATTCTGTTACCACGGCAGACAGATCTGCAATACGTGCCCACGAAAGGTCACTGTAGGCCCACGGGATGAGCGCTTGCGGGGTGCTCAGATCGAGATAATCACGCAATGCACCATCCAAGGCAGTCTGTGCTCCCAAGCCGTCGGTGGCGTGAGCGACAGCACTCAAGGCTGCTGCCCCAATCGCATAGGCACTCCCTTTATCACCAAAGAGCGGACCCCAACCGCCGGCGCGCTGTACTTGGCCGTTACGGTTAATGCCATAGACGATCATGCCGGTGCCACTAATCACGGCGACCCCACAGAGTTCACCGCCGGTCCCACTGGCTAACGCAATTACGGCGTCGTTGTAAATGGTCGTTGGGACGTTAGGTAAGAACGTTTCCATCCAACTACTTACCAATGAACGCTCTACCGGGCGGTCAACACCGGCCATGCCCAGGCAAGCCGCATTGACCGCACTTCTCTCGCAATTAGCTGCACGCAGTACGCTGGCAATCCCTTCGGCAAGATTCTCTTTTGCCTTTTCATCGCCAACGCTATTGCGATTGCAGGAACCGACGCGTACTTGTGCTAGAACGGTCTGATGCTCGTCAACAATGACGCAAGCTGTTTTGGTGCCGCCACCGTCGATCCCCAAGACCAACGTGGCGTTGGGGGAATTTTGTATGGCTGCTCTTTCTGCTTCGGATAGGGAGGGGGACTGATGGGCGCGGTTTCTTTCTAATTGTTCGGAGCTGCTTTGTTGTTCAATATCCATGAGTTAGTTCCTGCGCCATAGTTGACGCTCTCTTTTGAAAACTCTCTGATGCGCACCAATCGAAATGGCTCTCTTTACCGTAGTCGACGCAGCAATGAGTGAAAGTTATTGCCGGGAGCGATCTGTCCTAAGATTTGTTCTGTCGTAGCACCTGTACATGCTGGCACGTTACCGGGATAGCCATGTAAGGTCAAGTACCCCATGAGGGCAAAGGCAAGTGCCTCTTTCGCTTTGTCGTCAATGCCAAGCTCGGCATGGGTACGCACTGCGACAGCATGGCCCATTTTCTGCGCTAGCTGCCACTGCAACCGTTGCAACAAGACTGGATTGCGTGCGCCACCACCCGCAACGATCACTTCAGCAATCGTCCCGGTGGCAAAGCGAGCATAGGCATCGGCGATGGTAGCCGCCGTGAGTTCAGTCATTGTTGCTACAAAATCAATTGCACTGAGCCCTGCTGCTTGAGCCACCGTCCACCATTCTTCGACAAGACGCTTATCAAAGAGTTCGCGCCCTGTACTTTTGGGCGGGCTTTGCGCAAAGTAGGGGAGCGCTAAGCAGTGGTTCAGCAACGCTGTTGATGGGGTCCCAGCCGCTGCCAGCGCGCCATCAATGTCAAATTGTTGCTCGCCGCCGGTTGCTCTTTCTGCTGCCCAATCGATAAACACATTGCCGGGACCAGTGTCAAAGGCCAATGGTGGGCAGTTGCTGCCGTGCGAGGGCAAAAAGGTAACATTGCCAATGCCACCAATGTTTTGGACGGCACGCCACGGTTTGCTTTGTACAACTGCGTTGCCATCCTGCGTCGGCAGCGGATTTTGCTCTGGACGTAAAAAATACCAATCATAGAGCGATACCAGCGGCGCACCTTGACCACCGGCGGCCACATCCGCGGTGCGAAAGTTGCCGATGGTCGTAATCCCAGTTCGTGTTGCAATCACCGACGGATCGCCAATTTGTAAGGTGCTAGTGACCTTGCCGTCGAGGACATCATGCCAGATCGTTTGACCATGACTGGCAATCAGATCGACCGAATCTTGCGCAATGTTTGCCTCTGTCAGCACAAATCGTACGCAATCCGCAAAAGATGCGGCCACTGCAAAGTTAGCACGACAAAGTGCCGCCGCTGTTGTCGTTTCGTGAAACAGGGCAAAGAGCTGCTGGCGAAGAGCCTGATCCCACGGGACCGTTGTAAAGGTAATCTGCTGCATCAACAACCGGGGTACCGTCGGGCGCAGTTGCTGTTGCCCATCGGTTCTACGTTTGGGTTCAAGAAGGGGAGCTGATTCAAGAATATCTACAACGACGACATCAATTCCATCAACTGATGTCCCACTCATCATACCGACAATTCGCATATTTTGCCAACTTTATTGAACTCTGTTCGCCACTCGGGGAACTGAATAGTACCACCAGAAGCGAAATTCTGGCAATTGCCGATCTTTCTTCATCTTAATGTTACTGCCGAAAAGCTCAGGTTTTATACGCTGACAAGAGATATATCTTAAGGTAAGATTGATTGGATTGGACCTACGCATTGCTCTCGCTCTGCACCCAGTGGAAGCTGGCAAAAGCAGCCTACAGAACCGTAAATTGCGCAACGCCTACGTTAGAAATTGAAGACGCCAATTGCACCAGCACCAGAGCCGGCCTCACAAGGAAAGATGGCCGCAGTGCGTCCGCTTTGGGTGAGATAACTTTCTTGTACATGTCGCTGGAAATTCGCTACAGCGTCCTGATGCACCAGCGCGATGATACAGCCGCCCCAACCGGCACCCGTGAGGCGTGCGCCATAGACGCCTTCGACATTTTGTGTACTGGCAATCAGCATCTCCACTTCTGAACAACTAATCGCATAGTCATCTCGAGCACTTTGATGGGCTTCGATAAGAAGCTGGCCAAGCCCCCTAATATCGTTACTTTCCAGCGCATCGACGGCATGGATCACCCGCTGATTCTCTGTCCAGACATGGCGGGCACAAGCACGGACACGCAGTGGGGCATCAATAACCAACCCAGGGATCTCGCCCAAGTGAATGCCACTCTCCTGCAGTTGGCGCGTTGTGATGACTTCCGGCAAGCTAGGATCTAATTGCTCCCAGGGCACAGCCTGCACATCACGCAGATGGGTCATGCCAGGATAGTCGCGCCGGAGGAGGCCGACCGCGGCGCGACAGGCCGCCACACGCTGGTTAAACTCACCGCGTGCATTTTCATGATGGACGCCACTATCCACGACAAGTAACTGATATCCCTGGGGCAGTGGCAATGCCTGGTAATGATAATAGCCGCCGCTCGCCGGTCGACAGTCTAAGAAAAGGGCATGGCCCCGTTGGCCAAAGATCGAGGCGAATTGATCCATGATGCCACCCCGCGTGCCGACGTACCATTCACTATCCGAGCAGAGACGAATCATCTCTTCTGCGGTTAAACGCCAGCCAGCTACCGTACAAAGCGTCATCGCCATTGCGACGGTGAGCGCGGTGGAGGAGCTAAGCCCCGCCCCACGCGGTACGGCGAATGGAGAGGCGCTGAGTACAAGCAGATCCATTCCTGGTGGCAACGTCCCCATGTGTTGTGTGAAAACCTGAATGGTTCCCCGAACATAATTTCCCCAATCCCCGGCTGGTGCCCGAGGCACATCATGGGCCACGGGGAAAACAATGGGTGGGAACCGTTCTTCCATGTTGTGTAGATGGATGATGCCATCCGTTCGTGGGCGCGCCAGGATGACAACATCTTTGTCTAAGGCCGCGGGCATGACATACCCATGATTGTAGTCGGTATGTTCCCCGATCAAATTGACACGGCCAGGGGCACGCGCAATGTGAATGTTGTCAGTTTGGCCAAAGTGGCTACGAAATGCCTCAATTGCTCTTTGATAACGGTTAATTTGTGTGCGGTTATTTGCGCCATAGAGCGCATAAATTGCAGATTCCAGTTCGTTGTTCATGTAACCATAGTGCCATTCGCGTATAGCTGCTCATGATTGTGCATTCATCCTACCATTGCGTTGATGCACGCTTGACGGTCGATCATCCGGCGACAATTGCTTTGGCCCACGCAACTAGCTGATCGGCCTTTTCTTCGTTGTCGGCTTCGGCAAAGATGCGTAGCAGTGGTTCTGTGCCAGAGAAACGTAGCAAGAGCCAATTATCATTGTCTAGATAGAATTTGATGCCATCCTGGAATGATACACGCTGAACGGGATAGTTGGCAATCTGATCAAGCGTTGTCTCGGAGAGCTTACGTTGTACAATGAGCTTCATTTCGGGCGTGGCAGGCAAATTGACCTCGCGCCCAGCCAACCGACCAATGTAGTTGTAGATATCGTTGAGCATTTCGGCAATAGTGCGGCCGGTAGCCGCGATCATCTCTACAACCAGCGCACAGGCAAAGATGCCATCTTTCCCCAGAATGTGGCCACGGATCGTCAACCCACCGCTGCTTTCACCCGCTAATAAAACGTTATGCGCTTTCATGCTGGCGGCAATATGCTTGAAGCCGACCGGCACCTCATAGAAGGGTTCGTCAAAATGCGCTGCCAATCGGTCAAGTAGGTGTGTTGTCGCTAGGTTGCGTGTGATCCCGCCTCGCTCGCCCCGAATTTCATGGAGATAGTAGTAAACAAGTAGCAGCAGCTCGTTGGTGGTAATATAGGTGCCCGCTTTGTCAATAATCGCAATACGGTCAGCATCGCCATCCATTGCCAGCCCCAGGTGATAGTGGCCCTCGCGCACAATATTGATCAACTGGCTCAACTGCCGTGCATCCGGCGCTGGGCTGCGTCCGCCAAAGAGCGGATCGTGGCGGGCATGAATCGTGTCGACGCGGCAGCGTGCTTCGGTCAGGACAATATCGAGGGTGACTTGCCCCACGCCATGCATCGCATCAAGCACCACACGCAACCCAGCGGCGCGGATCGTCTGTAGATCAATCAGCGTTTCAATTGCATCGACATAGCTGTTGGTATAATCGACCTCTTGGACCAGACCGCTCGCTTGTGCAATCGGCCATTCAACTTTGACAATTTCGTCAACGGTCAATGCATTGGCTTCATTTTCAATCGCCTTGGTCTCTTCATCCAATGGCAGCGAGCCATCGGTGGCAAAGACCTTGAGGCCGTTCCACTGTGGGGGATTGTGGCTGGCCGTAAAGATGAGCCCATAGGCTGCCTGTTCTTTGGCCGTGGCATAGGTGATGAGCGGTGTCGGTGTATCCCCTGGTTGGAATTTGACGCCGATATTGTTGCCGGCAAAGACTTCGGCAGCGACCTGTGCACTCACATCGCTGAGAAAGCGTCGATCATAGCCGACAACAACACCGGCGGCCTCACGACCTTGGCGAATAATTTCATTGGCCAAGGCCTGGCAGAGACGGCGTACATTGTCGAGCGTAAAGCCTTCGCCAATCAGCGCGCGCCAGCCACCCGTTCCAAAGCGAATGATATTGCGTTCTTCGATGCGCTTGGGTTGGAGTTGCCGCTTCTGCAAAATATCGGCCGCACGGGCAAGATCCTCCGGCGTATTGATCCCGAGCAGTTCATCCTGATCGAGCGCTTGATAGCCAGCAATCAGCCCCTGTTGCTTGGTAAGTACCTCTACAACGGCAGTAAAATGGTACGAGGTCGATGTGTCCGCCATATCAGCGGCACTTCTCTTGTCCATCCCGATCGCCTGATGCAATGCCGGCCAAAGCGTACCGCTCTCAACCACATAGGCGCCAATATTCAACTCGCGAACACGCTTCTCGATTGGTGATGCTTCTGCTGCTTCGACGACCTCAACGATTTGGCCCTTTTGATTACGCAAAACCCGTCCATAGGGCAGATCCTGATCAGTCTCAGCCGTGAGTAGGGTGAGCATCGCTTGCTTCAGGCGATGGCGCGTAACCAAGCCCAAAATTGATGAAGGCTGCAAGAGAGCGGTATCACCGTAGAGGATCAAGATGGGGCCAATATAGCCAATCAAGGCCTCCTGTGCCGCCAAGACTGCCGAGCCTGTTCCTCGTGGATCTGGCTGCACGACATAGGTGTGGGCGGGGCCGAGATATTGTGCGACAGCATTGCTGGCCTCATCGATCACGATGAGCATCTCTGCCGGATCGACCAATAGGGTTGCCAATTCGACGACATAGTCGATAATCGGTCGATCACCCAATTTGCGCAACACCCACGGTGTCTGGCTTTCATCGGGTGTTGCACCGGCGGCCAGAATAATTGCTTTCATACCCTATTGCTCCACGGCCTGTGCCCATGCTACGCGCAACATAGCAACGCTCTTGGGCACTGCGGTTTCAGCGGCCTCCGCCCCTTCCATCTCAAGTGAGACGTAGCCCTGAAAGCCACTAGCGAGCAACGTTTTAAAGATCCGCGCATAATCGAGTTCGAGCGAATACCAACTGCCACCGCCGGGATAGGTCTTGGCGTGAGCCAACCAGACGTGGCGCGCAATCCGTTCCACCGCCTTGTACATATCTTCTTCAAAGATAAAGTTACCCATGTCGAGGATCGCTTTGAACCAAGGTGAATCAACCGTTTCGATGATGTAGGCCATATCATCCGCAAAGGTGGTCAGCCCCCAGTGATTTTCGAGCAACAGAACGACACCCCGTTTTTCGGCGTGGGGTAGACAGGCATGGATGGCGTCGATACACCATTTCATGCCATCATCTTTTGTGTAGCCTTCCCACGGTTCGACCCAGCCCTTGGCCTGGATCAGATCATCAAAGCTACCCGTCTTGCGCCAGCCGCCCGAGTTGACGCGCATGGAACCAATGCCCAATTCGTGAGCCAGGTCAATACAACGGATCGTGTGGTCGATATGTTCTTGGCGCTCTTCAGCGCTTTCCCAGATGAAGTCCTGGTGAATGCTGAGGTTATAAAGGTCGAGCCCCAGGTGAAAGGCCTGGCGTTTGAGCGACTGGAGATAGCTGTTCTCCTCGCTAAGCAGCTGACGATGCAGAATTTCAACGCCGTTGAGCCCAAGTTCATGGGCCGCGGCAAAGACGGTTTCAAAGGGGGTCTTCTCCGGCGTAAAATGCCAGTAGGAATAGGAAGAGGTGCCGAGGCGTAAGGTTGGTGTGGTCATAGTCGTTCTCTTTGTATGTTTGGTGTAACGCTTCAGCCCTGCCCCTCTCCCATGCGTGGGAGAGGGGCAGGGCTGAAGCGTTATCCTGGTTGGTTGATTAAAGTACGTAACTGAATCGCCAGCGCGTCATAAGCAGTTGGGTCCATTTTTCCGGTATCAACCGAAATGCGCTCCCCGGGCACCTCGATCCAGCCAATGTGCCCCTGTTCCAACATGGCGCGATAGCCTGATGTGTCGGTTGCATAGCGGTGGATCGGATGGCGTTCGCCTTCGGCGACGCGGGCATGAAAGCGTTCAATGACAATATCGGGGTCAGCTTCGCAGCGCAGTTGCACAAATTGTGGCGAATAGCGCGCGTATAGCTGTTGCCAGCGCGGGGAAGCGTGCTTAGGGCTGAAGTTGCTCTCTACGATTTGCGACACATTGGCGCGTAAAAGCGTATCGACAAGGTGATAGAGCAACTCCCAGGTCGCGGCACCCAATTTGAGCGACCACTCGTCATCGGAGCAGTCAAGCGTATCGGCCAATGTCTCTTTCATTGCATCGCGATAAAGCAGTGGCAGGCTAAGTTGCTCTGCCAAAAGCCGCGCCAATGTAGTTTTACCGGTAGCGGGGTGGCCGGTAATCAGGATAATCGTGGTTGACGGTGCCATCTCCATCGTCTCCTTTTCACAATCCCGCACATAGCTTTCTATCGGAGTGTAATGGGCGCACCCATCTCTGCCGACTGATACGCCGCCAGCGCGACTTCGAGGGCGCGCAAGCCATCCGTCCCGCTAATCGACGGCTCTGTCCCACTGCGGATCATCTCGACAAAGTCGCGCACGAGGCCGAGATCCATATTGCTACCCCAGCCGACCCATTGGGTCTTGCCGCTTTTGTTCGAGCTGACGGCCAGATGTTGGCGGAAGGCGTCGACAAAGATGACCCCCTTCTCCGCGGTCACCTCAATTTTGACATCGCCCCAGGTCGTGTAGCTTGGCGGGCGCGACCAACTGGTGTCGAGCGTACCATAGATGCCGTTGGCTAGCGTAAAGGAGAGCATCCCCACGTCGTCGGCACCGAGGCCAGGGTGAAGCAATTCGTGGCCCACTTCGGCGTAGATCTCGGTCACTTCGGTGGCCCAGAACCAGCGCAGCAGATCGATCACATGGACCGTATGATCGATCACCGCACCACCGCCAGAGAGCGCCTTGTCGACAAACCAGCCGCCGGGCATCGAACCGTGATTGGTCGCCTGCACGGCGTAGATCTTGCCAAGTTCACCCCCCGTCACCTTCTCTTTGAGCCACTGAATGGTGGGCGAAAAGCGAACGGGGAAAGCAATCTGCAATTTTGTATTGGTTTGCGCACAGATGTCGATGATCGCCTGGCCATCGGTGGCGTTGCTGGCAATCGGTTTTTCGCAGAGAATATGGCCGACCTTGCCTGCTGCGGCTTCGACCATGGGACGGTGGTTGGCATTTTCCGAGCAGATAATCACACCATCCAGCCCCAAGTCAAAGAGATCGTGCGCATCAGCAAAGAAGGGCACATTGTAGCGCGCGGCAGCGTGCTGCCCGCGTGTTGGATCATCATCGTAAATCCCCGCCAAGGTGACGCCAGGCAATTGCTGGAGCGAATTCGCATAGCTATTGGCATGGCCGTGGGCAAAGCTCATCATACCGATCTTGATTGTATCGTTGCTCATGCGTCTACCTCTGTGAAGTTTGCAATCTCAATCGGTTTGCCGGTGCGGATCGACTCAATCGCTGCCAGCGCCACTTTCACACTCATCATCGCATCGCGCACGGTGACCAGCGGTGTCGCTCCTGTCTCTAGGCAAGCGAGAAAGTGCGCCAGTTCGGCTTCATAAGGGTGGATATCAGTGCCGAGGGGGCTGACCGTGCTACGCACCTTGCCATTCCCCGCCTCATTAATCATGATCTGCGTAATTGGCATCTCCCCTTCCGAATTCCATTCGAGTAGCCCCTCGGTTCCGGCAATCTCCAATGCCGTGCGCCATTGGCCGGGCGGGCTGGCCCAGCTTGCTTCGATGTGGCCGACACCCCCATTGGCAAAGCGCAGCGTGATCAACGCATGATCCCGTTCGGTTTCGTTGGCAAAGGAGAGGCCACGGGCAAAGACCCGCTCTACCTCCCCCATGCACCAGCGTTGAAAATCGATATCGTGAATGCCCACATCGAGCACCACGCCGCCACTCTTGGCAAAGTCGCCATAGAAGCTGCCGAGCGTGCGCGGAAAGGTGCCGGCGCGAATTGTGCGGATGACGCCCGGTTTACCAATTGAGCCATTGTCAATGGCGGCTTTGGCCGCTTTGAATTCGGGGAAGAAACGCACGACGTGGGCGACAAAGACCGGTACATCGCTTGCCTCAACCGCGGCGACGATCTCTTCACAGTCAGCCAGATGGCGCGCCAGCGGCTTTTCACAGATCGTCGGTTTGCCAGCCGCGACCGCGGCCAGGATGTTGACTTTGTGGGCCGCTGCCGGGGTACAGATATCGACGACATCGACGGCGTCGAAAAATTGTTCTAAATTTGTGTAGGCCTTGCCACCATATTGCTCCGCTGCCCGTTCGGCCATCTCTGGACGCAGATCAAAGTGGGCGGCGATCTCCACCGGCAACCGTTGCCAGCAGGAAAGGTGGAGTTGGGCAATGGCACCGGGGCCGAGAATACCAATTCGTTTCATGTGGTTGGATCCATTGATGGTTGTTGGCTAATAATCTGGTTGAGAATTTTTTGAAAGTCGACAAAGTCCGCCGATTGGATGACTGCTTTGAGTAGTTCAGTAAAGGCATTCTCATTCTTGATCTCATCCAATGTACGCTCTAACTGGTGATAAACCGAAAGTGGTGGATCGTAGCGCCATGCAATCGCATTGAGCACATCATCTCGTCGTGCATCAGTGCGAATTTCACGCAGAAAGGGTGTGTTCATCAACAACCCTTCTTCTTTTGCCATTGACTTAATCATTGCAATTATCTCCTGATCATCCAATAGTGCAATCAAATTTGTGAGTACTCGGCTTTGCATATCGACATTGCGTATACCTTTAATCTGCTCAACCACTTGGGGAATGATCACTTCCGGTTGGTCGATTTGCGTTTGACCGATAATGCCAAGCAATGCTGGCCGATTGAGTGCCAGCAATTCCTCTGCTTTGATCTTCCAGAGGTGGATGACTTGATAGTGCCAGCGCAACGTCACCTTGCCATCCAGGCCAAAGATCTGATGCTCACCCATGTCTTTGGCACCAACACCATGACCCACATAGAATACCACACTGTGCAACTGAATGTCGGGATAAGTGCGCACAATGCGTGTGAGATAATCGAGTACGCGCAATCGGATGGGTTCCTTGGTGCTGCGCCCTTGAAATTCGATATGCAGCATACATTGGTTCCCACTGGCTAGCGTCACCTGAAAGAGGCGATCTACCCTGGCATCCTGACCGGTAAATTCAACGTTGATCGGTTGGACAAAGCTGACCTCTATGCCCAGCAACCACGCGGCAAAGTCATAGATACTTGACTCAACCAAATCTTTGAGTGAACTATCGGTCTGTGCCATGATTACAACCCATAATGCTCATCAATCTCTTGTTGATAGTTCGCCACCTCGCCGCTGATCATCTCATCAAGTGTGACAGCGCGACCTAAATGGGAAGATTCGATGATCGCAAAGGCGGCTGCCAAATCCTCCAGCCCAACGCGCCCATCGGTCTCCGGTTGCGTGCCCTGTTCGATGGCCTGTAGCCAATCGTACTGCTGAATCGCATAGGGATCGGTCAAGCCTTGTGGGTAAAAGGCCGCTTTGGTGGCGGCGTCGGCCTCGGTGTTGAAAAGTTCAGTCGTCGTCGTACGGGTGCCATCATCGAGCACTACCGTCGTCCCGCGGATCGAGCCGTTGCTGCCATAGATCGCCGGTGTCCCCGGAATGCTCAGCGCTTCGCCATGCGCCCCCCAGGACCAGAGCAACTGCCCAATCGCGCCATTCATAAAGTTAATCGTGGCGAAATAGGTGTCATCCACATCAGCATCAACCGTCTGCGTAATGTTGCCTTGGGCGTCGCGATGGTGGCGCACCGGCTCAAAGGTGCGCACCGCGGCCTGCACCGAAAAGATTGGCCCCATGACATAGCGGACCCAATGCATGGCATGGACACCGATATCGATCGCGCCGCCGCCACCCCCTTCTAGCTTGCGATGGCGCCACGCCGTTTCGGCGACAATTTTGTCCGGCGACCAGAGGCCACCGACGCTGCCCATAATTGCCATCTGTGGATCGCCAAGGATACCCTCACGTACGACCCAATGGGCGGCGCGTGCCGTTTCCGATTGGCGCACATTTTCAAAGATGCCGAGGGTCAGCCCCTTCTGTTCGGCCAACTCTACCAGCAGTTTGCCGGCTTTGACGGTAATCGCCAAGGGTTTCTGGATCAATAGATGCTTACCTGCCTCCAATGCGTATTGACCGACCAGATGATGCATGTAGAGCGAGGTAAAGTCATTGACCGCGTCGACCAACCCGGAGTCGATCATCGCTTGGTAATCGGTAAAGATGGCAACCTCGGTGTCGGGTTGGAAGTCGCTCAGATAGATATGCGGCGCGGCCAGTGGATCTTTGGTGGCGGGGTCGAGCACGGGCGGGCGCGGGGTGGGCCCTTCGCCGCGCTTGCGGAACATGAGGGCATCCTCTTCTTTACGCGCACAGAGCGCGGTGATGCGAAAATTATCAAAGCCGGCTTCCATGAGTTGGCGGTAGCCCTGTAGATGGGCGTTGAGAATGCGGCCACAGCCGACGATGCCGATGCGGATCATGGTGGTGTTTTCTCCCTTGTTAACAATTATTTATTAACCATTGATTATTGACTGTTTGCGCTTCCCTTTTAATAATCAATAATCAATGGTTAATTGTCAACTCTCAATTTTGCGCGACCGGTGCCGCTTGTCCGCGCGTCTGATAGCGCAACAGCGCAAAACAGATGGCACTACAAAAGGCCAACCCAGCCACAACACCGTATAAAAAGTGAAAGCCCGCCAGTTGCACCAAGGTGCCCCCTAATGAACTGCCGAGGAGCGAGCCGGCGCTGCTGATCGTGTTAAAGAGTCCACTCTTGCTGCCGCGATTGGTCTGCACGCTATGCTCGGTGGCGAAGGTCATGGCGGTGGTGGTGTAGCTACCAAAGCCAAAACCGCGAAAGACCTGGGTGAGCAGAAGCAACGGGAAGATCCCAGCCAGCAGCAGATAGCCCAGATTGGTAAGTGAGATAAAGCCTGCTCCAGCGATCAAAAGTGGTGCACGGCCAATGATGTCGGATAACATGCCCGCGCCGACCATTGCCGGGAATTCAATTAGCGCGGCTAGTCCCCATAAACTACTGCTCGCCGTCTTGGAGTAGCCAAAGGTCTGCATATAGTTCGGCCACATCGACGCCGACGCCGAGTGGGCCGCGCTCCAAAGTAGCACGCCCAGCAAAAAGAGAATGGGCAGTGATTGTAGATTGGTCAAAATCGCCCGTGGGTTGAGTGTCGGCAATTGGCGTTGGAGAATCGAGGCAGTCGCGTCTACTCGGACTTCTCGGATCGCCAGCGCTACGCAGGCGGCGATAAGGTAGATTCCAGAACAGAGCATCAGGGTTGTTGCAATCGATGTGGCATCCGCCAGGCGACCGCCGATAATCGCCCCCAAAAAGAAGCCAAACGAACCCAGCCCGCGAAAGATGCCCATGCGCCGCCCCTTCTGTTGCTCTTGCTCCAGCAGATCACCCATGATCGCCAGGCTGAGCGTACCATAGGCCGCGGTACCAAGCCCTTCAAACACCCGTGTTGCCCAGGCAAAATTGCCACTAGGTGCCCAACTGAGCAGAAAGAAGGAGGTCGCCAAAATGAGTAGCCCTGTGATCAACAGTGGTTTGCGCCGGCCAATGCGGTCCGAGAGCCAGCCCCACAGATAATTCGCAAAGAAGGTCGTGATCACAACACTCCCAAGGATCAACGAGATTTGGGCGTAACTGGCCCCCAAGGATTGGAGATAGAGGGTGATAAGCGGGGAACTGATACCGATGGCCACATAGAAGATAGCCGAGATGAGCGTGAGAAGGCGAATGCTGTTCATGGCGAAGCGATTCTGTTGCGTGTTGCGTATTGCGTGCACTGCTAGTGCAATACAGAACAAATGGCGAATAACAAAATTATTAATTTGACCATGCCATATTCGACAGGATTTACAAGATGAAAAGAGACAGAAATTCATCTTGCTAGATTCTGTCAATCCTGTCTACGAAATGCAATGTGATATTGTCAAACTAAATAACACACAATGAGAGGGATAAAGAGATTTCGGTCGATAGAATCTCTTTATCCCTCTCATTAACTCAATCAATGTTCTTCGCAATGCGTATTAGGTTCAGTGAAAGTACACGCAATACGAATCACGCAAAACGTACATTATTCTCCAGCCGGATGCAGTGTGCCATCGAGAATTTGCATGACCACAAACGAATCGGCATAGGGGCTGTTCAGATAGATCGGATCATCTTCGGGCAGCCAGCCGGCGGCATAGCGACTGGGCACCGGGTTGTTGCCGTAGCGCTCGTAGAGCGGGATCTGCGGTAGCAACTCATTGTAGGCCAACGCCATTGTGCCAATTGCTTCCTTCTGTGCCTCTTCGTCACCACCGCTGCCAGCAGCTTGCAAGAGTTCACTCAAATTGACATCGCCGACACTTTCCGTGCTGACATTGAGATCAAAATACATCCCTGGGTTGTCCACGCTGCCGACTGCGCCGGATGCACTGCCAACACCGCTGAAGTAGGCATTGTGCTGGGTGAGGTCGAGTTCAAAGCTGAATTGGGGGTGCGGGTTGCCGGCACCCCAGCCGCGGATCGCCAACTGAAAATTCCCTTCATTGACATCGATCGGCATTTGATTGAAATTGACCCCACGCACGGAAGTCTTAATGCCAAAGTTTGTCAACTGCTCGCCGGCATTTTCGGCTGACGCCGATGCGTCAGCATATTCGGCAGCAACGATCATTTCAAATTCCATGCGCTTGCCTGTGTCGTCAATCCAGACGCCATCCGTATCACGCGTAAAGCCGATCCCGGTGAGCAGCGCCTCTGCCTTGTCTAGATCCTGTGTATAGGGATCTAATTTGGCATTTACCTCATCACTGAGCCACAGGGCAGTTAGATTGTCTGAGAAGCCACACATGCAGATTGGCGGTTTGGCCGAGTCCGCTAAGGTAATATAGGCATTCTCTGCCTTATCGATTGCATAGGCCATGGCTTGGCGGACTTCTTTCATCTCCAACGGGTGGATCTGGCTGTTGAGATAGATCGCCGAGCCACCATAGGTGGGTGGACGAATGATGCGATACCCTAGATTGATGAATTCACGCTCGGTAGCTGGTGGAAAACCGTGAGTGGCGTAGTCCACATCCCCAGAAAGGACCAATGGCGTTACAACCGGTGTTTCGCCATTGTAGTTGATCATGCGGTCAAATTTTACCGTGTCTGCCCAATACGAAGTCGGTACTTTGTTGAGAATCAACTGGGATTCGGTGATGCTTTCCGGATCAATCTGATAGGGCCCAAGTACAACCATTTCGGCTGGCCGAAATTCGTTGAATTCTTGGATCAGCGCCTTCCATTCATCATCATCTTTAGTTTTGCCAGCCGCAACCAACTCTTGCACTTTGGCGGCATATTCGCCATAGACAGACGAAGCATGGATGCGCGTGTCACGTAGAACACGGCGTGGAACGGTGGTGGATGGTTCATTCAGGATGAAGTTGACGGTGGTTTCGTCAACAGCTTGTACATCGGAAATAAAGTTCCAGACTGTCTGGCTAAGCAACCGGGCAATCGCAAAAGTATCGACTACATCCTTTGACGTGAACGCACTGCCATCACTCCACTGCGCCCCCTGAATCAGGTGAACGGTAAGGGTTGTGTCGTCGGTCCATTCCCAGGATTCGCCGGCCAATGGCACCCAAGTCGCATCGTTCCACATAAACATAAAGAGCGATGGTTCCATCAGATCTTGATAGATCCCCAAGCCCAACCCATTGGTGACAAAGGTGTTGAAGTGGCCCGTGGGGGTCGGCTGGTAGGGCCAAGCGGGGTGGAACTCGCTTACCCCTGTCACCGGTGCTGCGGCTGCTGGAGCCGCGGCTTCTCCACTGCTGGAACTTTCTCCGGCGGGTGCTGCCGGGGCGGCGCAGGCGCCAATGAGCAGCACCACCACCAGAAGCAATACAAACAAGCTGTTTTTCTTCATCGTGACTTTTCTCCTGAACATCTACTTCCGTTAATACATTGTTGACTAGTTATTCGCTTACCGGGCATGACACCAGTGGATAATAGGATCCGTAGATGTCATGCCCAATAAATCGATCACAACCTAAAGCAGCAGATGAGGCGTTGATAACTTCACGAAAGACGAGCAGAACCTATCGTAGCCTTATTCTCCTGCTGGATGCAGTGTGCCATCCAGAATTTGTAAGACAACGAACGAATCGGCGTAGGGGCTATTCTTGTAAATAGGATTATCCTCGGGTAGCCAACCGGCCGCGAATCGGCTGGGGACTGGGTTGTTGCCATAGCGCTCAAACAATGGAATCTGCGGCAGCAACTCATTGTAAGCCAACGCAATTGTTCCCAATGCTTCCTTTTGTGCATCAGCATCACCGCCCGTGCCGGCAGCCTTCGTCAGGTCACTCAGATTCACATCACCAACGCTGTCGGTGCTGACATTCAGGTCAAAATACATGCCAGGGCTGTCGACGCTGCCAACGGCCCCAGATGCACTACCTACACCGCTGAAATAAGCGTTATGCGTAGTGAAATCGACTTCGTAGCTGAACTGGGGATGGGGATTGCCGGCACCCCAACCGCGGATCGCCAACTGAAAGTTGCCATCATTGATATCGATCGGATGTTGGTTGAAATTGACACCACGGAACTCCGCTTTGATGCCAAAGTTTGTGAGCTGTTCGGCTGCATTTTCGGCAGCGGCGGACCAGTCGGCATATTCAGCGGGCGCAGTCAGTTCAAACTCCATGCGCTTGCCGGTGTCGTCAATCCAGACGCCGTCAGTGTCACGCGTAAAGCCAATGCCCGTCAGTAGTTCTTCGGCGGCATCGACATTGTACGCATAGTCATTGAGTTGGGATTGCACATCCTCACTCAACCAAAGCGGAACCAAGTTGTCAGAGAAACCGCACATGCAGGCTTGTGCCTTGGCAGAATCAGCGAGCGCCACAAAGCCATTCTCTTCTTTATTAATCGCATAGGCCATGGCCTGACGCACTTCCTTCATCTCCAAGGGGTGAACCTGGAAGTTGACATAGAGTGCCGGGCCAGAGTAGATCGGTGGGCGAATAATGCGATAGCCCTGCGCAATAAATTCGCGCTCAGTGGCCGGTGGAAAACCGTGGGTGGCGTAGTCGACATCACCAGAAAGCACCAGCGGCGTGACGACAGGTGTTTCGCCATTGTAGTTGACCAAGCGATCAAACTTCACCGTATCAGCCCAGTAGCTTGTATCGACTTTGTTGAGGATCATTTGGCTTTCGGTAATACTGGCCGGGTCAATTTTGTACGGTCCCAACACGACCATGTCGTCGGGTCGGAACTCATTGAACTGCTGTACCAGACTCTTCCATTCATCATCATCCTTGGTTTTGCCGGCTGCAACCAAATCTTGAACCTGGGTTGCCCATTCGCCATAGACCGAGGAGGCGCGAATTGCCACATCGCGCAGTACACGGCGTGGCACGGTGGTCGATGGCTCATTCAGCACAAAACTCACTGTTGTCTCGTCGACAGCCTGTACATCGCTAATGAAGTTCCAGACGGTTTGGCTCAGCAAGCGCGAAATGGCAAAGGTGTCAACCACATCCTGCGAGGTGAAGGCACTACCGTCACTCCATTTGGCTCCCTGAATGAGCTTAACGGTGAGCGTGGTCTCATCGGTCCATTCCCATGATTCGCCGGCTACGGGCACCCAACTACCATCAGCCCACATAAACATAAAGAGCGATGGCTCCATGAGCATTTGATAAATGCCTAACGTAAAGCCATTGGTAACAAAGGTATTGAAGTGGCCGATGGGTGGTGCTGAATAGGGATAGGCCGGGTGAAATTCGCTAACCCCGGCTGCCGCTTCATTAGCGGCCGGGGCTGCTGCCCCTTCACTGCCAGACGATTCCCCAGCGGGAGCTGCGGGGGCGGCACAGGCGCTAATGATCAGAGCGATCACCAGTACCAATGCAAACCAGATGCGTTTCTTCATCGTAACGTTCCTCCTGAAAATCAGATTGATCAACAACGAATCGACTACAACATTGTTGTGTAGATATGTAAATTGCCTTTGGTATCAATGACCGGTATCAATCACCGGTATCGATGACCGGTATCGATGACCGGTATCGATGACCTCGGGTACAATTAACAACAAGTTTGGCTTCTACATCCGCCTGCGCCACTGATCCCATTTGACCACTGCGACGACAATGGCTAGAAACGTCAAGCCAATCGCAAAGGTGAGGGCCGTAATCGCGAACTCAGGGGTACCGCGGTCGAGAAAGAGCAACAGAATGCCGGAGACAAAGGCGATGAAAAAGCCAATGTGAAAGCCGGCACGGGTGATATTGACATCCATGGGGTTGTTCTCTCTAGGCCATTAACAACTCAATCGGTTCACCCTTGCGGATCGGGCAGGCAACACGGCCCCCTTCCGCGATCGCTTCCAATTGAGGCACATGCACATCGCATTCTCCCGGCACAGCATAGGGGCAGCGCGGGTGAAAGGTGCAACCGGTCGGCAAATTGAGCAGACTGGGAATTTCGGCGCTGCGTAACTCCATGTGCCGTTTGCGCCGCGCAATATCCGGATCGGCTTCGGGCACCGCCGAAAGCAGCGCCTGGGTGTAGGGATGGCGCGGGTCAGTAATAATTCGCTGCGTTGGCCCCTCTTCGACGATGCGCCCCAGATACATCACGACGATGCGCCCTTCCCACGCAAAATATTTGGCCAACGCCAAATCGTGGGTGATAAAGAGAAAGGTGACATCAAATTCGTTTTTGAGCCGAGCAAGCATGTTGAGCAAACTTACCCGAATCGACACATCGACCATTGAGACCGCTTCGTCGGCGACAATAAATTTTGGTTCAACTGTCAACGCCCGCGCCACCGAGACGCGTTGACGCTGGCCGCCACTCAACTGATGGGGATATTTGTTGAGAAAATCCTCGACAGGCGTCAGATCCACAATCTCCAGCAACTCTGCGGCGCGCCGGTCGGCCGCTGCGGTGCCACTCACTTTTTTGTGACGCAAGAGCGGTGTCGTCAACATCTGGCGAATCGTCTGCGCGGGATTGAGTGAGGCATAGGGATCCTGATGGATGATCTGCACTGCGCGGCGATAGGCCTGATAGTCATTGCGGCCTAGCCCACTAATGTCCCGTCCCATGTAGCCAATCGTGCCTTCGGACGGCGGCAGTAGCCCGACGACCATCTTGCCGGTCGTGCTCTTGCCACAGCCACTTTCACCGACGAGGCAGACAATTTCGCCATCTTCAATCGATAGAGAGAGCGAATCGACCGCCGTCACCCGTTCGTGGCGGCTGCCAAAGTATTTTGTAAGTTGCTTTAGTTCAAGAATTGGTGCCACGGAATACTCACCTATGTTCGTTCAATCGCGTGATCTAACTATTGAGGGTGCCGCATTTTTTCTGCCGCGCAACGGTTTCTGCGCCAACTCCGCCTCGACCTCGCGCCAGTGCCAACATGCCGAAAATTGATTGTTGCCCACCTCTTCTAACGGTGGATCCGCCTGCTGGCACTTATCGGTGGCAAAGGCACAGCGTGGGTGAAAGGGGCAGCCACTGGGCAAATTGATCAGATCGGGGGGCGACCCAGGAATCGATGCTAATTCCTCGAAGCCACCGGTGACCGTCGGCACGGCGCGGATCAACCCCATGGTGTAGGGATGACGTGGACGGTAAAAGATATCTTTGGTTGCGCCCAGCTCAACGACGCGCCCGGCATACATCGTCGCCACGCGATCCGCGAGCTCGGCGGCAATTGCCAGATCGTGAGAGATGAAGATCATCGTGATGTTCTTCTCCTCTTTAAGCTGCCGTAGCAGATCGATAATTGTACGCTGAGTAAGGATGTCAAGCGCCGTCGTCGGCTCATCGAGGATCAGGATCTGCGGATCGAGCAAGAGCGACATGGCCAGTAATGTCCGTTGGCGCATCCCGCCACTCAACTCGTGCGGATAGGCATTGATAACTCGCTGTGGGTCTAGTTGGACAAAGCGCAGCAGATCGAGGAATTTTTCACGAACAGCTTGGCGGTCATTCCAGCCGTGGGCCTGCGCTGTGTCGAGCACCTGTTCCCAAACTTTAAGGACGGGATTAAAGGCGTTTAGCGCCGATTGAAAGACCATGGCACAGTCACGCCAACGAAACTCACGTAGGGCATTCCCGCGCAGCTTGGTGACATCGATCTCAACCCCGTTGCGGCGATAGGTAATCTTCCCAGGGGCTACAGTCGCGGTGTCGGCAAGGAGTTTGACGATGGCCAGCCCCAGGGTCGTTTTGCCAGAGCCACTTTCCCCAATCAAGGCTAGGCTTTCGCCGGCGTGCAAATTGATGGTCACCCCGCGCACGGCCTGGACATCACCACCACGTGTACGATAGTTCACATGGACATTGTCGAGGCTTAGTGGGATTGCATCGGTATAGGGTTGGCTATTTGTATAGTTCATCGGCTGGAAACTTTTACTCGCTGGCCCGCAGGCGTGGATTAAAAATAAGTTCGAGTGAACGCGTCATTGTGATCAGCGCCAACTGGAGCAAGGCGATCGCCATAATCGGTGCCATGATATACCAGACGCTATCTTTGAAGAAGATTGCCCCACGTACCCAGGCCAGTTGGGTCATCACACTCCAATTAGCCGATTTGATCGGCACCAACCCCAAAAAGACAAGACCTGCCTGGGCATAGACCGCACCAGTCATCGCCAGCGCAAAGCTAACCACAATATAGGGCATCATATTGGGTACCAATTCGCGAAAGACAATGTGCCAGATGCCAAGATCAAGGGCGCGCGCCGCTTCAATAAAGTCGCGCTGTTTGAGGGAAAGGGCCTGGGAGCGAACGGCACGGAGCAGCGCCGGCCAACTGAGTAGACCAAGTAGCACCCCCAAAAAGGTCAAGCTGCTAAAGGAGATAAAGGCGGCTAGCACTGCCAAGAGCGGAAATTGCGGGATTGTGAGGATAATATCGGTCAACGCCATGATCACTGCATCGACAGGGCCACCGACAAAGCCACTCAAGGTACCAAAGCTGACGGCAATTGTCGTCGAGAGCAGCGCGGCAATAAAGGCGACATAGATCACGTCTTTGCCACCATGGACAATTTGCGTCCACACATCGCGCCCCTGGTGATCGGTACCAAGCGGATGTTCGAGCGATGGCGTGACATAGATTTGATCAACTTTGGTTTTGGTGTCAAGTGGGATAAATTGTGAGCCGACATAGGTCAAGAGCACGATTCCAATGACGGCGAGAAAGCCGGCAAAACCCACCTTATTATAGGTCAGTAACTTGAGTGACTTCCAAATGGAGGCGAGGATAGAACGTAAACGAGCCATAGCGATTGGTCCTTTGTCTTTGGTCCTTTGTCTTTGGTCCTTTGTCTTTGGTGCATCGTCAGTGGTCAGTGGTTGTTTGTCAGTGGTTATTTGTCATTGGTCACTTGTGAGAGACCATCCAATGAACAAAGGACCACTAACCAATGACAAGTAACAAATCCAGTTTACTCAGTTTTCCCAAGCTTAATCCGTGGATCTAGCCAGCCATAGAGGAGATCCGCAAAAAAGTTGGCAAAGATCACAGAAAAGGTAATGATGAGAAAAATCCCTTGCATGACCGTGTAATCGCGTTGCGCAATGGCCTGACCCAACTGTCGACCAATGCCGCCATACTCAAAGATCTGTTCAACCAAAATTGAGCCGCCGACCACAAAGCCAATCCGAATCGTCAGCAGGGTAAAGAGTGGTAACGCCGCATTGCGACCGACATAAGCGGTGGCAATGCGACTTTCGCGCAAGCCGCGCGCTTTGGCGACGGTCACATAATCTTCGCCAAGAATGCTAACGGTGCTGCTCTTCATGCTGAGCATCCAAAAGCCAACGCTCGTCAGGACATAAGTTGTGATGGGCAAAGCGGCGTGGAAGAGGGCATCCTGAAAAAATGTTAAGTTAAACCCGGGCTGCACGCCGGAAGAATAGGCCCCGCGCATCGCAGCAATCGGTACCAACTTCCATTGTACACCCAGCCAAACAACGATCAGCAGCCCAATCAAAAAGTCGGGAATGGAGCTAATAAACGAACTGACCACGGTTAGTGCATGGTCCAAAAAGCTCTCTCGTCGGTAGGCCATCAGCACACCCAGCAACATTCCAGTGACAAAGCTGATGATCAAGCCCAACCCAACACTAAAGATTGTCCACGGTAGAAAGCGCACAATTACACTGGTGACACTGGTTCCCGGCGAAAGGATCGAGTTGCCAAAGTTGCCCTGTACCAGACTGCCCAGATAACTAAAATATTGGAGATAGACCGGCTGATCGAGATCAAAGGCAAAGAGCGAGGCCGCTTGGTCACGCGCCTCGTTGAGCGGCATGCCATAGGTGACAACAAGTTGATTGACATAGATCTCAATCGGGTTGCCGGGGAGCAGACGCACCAGGAAAAAGGTGATCGTGGTCACGACAAAGATCGTGAAGAGTGCGCGCAGCAGCTTGCGGAATAGATAGGAACCAACAAAGGAAGAGAGCACGTTAGGGCGCTGCTCAGTAGATTGGGATGAGCTGGGACTTAGCGTCGCGGCCAAAGTAGATTTGCTCCTTTGTGATGGAATACTAAACTGCGGTTGCTTTGAAAATGCGAGTGGAGATCTGCCCAAACTCGGTAGAAACGTCGCGTTTTCAAACAAAGTTGCGCATCAGTAGACCGCAATGCTCGGCGGCTGAGCCTGTCGAAGCCAGAGGGCGTTGCAGTCTGCTGAAGTATAAATTACCAGAATAAGCCAAGTTCATTGGCCAGCAAGGTCGCGGCTGCACCCATAACAACCAGGTCAGAGAGATTGGTCGTCAAGGTGACCATCTCGATTTCTGGTTCTGCCAGTCGGGCTGTCAAGCAACGGCGGCGTGTCTCAAAGCGAATTGTATCAAAGAGCGGCTTGCCTAATTCAGTTAAGCCCCCGCAGAGTAAGATGCGCGGTGTGCCAAGCACACTGACCAGATTTGCAATCGAACTGCCCAAATGATAGCCCAAGCGGGTTACCAGCGGTTCTACAATCGGATCGCCAAGTCGAAAGGCTTCGACGACAGTTTCAATCGTAATTGGTTCATTTTCTGGGGTCAACTGATTGAGTGCAGAGCCAGGATAGGTCTCTGCCAAGGTCCTAGCTTGTCGAATGACGGCCCGGCTACTGGCGATGGTTTCGAGGCAGCCATCATTCCCACAGGTACAGCGTTCGCCCCCATCAACGACGACCACATGGCCAATCTCGCCAACCCCACTGCCGTTGCCATGGAGCAGTTGTCCATTGCACATAATGGCGGCACCGATCCCATTGCCAATACGGATGACGACCAGGTCGCTCGAATTTTTATAGGTGCCGAAGAGATTTTCTGCTAATAAGATCGCCTGCGTATCGTTGACGACCTGCACATGGTGACCATATTCGCGGCTCAGTAGCGCACCCAACTCGAGATTATACCAACCAAGATTTGCGGCTTGCCGGATCACGCTGTCATTGGGGTCGATAATCCCCGGTGCGCCAATGCCAATCCCCAATAAAGGTGTGCTGCTCTCTTGTAACAGATCGGTTAGCAATGTATGGACAACTGCCAACGCATCTTTGCCGTTTTTGTTCTCCAAGGGAAGATATTTGCGTAGCAATATTTCGCCACGTAAATTCAGAATGCTGCCCTGAAAGACTTTCCGGGAGAGATCGAGGGCAAGAATGTGACGCGCATCTTTTTGCAGCGAAACCAATGTCGGCGGCTTGCCACGCTCGGTGGAAACCGCCCCCAACTCTTGGACGAGTCCCTCTTCCAACAATTCGCCGACGACGGTAGAGACAGTTGTCGCTGTAAGATTGGTCGCACGTGCTATATCTGCCCGACTAAGCGGGCTTTGATCATAAACAGTCTGTAAGACGAGTCGATTGTTGTGGCGCCGCGTTTGTGCATGCGTTGCTTTTGCCGCTGTGACAAGCATAGCCAAAGAGTGATTGGGAATGAAAGTTTTGGATTTTGTTCAATCAATTACTCGCCTGGTAACCTGCGCGAGGTTTGTTGTGTGGTGCACTGTACTCTACGATAGAGATTGCTATTGATAGAGGTCTATGGGATAGCAATCGATCGCCGTCCAGCTATAGTCTATACTAGGGTCTGTTGACATTTGCCCAAACGGCCAATAAATTGGCCGACTAACACCGAAAAGCCGCCTCAGCGGCTAGGTATGTAGCCGCTGAGGCGGCTTTTCGGTGTTAGCAGCGGGTTTCAACCCTGCAAAATTGAAATGTCAACAGAACCTTGGGGTGGTATAGACTAGCTGTTGATATAGCAAGTTAACTCCAGTGACTTTATTAATGGAGATTAAACCATAAATGGCAAGATGTGTCAATTGTGATTTTGTGACAGAGATTGATAGCGAGTTTTTTGGGCAAAGTGTGCACTTTGGAAATCGATTGATGCGAGAAAAAGGTAAAGCCGGCTCCTCGCGGGGAGCCGGCTTTACCTTTTTCTCGTTTGTATTTTTCTCGTTTGTATTGTTCTTGTTTGTATTATCGATTAATCGCTGCTGTTTGTGCTGACCCCAGTGTCGCTCTCTGCCAGTTCTGTGCCTGCTGTGTTTGCTGTGCTGGCGGTGTCAACGGTGGGCACAATTCCCGGCCCCGGAATGACAATTGTCGGCGCGCTACCCTCTGGCGTAAAGATGATCTTGTCGGTTGTTCTGAGCGCAGAAGCATTGGCTTCGGCAATTTGCAACTGTAAGAAGCCAGGATGGTTGGCATAGAGTTCTGCTAACGCTAAGTCTCTGGCTAGCTCCGCCTTTGCCTGTTCGACAGCGGCGGCCGCACGCGCCGCCTGCACCTCTAAGTCACGCGTGGCTGAGAGCAATTCGTTGGCCCGCTCTGCTTCGATCACAGCCATTTGCGATTCGAGCTTCTCGCGATCCAGTTCGGCCAGAATTTTTTGCTGGCGTGCTTCCTCCTGAATTCGGCTCTGCTCCACACGAATGGTGCCTTCCTGTCGCGCTTGCTCTGCCGCCGCTTCGGCCTTGGCGCGTAACTCATCCTGCTTGGCCTTTTCGGTCTGGAGCCGGCTCTGGACAATCTCGTCCAAGCGATCCTGCGCTTC
Organism: Caldilineaceae bacterium; assembly: GCA_034432375.1. Classification (GTDB taxonomy): domain Bacteria; phylum Chloroflexota; class Anaerolineae; order Caldilineales; family Caldilineaceae; genus JAHBVH01. The sequence goes on from DAOUCA010000091.1 coordinate 249,989, forward strand.
TTTTAAGAGAATCACGTCGGGCACTGCGACATTGTCCACATTGAGTCCATAACTGCTTGCCAGTTCGTCTAATTCGGTGTCAATGCAGGCGCGCAACTCATCACGCGCCGTGCCGATCACCGCATCATCGAAGATCCGGTCGCCGACACAGACCTTCATCGCCTGGCGTGCGCGATCTTCGATGGCAATGCGCGCCACCTCGTCGTTGAGATAGTGCTGATTATATTGCGCCCATTTGGCTCGTATGATATCCGCATGAGCAATACCGGGCCGAAAGACATCTCCCGTGACGACAAGCCCAATGCGTTGTTTGTCTAACGTGATTAACTCTTCATCGGTCACACGAAAGGGGACGGCTTCGCTAGAAACACGGCGCAGATTGACAAAGAGCCCAACGTCACCATATACACCGGGGCCGACAATCCCTGTAATGCGTCCACTGCGGAATTTGACCCCGACTTCCTGTTCTTCCACCCGTTCAAAAAAATAAAAGAATTGACTGGAAAAACCATAGAGGACGAAGATACCGATAATGGCGACAATGCCAATGATCAGCGCGCGGTTACCGATGCGGGGTGTACGAATAGATTGCACAGGCAGTTCCTTTCATGTGCGTTCATGACTGTTCTGGTTTACTTTGAATGGTTTTTACTATAGGTTGGTTTTACTATAGGTATGGGGTGATTCTACCCGATGCTGGTTTGTGTTTCCTGACACTTAGCTACTAGAAACCCCCCAAATTTCCCAACTTGCACTCTTTTAGAATCCATCTGCGCCGACCCTCATCCCTAACCCTTCTCCCAGGCTGGGAGAAGGGTTAGGGATGAGGGCCTATTTTTAGATCAGACACTAACTGAATAGCTATTCCAGCTTGTAAATTTGGCACACCCACTACCCTAGCTTAAAATAAGTCGATTCTCAATTGACTTTTGACGCACTTTTGTCAACGATACAACGAACCTATCCTATCTCTAGCAATTGCTAAATTGCCATACAATTAAACTGTCATACAAACTGCCATACAAAGACAAGAGCGAAGATCCCATGACAACCATTCGTCTGCCGGGGCTGATTGATGCCCATGTCCATCTGCGCGAACCAGGCTATACACATAAAGAAGACTTTTATAGCGGCACCGTTGCGGCGTTGGCCGGCGGTGTTACCACCGTGCTCGATATGCCCAACACCCAACCCCCAACGGCCACGCCCGACCGCCTGCGCGAAAAAGTAGCGCTGGCCCAGGCCAAAGCCGTTTGCGATGTTGGTCTCTTTGTCGGTGCCACTAGCACCGATCTTGATGCCTATCTGCCGGTGGCCCAGGCTGCCTGCGGCCTCAAAATTTATGTCAGCGAGACCTTTGGCAGCTTGCGCATTGATGAACTCTCACTCATGCATCGCTTCTTCCGCTCGTGGGCAGAGAAAGGCGAGCGTGTTGGCTATCGCAGCCGTGGCCGCCTGGATGGGATTGGCCCGATAGCCGTCCACGCTGAAGAGCTGATGTTGCCGGTCTGTCTACAGTTGAGCCATCTCTACAATGTGCCGTTGCATATTGTCCACGTCACGCGGCGCAGTGAGATCGAGCTGATTGCCAAAGCCAAAGAGCAGGGCTATCCAGTTACTTGCGAGGTAACACCACACCACCTCTTTCTAACCGATGGTGATGCTGCGCGCTTGGGCGCGCTTGGGGATATGCGCCCTCGTCTGGCCACTACCGACGATGTTGCGGCCATGTGGGAGCATCTGGCCGTCGTTGATATCTTTGCCACCGATCACGCCCCCCATACCTTAGAAGAAAAAGCATCGTCAACGCCGCCACCCGGTGTGCCAGGGGTTGAAACGATGTTGCCGCTACTGTTGACTGCCGTCCATGAGGGGCGGTTGGACCTAGAAGATATTACCAGCCGCTGTGTTGAAGCGCCGCGCCGGATCTATGGACTGTCGGTTCAGCCGGATACCTATATTGATGTTGACGTTGATGCACAGTACACCATAAAGCCGGCAGCGCTGCACAGCAAAGTGAAGTGGACCCCCTTTGCCGATCAGCATGTCTTTGGCCGTATCGAACAAGTTGTCTTGCGCGGTAATCCCGTTTTTGTGGGTGATGAACTTTTAGCGGAACCAGGTAGTGGCACGGTATTGTTTAGCAAATTGTTATAAAACGGAACAACTCAAATTACTCATTGATAGCGGCTTTGTCACGCTGTAGGCGTCTTCGGGTTGGCAAACTTGGAGATACTTTTAGAATGACAGAAGAACCATAACAAAAAGACAAACTCTATGAACAAACAATCATCTGAATTAGGTACACCGTCCCCTGCATACCAGGAGACCGATCCAACAGCAACCACGCTCTTTGGTCAAGATATCCTCACTGTTAGTCAATTCCATCGGGCACGTTTGGACTATATCTTTGGCGTTGCCAGGGAGATGCAGGTGTTGGTTGAGCGTTTTGGCAGCGCCGATATGCTCCAGGGCAAGATCCTCGCCAATCTCTTCTATGAGCCAAGCACGCGTACTAGCTCTAGCTTTCTGGCTGCCATGTTGCGCTTGGGGGGGCAGGTCATTCCCATTAATAATGTGCAATACAGTTCGGTGACCAAGGGCGAAAGCCTGCCGGATACGATCCGCACCCTGGAGTGCTATGCCGATGTCATTGTGCTGCGCCATCCCGAAGTCGGGGCTGCGGCTACGGCAGCCCATTACGCGCAAAAACCAATCATCAATGCCGGCGACGGTGTCGGTGAACATCCGACCCAGGCGCTACTCGATCTCTTTACAATTCTCAATGAATTGGACCACATTGATGGTCTGCGGATTGCCATGGTGGGCGATCTAAAATATGGGCGCACCGTGCACAGTCTAACCAAATTGCTTGTCAACTATAATATTGAACTGGTGCTCGTTAGCCCAGAGACGCTAAAAATGCCGGAAGATGTGCTTGATGTAGTGCGCAGTACCGGCCATCGCTTTTATATCACCAACGATATACGCGAAGTGATCAGTAATGTCGATGTGCTCTACATGACGCGCGTGCAAAAAGAGCGCTTTACCGATATGGCCGCCTATGACCGCGTCAAGGATCAATATATGATCGACGAAGAGTTGATGCGCCATGCCCAAGAGCATATGGTGCTGATGCATCCATTGCCCCGTATCAACGAGATCAGTTACACGGTAGACGATGACCCCCGTTCGGCCTACTTCCGCCAGATGCGCAACGGTATGTTTATCCGCATGGCGCTGTTGGCCTCTGTTTTGGGCCGGGCCTAGAAGAAATGGAGTACAACCTTGATGCAACAACGCACTCTCTTTCGCTTGGGCGGTGGTAAAGTTGGGGCTCTTCCTGGCGTGCCCTTCGCCTTGCGTATACTGCTTGTTGTACTCTGTTTGGGTGGGTTGCTGCGGACACCTTTGGCACTGGTCAAGGGGGAAGAGCCGACTATTGCCCAAAGAAGCGCAATGCTACCCTCCAGCCTGCACCGCCAACTTGACGTTGCACCCTCCTGGCCGGCTGCTGTCAACAACGATGCAGAGATTGTCTACCTCGATGCCCAAGGCTATATCCATACCCTCGATCCTCTCGCGCCAACGAGCGGTGCCACGGTGCAGTGGGTAAGCCCCACCGGCGGCTGGCGCGACGTAGCCCTGGGCGATTTTAATAACGATGGTGATCTGGAAATTGTCGCCGTCGGTGGCGAAGCGAACAGTGGACGATTGGCGATCTACGATCCCGTGTCGACCGCTGCGCCCTTTGATGCCGAGCGGATTATTAACGAAGTGCCGTGGGCCGTGCTCTACGAAGCGCCCCTGTTGGGGCGGCCCTTACAGGTGGCAACTGGCGATCTCAATCCGGCGATCCCTGGGGTGGAGATCGCGTTTGTCTTTTCGCTAAACCCAGAAGACAAAGTGGACCAAGATGACAAGACACGCCTCTCCATCTGGCAGGCAGACCTATCCAATGGCAGTGTCACACCCGACGGTAGTCACTGGGAAAGTGCCGCGACTGATGTCGATTTCGGCAATACTTGGGAGCACCTGGCCTTAGGTGAACTGGACAACGTCGACGGTGAGGAAGTTGTCTTGGTTGACGATGGGATTGGCTTGGTGCGTGTCTACCGGCTGGAAGAGGTGACCAATGGCGAAGATGAGAACGCACCAACAGAGATCCTGCCCAAAAAGATCTATGAAAATGAGAGTGGCGCGCGCCCGTGGCTCGATGGGATTGTTGCTCGCTTTGCACCCAGCGATCTCCCACAACTGGCAATGACGCGTTCCTCTAACCCTGGGGGAAATACCTTTTGGGTGCTCTACTATGATCCCAGCGCCGATTCCAGCTTTAGCGATGCCTACGCCGAGTTTCTGTTACCAGCGCCGCAAGTTATCTTTGCCGGCGATATTGATAACAATGGCGATGATGAGATCTTTCTGCTGCGCAATGTCCCTGTCAACGATAATCGCGTTCGTCTGATCATGCGCAATTATGATAATGTCAATCATCCCTTGCCCACCTTCGAGCTACCGTTAGATACAGACAATGGCTATCAGGCAGGTACGGCTGGCGATACCGACGGTGACGGACGGGCGGAAGTGATCATCATGCGCAATGATCGCATTCGCGTCTATAACGCGCCGGAGAGCAATAGCGCCGATCTGGCTGACAACACACCAACGGTCACCACCGATCAGCGCACCATTGTCGCCGGCAATCTGGATCGCAACGGCATCCCCTTGCTGCCAAAGTTGAGTGTGACCACTGCGTTGATCACTCAAGTGAGTCTCTATGCCGGCCAACAGCGGACCGAGTCACTACGGATCGAGACGCTTGCAAGCGGCGCTCCCGGCGCGATCCCCTTCACCATTACCGTTGCCGATCAACCTGACTGGCTGACAATTGCCGCGCAAAATGGTACAACCAATACCACAATCGATGTGCTTTTGGACGCGACCAAGTTGCGTGGCGGCCTCTACCAAACAACAATCACGCTCACTTCCTCCGACAAAACCGTTGCCAATAGCCCTTTGACGATTCCTGTTAGCCTGAATGTGCTCCCTGGTCTGGTGCCGGCAACCTCGTCGCTTCTTGTGCCTTACGACTGTTCGCAGCCAACGACACCCATCGAACGAACGCTACTTTTAAATGGCCCAGATAATTTGATCTTCTCCGCTGCTGTGAACAATGCGTCGGTGACCAGCGAGATTGCCAATCTCAATCAGACTAGCAGCGCGATGCCGCTTGTAGCCGCGACAACCAATCTGCCAACAACGCCCGCTGTGCTCTGGCCTTCGGACAAGGCATGGCTGAGTGCCTCCTCGCCTAATGTGCTGCCTACAACCATGCAACTTACCTTTGATCCGGCCGGCTTGGCTGCTGGTGTCGAAAGCGATACCGCAACGCTCGCCCTCTTCTTTTATGACGCCCAAGGCCGACAAGAACGTACCGTCGCCCTGACCCTCTTCTGCGCCCCGACCCAACTCTACCTGCCGTTGATCCGTCGGTAGGATAGTACAGCGCGGCGTGGATAAACCAGTAGTGAGAAGGTGAGACGGTGACCGTCCTACTGTCCTATGGCTGTCACTTTATAGCAATCGCCGCGACAGACAATGTCGCGTTGGATCGAATAGCCGGGGCTGTATTTTGCTGCCACGGTCGCCATTGCCACCAAAACCGGCGCGGTCTGATCGGCTGGCCATCGCTGGCGCGAATCAACTGCATCGTGAGTTGATAGGTACCGCTGGGCAGCGTTGGGTCGATCGCTAGCTGGAGCGGTTGTAAGAGCGGCTGCTGCGCTTGCCACACGCCGCTGGGATAGTGCCAACTGCCCAGCGGCTCTTGCCAAGTCTCTACTACGTCGCCCATCTGATCGCGCAAGGTCCACGCCATCAGATAGGTATCGCGATAGCTGCTGGGTTGGGGACGCCAGAGCAAGGTGACTGGAAGCGCGCCGCCGCGGTTGAGTGGCTGCTGACCCACCTGTAGCGCCAACAGATCGATATAATCGAAGTAGAGCAAGGGCGTATCCAGCAAGGGAACCCGTTCCGCCGGCGCTACGGTTAGTGTGCCGAGCAGTATCGAAGACCCTTGGTCGCCACTATCTATCGGTACAATCGCCGCCCCGGTGCTGCCATCATAGAGCAGCAGTTGCAACGAGTAGTCTCCCGGCTGCGTGGCGACGGGGATGGGCAGCGCCAATGTGAGGGTTGCAGGGGTCCCAGTGGCCCAGTGGTGCGGATCGTCAAGCGGCGTCTCATCGTGCTGGGCCAGCAGAATTTTCTGGTCGTTGTAGAGACGCAAGCTGAGGCTGACAATCGGGGGCAATGGGGTTGCGCTGGCAGTACGTTGCCACCGAGTTGTTACATAGCTTGTGCTGCCAGCGGTAATGGTGGTTGTTAGTGGGGTAGCCGCAAGAAGATGCAACCCCGCAACGGTTGCAATGGCTGTCTCATCCACGGCGTTGTCACCACTTCCCTCTTGATCCTCGAAACGGTAGAGTTGTAAGCGCAAAAAGTCGCGGCCTGATATCGGCTGATCAAGTAGAGGTGTGCCATTGGTCTCTAGCCAACTGCGAATCAGCGCGTCGGGATCGTTCACCGTGTCATAGAGCCGATAGTGCCAGAGGCGCGTGGAATGGTGGCGCAGCGTCTCCAAGGCTGCCGTCGTTGACGTGGCATCGAGTGCAAAAAAGTCACTTTCGGGGTCACCCCAACCGAGATTGGCGTTGCCATCCACAGAGCCACTGCGTACCACAATGGGCGCGCTGGGGATCTTGTCTACCTGGCTGATTCTGTTCGCGTAGTCCTGGAGGCGAGCGATCTCTTGTAATGGTGGCGGCGTAGCGGCATTCGCACCACCCAATTCAGTTGGCCAATAAGTCTCCAGCGCAGTATAGACCCAGCCGGCATTGACCAAAATGAGATCACCCGGTCGCCAAGCTGCCGCCAATTGGGCCACGGCGGCGCGGTGATCGTCGCTTTGGTAGGCGGGGTCATACCAAAAGGCGCGCAAACTCCAGCCATTGGTTGCCACAAGCAAAAGCAGTAGTGCGCCAGCGAGGGGGCGACTATGCCGACCTATCGTCTGTATCAAAATCGCCACCAGCAAGACAAAGGGGGGCGCATAGAGCATTAAGTAGCGCACGTGGTAGAGCGGTGTGGCCACCAGTGAACCCCCAATGAGCATCACCAGCGGCAGCAAGGTGTATGTTGCAAGTAAGAGAGTACCAAGCCGTTGTGGTTTTTTATTCGCATAGTGATATATGATGGTGCTCAATAAAAGCCACCCGATCACCAGCCAAATCCAATGGGTGGGGATGGGTGCACTCTGTCCACTTAGATAAGCACTCACACTTTCACTGAGTGCCGTGCCGAGTTCCGCGCTACTCTGCCAGGGTGCCCGCCACGGTGGTACCGGTGGATCGGTTGCTTGTCGCCAAAAGATCGGCAACCAGGGCAGCCAGAAGAATAGAAGTAACCCATTGGCGGCGATCCAGCGCCAGGCTAGGCGCGCGCAGGTTACCCGCTGTTGCGGGGCGACGGCGAACGCTGATGCAGGCGCAGAGCCAGTGAACCGAATGAGTAACCAGAGGGCGATGAGATTGAGCGCAATCAACAGAAAGAGAAAATAGTAGAGGGTATAGAGGCCGAGTGCGCCACCGATCGCATAACAGAGCAGCCAGCGCCAGTGGCCCATCGACTCTTGCGCGGCATTGGCATTGGCATTGGTGAGTTCGCTCTGCTTGAAATCAAAGTAGTTGAGCAGCGCCCAGAGCGTCAACAGGCCGAGCAACGCGCCCAACGTATACATGCGCACTTCTTGGCTATACCAGATCTGATAGGGCTGGATCGCTGCCAGCCAAAGCGCAAGCAGGGCAACTGCGGGGTGAAAAAGGCGGCGGCCCAAGGCATAGGTTAGCGCCACAATCAGCAGCCCCCACCAGAGGCTGGGCCAGGCAAAGAGAAACTCCAAGCCGTGGGCCACCGAAGGCGCGGTTAGCTGCTGCCAAAAGTGCAATAATAGATAGTAGCCCGGCGGATGAATGTCACCCGCGGTGTGCGCCAGCAGCGCCGGAATGGGTTTGCGGGCCAGCACCACGCTAACCGTCTCGTCATACCAGAGCGATTCGCTGCCCAAGTGAAAGAGGCGCAGCGCAAAGGCTGCCAATAAACCGAGCAGCAAACCGAAGCGGTGCCATTGCGACTCTGATTGGGGGCATTTGTGCGATGTGGCAGTGGACGAGCGCTTAGACATGGATCACCTATGTGCGCCCAAAATAAGCTTTTAGCGCGTCGAGCGTGGCCTGTAGCTGCTGCCGCCGCTGACCTCGTTGCAGCCAAAGGGTCAGCGCTGCCAATCCATGATAGGTTGCGGAAAAGGTCGCTTTACAGCCCCCCACCTGATCAGCAACATGAAAACTGTAGACCGAACTCACGGCTGGGTTCAGCGTCTCCCAGACGGTCACCGATCCCGGCACAACCATGCGAACTACATAGGTTACTCTCCGCCCTTGGCGGTCACGCACCTCGAATTGCGCCCCTTCCTGCCAACGATCCCCCTGCTGCCATTGCACCGCGGCCACATGCGGTTGCCAGGTCGGCCAATCGGGCAAGCGCGTATATTTCTGCCAGACCGCCTCCTTGGCGGCATGGATATAGAGATCTGCTTGGATTTTTGTCTGTGGTCTAATCATCATAGCGCCAAGTGTACCATAAAGGCAGGGCTGATTGCATCTCTGAAGAATTGTATAATGCCGTATAATAACAATGAAAAGCCCATTTCAAGAAGCGGGTATCTTGTGGTAAAATAGAGACAAATGTTCTGGTACGTGTTGCGTATTGCGTGAACTGTGACTGCTGCTTTGGTGCGAGACTGTATCCTCTCGTACGGGTGATGCTCGAACGAGCTTCTTTCAAAAAACAAGCGAAGATTCCGGTCATAGTCCAGGCAATACGCAACACGCCCTATTTTTCTGGAGGCCAACCATGTGTGGACGATTTACCCTATTTGCTTCCCCCGATGAAGTGGCAACGCTCTTTGATTTGCCCGAAGAGCCGATCCTGGCCCCGCGCTACAATGTGGCACCGACGCAACCGGTCGGTCTGGTGCGTCTGAACGCCCATTCGCACGAGCGCGAATGGGCCTTGACCCATTGGGGGTTGATCCCCTCCTGGTCCAAGGATCCCTCGATTGGCGCGCGTATGATCAACGCCCGTTCTGAAACGGTCGCCGAGAAACCGGCCTTCCGCGCCGCCTTTAAGCGCCGCCGTTGCCTGGTGCCCGTCTCTGGCTTTTACGAGTGGCAAAAAATGGCGAAGGGCAAACAACCCTACTATATTGCGGCCCCAGATGGCGCGCTACTGGCGATTGCCGGGCTGTGGGAATATTGGGAAGGGGCCGACGGATCAGCGCTCGAAAGCTGCACTTTGTTGACCACCACCGCCAACGACGTGATGTCGCCGCTACACGATCGAATGCCCGTCTTTATTGCGCCGGAAGATTTCAACGAGTGGCTGGGTGATGGTAAAGAAGAGGGCAGCCGCTACCTCGATTCGCTGCAACATCTGCTACGCCCCGCGCCAGAAGATCTGCTCACTACTTACCCCGTCAGCCCCTACGTCAGCAACGCGCGCAACGAGGGCGAAAGCTGTATCGCGCCGTTGGTGGAGCAGTAGGGGTTTGTCAATGAAATTTTGCTGGATATGATGGCGGCTTTGTCACGCTGAAAGCGTCTTCAAGGTGACTTGCCCAAATTCTTGCAGACTGGTCCTCGCAAGCAACAAGAGAGCTTGATTCACAATTTCCTAACAGCGTTAGCGAACAGCGGCTGAGTAGCGAAGCGTATCGAAACGTATCGAAACGGGAGTGAGCGGACGACCCACCTGGTTTCGATACGCTCCCTTTCACTACGCTACCATTCAGAACCTCTCCTGAAAAACGGTTATGGTACTACGGACGACTCCTGAACGGGTGAGCGTCACAGAGAATGTCAGGATAGATAGTAAGACCCTATCCATACATCCGGTGGTGGTGTCCGTGCCTTTGTCGAGTTGCGGATGTGGACACAGAGAATTTATGAACAGACACTGTGAAAGGTCAATGAGCGGCAACTAAAGAATATTGCCCCGCTGGGTTGTATGAATTCATTGACGATGCAACCGACAAAGTCACCCAGTATTATGAAGGGAATGCCCTCCGCCGTACCGGCTATGGGGTGGATGACGGCATCTTCTACACGCTGCGCAATCATCTGAATAGTTCCAGTGTTATCGTTAATCGGACGGGAAGCGTTGTTACCCCCAATGGTAACCAATACTTCTACCCCTTTGGCGGGAATCGGGGTGCGGCCTTCAATGGAATAAGCACCAAACGCTTCACCGGCCAGTACCACAAGAGTGCGTTGCCCGGTGGCGAGAGTTTACTTTGGGAGAAGAGCGCCTTTCTGCTTATCCAACCAATAACGATGCAAACCGCTGGCAAGGCAAGGTAGTTTTGGTTAAATCGTGTCCATCAGGTACGCCGCCCCGTTCAGTTTATAGGCTAGAGATCACAGGGTTGACACTCGATTATGGGGAACGATCTTGGGTAGTAGCCAACTGGCAAATATAGCAGAGACTTGGGAATGATTTCTTTCTAAACCATTCGGAGCGACGACGCTTTGACAAGCTCAGCACAAGCCAAAAGAAGATCAGCAGCATCCCGAAGCAACGCGGGAAGGTGGCAATCTGTGCTTCAATGCTGTTGCGTAGCTCTTCAGTATCACTCATAGGCTGCGTCAATCCCTATCGCAGATTGGGAATCTGAAACTGCCATTGCCGCAACGTTGCGCTCTTCTCTTTCCCTTTGGCAATTCCTGCCATATCAGGGATAATAACCCCATGGCAACCAAGAAGCTCACCAAACAACAGACCGCCACCAACGAAGCGCTCCAAGGGTTGCGCGATCTTGCCACCGATCCCACGGCCCAGGCAGCCCATGCGGCGACACTGCTCGATCTGCGCTACGGTGCAGAAGTCATCCTGGCGGCGTTGCAAATTGTAACACGTAATCCCCATGCCGCGGCTCGTCCAGCGCTTTGGGCCTTGTATGACGCCTACAGCGGCCGCCACCAACAGCGCGATCCGGCCGCCTACATGCGTTCGGCGATTGTGCGCGCACTGCGCGAGGTGGTGTTGCCGGCGGATGTGTCCCGTCTTGCCGAAGTCACCGCAACGTATGTCTTTCCACCGCCGGAATTTAAAGAAGAGGGGGCAATGTTGCGTTCGGCGGCGCTCGCCGCGCTCAGCGAGTTGGATGATGACCTGGCGCGCTATCACGCCGTGCGGCTGCTCGCCAACGAACATACCGACGCCATGTCCGGCGAACCGGCCGTGACCGCGGCCAAGGTTCTCGCCGCCCGTGGTGAGATCTTGCCCCTCTACTTTTATGTGATGCAGGATGGCGCTCGCACTCTGCCCGAAGTGGTCTCGGTCTGCCTCGGCAATCTGACCGCGCTGCGCACCGATCTCTTGCCCGACCTCTTGGCCCGTTTTACCACCAAGCCGGGCGAGCGCGAGACGAATGAGATCATCCTGGTCGGCCTCTTTGATCTGCTGCTCAATCATGAGGAAGGGCCACAGGCCGTTGATTTCCTGGCCACCTTTCTCCAGACGAGCGCTCAACTCGATGCCTATCGCTATCTGGTAGTGACGATGGCGACCAGTGGCAACCCCGCCTTAACGCAGCTCTTGATCGACCAAGCCGGTGCCACCACCAGTCGCGACAAGGCCACGCTTTTATTGGATGGCTTGCAGTTGTTACAGCGCAACAACCAAGCCGTGCAGGAACTGATTACCGAATTGCAAACCATTGTTGCCAAACGACGCTAACGAAAGAAGCATTCTCTCCACCCACGATCTATGGCAGCCACGGATGGGTAAAACACAGAGTTCTTAGCCAAAAGATAAGTCAGCTTCAGCCGACTTCAGTTATTAGCCTGAACTTTAGTTCAAGGCCGCCCATGTGTGAATACCATTGCGTCTCTAGCAAAGTGAAACCCTATGACTACATCTGCGACCATATCACCCCGTCAAGCCTGGATCATGGCTGCCCGTCCCAAAACCTTGCCCGCCTCGGTTGCCCCAATTGTGGTCGGCATCGCCTTTGCCTATGCCGATGGCCATTTCCAGTGGGGGCCATCGTTGGCCGCCTTCGTCTGTGCCATGTTGCTGCAGATTGGCAGCAACTTTGCCAACGATTACTTTGACTTTTTCCAAGGGGCCGACACCCACGAACGGCTGGGACCAACGCGTGCCACCGCCGCGGGGTTGCTGACGCCGGCGGCCATGCGTGTGGGCATGATCATCATCTTTGGCGCGGCTACGCTGGTCGGTCTTTACCTGATCTGGGTGGGCGGCTGGCCGATCTTTGGCCTGGGCGTGGCGGCGCTTTTGGCCGCGGTTGCCTACACCGGTGGACCCTTCCCCTTTGGCTACTATGGGCTGGGCGATCTCTTTGTCTTTCTCTTCTTTGGCCTCGTCGGCGTGGGTGGGACTTACTATCTCCAAGCGCTTACCGTCACGCCGACTGTGCTCGTGGCGGCCAGTGCCGTTGGACTGCTCGTGACGAATATTCTGGTGGTCAACAATCTGCGCGATATCGACACCGACCGTCGCGCCCAAAAGCACACTCTGGCCGTGATCCTTGGCCGCCGCGGGGCGCGCATTGAGTACACACTCTGGCTGGCGCTCGCTTACCTGCTCTTGCTCTGGCTTTGGTTGGGGATGGGGCGCTCGCCGTGGGTTCTGTTGCCGTGGCTCACGTTGCCTCTTGCGCTGCCTCTGCTCCGTTCGATCTATGGTGCCGAAGGCAAAGCGCTCAATGCAACGCTTGCCGGCAGTGCACGGCTGAGCTTATTCTTTAGCTTGCTGCTTGCCTTGGGTCTGTTGCTTTAGCCCATCGCCCATAGTTTTTTGCCTGCCAAGTCGCTGTGGTAGAATAGCGAAATTGTCTGTTGATTGACCTGTGCCCAGATGGATCTGGTCCATCTGGGCATTTCGCGTCAGATTCGTTTACTTAAACGCCAAGGAGTATGTATGCAAAAAAAATGGAGCGGTTTGCCGCTTATAATTACCTGTTTGCTGCTACTGGTTGCCTGTGGTTCAGAGCATCTACCCGGTATGTCAGCCACCGATACGTCGGCAGCGGATGCCGCACCGGCAGCAAGCGATAATAGCGTAGCTAATTCTGCTATAGCCAATACCAACGCAGAGACAACCTCTGCCATTTCTGAAACAATGGGTACCAACGTTAAAGGAGAAACCATGACAACCGCAAGTGGCCTACAATATACTGAAGTTCAAGCCGGCACAGGCGATACCCCCAACGCAGGAGATATCGTCTCCGTTCACTACACTGGCACGCTGACCACCGGTGTGGTCTTTGACAGTTCATACGAACGCAACGAACCGTTGTCGTTTCCGTTGGGTGTCGGCTATGTAATCGCCGGCTGGGATGAAGGGATTGGCCTCATGAAAAAGGGGGGCAAAGCGCGCTTGACGATTCCGCCGGAGCTTGGCTATGGCGCACGTGGGGCCGGTGGCGTCATTCCACCAAATGCCACGCTGATTTTCGAGGTGGAGCTGGTTGATATAACGGCTGGTGCGCCGGCTTCACCCACCGCGGTCGATGAAGCGGACTACACCACAACCGCAACTGGATTGAAGTATTATGACTTTGTCATCGGTGATGGTGCCGCACCAACCAAAGGTAAGTCCGTCACCGTCCATTATACCGGCTGGTTGCTCGACGGTGATAAGTTCGACAGTTCGCTCGACCGCGGTCAACCCTTTAGCTTTAACATCGGGGCCGGCCAGGTGATCCGTGGCTGGGATGAAGGGGTGATGGGCATGAAGGTCGGCGGCAAACGGCAGTTGGTGATTCCGCCCGAGTTGGGCTACGGCTCTGGCGGTGCCGGTGGTGGGGTCATTCCGCCCAATGCCACCCTTGTCTTTGAAGTGGAATTGCTGGAAGTAAAATAAGTAGTTTCGTAGGACATGGGGTTGGCGGCGAATACTACAGCGGATGAAGGAAGCAGCGGATGAAGGAAGCAGCGGATGAAGGAAGCAGCGGATTTGGTAACTACTCGACAACGTTAAATTTTAATGATTAGACAGGATTCATAAGATGAACAAGATTCTTCTTCTGCTGTAGCAATCTTGTCAATCCTATAAATCTTGTCTAATTAACGTTGTTATACTAATAGGTAATTGCGTTGTTTTAAACTGCGATACGCCTGTCTCACGCAAATTGCGAATGCGATGTGGTAAATCCATTGCTTCCCAAATCCGCTGTAGTGTACGTGAGCGCAATGACCGCCCCTACAAGACTGCCGTGGCCAGCGCTGCCAATCCATCGAGCTCGTCCAGATCCATCCACTGCAACATGACCCGTTGAACGCCGGCCTCAGCCAGTTTCCCCAACTGATCCTGTACTGCCGACCCTGTGCCGACGACAATGCCGCGCTCCCGTGCGGCGTCGGCGGTCGTACCCATTTCCGCGACCTGTGCCCGCACTTCGGCATCGGTGCGGCCAAAGATGACCCGCGTCATCAGTGAGCGGCGCACCTCTTGTGGTTTGCGCCCGGTCTCTTCTAGCAATTGATCAAGCTGTGCGCTCAGCGTCGCAAAGCGCGCCGGCGGAATAAAGACCCCATTCCACTCATTCGCATAGCGTGCTACCAGCGGCAACGTACGCTTTTCACCGTTGCCGCCAATCAAAATGCGTGTGCCTCCATGCCGCTCCGGTCGCGGCAATAACAGGGCATCTTGCAACTGATAGTATTCCCCTTGGAATGCAACCGGCCCCTCATCGCGCAATAGGCGTGTGATCACCTCCAGCCCTTCCTCAAACCGCGCAAAGCGTTCGGGGATCTCTAGCAGATCAAAGCCAAAGTTGGCATGTTCGCGTTCTTGCCAACCCGCACCCACGCCCAGGATCAACCGTCCGCCGGAGAGATTGTCGACATCCTTGGCCATGCGTGCCGTCCAGACGGGGTGGCGAAAGGAGACGGGCGAAACCATCGAGCCAAATTCAATGCGGCTGGTGTGGCTCGCCAGCCACGCCAGCGAAATCCACAACTCCAGCGAATCCATGTCGGGCGGCTCAGGGTTGGTAAAGTGATCCGACCGATAGAGGCCGGCAAAGCCGAGATCTTCGACCGCGCGAGCAATGTGCTGCCAGCGGGGCCAGTTCAGGCCATGTTGGCCTTCGAGCATGATTGCAATATCCATGAGGATCTCCTTTATGGGGTCAACCGGTCAACTTCGCTCTGGGCGGCGCCCAACAGCTGGTTGCCAATCGCGATCTGCGCATTGGCATCGGTGAGGCGGCCGGCTTGTAATTGATCAATCGCTTCAGCAAGCAGATCGGCCGCTGCGCTATAGGCGGTAGCCGCTTGCACCAATTGTCCTTGGGCACCGCTAAAGATGGCTGGCGCGCTCAGCGCCTGTAATTCCTCGCCGGCCGAGCGTAAGAGCGTGATCATTGTGGTCATCTGAATAATCCACTCCTGATTTTCCAGCAGTGTAGGCGCGTTTTGTGCCCGCGCGACCAGGCTTTCAATCTGGGAGAGAGCAAAATTATAGCGATCGGTAATGCCATCGACCCGGATCACATAGAGATTTTCTTGCACACCAAAGGTCGGCGTCAAGGGGACGGTCGGCGTGAGCGCCGTCGTTGCGGTGGGCGTCGCTTCCGTCTGTGGCGAAGTATTTTCGTCAAAGATTGGCACAGTCGCCGGATCGGGGGCGTTGGCGATCAGAAAGGCCGCCAACCAGCCGCCATTATCCAACTGAAACCAGCTACCATCCTCGTTGCGGGCTACAATATTGAGGGCTTGCCCGGTCACTGTCCCCCCAATGATCGCAAATGTCGTGCTTGGTCCCTCTCGCAAATTTGCATCGACAGTCGTGGTGGGCGCCTCGGCCTCGACGGAGGCTGTCGGCGTTGCTGTCGCTGCTGGCGTTGTTGTTGTGACAGGGATGGCACTGCCTGTCGCCGGTGCAACCGGTGTCGCCGTCGGCACTAGAATGGTTAAGCCAGGTGCTGTGCTGCTCTCCTCTGTCACCGCAACGCTGGTGGCAATGGGGGCGGTCGTTGTCACAGATGTAGTCGCGATCAGCGGCACCGTTGGGGTGAGCGGATTCTGTTCGCGCAAGGTCGTCACGAGATCTTCGGTGGCGACTGGCAAGTTGGCTGGTGGATTCCCCACCAGGAACGCTGCCAGCCAAAGGCCGTTGTTGAGCAAGTACCAGGTGCCATCGGCATTTTGGGCCACAACCAGGATCGGTTGGCCGGCACTCACTGAGGTTTGAACATCAAAGGTCGTATCTGGACCGCTACGTAGATTGGCAGTAATCGTCACGCTGCTAATAATCGTTGGGTTGAGGATCTGCGGCGGCACGGTTGTGGTGAGCCCAATCGTCGGGGTGAATACCAACCCTTCGGTAAAGGCCGTGGTCTCCGAAAGAGCACCGGACACCGTCAAGGGTGATGTTACGCTGAGCGGTGCCAACGGCGTAATGACAACGGCGGCCGTCGGCGTGAGCGCTACTGTCAGCGAAACTGGCACCGTTGTCGTCTGTTGGTTGCCAAAGGTGAGCGTAACTGTTGAAGGGATCGTTGTGGTGAGTGTATTGGTAAAGGTAAAATCAAATTGTAGCTCCACGGTAACGGCAACGCTTTCGGTGAGCGTGGCTGTGCTTGTGAGCGTCTCTGTGGTGGCGATGCTATTGCGGATTGTTAAGGCCAGCGGTACTTGCTGGTGTACAGAAAGCCGAAAGGGTATATTGATTGCTGTTGGTGTGACCTCGACCGCTGGAACAGTCTGTTGCAAGCTGTCGGCAGCGACTGGCAAGCGTAGCGCCACGGTAAGAATGAGGATGTGGAGGCCGATAATGATCAAGCTGATGACGCTGCGTTTCATAGGGTGCCCCTTTGTGCTGATGTGAGTGAATAAGAAATGCATGTGCTTGCCGACGACACCTGCCCTGCGCTTGTTTGGCAAAGCGCATTTTTGCAGAAGTAGAAACTTGGCTCATTTGCGAAACGTGTGAAAGCCAGCTAGTTGCCCGTCGCCAATGATTGCCTGTTTACACATTCGGCGGATGAGCAAAAAACTTTTGCTTGCAAATAGACAAATCAATAGTAACAAACTATCGGGTGGGAAGGTGCCATTTGGCCAGCGTCATTGACTGTAGTGTATACGCTCATAGTGTAGCGCAGATGTGAAAAGATCACAACAAGAAACTATATCGCACATCCGTTGGTATACAGGTTTACAAGGATGTAATGTGAATTTCCAAAAGCGCTTGCCCACTGCCAATAAAACCCCCGCGGCACACTCTGGCACACTCTGCTACAGTCGCACAAATTCCCACACCAGCAGGATTGCTTATCTGGGATGGTTCGGATTCTTTACAGCCAAGGGTAGCAGGTATAATAGTAGCAGATATAATTGTGAATCTTACTATGACTGGTTGCCCATGTTTGATGCGCTTGCTTACATTCCAATGGATCGTCGTCATGCCCTGGTGCATGGGGACCAACTGGCGGACCGCACTATCGGTGCTGCACTCTTTGCCGATATCTCCGGTTTTACGCCCCTTACCGAAGCTCTTGTCCGCGAACTTGGCCCCCAACGCGGGGCCGAAGAGCTCACCCGTTATCTTAACCTCGTCTACGATGCGGTGATCGATGAGCTCCATCGCTTTGGCGGCAGTGTGATCGCCTTTGCCGGCGATGCCATCACCTGTTGGCTGCCGGATGATGATGGTCGACGCGCCACCGCTTGTGCATTGGCGATGCAAGCGGCGATGGCCCCCTTTGCCGCAATTGTCACCCCGGCTGGCAGCACCATTTCGCTGGGGATGAAGGCCGCGGTTGCTGCCGGTGCTGCTCGGCGCTTCTTAATCGGTGATCCAACGCTGCGCGTCATCGACGCCTTGGCCGGTAGGACCCTCGTGCAACTAGCCAATGCCGAACATATGGCAAAGCGCGGTGAGACGGTGATTGATGGGGCAACGCTCGATCAGCTTCGCGAGTGGATAGAAACGAGTGAGATCCGCCACAGCCCCAGTGACGAGCAACGCATTGGGGTGGTGACAGGGGTGCGGACACCGGTGGTCGATGCTCCTTGGCCGGGGTTGGCCGCGGATGCGCTGGCTGAAGATCAGGTGCGTGTTTGGCTATTACCCCAGGTTTACGAGCGGCTGCGTCACGGGTTGGGCAACTTCTTGGCCGAGCTGCGCCCCACGGTAGCCTGCTTTGTCCGCTTTGATGGGATCGATTACGACGGCGATGACGCGGCGGGCGACAAGTTGGACACCTATATTCGCTGGGTCCAGGCGATCGTGGCACGCTATGAAGGCACGCTGATCGATCTAAATATCGGTGATAAGGGTAGCTATCTGTATATTAACTTTGGCGCGCCACTGGCCCACGAGGACAACGCTGATCGCGCGGCGGCCGCCGCCTTGGCCTTGCGTGCTGGACCAGAGCTACCCTATATTTTGCCAGTCCAGATTGGGATTAGCCAAGGGCGTATGCGTGCGGGGGCCTATGGGGGCACCAATCACCGCACTTATGGTGTGTTAGGCGATGAAGTGAATATGGCGGCCCGGTTGATGATGGCAGCACAGCCTGGCCAGATCCTCGTTAGTCTGGCGGCGCGGCGTTCGGTGGGCCAAGGCTTTACCCTCGAGCCATTGCCGCCGATTCGGGTTAAAGGCAAAAGTGAGCCGGCCGAAATTTTTGCGCTGGTGGGCATGGAGCAACTGCAAGGCCTGCCGATTGGTGCCACCCACTACAGCCTACCGATGATTGGCCGTCGGCACGAATTGGGCACGATTAGCGCCCAATTGAGCCGCGCCATGGAAGGCCACGGCCAAATTGTCACGCTGATTGGGGAGGCGGGCTTAGGGAAATCGCGTCTCGTTGCTGAGTTGATCGCACGCGCGGTGGGTCAAGGATTTGCTGTCTACGGCGGTGAATGCGAATCCTATGGCGTCAACAGCAGCTATCTCGCTTGGCAATCGATCTGGCGTGGGATTTTTGCCATTGACTCTACCCAACCATTGCCAGAGCAGATCCAAGCCTTGACTCAGCGACTACACCGGATCCATCGTACCTTACCTTCACGCTTACCCTTGCTGGGGGTACTGCTGAATTTGGAAATTCCCGACAATGATGTGACCCAATCGCTAGATGCCAAGTTGCGCAAAACATTATTGGAAACAATGGTAGCGGAATGTCTGCGGGCCGAGGCCCGACAACGGCCACTACTGCTTGTCCTGGAGGCGTGTCAATGGCTGGATCCGCTCTCCTTTGATCTGCTCGAAGAGCTGGGGCAGGCGATTGCGCAATTGCCAGTTCTCTTGCTAATTACCTATCGCCCTGGCGACGCCGAACGTCTACGCAATGCTGCGTTCAGTGCCAAAGCGTACCACACGGCGATCCCATTGGCTCCCTTTACCCGAACAGAAGCGGCAGAACTGGTAACGACAAAGTTGACGCAGCTAATTGGCGATGCCACCACTGTCCCCACCCATTTCACCGAACGAATTATCCATCAAGCGGAGGGCAACCCCTTTTATATTGAAGAGTTGATCAATTACCTGCACTACCGCAACATTGACTTTCGTAACAGTGATGCGCTCGATCGGGTTGAGCTACCGGACAGCCTTCAGCGTTTGGTGCTGAGCCATGTCGATCAACTCAGCGAAAGTCAGCAGATCACGATCAAAGTTGCCAGTGTAATTGGACGTATCTTCCGCGCAGCGTGGC
The DNA here is from genome assembly GCA_034432375.1 of Caldilineaceae bacterium. GTDB lineage: Bacteria > Chloroflexota > Anaerolineae > Caldilineales > Caldilineaceae > JAHBVH01. The sequence continues at coordinate 269,802 of DAOUCA010000091.1, forward strand.
TCTATGGGGTCTACCCGGAATTGGGAGATGCCTCACGCATCCATAGCGATCTGGAAGAGTTGTATCAGCAAGAGTGGGTCCAGCAGGAGGCTGGCCAGGCCGAACTAATCTATCTCTTTCGCCAGGTGATCACCCAAAGTGTGACCTATGAAAGTCTGCCCCATGCGCTCAAGGCCGTCTTACACGAGCAAATTGCGGAATTTATTGAAACGCACTATCCGACGACGCTCGACCAATATCTCGATCTCCTCGCCTACCATTATGATCGCAGCAACAACGACGAAAAGCGCCGAATTTACCTGCGCAAAGCCGGTGAAGCGGCTCAGGCTGGTTTCGCCAACACGGTCGCCATTGATTACTTCACCCGCCTCTTGCCGCACCTGCCCGAGAACGAACAGATTGCGATCTTCCTTGCATTGGGCCAGGTGTTGGATACCGTAGGTGATTACGAGGCCGCGGATCAGCGTTTTCAAGCGGCGCTCACACAAGCCACCGCCCAGAATGAGCAGGCAATGATGGCGCAGTGCCAGATTGCTCTCGGTGAGTTGCGTTGTAAACAGAGCCGATATGAAGAGGCTGAAGGCTATTTTACCCAAGCTCAAGCGGTGGCCGCTGCCCACAATGACCAATTTATCATGGCCAAAGCATTGGTTGGTGCAGGTTCCTTAGCCTTTTTTCGTGGCGACTATATCGCCGCACACAATCATTATACGCAAGGTCTGACCATTCGTCGCCGCTTAAATGACCAATCGCAGATTGCGAACACGCTGAATAATCTGGCGATCACAGCCGCCAGTCAGGGAGACTTTGCGCAGGCGAGTGCCCTCTTCACCGAGAGCCTCACCATCCGGCGGCAGCTGCGCCAACGCTGGGGTGTGGCGAATTCGCTCAACAACCTGGGTGAGCTGGCCCAACTGCAACAGCAATATGGCGAGGCGCGAATCTATCTTGAAGAGGCCATTGTTACGCTGCGCGAAATCGGCGACAAGTGGGCATTGGGTAATGCGTTAATTACCCTGGGCAACGTCTTACGTTCCCAAGCTGAATATCAAGTAGCATATCCACTTTATCAGGAGAGTTTGCAAATCAATCGCGATCTTGGGGATCGACGGACACTCGCCTATTTGCTGGAAAACATCGGTGGCTTGTTGTCACTGCAGGGGGAAGCTGTGCCGGCGCTCCATCTGGTCGGGGCGGCTGCGGCCTTGCGTGACGCGTTAGGTACACCGTTGTCGATGAGTGAGCAGAAGCAATTGGATCAAGCGTTGATCCCGGCACGCCAAGCGCTGGGATCTGCGGCGACTGCTGTGTGGGAAGTAGGACATCGGTTGACCCTGGATCAAGCGATACGGGAAGCATTGGATGCCGAGGATGCCCCATCACGTTCGGTCATTTAACAGCGCCTGTAACCGATTTACATCCTCGGTGCGCCGACGTAAACGCTGCAAAAGGACATGGATCACGCCACGCGCAATCTCAATCCGATCATCCATGAGTTCATAGAAGGGTTCTTGGTCGAGGCGCAGTAGACGCGTCAGCGTGGTCGCTCGGATTGTCGCGGTGCGTGGCTCGCCATCCAAGAGTGCCATCTCCCCAAAGACTTGCCGTTCACCCATCTGCGCAAAGGCGTGTCCTTCGTTCAACGCTTCCACTTCCCCTTCAACAATGATGTACATGCTATCGCCGCGATCACCCTTTTCAAAGATTGTAGCACTGGCCGCAACTGCGATCTCCTTGAGGAGTCCGGCTATATCCACCAGGATCTCTTCTGGTGTGTGGGCAAAGATGTCAACACTCTTCAGCACCATCACCTTCTCAACTGTTAGTAACATTGCTATTAACCTCCCTCATAGAATGATAGTTATTCCGCTTTATTTGCTGTGACTAGATCTACACCTGTCAGGTGTTGTCCCACTAAACCGAAATAACGTCTAACGATGCTTCCTGTGCTGCTTGTGAGTAGACAAAGGATGATCTAACCAAGTGTGTCCGCCGCTTGGTGCAGTGGGAACTGTTGCGCTGCCCACTGCGCGCTTTCATAAACAAGGGCATTGGTACTGCTTGTGGCTGCTGTAACGGCTTGGACCAGCAGAGCGCTCAGTGGATCGGGACAAGTGACTGCCACTGCCGGTGCTTTGTACAGCGCGGTGGCGTGTAGCCAGGGGGTGAGCCAAGCCGTTGGCCCAGCGATGATCGTGTGGAGTCTTGTGGCCGGGCTCAATTGCGGTTGCGGTGCGAACAACGCCAATTTCGCTAACTTTGCCGGCAAGGGCTGATCGTCATATAGCGTAATGAGCCGTTCTTTAAAGTTCGCTGAGACTAGGAAAAGATCCAACGTTTCCAGCGCGTAGGCGCGCTGCTCTATACCGTACGACCCTGCCGATGTCGTCGCTTGTGTGAATGCATCGCGCACGCGGCAGATAACGAGCGGATCGTACAGAAAGCTCAGCCAATCAAAGAGCCGACTCATCTGTTGCTGCAAGCTTGTCAACAGGGCATCGTGAATCATCGTGACTAACGGTTCATCCGTTAAATCAATGATCCCCGCTATTGTCCAAGCCGCGTGGGCCAGTTCGGCCTCGATGGCTGCCTCAACCCGTGCACGCTCTGTCGCTGTCGCCTGATAACTACATTGCTGGAGTGCTGTCAGGAGCTGCGTACGTACTGTGACATCGGGATCATCGAGCGCTGCCACCAACAACGCCGCTGCACCATCGCTACGCAATCGACCACAAGTGCGTGCCAGCGCGTGCCGCAGTTGTGGATCCCTGCTGGCGTTGGCCCAACCCTTTGCCAATGCAATTAAGGTCCCGTTACCGCCGGCGATCAACGCTGTTTGTGCCGCGGACCGTGTACTGGTGCTGGCGAGTGCTTCGACCACCACCGACCACAACTTGGGTTGTTGCAACTTACCCGCTGCCGACAGGCCCGCACGCCGCACCGCCGGCACAGGATCTCGCAGGAGCTGCAACAGGGGGCGATAAAAGCTTGCTACGCCACTTTCTCCCAGGACATTGGCCGCAAAAACGCGTTCGGTGACATTGGGGGATTGCACCAATTGGGCCAGTTGCGTACCGACGGCCAGAATTCCTTCCAGCTCACCGCTGCGCAATAGACCAACCATTACACCTTGACGCAGTTGCAGATTGGGGGCGGTCAAGTGTTCGTGCAGCGAATCATCGTCACCAGTCCCACCGATGGTTGCCCGCGCGCGCAGCGCAGCACTGCGCACCTTCTCATCGGGATCGGTGGCGAAACAGTGCGCCAGTTCTGTCAATAAATCGCTCGAGCCTAGCGTTTCTATCTGCGCAATGACGGCCAGTCGTACTTCAACTGCCGGGTGCGTCAGTAACGGCGGCAAGATATTGTTGACCGCTTCTCGATCGTAGGTCGCCAGCAGATCAAGTGCATAGAGGACTGCCCCCGGATGGGGGCTGTGCAAGTGCTGTCGCAATAGATCTAGGCTGACGCGATCCGGTGTAAAGAGTTGATTGCCACGCACAAGGCGTTGTCGGAGCGCCTGCTGCACCCGTTGTGGATAGGCGCGTCCCAGGGCGATCGTCGTAACCAGCCAAATTGCAACCAATGGCAGCAATACGAGGGCCAACTGCAGCCCATCCCATCCCAAATAGTTGGTCAGATATAGGAGCAGCAAGCCGGCCAGCCCGGCTGCAACCGGGTAGATAATGCCATCAACCGCGGTTTGTGTGCGCATACGCACTGTCGTGGGAAGGGGCTGATAGAGCAGATTGGCCGCGGTGTTGTCAAACGCATCGGTCACCTGGCGTGTCAAATTCATGCCAACTGCCAACCAAAAGAGCAGCACCGTAGAGCCAGTCAGGATACCGCCGAGTGTAAAGAAGAATGTCGTCATCAAGAGGAGCAGTGGTGTGAGCAGAATGATCGTACGCACACCATAGCGGCGGAGCACATAACTGGATAGAAAGAGATGGCTGCACAAGCTCAAGCCGCTGACGACACTGGCAAAGACGCTCAGAAACCCCGCCAGTTGATCCGGATTGGTAAGATGAGCCTCGACGCGCAGATAAAAAATGTTGTCGACGAAATAGTCACCCAATCCAAAGCAGATATACATCGCCAGGAGCAGAGCGATGTATGGATCGGTCAACAAGTTGCGCGAAGTGGGTGCCTCTTCTGCGCTATGTTCAGTTTCTTGCTCTTGGTCGTCCGTGCTTGGCGTGCTCATGGCGGGCGTACGGCGGATGATCATGAGCAAGAGGGTAAGGGCCCCGGCCCCGGCCACGATCGCACCCCACAGTAAGTTGACAGTGCCAATGAGGGGCACCACCACGGGGACGAGAAAGCCGCTGGCGATTGTGGCTACTTCTTGCCCAGCACCAAAGAGACCAAAGAGCCGTTTCCCCTGCTGTAAATTATAGAGGCGGCCAAGCAAGTTCCAAAACGCCATATACATGAGCGTGCTGACCACGCCATCGTAGATTGGCAGCGTGAAGAGTAAAGTGCGATTGGCGCTCGCCAGCCCCAAGCGATAGCCAACGAGCGTCAGTAGCACCAGGCCAAGTTGACCAACCAGTAACTGGGCAAGGGTAAAGCGTCTTTCTAGACGCAGATAGAGCAGAGAAATTAGGGTCGAGACGACGCTCGTGCCAATGTAGACCAGTGGCAAACTTTGTGCACCATAGGCATCCAGAAAGAGCGCGTAAGCGGCTGTGCTGCCGAAGAGCCTGACCACGCTGTTGCAGGCCGCCAGGTATAAGACCAACTGGACGATGCCTCTTTCTTCGGCTCTTACAGGAACCAGTGCCCAAACGCGTTGTGAAAGAGTCATAAAGTTTCTATCGATTCACCAGCGGCAGGTAAATCTGGAGAGTGGTCTCCGTGCCATCGCCAACGGCCTCCGGCAAGAATTCCTCGCCATCGTCGTCACTGATCGAAGAGATGCTTGCCTCTGTTGGCACGAGTAACTGCTTTTCAAATTTAATGATGACCGAGGATGGGTCGAGGCTGCCAACAATCGTCAGTTGGTCTCGTGTGCCCTCCAGCGCGGATGGCGGTGTATCGTCTTCATCACCACTAATATCGACAAAGTAGCGTGTTGTATCCAGCATGGTAATGTTGACCGCATCATTGCCGTAGCCAGCCGCCAACCCCGTAAAGCGCGCTTGCCCATTTGGATCTCGCCAGCCATTGCGGACCATGAGCTTCAGCAGATCAGTGCCTGCCCCACCCCACGCCTTGCTGACGCCATCGCCATCCAGCAATATATCGTCGCCCTCACCCCCGACCAACTGGTCAAAGTCCCCGGCGCCGCCATTGAGGATATCGAGCCGCTTCCCGCCATCTAGATAGTCATTGCCACCAAACCCCTGAATCAAGTCAACGCCGTCACCGCCACAGAGTAGATCATCACCCGCTAAGCCCTGTAGCAAGTCATTGCCGCCTAAGCCGAGTATCAGATCAGGACCATTGCTGCCGATCAACGTGTTATTGCCATTGGTTCCCACTTTGATCGTACCATTCCAACCGGGAGCAATGTATTGACCTTGGGCAGTCCGATAGACCGTGAAGTCCCCACATTGGCCGACAAGCGTACCACTCGGTGTGGCAGTGGGGGCCGGTGTGGCAGTGGGGGCCGGCGTGGCAGTGGGGGCCGGCGTGGCAGTTGATACAGGTGTAGCCGTAGCCGTAGCCGTAGGTGTAGGTGTAGGTGTAGGTGTGCTGGCGGCCGCGACAACCAATGTTGCGGTAGTGGTGGAACTACTGTAATACTCATCGCTCAGGGTCAGCCCTGCGATTGGTGAGCCACCGCCAAAATAGACTGTGAGCTGATAGCTGCCCACGCCTAGTTGGGCCGATGCTACCGCCAGGATTGCACGCCCCTGATAATCGGTGATGCTTGTTTTGCTATAGAGTACTGCGCTGCCATTGCGGATCACAAAGAGTACTGTCCGCTCGCGCAAGCCTCGGTTGGCCGCATCGATCAATGTCGCCGTAAAGCTGCCATCGGCACCTTCGGTTAAGGAGAGTGTCGTTGGGGTGAGCGCTACGCTGGTTCCCTGTTTGTTAATGATAAAGGGGCTGGTCACTGTGGCCACCTGATAGGCTGCTGTCCCGGCAAACGCCGCCTGGGCCACGTAGGAGCCCGGTTTGTCGCTGAGCAAGAACGTGACTCTCGCCTGACCATTGCCATCGGTTGCTGCTTGCAGGCTCTGTTTGCCCAATCCAAAGCTAATGGTCTCTCCAGCCAAGGGGCTACCGTTACTCGTTAAGCGGGCGGTAAAGCTGGCCTGCGTCGTAAAGGCACCGTTGGTCGGGGCCTTCTGGAAGACCAAGAGCGTTGCTTGAGGCTCTGGTTGCCCGGCCACTGGTGGCAGCGATGCCGCACCAGGATCGATGCCAGGGGTATAGTAGTCGCCCTGATTGGTGTCGAGCGTTACCAACCCCGTACCGCTGACGGCCTGTACCATAAAGCGCAAAGTGGCCGGATTCACATTGGGCAAGGTGCCCTCCCACAACACGAGGTTGCTACCGTTGCGCACAAGATCGAGCGATTGCCAGCTTGTACCATTAACGCTGCTATAGGTAATCCAGACCGCCTGCACATCAGCGCTTTCGTCGCTGCGATTCACTTCGATGGCAAAGGTGAGTTCATTGCCATTGATGGTTGTCTCTACATGGGCAATGGTGGGGGGGGCTGCCAATGCCGCTGCGCTGCGATTGTCGCTGTAGAAGAGGCGGAATTGCAATTCGCTAAAGTGGCGCATGGTGCCATTGGGCGATCCCGCGCCATTTGAGCGAAATTGTGTGGGCGTCAGCATTAGCCGAGTTGTGCCGCTGCCCCCATTCCCAGAGAGAAAATCATAATAGTTAAGCTGCCACGGTTGGGCCGGAAAGTAATTCGCTGAATAAAAGAGCGGGTGACTTCCCGCCGTCTCGGTGGCTGGCACACTGGTATAGGGCTGAACATTGGCTTCATCGACAAAAGTCCCACCGCGGAAGCCTGCTCCGCGCACGACGCCGGCCGCATTGGTCACGTTCGCAATCACCAGTGGTTGGATTGGATAGCCAGGGCGCGCAACCTGTCCGTTGGGGCCACGATAGTAAAGTGTCTGTACCGCCTGATTCGTGGCACCGTCGGTCAATGTCACTGTCTGGGCTTGCAGATTCATCGGCAGATTCACATCCGCCGTCCGCAGACCTAGTGCTGTGCCTGGACCACTGCCAACCAGCGCCGGTGTCCCTGGGACGACGGGTGGCAAAGTGGGAGCCGCGGTGCGGTTGGGTAGGTCGACGCGGAGCATCGGCAGCCCAAAGAGGGTGGAGACCAGGATCGTCTTTTCAAAGATGCCATCGACTTCCACACCCGTGTCGGCCAGATAGTCGCGCTTGGCGGCTACGAGTGCCTGCCCAATCGAAACCGGGCCACTACCAATGCGTAACTGCTGCGTAAAGTCGAGATAGAGCCGTTCCGAATATTCCTGAAAATCAGCGTCGCCATATTGATAGCCGGTACCGGCGATTAAGAGCGCACCCTTGCGGGCAAAGGCTTGGGCCCAATCCGGCGGGGCATCGGTGACCTCTGGTACAGCATCGGCGTTGACCAGATTATAGCCCGAGTGACAGCCGCTGCTGTAGACGATGGCGTTGGTAAAATCGACCGCCGAGGCCGCTACTTCGGCGGCACTCATTGTGGTGCTGTAGTCAGCGGCCAGAAGGTGGCTGGGGTTGAAGTGACCGGCCAAGAACATGAGATCGTGGCGTTGTGTTAAGAGAAGCGCGCGCAGTTGATTAGCTGTCCACGATTGGGGATCTTCAGGAGCACGATCAAAGGGATCGATTAGAGCGTTGATCGTGCTGTTGCTCGGCAGTCCCGCCTGTAACTCGGCGAGCACGGCGCGTGATCCATCTTCTAAAAAGCCATAGCTTGTCACCAGGGCAGAATTCGGTGTGGACACAACACCGCCGTTCGTCGCCAGATAGGCATCGACCACCGTGCGCGCCTCGGCCGCAGTCTCGACCAAACGACCCACCGCCAAATCGGGCAACGGTAGTGTCCGGTTTGGCAATGAGATCTCCGTCCGTGCGCCATAGGCATCCTGGCTGAGTAGATAGTTGAGCCGCAGATTGGCCTCGGAGATGGTGTTGTCGAGGACCGGTGCGACAAAGTCCGATTCGGGCGAGACCGGTGCGCTGTCTGGATAGCGGAAATAGGGAATGATACTATCGTTGCCGACCAATACCACATACGCCAGGTTGGGATTGGTGACGCGATAGCGCATGATAATGTCGCGCACCTCCGTGGCCCAGAGATTTGTGGCAAAAGGACAACCGGCATTGGCAAAAGCTTGATTGCGCACGGCAGTGATGCGCGGATCCTGGCCCAAATCGACCAGAACACCCCCTACGTCTGCCCGACCGGCTAACTGTTGCAAACGGGCGAGCAGATCGCTCCGTTCCTGTGCACTGCCTTCCATCCGGCTAATATCATGGAGAATTATGCTTTGGAAGTTGCCACTGCTGATATTCGTGCCACTTGATGGCAGCGTCAGCGGCACAAAGTTGGCGCACGCACCGCCCAAGAGCGTTACATTTAGTTGGAAGGGAGTCGCGCTGCTAAAGGCTCCATTGCGCCCGCTGACCCGGATGTAGTAGTTACCACTATTGGTCCAACTGTTAAGTACAATCTGTTCGGCTGCCGTTCCTTCTTGGGTCGAAAAACCGAGCAACGTCCGCAACTGTGCCGAGCTATAGGCATCGGGGTTGGAGACGGCAAAGGGATTACTGACCGCGAAAGGATTACTCACGGCGAAGGGATTACTGACCGCAAAGGGGTTACTCACGGCGAAGGGATTGCTGACCGCAAAGGGGTTACTCACGGCGAAAGGATTACTGACCGCAAAGGGATTACTGACCGCGAAAGGGTTACTGACCGCAAAGGGATTGCTGACTGCAAAGGGATTGGAGACCGCAAAGGGATTCGAGAAGGCGGCGGGAGCCAACTCGGCGTTGATCCGAGCCAGATCACGGCTATCCGTCAGTGTGTTATAGGCTTGGCTGATATCCTTGAAGAGCGCAATATCGTAGTCAGCCGGCAGATTCGTTAGATCAACGGTAATGGTACTGCCTGGCTGCACGGGGAACTTGTACCAACGCACCTCACTGCGGCGGGTAAGAAATTGGCTGGCAGTGGCGCTTCGCGACGCAGGTGGGCCAGTAAAAGGGAGATCCAATGCATTGGGCCAGGTGGTGTTATCGGGCTGAATGGGCAAGCAGAGACTAAATTCCGAGCTATTGCCGGCCGGATCGGTCGCTGTTGCTGTTAAGAAACGGCCGGTTGGCGTGGCGACGGGGAAGCTCGTGTTGAGAAGCCCAATCCCGTCCCCATTGGTCGTTACGGAAGCGCTGCCCAACAAACTTTCACCTTCACCAAAGCTGCTGCTGTCGCAACTGCTGCTCGTAAAGAAATCAAGCGCAAAGGTGCTGTTAGCCGGCCCACCAATGCCCGCTTGGACCACAGTACTACTGCCGCCAATCGCGTTGTAGAGCACCGGGTAATTTTGCCGATTGTTTGGTCCACTATCGGGGTCCCCTATATCGTTCTCATCGACACCATCGCTCCCCAAATTGATCCCCAACCCGCCATTAGCAAAAATTGCATTGCCGCGGAGCGCGTTGCCGACCCCAGTCTGCAACTGAACGCCATCGAGCCCGTTGTTGGCAATGATGTTGCCAGCGCCCGGCAGACCAATCACGCTGTTGTTGCCATCGTCCAGACGGATCCCCTGCTGACCGTTGCCGAGTGGCGCGCTTCCCGTGCTATCCACCCCAATGCGGTTACGGAGCAGGGTTGTACCGTTAGATGCACCGCTGATCTGCACCCCCATCTGCGCATTGCCGGAGATGAGGTTATCCTCAATGCGCGTCCCGCTGGCGGCACCATTGACCCAGATACCAACGCCATTGGCGCGGCTGGCCGTACCGCTGCCATCGGTGCCAATATAGTTTCCCTGGATCAGATTATCGCTAGCCACGGCGACATCGATGCCCAAGGCCGCACCCGCGATGAGATTGCGCGCCGCCGGCAGCGACCCCCCAATCAGATTGGTGCCGCCCGTTAGCAGAATTCCGCGCGTGCTGCTGCCCAGTTGGTTATTGCCGTTGACATCCAACCCAATCAAGTTGCCCTGCACAATGCTATTCGTTGTTCCCGCCAAGCGCAGTGGCTCGAATGCATGGCCGGCGAAGACATTGCCTTCGCCGGGGGAGATCCCTCCAATGCGATTGTTGGCTGTCCCATTGTCAAAGAGGCCGCTCTGTCCATTGCTCAGCGTGTTTGTGCCGCTGATATCGGTGCCAACAAAGTTACATTGGACGGTATTACCGCCGCTAAAGAAAAAGAGCCCATCGACGGCAAATTGGTTGATGACCAATCCCCGAACGATATTGTTACCGGCCGTAAAGGTTAGCCCGGTGGCATTGCCAGCACTGCTGCCGCTCAGCTCAATTTGCAACGTCGGCGGCCAGGTTGTGCAGTCAGTGCCGGGCTGAGTTGCGCCATCGAGCAAGACGGAATCCGTGACCGTAGGCAGCGCCGAGGTTGGTGCAATGCGGAAGGGTGGGCCGCCAGGAATGTCGAAGTAAATTGCATTCAACCCCGTGGTGCCATTGGCATCCAAGATCGCTTGACGCAGTGAACCGGTACCACTATCATTGCTGTTCGTCACGACAAAGATCGCTGTCTGTTCAAAGGCACCAATATCACAGCTTGCCCCTTCGGTATGCGCAATCCCGCGCTGATCCAGGCTGTTCATCGATTCGGAGTCGCAGGCTGCCGCATTGCCCGCATCGACCGCTGGGCTACCAACAAGGAGCGCATGGGTACGGGTGGCCCCGCCGTTATAGGCCAGAGGGCCGAGCTTTGGTGCAACGCCAATCTGGTCGGCGTCCCCGCCCCCACACGAGTCATCGCTGCTCAGATTATTGCCATTGGAGGTAACGTTGGCACAGTTGCCGCCGCTGCTGTTATCGATGATTGTGTTCTGGATGGTCAGTGTACCGCTAAAGCGATTGAGCGCGCCGCCCGTGGCGGCACTGTTGCCGCTAAAGGTACTGTTGAGGATTGTCACGATGGGTGGCACAGCAGGCGAACCAGCTGTCGTTACGATTGCCCCGCCAAAGCCCACCGCACTGTTGCCGCTAAAGGTGCTGTTGACAATTGTGATCAGCGCGCTATCGCCGGCAAAGATCGCACCCCCATCATTGGCGAGCGCTTGATTGTTGGCAAAGGTGCTACGTGAAATTGTCACAGTACCGTTGGTGCGCAAAGCCCCGGCGTTGGTCGCCTGGTTATTGGCAATCGTACTCTGATCGATGGTAAGGATGCCCCCGCTGAAGATGGCTCCCGTGCCGAGGCCAAGATTTTCTCGCAGGGTACTGCCGGTTAGCGTTGTTGTGCCATTGTTCCAAATGGCGGCTCCTTCGCCCGTGCCATTCAGCAGCGTCAGATCTTGTAGCGTAAGGCTCCCACCCGCCGCGACGTGAACGTGGCGGAAGGCTGGTGCCGTGGTCGCACGGGCCAGGATGGCACCATTACCGACAACCGTGATGTCACTGGTGATATCCGGCAAGCCGTTTGGCCCTTCGGTGCTATTGTCGATGGCGGTGAGCAGATAGGTGCAGTGTGGGGCTAGCGTGACGGTGTCAGCTTGGCCGTTGCCGTTGGCGCTGTTGAGGGCGGTGATGAGTGCAGTAACATCATGGCAAGCGACCGTGAAAGTTGCCGCTTGAACAGGCTTTGTGATAGCAAGGGTGAGGCTGACGACCAGCCCCAAGAGGCTAATCAATTGCCAATAGGCGCTACTTGTTTTGCGAAAGTGCGCTTTTTCTCCGGTAAGGTTGCCCCAGCCGCGCAATCGATGGAAGCGTTGAATAGTACGTGCGATACTCATATTGGTGATCCTTATCCTGCAATCGACAAGCCTACGGCAAACTTAACTTGGTGGATTTCTTGTAAAACTTTGCGCATCGCCGCACGAATAAAACCAGCGCAACACCCCAGCAGTGCAATCAGCGGTTTTCACTCGTTTCACAGATGAGCGCAAAGTAGGTTTTTGACCTTTGCAGTAGCATCAATGTCAGCCCGGTCAAAGTGTGCTTTCAAATTAATATAAAGTATAACTGATTTTCTACCGTTTACACTTTACTTATCGTTGACAATTATACTCGTGCGCTGCACAGGAAGGAGTACGTTCATTCTCCAATCTGCTCCATACTGGCACATCGGTGTACAGCCGCATGGAGCGAATGCCCGCAATAGTGAAGCGCTGCTCGCCAAAGCGGTGGAAATCGTCAGCGTGCCCGATTTCCACCTATTCTTGCTTTGGTTGACTCTGCTTGCTGTAGCAGGGCGGCAATTCCCTGCAACATCACGCCATTTTCTGCCGCCGTGCGTGCACCGATGCGGACAAATTCGCCAACCAACCCTTTCTTGTCGTCACAATTGCGCGTATAGATGCCGTGATGGATGAGCAACTGGCTGACAAAGTCAAAGGCACTCATGCCATTGTGTAGCTCCAGCAGGGCATAGTTGGCTTGGGATGGGTAGACGTGGATGCCAGGCAGTCGGCTTAACGCGTTGAAAAAGGCTTGCGCTTCGCCAATGTAGCGGCGGCGCACCGTTTCATAGCGCTCGATAAACGCATCGCGGGCCCACAATTCTAGAAAGTATTCGGCAAAGCCAGAGAGATTCCAGAGGAAGCCATTGCCCAGAAGCTGTTGCACGCGGGTCGGGGCCATGATTGCATAGCCAATCCGCAAACCGGCGATCCCAAAGTCTTTAGACATACTTTTGACCACGATCAAGTTATCAAACTCTTTGGCTAATGGGGCACAGGAGAGCAGATCCATCTGTGCAGACTCAAAAGCAAAGTGGACAAAACTCTCGTCGATAATTACATTGGGCACAGCGCGCAATGCGTACAGCAGGGTACGCAGAGTGGCCTGTGAGAGATAGCCGCCGTCCGGGTTGTTGGGATTGATCAGAACAACCGTATTGGGCTTGGTCTCTTCGATTAGGGTCAGATAGCGATCAATATCGAGTTGAAAGGCCTCTTCCTTGCGCAACGTGTGATAGATCACGCGTGTACCAGGGCGTACAAACTCATAATAGGGCGAGAAGGTGGGTAAGTTGAGTAACAGGCTCTCTGCACAGAAGTTGTGGAGGATCGCCTGGATGATCTCTGTGCCACCATTGCCCAGAAAGATCGAGGAGGCCGGCACACCGAGGCGGGGTGCTACGAGGCGGGCCAAGGAGGCATTTTGCGAGGGGTAGTGCTCAACCGTGCGGCGTAGACGATCGGTCGTCAACACCTCGCGCTGGAAATACTCCAAGAAGAGATCGGTGGCATAAGGGTTGGAGAGAAAGCAGGCATCGATCTGCATCCTGATCTCGGGTAACTCCTGTAAAATTGTCGCCACGCTTGGCGAATGCGAACCGGCCTCCGCTTTGATCCTGGCCAGCGCTGCTTGGATTCTCTCTTCTTCCGCTAGGGTATCCATGCTGCTTCTCCTCCACAGGTAACTTCTCTAGGGCGTATATGCTCTAGGGACAATCGTGTATTGGCGGGAAAGATGGTTGCCAGCACATCATTCAGTTGCTGGAGGATCGCGTGCTCGTTCAGACCCAGCCGCTGCCGTGGCGAGATATCATAAATGTGGCCGCTTTGTGGACCATGTTCACCGCCATCGCCACGTAATTGTACCCCCAATGTCCGCAATTGGGCAGCTTGTGTGGGCGTGCAACACACGCGGACGCTGGCGCGTAACCCTGTGCCCAAATTAGTTGGGCAACTGGTCAGATAGCCCAACTGCGTCGATCGGGCAAAGGAGAGCGTTTCGTCCAAAAACGTGAGCAGTTTTGTGAGCGCAGCGACGGCGTTAGCCATCGCATACCCCTGGGTGATGCTAAAGATCCGCAGATGATCTTCCTCATTGATCCACAGCCCACTGCAGCCATCTGCGGCGACAAAGATGGCGCGCCCAATGGGCCAATGGTCAAGAATATTGGCACTCGCCATGAAGCGGTCACTGTTGTCAAAGAGCATGTGCGAGCAGGCCAGCGCTTTGGCTTGTTCGTTGGTGACTGTCGCCAGATCATAAAAGGTGCCTGGTATTGCTTGCAGGAGTTCTTTGACCATTTCGTAGAGCTGGTGACGTTCTCGCTCACGCATGGCGGATGGAAAGGGAAAGTCAGCCAGGTTGCGTGCAACCCGCAGCCGGGTACTGAGCACTTGCGGGAAATAACCCAAAGCGTTCGGTAAGGTAAAATCATGGTCTGGTTGCCAACGGTAGGCTGCCGTCTGCGCGATCTGATGGTAATGGGCGATCACGGGCTGGAACTGCTCCCAGAAGAGGTGATAGGAAGCAGCATCGCCGGCATAAAGACCAATGGCGCTCTCCGGATTTTCCCGCCCCGATTTGCTGATCAGCGCCCAATTGACGCCGCTAGAAGTGGCCGCCAAGGGGGAGGGCTGATTCTCCAGATACCACGGTGAAATTGGTAAGGTCACTTTGGTCGATTGTGCTTCTATGCAATATACCATGTCACCCTTCTTTCTCTTCAGGGCAATCTTTAGGGCCGATCTTTAAGGCCGAACTTCAGGGCCGATCTTTAGGGCCGATCTTCAGGGCATAGATGGGTTGCAACTCAGATTTAGGGCAGTTGCTGATAAGTATATCGAATAAACGTGATCGGAACGTGAGGTAATCGGTCCGCTATCGTGATGACCCATCCGCAGTTTCCGAATCGATTTAGTGAGGATGCTATCCTACCTGATTCCGTTCGCGGTTGCGTAGCGTGCGCTCAATCTGGCTGTCAATCACCGCCTGCAACGGAGGTAACTCGCTTAAGAGCGCCAGAAAGGCGACCTTGGGCAGCGTCAGCAAGAGCGTGTTGGTACGCGTGCGGATGCTGGCATTGCGGGGTACATCCTGTAGTAGCGCCATCTCGCCAAAATGATCGCCATCGCCCATCGTATCAATACAGCGCTCTGCGACTGGGTTGCCATCTTGAACGTTGCCTTTTGTGCTGCCTTGCATTGGGCGCACCAACACTTCCACCTGCCCGCGCGCAATCAGATAGAGTTTGTCGCCGGGGTCGCCCTGGCGGAAGATGAACTGATGGGCAGGCACATTTTCGACACTAAAACGCTCGGTTAGGTGAGCCAAGGTCGCTTCAGTGAGCCCAGCAAAGAGCGCCATCTGGCGTAGGTACTCTGGCCGAACGGTCGCCATACGACCATCGGCGCTAATCTCGAAGCTTGTCTGTTTTTGCCAAAGGTGGGCATATAAGCCCTGGCGCGCGAGCAATTCGCCATGCGAACCACTTTCTGCCAATCTGCCGCGTTCCATCACAAAGATACGGTCGGCTGTCACCACCGAAGAGAGACGGTGGGTCACCGTGACCACGGTACGCCCACGGGCCAGCGTTTGTAATGTCTGATTGAGCGCAGCTTCGGTGCCGGGATCCAATGCCGAGGTTGCTTCGTCGAGAATTAGCAACGCCGGGTTGCGCAGAATCGCCCGTGCAATGGCGATCCGCTGCCGCTGCCCGCCGGAGAGACTGCCTCCAGCCTCACCAACTGGCGTCTCGTACTGTTGGGGCAGTTGCAAAATCAGATCGTGAATCTCAGCCTGGCGCGCCGCCGCTTCCACTTCGGCATCGCTCGCATGGGGTTTGGCCATGCGAATGTTTTCCCGAATGGTGGTATTAAAGAGATAGGTCTCTTGAAAGACAACCCCCATCTGCTGTTGCAACGATGCCCTCGTCGCAGCTTTTAGATCAATGCCATCAAAGGTAATACGCCCCGTCGTTGCCGTGTGGGCGCGGATGAGTAGGCTGAGCAAGGTGCTTTTGCCGGAGCCGCTAGGGCCAACAAAGGCGACCGATTGGCCGGCCTCAATGGTCAGCGAGAGATCGCGCAGCGTTTCCTGTTGGCCACTATAGCTAAAGGAGACGTGGGCCAACTCAAGCCGCCGCGCCAACGGTGGCAGCGCCACGGCATGGGCACTATCGCTGCCCTCGGTCGGCTGCTGCAGTAGCTCCTCAATCCGTTGAATACCACTGGTGGCTGTGATCAGGTCGGGCAGGACATTGCGGCTCAGATCATCGACGGCCATGCTGACAATTTCGGCTAAGCCAAGAAAGGCTACCAGATCACCAATCGTCATTGTGCCCTGCATCACCAACAGGACACCGACGCCAGCCACCGCAATGCGGCTGAGCGCCAGAAGCGCTTTAGCCAAGAGCGAGACCAGCGCGCGCAGAAAGAGCGCCCGTGTACCGGCTCCGTCAATGATCGCCAACTTGCTGCCAAAGCGCTCCTGCATCAGTGTTTCAAAGCCAAAGGCTCGAATGATCGCCTGGGCGCGCACATTCTCCTGCACAAGATTGACACTCAGCGCTTCGCTGCCCCTGTGGGCATAGCCCGCCGCGCTTGCATGGGGTGCCAACAGACGGATGCCGCTCCCCAATAGCACCACAAAGATCAAAACAACGGTGGCCAGTCGCCAATCCAGGTAGAAGAGCACCGGTAGGTTGAGCAGAAGCTCAAGGATGTCAAGCAGACCATCGCGCAGTTGGGTGGTTGTGCCGCGCTCAATGGCCGCCAGGTCGCTAGAGAAGCGAGCTAGAATTTCGCCCATCGGTGTGCGACTGTAATAGCTTTGTGGTAGTCGCTGTAAGTGGCGAAACATGCGGTTGCGCAACTCATTTTGAATTTTGACCCCAACCCCGGCAATCACACGCTCGCCCAACAACCGCGCGCCAAAGGCGACCACAAAGACGAGCAGCAGCCAACCCAGGATCGTGCTCCAATTGGGCACGCGTCCACTCGTCTGCAATGTGTCAAGCAGCGCACGCAAACTCAGGGAAAAGAAAGTTTTGTAGCTTTCATAGATCGCCAAGACCCCAACTAACAGAAGCGCTTGTGGCCAGTGGCGTAGCCAGAGGGTAAGAATGTACCGTGTGCCAGCGGCAACCGACAGTGGAGCCGATTCTTTGCTTTCCGTTCGCACCGCCAATTGCATTTGAGAAGTGCTGCGAACGAGCGGGTTTGATGACATGATCTAGATCCCCTTGGGTATTACACGAGCCGTCAGTTGAGCAACGTGCTCTTTGCCATAGCGAAGCCACAGCGATGGCACGGCGATGCCACAGCGAAGCCACAGCGATGCGCAACGCCTAGCAATTGCACTTTATATCGAAAATATTTCGCGTAGAGATCGTGGAGTTGCTATCGGTAAAGCACCAGTACTACGAGCGCCAGCACCGTGATATGCATTACTTGATCGAGCCAGATTTCGACGATGGGCAGACGCTCATCCTGGGGTACTTGCTTAATAACACGCATCCACCAGAGTAGGGGGCGACGTGTGTCGATCAAAAGATGAGTAACGCCGATTAGCAGCGCTATGGGCCAACTAAAGAGCAAACAGAGCCCCGCGGTGTGGATTCCGCTGTGAACCCACGCCGCGGCATGGTGCAGACTACTCTTGTGAAGTGCCATCCAATTGTTTTGCAATAACCAGTCCGCAACGAGGTGAACAATGATTCCCCACAACAATAAATCGGTTGCTTCTTGCATAAATTGTTAGCGTGTCGCTCCGAAAGTTGCTTCCGCCCATGCTGAACCTGCTGCGAGGTGTCATTGTGGCTCTCGGACAGAGGGGCGTGGCAAGCGTTGATGATTAATTCCACGTAGTGTGGATTTCTTGCCCTTCATACTAATCATCTTACTCATCATCTCCAAACGCCACCCCATCCCAAGGCCGATAATCCCAGGTGATCTCTTCGCCGCAATCAATTAGGACTTACGCAGCCACTTGAGAACGTGTATCGTTCGGTTAGCTGATTCGCTCTGATAACTCATTCTCAATGCGTAAGTCATGTGAATATCACGAGCCGCATAAGTTGGTGTCGCCATCGTCAGCCATATTGGCATCGTCGGCATGGTTACAAAAACGGGAATCATCACTTGGACCGTCGATTGCTCCTGTTTCACCTAGCTGCTTGCGCAAATCGCTGGCTTTGCCACGCAACTGTTGAAAATAGTCGCTGCCCGTAATCCTGGCGACCTGTTGCGTCTGGCGCGTTTTGTCAATTTCGATGCGCAATTCCTGAACTTGCTGTTGCAACCGTTGCTCGCGCGCATACACTTCGCGCATCATGCGTTGGAAGACTGTTGCCAATTGCCCGAGTGCGTCGCCGCGCCGCGTGACGTCATCAACACTTTCCGGCGTATAGACGCCATTCTCCAACGCGGTGGCGGCCTCGGTTAAACGCGCCACCTGCTGTAAATAGTGGTAGTCATCGACCATTGTGGTTGTGCGTTGGCGCAAGCGTTGACAGAGCATTTGAATCAAGCCATTGGCGACTGTGCCATGGGTGGCGATAAGCTCCTGCAACGCTGCGCGCTCCAACCGTAAGAGACGGGTATCCGCGGTCAATGCGGTTGCGTCGGCGCTGCGCCGGTCCGGCACCAAAGCTGCCATCTCGCCAAAGAGCTGTGGCGCTTCGAGAATGGTCAACGTGCGCCCTCCGCTGTGGATCTGCACTTCTCCGGCGGCGACGATGTACATCGCATCGCCTTCGTCGCCTTGTGCAAAGATCGGCGTGTTCGCTGGATAGACTACCGTATCAACGCGCTCGGCTAGCTCCGTTAACAGCGCAGTGGGGATGGCGACAAAGAGATCAATGCGCTGCAACAGCATTACTTTCTCGCGAGTAGCTCCGTTCGACTGCGCAGGTGCCCCTTCATGGATTGCATCGGCAGTAAGTACATAGTTTTCTAGACGGGTCATGCGTGATCAACCTTCACTATGCTTCTTGTCCGGATAGGTTTGATCTGGATGAACGACCAAAGTATATCCGGCAATCGTGATGTAAACGTGAGGGGAAGAGGTTGCTACCGTGATAAAGTCAGTTAGCCCCTTCCAAAGAAGTAAGGGATGGCTTATAAACAACCCACGTAGTCTCTGTCCTGAAATTCTCTGTGGCAGCCTATCCTGCAGGTGAGACGGTTATAGCCACAACCGAATTTCAGGATGGGTTCTTAAACATGCTGAGTCTATTTGCGTTACCGATTAGCTCTCTTTCAGATAGATCACAATTTGTTCTGAAGATGAGGCGATTGTGCCGAGTAGTTGGCCATTGTTCAGCGGCAGACGTTCTATTTGTGCTGGCTGCGTCTCTTCCTGCTCAAACAGAACGTTTGCCGGGATGGCCTCTGAATAGCCGGCGGGTGTCAGGTGATGAACCCAGACTTTGACGCCGCCAATCGCAGCGGGCGGCAAGCGAAGCGCAATGCTGCGTAGGCGACTGAACTCTGCCAAGGGCTGGTACGTCGTCTCTGTCAGCGCAAGTGCTTGGGGCAGATGCAGCACAACATCGACCGCACAAGGCTGACCATTGCTGACCACGCGCAGGTGACTCTCCCCATGTAGCCGCTCATCGTGGCACAACTCGATGACGGTGCGCCCCACATCAAAGCCTTGACGCCAGCGACGGATCGTGATGGCCATGATCAGTAGTCCACCGCCCAGCGCAAAGAGGCGCAGCCCCCAACCTTGCCAGATGTAGAGCCCATGGACCAGGATCATGCCGACAAAGAAGGCGTAGAGCAGCGCGACAAGCAGCCAGTGCCCCAGCCACCTGGGCGCAATCTGCGGTACGAAGTCGCCCTGTCGGCGCGTGACAAGTAGGAGCAACAGCGGAATAATCCCAATGATCAGCGGCAGGGCCAGCGCACCGAGAATCCCCAACAGCGCCGCAAAGGAGCCGGTACCGCTGATCGCCAGCCACTCGGCAATCAGTAGAATCGCCAGGAGGGGACTGGCACCAATCGCAAAGCGCACCCAATCGGGCAACTGACCCACCCAACTGCGACTGCCCGGCCGCGGCAGCCGCTCTTCGATCAGATAGTACTGACCGAGCGCCACTTGGATTGTCGTCAACCCCATGCTGAGAATGACCAAAAGGGTGCCGAAGAGGTGGATCAACGGGCCAACGCGCGCCGCCAAAGGTTGCAGAATGGTGCCAGTTGTAGACAGCAAGGTTGCCGTTGGTAAGACCCCCTTCACCACCACCAACCAAAGACAACCCACCAACGTGAAAAAGAGCAGTGCCGCCGCGGTGCCGGCCATCCAGGCCCGGCCGCCAGGATCGCGTGGTAGGATCACGGGCCCATAGGTGGCAACCAGAAAATGGGAGAGAAAGGTCGACGAGAGGATCCCGATGATCAACCCCAATGTTGCGGGGGCCAGGAGCGAACCGCTTGGGCGACTGAGTAGTTGGCCAGGCTCAATCAAAGGTAGACTCACCAGCGGGATCAGCAACAACATGAGGAGATTGATCCAGACAATGAGCAGTGTAACGGCAATGGTCGTGTTGAGCGAACGGCGCGAAAGAAAATAGAGGGTGATGACAAAGATCGGCAAGAGCCAGAGCGTTAGCGGTCCGCCAATCGAATCAGCCAGGGTGCCGCCGACGCCCAGGAAGAAGATGATCAGCACCAGAAAGTTATTGGCGATCATGACAACTGTTAGGAGTGCCGACAACTCGCGGCCAAGATATTCCTGCGCCAATTGGCCAAGAAAGCCGAGCCCAAAGCGTGCCGTGCCGCTCCGTACCACCGTTTCGGCAAGCGCGACAGCCGTCACGAGATTGATCAGCCCAAACAAGAGAATCAGCCCCAATCCCCAGCCCAAACTGACGTCTGCCAACGCAATTGGCAGCGCTAGCAGCCCGGCAGCACCAGGGATGGTCAAGAAAAAGGTTAGCCAGAAGGGGGGCAGCGTCTCCAGCCGTCGCGCGATGGTCGCCCATGCCCACCGCGTACGTTCCGGCTGCGTAATTTCGGTCACATAGATTTTACTCAGCGATTGGTTAAAATTCTGCTGATAGGCTTGCTCTACCGCGGGCTGATCGAGCCCCAGGGATTGGCGGATCGCCGGCACCGCTTGGGCAGTAAAGCGATATTTCTCGCCCAGCAGGGCCGCCAGCGTGGCGCGCAGCGGAGCGCTCTCTGGCACCAATGCTGCCCAGTGGGGAGCAAAGCGTTCGATCTCCTGAATGGTGGGGGGTGGTAAGTCATGGCGTGCGCTGCCATAGGCGGCTAAGTAGGCGGTGGCCCCCTGTGACAATGGAACCATAACACGCGCCGGCGAAGGCGCATGTTGCTGCGCGACTAGCTCTGCCGTGCGATTTTCGATCAGCGCCAAGAGTACATAAGCGCGTTTTTCTGCCCTGCCACCCAGACCGGCCAGTACTTCTGCCCGTGAAATCAATTTATGCTTGCTTTTGCTCTTGCTCTTGCTCATTGCGTTGATGCCCCTTCTTCATCGCACATTCGGCGAAATTGTGAAAAGGTAATAGCTCTCGTTGGGCAACCATTGCTTTATATCACTTTCGTCGATACGCCCTGTTCATTGCAGGCCGCCACCAACCGCGGCACGATCTGTTCCGCTTGGGCCGCCGCTAGATGGACCCATAACGCACACTCATTGCCACTTGGTGCCGGCCCTAGATGGTCGGGATAGAGCAGGCGGATGGGGATCGCCTCTTCCTCACGCCAGTGGCTAATCGCCAGCAGATCGATGCCGTCACCGGCAGGCCAGGTGGCAATGGCATAGGGATAGGCGAAGCATAGACCGCGCACCGGTAGCCGACCGTCAGCTTCGATTGCCTCTTCCAATGCCCAGAAGTAGCTCGTGGTTAAGGTCGATGTTGGCAGATTAATCGACAAAACATGCCCTTGTCGGTCGAACGTCCCTGGTAACTTGGTAAAGGTCAGATCAAAGGCCGCAGCCTGCGCAACAAACCAGCTCCGCTCATCGCCCGCAATGCGATCAAGCAACGGGGTGAGGGCTGCTGCCCAATTGGCGTCTACACGCTTCTGTTGCGCATTCGTAAACAGGGCATGGAGCAACCCTTTGCGCACTGCTTCTGCCTTCTGATCGGTTGCCAGGGTGGCCTGACTGGGATCGCGACTGCAAGTCGAGGCCAGTCGGCTCCAAAAGAGATCGGAGGCGTCACAACTGTCGCCCCAGAAGTAAGCCCAATCGCCACCGAGGGTTGCTGTGGCTCCCGTTGCCAATAGGGCAGGCAAGTGTGCCCAACTCCCTTCGTGCCGGTTGAGGAGCGTACATTGCACACCGGCCTGCTGCCAATCGCTCAACCGTGCAACAGCAGCGGCGGTGCTCGCCTCATCCGGGCGCACCCCGATCACCACGATATGCGCTAATCGAGCCGTCTCAACGGGGGTGACGCCATCCTGCCAGAGCCAAGAGCTGCCATCGTGGGCATCAGGATAGGCCAAGAGATCTACGATATAGCCGGCGGCCCGCAGATGTTTGCGGCTGAGTGCGGCCATAATCAGGCTGTGCGGCTCCACGGGGAAGATGATCAGGCTTGCGGGACGAGCGCTGTTGGTCGGTGAGGACCGGATCGTCTGGGCGGGGGATGGGCCATCGCCCTGAATAATTTGGATCTGCCAATCGAGCGGCGTGTCGGCGAGATCTTGGCGTAGCGCTTGAATCTGAATATTCTCGTCGGGGTCAGCGTTGGCCTCAAGGAACAACTGAAGAGTTACACCCAACCCCTGTTGCGTGCCGCTGCAATGGATGCGAATGCCTTGGATTTCGGCCAGACTGTGCCAGAATGGCAACTCGTGTGGGTAGAAAAATTGCAGGACATGTAAAAATTTATCGCTGTAATCGAAGCGGCGGTAGTCGCTGTCCAAGGCGTCGGCAACGCGCAGGAGCGAGGCCAGTAGACCGGTACGAACTGCTTCGCCTTGGAGGCGGTCGATCTGAGTGGAGTCATAGTCCTTGCGATGCCAACGGCAGAGTAACCCTACCAGCTTTGCTTCGGTGAGGCTAAAGGGGATCTGGCCATTGGCGGCCAAGCGTTCCACCGTCTCTTGGCTGATGAGGTGATGGCGGGCGCGATCAACAACATTGCCCACATCGTGGAAGAGGGCCGCGGCGGTCAGTAGATGCTGTTCGGTCGCGGTCAAGCCGACGACCGCGCCCAGTTGGCGCGCAAAGCGCTTAACCCGCAAGACATGGCCGGGACCATGATCGGTAAACTCGCCGAGCCGCGCGCGCGCAAATTGCACCATCGGCACAATGGTGCGCAGTGTTGCGATCTCCTGTGCGGAAAAGAGCCGATCCGCCGTTGTCAAGGCAGGCCAGAGACGCGCCGGCAGCGTGCGGCGGCGCGTGTGCCAGGCCGCCAGGGCGACGGCACCGTCTTCTGCCTGGTGCACCCGTTGCTGGGCGATCAAGGCGCACAAGGCCGCATCGACCGCGGTCATCTCTTGTTTCAGTGCTACTGCTAGCTGGGCTGGTGTGGTTGCACCTTCACGCATCAACTGCGTGATAATCGTACGTTCGAGCGGTGGCAAGGTGAGCAGTTCGGCCAGTGGAACATGCACAAGCGCATCCTTTCTTTTTTTGCGCCTGCCCATTTAGGTCAGTAGTTGATCGGCGACGCGCTGGTAAAGATGGGTTAATTCGTGGTCGGGATAATGGTTCACAAAGATGCCATTGCTGGCTAACGTCATCATCTCGTCGGTGTGGGGGAGTACGCCGGCCACCGTGCAGGCAAAGGTCTCTTCCACGCGCGCCTGGACTTCGACGGTGGGAAAGGCCGCGGGGTTTTTGTTGACGAGCAAGAGCAGTCGCGGCACATCGAGTGACCGCGCAACCTCGACCGTGACACCGGTCCCCTCATAATCTTGCTGATCGGGGCGCATGACGATCAGCAGTGCGTGCGAAATAGCTAAAGAGAAGAGCGTCTCTTCGTTGAGACCGGGATGGGTGTCGATCAGCAGTAGATCGAGCTGCAATTCGTTGATCAGACTGCGAAAGCCTTCGGTTAATTTGCTCACATCGTAGCCTTCGCGCAGGACATTGACGATGGCGTCGGCCTGAATGCTGGAAGGAATCAGATAGAGCCGTCCACCACTCTTTGCCCCTCCACCGGTGATGACATCTGTGACATCATGTGCCGCCTGCTCAATCGAGCAACGACCCCAGAGATAGTCATTGAGCGAATAGCCAACACTCTCTCCGGCCAGCCCAAAGAGGACATGGATGCCTGGTGATTGGATGTCAGTGTCGATAACGCCAACGCGTTTCCCGGCCGCAGTATAGAGCGCAGCCAGATTGGCGGTGGTATTCGATTTGCCGGTACCGCCACGAAATGAATGGATCGAGATGATTTGGGCCATTATCTATTCCTTGCTGTGAGGATAGGTGTATTTGACTTGCAGATAAGGTTCAAATAGCGCTTGGGTAACCATTATACCATGCTACCGTTATGGAATCGTGAAACGGGGTGGCCATTCTCATGAAAAGAGGGCGACTTTGCAGGAGATAACGATAAGAGGCTCATGGCCAGGGTTGACGCGCATGGACAGGCCCAATAATTCGCATTCGCAAATTACCTATGCTACACTTGCTAGAGACAAAACGATAGCATATTTCATTTGTGTTTGATTAAGCGGGGCTACCTCTGTTAGCCCTAATTTTATTCCAATAGGATATAAAAAGAAACAATATGGCAGATACCAAAGTTATTTATTCGATGAATAAGGTCAGTAAAAATTACGGACCGAATAAGCAAGTGCTGCGCGATATCAGCCTCTCCTATTTTTATGGGGCAAAGATTGGTGTGCTCGGTCTCAACGGCTCGGGCAAGAGTACCTTGTTGCGCATCATGGCCGGCATTGAGACCGAATATAATGGCGAGACGATGCTGTCGCCCGGCTTTTCGATTGGCTATCTTCAGCAGGAGCCGCAACTCGATGAGCGCAAGACGGTGCGCCAAGTTGTCGAAGAGGGGGTGCAGGAAGTGGTCGATGCGCTGGCCGAGTTTGATGAGATCAACATGAAGTTTGGCGAGGAGATGTCGCCCGACGAAATGGATGCGCTGATGACGCGCCAGGGCGAAGTACAGGATCAACTTGACGCGCTCAACGCCTGGGATCTCGATAGCCGCCTGGAATTGGCGATGGACGCGCTGCGCTGCCCGCCCGGCGATGCTTCTGTTGCCGTGCTCTCCGGTGGCGAGCGGCGCCGCGTGGCGCTCTGTCGGCTGCTGCTCAAGGAGCCGGATATTCTTTTGCTTGACGAGCCAACCAACCATCTCGACGCCGAGTCGGTGGCATGGCTAGAGAAGCATCTGCAGCAGTACGAAGGCACCGTGATTGCCGTTACCCATGATCGCTACTTCCTTGATAATGTGGCCGGCTGGATCTTGGAGTTGGATCGGGGCTACGGCATTCCGTGGAAGGGCAACTATTCGTCGTGGCTGGGGCAGAAGCAGCAGCGGCTAGCGCTCGAAGAGAAGTCCGAGAACGCACGGCAGAAGACACTCGACCGTGAGTTGGAGTGGCTCCACATGTCACCGAAGGCGCGCCAGACCAAACGCAAATCGCGCATCAATGCCTACAACGATCTATTGGCGCAGAACAAAGAACGGGCCAACGAAGATCGCGAAATCTTTATCCCGCCGGGCCAACGGCTGGGTGATATTGTGATCCGCGCCGAAGCAATCCGCAAAGCTTTTGGCGACCGCCTGCTCTATGAGGATCTGTCGATCGATGTGCCTGCCGGCGCTATTATTGGGATTATTGGCCCCAACGGTGCCGGTAAGACAACGCTCTTCCGCATGATCGTCGGCCAAGACAAGCCAGATGGCGGTACATTGACCGTTGGTAGCACCGTTGAACTGGGCTACGTCGACCAGAGCCGCGATAGCCTGAACGATGAGAAGACCGTCTGGGAAGAGATCTCGGAAGGGAATGACCTGATCCAGCTGGGCGACCGTGTGGTGAACTCGCGCGCGTTCGTCTCGCGCTTTAACTTTGGCGGTACCGATCAGCAGAAGAAGGTTGGCATGCTCTCCGGCGGTGAACGCAATCGTGTCCATCTGGCTAAGATGCTCAAATCGGGTGGGAATGTGCTGCTCTTGGATGAGCCGAGCAACGATTTGGATGTCAACACCTTGCGCGCACTCGAAGATGCGCTCGAAGGCTTTGCCGGCTGCGCCCTGATCATCTCGCATGATCGCTGGTTCCTTGACCGCATCGCCACCCATATCCTGGCCTTTGAAGGGGACAGCCAGGTCTATTGGTTCCCCGGCAACTATACTGAATACGAAGAAG
>DAOUCA010000092.1:0-56790 GCA_034432375.1 Caldilineaceae bacterium
GCCGAAGCAAATTTTGGCTTTACAAATACGGGGTTTCGTTGCGCAAAAGATGGATGACAGGGTGACAAGGTGACAAGGTGACAAGGTGACAAGGTGACAAGGTGACAAGGTGACAAGGTGACAAGGTGACAAGGTGACAAGGTGACAAGGTGACAAGATCGTCAATTTCACCCTGTCACCCCTTCACCCCTGTCACCCCTTCACCCCGTCATCCCTTAGCTCAATTCTGGACGATCCGGACTATCGACGACATAGATTTCCTGGGGCAGGCCGAAGTAGATGTTCCAATCCTGGACGTTGAGGCCAGCCGAGTTTTTGGGCAAGCCCTGTACCCACGGCTTGTAGAGACGAACACCGAAGGGGTAGTAGACATAGGTGGCGGCACCATCTTCGATCATGCGCCGTTCCGCTTCGGCGTAGATCGCCATGCGTTCTTCCATCGTGGCACCGCCGGCTGCCTCTTCGAGCATGGCATCATATTCGGCATCCTTGTATTCGTGGCGCGAGCCGCTCGAACGGCTTGAATACCAGACGAGGAAATGGTCGTTGTTCGGATCGGGGTAATCCATGTACCAGCGGACATAGGTCAGCTGATTCTTATGCTCCCACATGCTGCTGCGGAAGACCGCATTCTCCAACCCTTCCAATGTCACATCCATATTCAAGTTTTCTTTGAGCATGGCTTGGATCGCTTGCGCAACCAACCCCGGCACGCCAGCTAATTCATCGGCGCGATAGGTCAGCTTGACCTCTGGCCAATTCTGGCCACCCTCGTAGGGGGTGCCGGCGAGCAGATCCATCGCCTTCTGCGGGTCATAGTTGGTCAGTTCGTTGACCCAATCATATTGTGCCGGGTCGACATAGCCGGGCGAATCGGGCGGCACAAAGGTCATGGCCGGTTTACCGATGCCTTGCAGCACAGAATTGACAATGGTGTCACGGTCGACGGCGTGATTGAGTGCCTGGCGAACTTCCTTGACATCAAAGGGAGCCATTGTGAAGGATGGTGCTAGATAGAAGGTGCCGGTGAGCGAGAAGGTATTAATCTCTTTGGAGAGAGCCGGATCGGCCTGCAAACGCTTCAGTTCGGCGACAGGAACCAACGCACGGTCAATTTCATTTGATTCATAGGCGGCCAATTGCGCATCGGTAGTAATAATCGTGGCAATGCGTTTGCGCAATTTGGCTTTTGGTTCAAGCGCGAATTCATCGTACCGCTCAAAGGTCATGGAGGCGTCATGTTCCCAACTCGTCAACTTCCAGGGACCATTGGAGACAATATTGCCAGCGTCGGTCCACTTTTCGGCAAACTTCTCGACAGAAGCGCGGTGGGCAGGTAACGCTGCCAGATAAGCCATCACTGTGGGGAAGTAACCGCGTGGCCCTTCCAACGTGATTTCTAATGTACTGTCATCAATTGCCTTGATACCCACATCGTCGATCGACACCCCGTCGGCACCAGTGTTAACCGCTTCGCCATTTTTGATATCAAAGAGGAAGGCGGCATAGGGTGCACCGGAAGCCGGGTCGAGTTGCCGTTTGAATGACCATTCAAAGTCTGCTGCCGTAACTGGATCGCCATTCGTCCAGGTTTGATCGGGCGCAAAGGTAAAGGTGTAGACGGTGCCATCATCGCTCATGGTGTAGCTTTCGGCGACATAGGGCACTGGCTGATAGTCGGTGTTAAAGCGCAACAACCCGGCAAAGAGTTCCGTTTCACCGCCACAATACAGATCGAAATTGAAATCGTGGCTTGCCGGCTCGTTACCAAAGGGGAACCGGACGATCTGCTGGTCGTCGGCCACCATCTCGCCGGCGGCCGGTGCAGCGGCTTCCCCACTGCCGGTATCCGCCGGTGCCGGTGCGGCGGGCGCGCCACAGGCGACCAAGGCAGTCGTCCCCGCGGCGGCCGCCAAAATCTTCATGAAGCCGCGTCGACTTACGCCAGCGGCTGCCGAGCGTTGCATAAACAGCTTGACCTGCTCTGAATCTTGTGTCCAATCTTGCATCTGATTTCCTCCAGAACTAATTAAAGCGGATTGATTGGTCATTCGTCATTGGTCGGTTGTATCTAACGGTATATCGCAATATTTTCGTGAGGTGACCAGGCACAAATGACAAATGGCAAAGGAGTGAACAGTCTAGTTAGTGCTTCATCCGTGGATCAAGCGCGTCACGCAGCCCATCGCCGAGGAAGGAGAAGGCGAGCATGGTGAGCCCAATCGCGATGCTTGGGAAGGTGGCGAGGTACCAGTAGCTGCGCAAGTAGGTCTGGTATTCACCGACCATTTGCCCCCAACTGGGCGTGGGCGGGCTGATGCCAACCCCAATAAAGCTGAGCGCCGCTTCGGTGAAGATCGCCTGCGGTACGCCAAAGGTAACGGCAATGATAATTGGCGTCAACGCATTGGGTAAGAGATGTTTGGTGATAATGCGGCCCGACTTTGCCCCAACCGCGCGCGCGGCCAGCACATACTCTTTCTCGCGCAGCGACAGAATTTGGCCACGCGTCAGCCGGCATAAAGTAACCCAGCCGGTGAGGCCGAGCGCAATAAAAATATTGACCATACCAGGCCCTAGCGCCGACATAATTAGGATGACGAAGAGCAACGTTGGAAATGCATACATGACATCCACAATGCGCATCAGGTAGAGATCCAGCTTACCGCCGTAGAAACCGGAAATAGCCCCCAACGGTACACCGATTGCCAGCACAATCAGCTGGGCACCTAGGCCCACCAACATCGAAACGCGTGCGCCGTAGATCAGGCGGCTAAACATGTCCTGCCCCAACGGACTTGTCCCAAAGGGATGGGCCAGAGAAGGGGATTGATAGGTCTGGGCAAAATCCGTTTTGTCGTAGCGATAAGGGGTGATCAGATCGGCAAAGATAGCAAGCAATAA
The DNA here is from genome assembly GCA_034432375.1 of Caldilineaceae bacterium. GTDB lineage: Bacteria > Chloroflexota > Anaerolineae > Caldilineales > Caldilineaceae > JAHBVH01. The sequence goes on from DAOUCA010000092.1 coordinate 2,905, forward strand.
GAAGATGATCACGATGATCATGCCCAGCACAGCAAGCTTGTTGCGCAAGAGACGCTGCCAAGCATCGCGCCAGAGATTGGTCTCTTTGCGCATTTTTAGCTTGGCATCGACTGCGGTTGCTTTAGGCTTATTCGATACTACCGTAGGCACAGAAGCGGCCATAACAGAGATCTCCCGAAACAGGTAAATATAGACGTTCAGATAATTTTTCGTAGGGCCACGGTATATCGTGGCCCTACGAAAAATGGATTCAATCACGGCTTTTTTTCTGACGATCTATAGCTCTCTAAGAATTCATCGTCGCCCAGCAGGAACAGAAAATTTACGGATAGATTCTTAATCGTACCGGATACGTGGGTCCAGAAAGCCGTAGATCAGATCCACAAGCAGATTCATGACCCCGAGAAAAACACCATAGAGCAGAATGACGGCCATGATCATGTTGTAATCACGGCTGCTCATGCTGCTGACAAAGAACTTCCCCATCCCTGGCACCGAGAAGAGTGCTTCGACAAAAAAGGAGCCGGTGCCAATCGCGGCGAAGATCGGCCCCAAAATAGTAACGACCGGGATCAACGCGTTTTTCATGATGTGACGACTGACAATGACGCTATTGCCCAATCCTTTGGCCTGGGCTGTACGCACAAAATCGGAGCGGATCACATCCAACACGCTGGAGCGGGTGTAGCGAGCAATAATCGCTAGTTGTCCCAGCCCCAGTGTAATGGTGGGTAATACCCAATGCCGCGGTGTATCCCACCCCACCACTGGAAACCATTGCAGGGTGATGCAAAAGAGTAGGATAAATAAGATGCCGATCACAAAATTGGGTAAACTAACCCCGAGCGTGGCAATCGTTACACAGAAATAATCGATGGGGCTGTTTTGGTTCATTGCCGCCAGTGCGCCCAAGGCGACACCGCCAATCACGGCAAAGAGAAAGGCCATTGCACCAAGTTGTAGGGAGACGGGGAAAGTGTTTGAGATAATCTCAGCAACGGTACGGCTCTTGTATTGGTAGGAAAAGCCAAAATCGAAGCGCAATGCGTTGCCGATAAAGGTGAGGAATTGCACTGGCAGTGGTTTGTCGAGGCCGTACTTTTCCGCAAGATTTTTTTGAAGCTCAGGTGGCAGTGGGTTGGCGTTGGGTGCTTGTGGGTCGAGTGGGCTACCCGGCGTGGCATGCATCACGATAAAGGTAACAAGCGCCATCGCTAGCAATGTCGGAATTAACCACATTAACCGTTCTACTGCGTATCGGATCACAAGCGTCTCCTGTGATTAAGCTGCAATATCTCTGTTGTCTAAGGTATTGATCCTACTCGTGGGTCAGATGCATGAGGGCCATGCAATTGGGTAGCACAAAAAAGCACGGCAGAGCACATGCCGCTTACATTAATTAACCAACAGGGAGACTGTGGTTATCAAAGGTTATCAAACCGTGGTTATTAACGATTATCAACCGGATTTATGAATTGAATTTGGACTATATAACAATTGTAGCGGAACGCATGATTGTTGTCAATCGCAATTGGCTGCGGATAGTCACAAAGATTCATGCAATCTTTTTGTACATGTTGACTATCAACCCTCAACCTATGGAAAGTATAGAGCCTGTGATAAAATCGGATTATGCTTACATCCTTGCAATGCGACCACTTTGAACGAGACGGCTATCTTCTCTTGGCGGATTGGCTGACTGATGCTGATCTTGCACCACTGATCGATGAGTACGGTGCCTATATTGACTGTCGTGCACAAGAGCTTTGCACCACGGGCGTTTTGAGTCAACCCTACGCGGCTGAACCATTTACGCGGCGGTTAGCGCTCATCTCTGCCGAGACGGGGCTGCTCTATCCGGAGCTTGATATCATGTACCGGCGCGGTGCAGCGACATTTGCTTTTTTGCGCCATCCCAAGTTGCTCGATCTGGCCCAAGCCTTTATCGGTCCAGAATTGCTCTGTAGCCCAATTCAGCATCTACGCGCCAAGCTACCCAACGGACTTACCCCGCGTGGCAGCGACCCGCATGTGGTGCATTGGCATCAGGATGCCGGTGTCACCTGGGAAGAGGCCGATCCCTATTTTATTTTAACGATCTGGATTCCGCTCGTTGATGCCACGCCGGCGAATGGCTGTTTGCGCGTGGTGCCGGGGGTGCATAAGGCGGGGCTGCTCCCCCATCGCACCAAACGCGGAATTGGGACCGCGATCCACGGTGACCTGTTGGCACACAACCCAATTGTTACGCTGCCGATGCGCAAGGGCAGCGTGCTGCTGATGCACAAGCACACACCGCATAGCTCCGGTCGCAACACAACCGACGGCGTGCGCTGGAGTATCGACCTGCGCTACCAAGCCATCGGGACCGCAACCGGTCGGCCCTTTCACCCCGCCTTTGTGGTGCGCAGCCGGCGCGAACCAGAGCATGTATTGACGGATTATCACACGTGGTGTGCTCTGTGGGAAGAGGCGCTGGCCAAAAGCGTGGGTACACGTGTGCATCGCTGGTCTTGAAAAATTATCAGTAGACCGCAACGCTCGGTGGCTGAGCTTGTCGAAGCCACCGAGCGTTGCGGTCTACTGAGTATCAATCACAATGGCTATAGAGGAACCAAATGAAAAGTCAATGGAATGAAGCAGTAGCCGCGGCACTAACCGGTGATCCGCTGGCACTCCGGGTCTATAGTTCGCGCCTGCTGGGGAGTGATCCGACACTTGTGCTGCACGGCGGCGGCAATACCTCCGTCAAAGCAATGGCAACTGATATCTTTGGCGACAACGTAGAAGTACTGTATGTCAAGGGCAGCGGCTGGGATTTGGGTACCATTGAGAAAGCCGGCTTTGCCCCCGTGCGCCTTGGTGTGGCGCGGCGCATGGCGGACTTGACGACCCTTAGTGATAGTGACATGGTGAAAACGCTGCGCAGTGCCCTGCTCGATCCGGCCGCACCAACGCCCTCGGTCGAAACCATTTTACATGCGATTATTCCCTTCACCTTTGTCGATCATTCTCACGCCGACGCCGTGGTGACGATTATGAATACTGCGGATGGCGAGGCGCGCATTCGCGAACTGTATGGCCCCAACATGTTGATTGTGCCCTATGTGATGCCTGGGTTTATTCTCGCCCGCACCGTCTATGAGATGACAAAGGAGGTGGACTGGCAGAGCCTGGATGGCATTTTGCTGCTCAATCATGGCGTCTTCACCTTTGCTGACGATGCCAAAACGAGCTATGCGCGCCATCTGGAGATTGTCACCAAAGCGGAGATGTATTTGGCCACACATGCCAAAGTGCAACCCACCGATGTGATACCGCAAGGTCACGCGTTACAGACCTTGGCACAGCTGCGCCGTGCTGTTTCCGCAGCACGCGGCGCGGCGATGTTGGCCCGGCTTGATGGCAGTGCCGATGCGGTTACTTTTGCTGATTTACCCAACATCGGCGAGATTGCCACGCGCGGTCTACTGACGCCTGACCATGTGTTACGGACGCGCCGCCTGCCCGTTGTCTTGGGTACCGATGTTCGGTTGGATGTCACCAGCGATATCGACCGCTATGGGGCCGACTATGATGGCTATTTTGCGCGCAATCTCGAACGTTACCATGAAACCTTTGGGGAGAAAGTCCTGAAAAAACTTGATCCCGCACCCCGTTGGGCCGTTTGGCCGGGCCACGGCACAATTGCCTTTGCCCCTACCGTTAAAGAAGCCAACGTTATCACCGACATTAATGTGCATACTCGCCAGGCCATCCAGCAAGCCGAAGCATTGGGTGGTTGGCACACCTTGGATGAGTTTGCGATCTTTGAGGTTGAGTATTGGGAATTGGAACAGGCGAAAGCCAGTCGGCAGAGCAACCCAGGTGCGCCGTTGCAAGGTAAGATTGCCATTGTCAGCGGCGCGGCTAGTGGCATTGGCAAGGCCTGCGTCGAAGCGCTGGCTGCACAAGGCGCTTGTGTCGCCGCGCTCGATATCAACCCAGCCATCACGACACAATATGATAACACGGAGAATAGGGGACAGATCCTTGGGCAAATCTGCGATGTGACCGACAGCGGCCAACTCCAAGCCGCCGTGGAGGAGACGGTACGCACCTTTGGTGGGCTAGATATTGTGATCTGCAATGCGGGGATGTTTCCCAAAAGCCAGACGATTGCTGAGATGGATGGCGGCGCATGGGCGCGCAGTCTAGCGCTTAATCTGACCAGCCACCAACGGCTGATCCAGCAGGCCATTCCCTATCTGAAAGCGGGGATTGACCCGGCAGTTATCATTATTGCATCGAAAAATGTTCCCGCGCCAGGACCGGGCGCGGGTGCCTATTCAGTCGCCAAAGCGGGACTGACCCAACTTGGCCGGGTCGCAGCACTTGAACTGGGCGGCGACGGCATTCGCGTCAATGTCCTCCATCCCAACGCCGTCTTTGATACGGGGATTTGGACGCCAGAAGTGTTAGCCAGCCGCGCCAAAAGCTATGGCATTTCTGTCGATGAATACAAGCGAAATAACCTTCTCAAAACGGAGATCACCTCGCACGATGTGGCCGCCCTGGCCTGCGCCATGGCGGGGCCGCTCTTTGCCAAGACGACCGGCGCACAAGTGCCGATCGATGGCGGCAATGAGCGGGTGATTTAAGAGGATAGCCCGTAATACGTACCACATTCAGGCAACTATGGTACAATTGAATGATGAACCGATGGCATATAATCACTATATCTATTCTACTCTTCGGTATCCCTTGGATCTGGGTTAATCGGGTCCCGGTGGTCGCGCAGACGGATTTCACCGTGCCGCAGCCGGCCATCAACCACCCGGCACCGGACTTTACACTGACAACACTCGATGGCGAAGCGTTCACGCTAAGCGCACAACAAGGCACGCCAATGGTTCTCAACTTTTGGGCGACTTGGTGCGGGCCCTGTCAAAATGAGATGCCGGCGTTACAAACAGCAGCGGAACGCTTTGAGGGTCGGGTGCGAATCGTGGGTGTGGATCAAGGGGAAAGTGCCGCCGAGGTGCAGCGCTTTGTTGATGAGATGGGCGTCACCTTTGCGATCCCTCTGGATGGTGACTTTACTGCCGGTACTCTCTACAATATTCAAGGGATGCCTACCACCTTCTTTATTGACAGCGATGGGCTCATCCGTCACCTGTGGGTGGGCGAGATGAATAGCATCACCCTGGCCGAGGGCATCGCCGAGATTTTACGCTAACAGACGCCCTTGTTTGATCGACAAATTTGGTTGAGCCACAGAAGGTACAGAGAGACCGGTGACTTATTCTCTGTGCTCTCTGTGCTCTCTGTGCTCTCTGTGCCCTCTGTGCCCTCTGTGCTCTCTGTGGCTTAACTTATATCCTAGGTTCCCTTTGATAGTGGCAGATGGCTCATCAACACCCAGACCAACATCAGATCCGGTAGCGCATAGCTGGCATCAATCAGGCCGTGGGCAAGAGCGGCGGCTGTTGCAGCCATCAAGCCGAGCGCCAAGATCGGTTGCTCTCCCCGTCGCAATGCTTGCCACTGCCGCCACCCCATTAGGCCGAACCAACTGATCGCCAACAATAAGCCAGGAAGACCCAACCGTGTCCACCAATCCAGCAGCCAGTTGTGTGGATGGTTGAGATTGGGCTCCTGCCACGCCGTCGGCAGCAGATAACTGCTGCGGTACGCATAGAGAAAATTATCCGGTCCCACGCCAACCCACGGGTGATCGAGTGCCATCTGCCAACTGCTACGCCACAGCTGTAGGCGGACAAAACCGGTGCCCTCTTCAAAATCGAACAGTCGTTGAAACCGCTCGGTGGCGAGAAAGGGCAGCAGCACAACGATGACGATCAGCGCAATACCAGCCAACCACCAAAGCGCGCGCCGCGATCTTCCCTGTTGCCTCAGTAGGACAAAGCCACCAAACCAAAGAACGACGAGCATAGTCGGCAGTGCCAGCAAAATCGCCCCTTTGCTAAAGGTGAGCAGTAATGCTGTGCCCTGGATTATTGCGATACCAAGCGAGGCCCAGCGTACTCGGTTTGCTGGGGTAAAAAGCGCAAAGGCCAAGAGGATGGGCAGCGTCCGTTCAAGGTAGAGGGCCAGATTATTGGGTGACCCATAAAACGCACGCACCCGTTGTACGCCTTCCGCTTGAATCAATAATGTATCGCTGCTATATTGCCAAAGCGCCACTGCGGCCACGATCGTGCTGCCGGCCAACCAAGCAGCTAAGAGGAGGCTCTGGTCTGTGTATCGACGCTTGGCCGCGCGTTGATCGGCCATCGTCAACCAAAGGAGATAGCCGAAGATTCCAGCGTAGAGAAAGACCGTGCGCCATTCGCGCCAAGCCACATCTTGGTGGGTGGCCGCGCTTGTTGCCACCAATGCCCAACAGACGATGGCCGTAAGCACGTAGCCGTGCAAGTGGCGCCGGAAATCAGACGTCGTGGTGCTGCCGGTTGCTGCGTCAGCTTTCCGGGCTGGTTGTAAGAGCCACTGAACGGTGCCGATCACTGCGCCCCCCAACAGACCAATGTCGATGATCCCGATGGCACGCCCCGGCACTAGGGGAAGTGTAAAACGAAAGTAAAAGGGTAACCCCAGTAGCAGCGCAGCGATCCACAGCGTGGGCTGGTATAGTGCTGCCCAGGCGAGTAGCAGTAATCCCAATAGGGTTAGCGGCCATAGGTCAAAGACAATGGCCGCAACAAGCAGCAATAGCGCGGTTCCCGCGATTGGCGGTGCCACGCCGGAGCCCCAATCGGGAAGGAGCAGAGCCTGGGCGCGCGCGCGCGGTTGCTGCCACCAATAATCAGTGGATTTCTGTCCAGGGGCAGCACGTAGCGCTACGACGAGCAGCCATGCACTTAGCACCAACAGGGCCACCCCCGGCCATAGTGGCCAGGAGCGCAGTGGCAGTGCATCGACAGCAACGCCACGGATCGGTTGCTGGCCCCAACTACGCCACACCTCAATCTCGACAAGATGAAGCACGGTTGGATCGGCGGCCTGATGAATGGGAACCCATAGCGCAGTTGGTTGCCCATTTTGCGCCGCTTCCGGTGCATAGAAGGTACGATACCCGGCTGCTTCGCCCGCGACGTTGCGGTTGCCTGGCAAACTAGGTAGTCGATCGGCGGGCGCACCATCGACGGTGATATATAGGTAGCCCCAATAGTTGCCCACGGCGAGCAAAAGTGCCAGGTCGCTGCCACGATAGGTAAATTGAAGCCGCCCTGCCGGCTCAGTCCAAGGATCGGCTGGTTCGCTCGGATCGGCCCCCGCGACATCTACCTGCCACGAATTCGCGTAGTGAAATGGGCTGCTATTCATCGTGAGCGCTACTGGCCCGTTGACCACATTGGCGCTGCTAACGGTCTGTAATGTTAGTGGCTGAGATGAATTGGCGCTAAAAAGAAGAAAGGGCAGCGCGACCCAGCCCAGCCCGATCAATCCTAAAAAGCCCCCAAGCCAAAAAAATGTCAGCCTATAACGATGGCACACGCTTTTAAAAACTGCATCTAAAGTTAGCAAATTTATTTGTTTTCGCATAGAGAAATAGAGGATATAGAATTTGTGTTCTGCTTATTATGTCAACCTGCCGTCATTTGTCGTCGTTTATATGCTATTTTGCCGAATTTATTCAGCGGATCGATGAGCAATAGGGCTTATTTCCAAGTGCAGCTACGCAAGATGTTTTTACCGCCCGCTGTAAATTTGCGCACTCTACTCTGGAGCATTTTCTCACTCAAAAGTGAAACTGCGACTTTTTACCGAGAAAACTTTAAGCTTGCGCATGACCGTTTCTCTGAAGGAGCCGTCAGAGAAGAATTGACCAACTGCTCTCCCTCTATTATAATGAATCCGCACTAATCAGATAAACATCCGACTACCTCTGTATACTTTGCCTGGTGACTACACACTAATAGACCAATTGGTTTTGCGAAATGGCTCTGCTAGATGTGCTGCCTGCATCGATATACCTGTTCCCTATAGGATACATTATCATGGATGAACACCTTTACAATTCATACGATAACCCATTGGAAGCTGTTGCCGATGAATTAAGCCGTGCGTTGAACAGCACTTCCGTTGAGCTAAATGAAACCTCTTCTGATACAGTAGAAGCAGGCCAAGTCCTCATGCGTCACTCTGCTGCGCGTACGGTACGGGCCAACGCCTTGCAGATGGAAGAGTCGGCGGCCGGCTTTGTCCGCTCGGCGTCAGTTGATGCACATGAAAGTGCCATGGGCTTTGTCATTGCACGCGATGTCAATATGGAAGATGTCACCATGCCGATGATGGTGGCACAAAATGTGCGTGCCAAGGATCTGCAAACGGTTGCCCTCTTTGCTGCCCATGTGGAAGGCGATGTGCGCGCAGTGTTAACGCCGATGGCTGCACTGGCAATGGGGGTCGGCTTTGCTGCAACGTTGTTTCTGGCCAAATTGTTATTGCCCAAGCTATTAACCTCATCTAGCCGGACTTAGTGTCTATCCGTAAATTCTCTGTTCCCGCTGGCTACACCCAAATTTACGGATGGGTGCCTGTGCAATAGGCAACTGAATAGACAGTGCGCTTGGGTTTTCCTCTAAACTCCAAGAAAACAACCGCAGATTTTGCAGATAACGCTGCTTGTAGTTTGTCATCTGCAAAATCTGCGGTTATTATTGGTAGGATTTTTGCCTATCATTGTTGAACAAAATCCATTATCGCAGCCAACTTAAGGCTGAAGTAATTGTGATTTTGTCTGTACGCGTTTTTAGAGACAATTGTGGGCATGGTGTATACTAAAACTTTGCATATACTTTGCATACTGTGCCGCTAATGCGGTGAAATTCATAGAATTGATTGAAGGAGTTTATTCATGGCTGACCTAAAATTAGCTGCACAACCTCGTACATTGGTAGGTCGTAAAGTGCGGCAACTGCGCGAACAAGGATTATTGCCGGTCGTCGTATATGGCAAGAAGCAGGCCGTAGCTGAGAGTTTACAGATTGAAGCTCGCAGCTTTGACCGTGTACTGCACGAAGCTGGCTTTTCGCAGTTGGTAAAGATCGATGTAGATGGCGGCAAAACACACAATGTATTGATTCGTGACATTCAGCGTCACCCTGTCACCCATCACCCGCTGCATGTAGATTTCTATGCTGTGGATCTGACTGAAAAGCAGCAAGTTGCGATTCCGGTCCACGCAATCGGTAAAGTAGCTGCAATGGAGACCGGGCTCATGCTCTTGCAGGCCATCGATCAGGTGATTGTGGAAGCATTGCCGACCGATATTCCTTCTCACGTTGATGTTGATGTCTCTGGACTTACGTTGGAGACGCCGATCACTGTAGCAAATCTGCCACAGTTCGATGGGGTAACTTATGTCAACGATGCCGAAGATTCTGTCTTCACGTTAATTGTTACCCGTGGGGCGCTTGAGGATGAGGAAGCCGAGGCTGCCGAAGCTAGTGCTGAGCCTGAATTGGTTGACGGCGGCAGTGATGAGGAAGAGGCATAGTTGTAATTCAATAGTTACAACTGTAGAGAGCAAAAAAGCCGATGCTTGCATCGGCTTTTTTTGATCTCTATTCGGATGGCGATGGTGCGATCAATGGTTCTGCTAAAAATTGTAACGGATCAACGGCAATTCCATAGATCCGTAGCTCCCAATGCAAATGGGCACCCGTACTGAGGCCAGTTGTTCCCACCACACCCAGAACATCACCTACCTTAACCATTTGCCCTTCGCTCACATAAATCTCGCTCATGTGCCAGTAGCCAGTGTAAATTCCCCCGCCATGATCCAGCAAAACCGCATTGCCACGCACCTGTAACGGTGCCGCCAATGCCACACGTCCCGCGGCGGGCGCTAGAATGGGAACGCCCGCCGGCGCACCAAAATCTTGTCCCGCGTGATAGCTGCTATAGGGACCACCATCATAGCTACGCCGCGTGCCAAAGGGGCTGGTCGTTTCATATTGGCTACTCATTGGCCGTGTAAAGGGCTCCCGCCACCACCAAGTCGGACTCACCTGCGACCATACATCGCTGATCAGAGCCAACTCAGTATCGGCAATTTCGGGTGCCAGCAGAGCACCTTTGTCATCGGGCAGCAGAATCTCTTGACTCTCATAAGGTCCTTCTACCACCTGGATCAGCCGATCTTGGCGCAGCAAAATGCCATTGGTTGTGGTGTAGCCAATCGTTAACGTATATGGGGCTGGGGCAAGTAAAGCCGGCACGGGGAGCAGTGCTACCTTTTCTTTGCCATCGCCCGTTGTTGCCAAGAGTGGTAAGCGGAGTCCATTCCAACTTGCCGTCAAAGAGAGGGGGCGTCGACTCTCGATGGTTAGCTGACCAGTCCGCCCTTGCACCAACGTAGCCGGTGCGACAATTCGGTTGATCGCACCAAATCGCACATCGTCTGCTGTTGTCTGATTGGTTGGTAGGGCTACCGGTTGGCCTGGAAAGAGGCGGTCGGTTAGGCTCAGCGGGTTAAGTTCGGTGAGAATTTGTGGATCTTCTGCAAAGCGCCGGGCCACATCTATCAATGTGTCTCCTGGCTGCGCAGGAACATGGATAACAGGAATACGCGGCGGGGCACCATCGGCGGATGGAATTGTTAGGATCTGGCCGACGCTGATGAGATCGCGATTTTGAATATTATTCTGCGCAATCAGTGCATCAAGTGAGACACCAAAGCGTTCAGCAATGACGGCCAATGTGTCACCGCTCTGTATTGTGTAGGAAACCGGCTCTTGGGCATAGAGTGGTGCTACATGGACTATACTGAGCAAGCCGCAGAACAGGGCAAAGCCGATCAGATTGGCAACTACCAACGCACGAAAATGTTCGCCGCTGTGTAGCCAGCTATACTTAGGCGGCTTCTTCATCAGGATCACTGTACACACAGGATTTTAATACTCCAATATAGGGCAAATTGCGATACTTTTCGTTGTAATCCAACCCATACCCCACCACAAAATGGTTTGGAATGGCAAACCCGACCCAGTCAACATCAATCTCCACTTCCCGGCGCTCAGGTTTGTCGAGCAACGTCATCACGCGAATGGTAGCTGGGCTGCGTTCATGCAAGATCCGCAGCAGATAGCTTAGGGTGCGACCACTGTCGATAATATCTTCAACAATGACGATGTTGCGTCCTTCAATCGGAAAATTTAGATCTTTGAGGATGCGCACAACGCCGCTGCTGGTGACGCCCGCCCCATAACTGCTGATTGCCATAAAATCCACTTCGTGTGGAATGTCAATGGAACGCATCAAGTCGGCCATAAACATCAGGCTGCCTTTGAGAACAGAGATTAGCAACAAGTCTTTGCCGGCATAGGTTTGGTTGATGACCTCCCCTAATTCTTGCACACGTTGTTGAATGGTCGCTTCATTGATCAGGATCCGCTCAATATTCTCATGAAGCACCATCGAAACTTCTGGCTTGGACTTCATTGCATACGCGGCAGAATCGATCGGTGTGATCGATAACGTTGGGATTTGAACAGTCATTGGTGCTCTTTCCTCAGATTTTTCCTCATAGGGCATTTGACATCAACCGGTAAACTTTTTATGCGTTCCCGTCCATTCTCTTCTGTTCGGGCTAGGGGTTGCGGGACAATTTAGGATGATAGGTTGGGGGGCCGGGTGGCGTTGGGCTAGGCAACAGTGTCGGTTGATACCCTTCCTCACCCATCGCAACTTCTGTGACAGGCTCTGATTGCAGAGGATCTGCTACAACTGTTTTTGCACTATTTGTAAGTGCATCTGTCGCTGCAAGGGAGGCATTGAGATCAGCGGAATTATTCTCGGTGGTTGCCGCGACCGCTTCTAGTGGTACTTCGATTGGGGTTTCTTCTTGGACAGCTACAATAGGCACTGTTTCAAGAGGGCCAGCAGCATGAACATAGGCTCCCGCAACCCAGGCGAGAAGCGCCCCATCTTGTACTTGCCACCACTCGCCGGAGCTATTACGGCCGAGAATCAGCAATGCACGCCCCTCGGCCAACTGATCAATGATCGCATATCCATCGGTGCCTGGCCCAGAGCGCAAGTTCAGCAACGCCGTTTGGACATAGGCCGTAGGCACCTCTGGCTCGGGAAAGGGTGTTGGCGTAGGGGCCGGGATAGGTGCCGGGGCGGCCGCGGCAGCGACAAATGGCTCGGCAACCACCGGTTGGGCGGCTGCCGCTTGACCACCGCCGGCTTTAAATTGACTACTCCACGCTGCGGTCAATCCTAAATACTGACCGCCATAGGCCGCGCTCGGCTCAATGTAGGTCCCCTCTGGCCACTCATTAAAGCTCGTAATAACGATCCAGTTGGGATGGCTCCCAATCGCAGCTTGCCAAGAGCGTTCATAATAGGCACCCCCTTCGCGATCCTGGGCGAATCCCCCATTGGGGCGAATGCGCAGATCGTTATACCCGGGCATCACCGTGGCCACCCAAAATTTGTACCCACCATACGTTTGGCGACCTTGCGCCACTTGACCGGCAAATTTCTGGTTGGTGTAGCTTAGATCCGCCGGTGGATTCCAGGTGTTGCTATAGAGATGATGGCCATCAAAGACGGCCAGATAGCTGGTATCGACCCCTTCAGCAATCCATACACTGCCGTAGCCAGGATCGACTTGATTGCGAATGGCACGCCAACTTTCGACCCCGTAAATCGTCGGACGCCAAAAAAAGATCACCGGTCGGCCATCGACGCGCAAAAAAGCTGGCTGGTTGGCATGTACACTTAATGCATGTTGCAGCGCGTCCGCTATAGCCCCTGTCCCACCCAGGAAGGGGGAATCAGTCTCAAAGAGAATCCCAATTTTAAAGTTACGTGCGGCCGCTTCTTCCAGCAAAGCGGTAAGATTCGGTTCCGTCTGATTGTCACCACCAGGACCATACCAGGCGACGAGAAAGCCATCAATGCCGGCAGCTTTGGCCTGGTCAATCTGCCGCCCCATCACACTGCGATCACGGCTGACATACGGCTCAGCGGGTAGATCACTTAACTGGTCATAGTTCCAGCTATTTTCGTCAAACCAGGTATAGTAAAAAGCGAGTACCAGGGGATCCGCACCACTTTGTGAAAGGGGGGCACCCAGTACACGATTGGTAGGTGCATGATTGGGGGCAGCTAATACTTTGGGGGGAAGAGCCGTACTCATCATCATGCTAACTAGAAGCCCAGTGAGCACAATCCTACGGCCTACGATGGACCTATACACAATCAAAACTCATCTTTCATCCACGTTTGCTGCGCACACTTTGCAACTCGCGCTTGCCTGGCAAGCGCGAAAGCGACGCAGGACCATAACCAGCACACATCGTACCATGCGCTTGGGCATCAGACCAAATCATATCCGTTAGATGTGATCCGTTCCTTATCATATCTGTTAGATGTGATCCGTTCCCTAGTAAATTTGCACCCGCTGCTACGCTGTGGAAAACTGGAAGCACTTTATTTGTGAGGAGAAATCGATTTGTCTAAAAAGTTTTACTTCCTGCTCCCCCTTCTACTTTTATTACTCTTCTTGTTCGTTGTCTGTGGTCGTCAAGCCCAAACCTCGACGGCAACCCCAAGCCTTGCGCCGACAGTGGCTGTCACCGATGAAGCCACCACCACCGCTCTTCCCATTGCATTGGTTGACCGAGAATTGTTGGATGGTACGCAAGGAATCGCGGCCAGTTGTGACAGTTCCGATGGCGCTGATTTTACTTGTACAGCTGCATCGACGCCGCCCACGCTCTCTGTCAACATTGATGGTAGTGCTTTTGCGCGCTGGCGATTGCATGTTGCCGATATTGATGCTCCTTTAACGGGCGATGAGACATTGCTCATCCGTGCCAACCGCCACGGCAATGTCACGCCTAATCTCTATCTGGTAGAGCAGGGGGGCCGTCGCGTGGCGGTATCGCTCGCGCGTTATGGGCTGCGCGAAGGGGAGCAGACCGTTGCCATTCCCTTGCGCGAAATTCGCGATGAAGAGCGCCAGTGGCCGGATTTCGCGGCCGTTAACGAAGTGCAAATCGTCTTTGAATGGGCGGAAATGGCTGGTACCCTGGAACTGCATAGTCTGCAATTTGTTTCCGTCTGGCAGGAAGCCCTATCGCTGCAGCCGGAAGCCGAGGCGTTGGCCGCGGCGCTGACCGTGCCAGAGGGCTTTTCAGCCACCGCAATTCTGGATGATTTACGTGCCGTAACCCAACTACAATTTGCCGCGGATGGGACGCTTTGGGCGAGCACGCAGGAAGGGCGCATTTGGCGTTACCGCGACAGCGATGGCGACGGTCGATATGATCAGCGTCTGCTCTATGCGACCGGCTTTGAAGAGGTTGTTGGGCTGCTTTATGATCCGGTGGATGGCGCGCTGTGGGTGGGAGGGCGTGGCAAACTCTTTCATACGCTCGACAGCGATGGCAATGGTGTGGCAGATGTGCGCGACCTGCGGCTTGACGGGTTGCCGTGGGGGCGCCATCAGAACAATGGCCTGGCCTGGAATCCCGACCCTGATCCCTTTACCGGTGAGCCGGGAGGGAGTTGGCTCTACTTTGGGTTGGGGTCAACGGAGGATCTGGAAGTTGGTGGGCCATGGAATGCTCAAATTTTGCGCTTTCCGCGCTCCGCCCAAGGGCAGGCTGATCTGCAGAGTGTGAGCCGGGGTAATCGCAATGCCTATACGGTAATTTGGGCACCGGTACCGATTGATTTGAGCCACCCCGATGGCGCGCGCGCGTGGCAGCTCTTTGCCAGTGAGAATGGGCCTGATTTTAACGATGCACCGGATGAGGTCAACCACATTCGCTGGCAACATGATTATGGCTTTCCCGTGCAATTTGGTCCGGTCGATACCGCTAGTGGCGCGGTTGATGGCGAACCTTACAGTGGTCCCGTCTATCCCGTCGCCGCCCATGCCAGCGCCGACGGCCTTGTCTACGTGACCAATCCCGATTGGCCGGCGGCCTATCAAACGCTCTATGTGTCGCTCTTTGGGCAGGTCTTTAGTGAGGGGGTTGTCGGGCACACGGTCGAGCGTATCATGCTACGTGCCGTAGAGACTGCCACCGGTACAACCTATCGCGGTGAGCCTTCCACCTTTATCGCCGGGCTTGATCGCCCGCTACCGCTGGCGACTGCCCCAAATGGTGATCTCATTGTTGGTGACTATGCAACAGGGGTGATCTATCAGGTGCATTATCAAAAAGCAGAATAGTAAAAGCTGGGTGCGTTGGAACATAGCCCCGCTTCAAGGTTTGCCCAGCCTTTGGCGTTCCTTATTTCGTCCCACCACTCTCTATCTATTGTTTGCCCTCTGCTTACTCGGGCTTGCGCTGCGCCAGGTGGCACCGGGGGCGATCTGGCAGAGTCTGAGAGAGCTTGCAGGTGCACAGGTGGCCATGCTTGTGCTGCTCAACGGCATGGTTTTGGTTACGATGGTGCTGCGTTGGTCTCTGCTCCTATCGGCGCAGGGGTATGTGATTCCTTTTGGCGCGCTTTTGCGCTATCGATTGGCCGCCTTTGGCGTCACCTACTTTACGCCCGGTCCACAATTCGGAGGAGAACCGCTCCAAGTCTACTTCGTCCAAGATCGCCACGCCGTGCCACTGCATCATGCCATTGCGGCGGTCACCATGGATAAAGTGGTAGAGATGCTCGTCAACTTTGGCTTTTTGGTCAGTGGCGCGCTTGTGCTGCTGGCACAGGGCCAGCTCTCTTTGCAATGGGGCTATGGCACTTTGTCGATCACCTTGCTGCTCTTAGCCCTGCCCCTTTCTCTCTTGGTGGCCTTTTTGCGAGGAGCGCAGCCGGTCGGCGCTTCTATGACGAAATTACTCGATCGATTCGGGCACACGAATTGGCTAACGGCACCAGCTTGGCTGCACCGCACGGCAACAGTCGTGATCGAGAGTGAAGCACATGCCGCCCAGCTTTGTCGTGAGCAACCGCGTGTTGTTTTCGGAGCATTGCTCATCACGCTCGTTGGCTGGGGTTTGATGGTGGTGGAGTTTGGGTATGCTGCGCGTGCGCTTGGCCAACCGCTCTCCTTGGCACAGGTGATCATGGTGCTCATGGCCGCGCGTATTGCCTATCTATTACCGATGCCGGCCGGCATCGGCACCTTCGAGACAAGCATGATCCTCGCCTTTCGCTGGCTCCACTTTGATCCCGCGGTCGGCGTGGCATTGACGTTGCTCATTCGCGGCCGCGATCTGTTGCTGGGGGGCCTTGGGCTTTGGCTGGGCGGCACGGTCTTCTGGCCGCGTGGGTCAGTTAAGCGCCGGCCGGCAGCCAAGTGCCAAGCATACGATAGTGAATCGCCAATGTTGTAGATAGCAACTTTTGCTATTGTATTCTACATTCATTGTATAAACGTTCATTCAACCAGATCAGCAAAAGATCAAGGCTCATCTATGAAAAGTGTGAAAATCAATGATTTTGTCGTAGGGAAATTATTCTGTTTTTACACTTTCGGCTGATGAGCGAAAGATCAGAGAGGCAATGTATGAAAATCCCCTGGCAATCAGCTTCAATCTTACCTAAATTGTGTACAACTCGCCGGCAACCCTTGAACTGGTTTGGCATATTGCTCTTCGTCCTGCTCCTATGGCAGACAGTCTCTCCATCGTCGTTGTCTGCCCAAAGTGATCCCAATCCCGGAACAATTCCTGGCGGAACAATTCCCGGAAATAGCGTGCTTTTTCTCCCTCTAATTGCCGACCAACAACCTGCGCCATTGCCACCGCCAACCCCTGCCCCCATCTTCGACCTGATCCCCGTCTTCGGTCCACCCGCTGATCGTCCGGCCACCAGCCACCCCGATCTAAATCTGGCGATTCGTAGCTATATCAGTACTACGGGTGAGTTGGGCTTGATCAACATCAATGGCGACACAGATAGTAATGCGCCCCAGTTGATTGGGCTTTTTCAGCCGCAACGGTTACCAACCTTTACAGTACTCTATCAAGTCTACGATTGGGATTGGAGTTGTGGAAGCGATGGCTGCCGGGGCAACCCGCTTGTGCTGCCGGAAGTATCGCTGCTCTCTGTCGCAACTACACCGGGAGAAACGCTTACCATCCCCAGCCGTGTGCCCGATATTTATGCTGGCGGCTACAAAGCGTTGGTCCTCTACGCGGACAGTTCGCAGATTACACTGGGCTATACCCGCGAGGATACCGCGGCGATTGGGTATGTGGTCCACCTGGGAGCGATCCTGGTTGAGCCGACATTGTTAACGCTCTACAATGAGAGCGACGCTGCTGGCCGTGGTCAACTTCCCGCGCTGCGCAACAATGAACCCTTTGCCACGGCACCTGGCACCAGCATCAACATCGCCATACGCGATACCGGCTCTTTCATGGATCCCCGTTCGCGTAAGGACTGGTGGGTAGGCTTCGTTAGTCAGTAGTAGTAGGGAGAGGGGGTGACAAGGTGACAAGGTGACAAGGTGACAAGGTGATACGGTTGGCTTACCTTACAACAGGGTTAAAACCCTGCTCTAACAACGACAAGCGCGCCAAAGGGCACCCGAGGCGCTTCCCAGCCGCTGAGGCGGCTTCTCGCTGTCAGGAGGGGATTTAAATCCCACTCCGTAAGGTAGGCCAACAGTATCACAAATCGTCTAGACGATAGTGTCTCGTGTCTCGTGTCTCGTGTCTCGTGTCTCGTGTCTCGTCTCTCGTGTCTCGTCTCTCGTCTCTCGTGTCTCGTCTCTCGTGTCTCGTCTCTCATCTCTCAGCGCGTGCCCTCTAGTAAAAAACAATCTACAAACGCCTCGACAACAGCCGCACAACAGTACCCCTTTACACTATAAGCAACGATCAACCGAGCGGTCACGCAACACGCAACACGCAACACGCAACACGCAACACGCAACACGCAACACCTATCTATCCAGGAGTGTCCATGTATTCCTTTGAGATGACATCCGAACAAAAGATGCTTGTGGAGACGGTCCATCGCTTTGCGGAGAAAGAACTGCGCCCACGCTTCCGCGATGCAGAAGAGAATCGTACAGTGCCACCGCAAGTGATACAGACGGGCTGGGAATTAGGGTTATTACCCGGCAGTATTGAAGCCGCGTATGGTGGCTTTGGCGACTATTCTGCCGTGACAAGTACCCTCTATTTAGAAGAGCTGGGCTGGGGGGATGTGGCGATGAGTCTCCACCTGTTGACGCCCAATCTCTTTGCGCTACCCATCGCGCTGTGGGGGACGCCAGAGCAGAAACAGCGCTATCTTGCCCAATTCTGTGACGAAAAGATTGCCCACGCGACGGCGGCACTGGTCGAGCCAGTCTATCAATTTGATCCAGCAACCCTGGCCACGACGGCGGTCAAAGAAGGGGATACTTATCTGCTCAATGGGCGTAAAAGCTATGTGCCATTAGCCGCAGAGGCCGAACTCATCCTGATCTATGCGCAGGAAAATAAACTTACCCAGGCCTTTATTGTGCCGGCTAACAGCGCAGGCTTGCAGGTCGGCCAGCGAGTCGATCTGATGGGAGTTAAAGCCTTTGGCGTCTATGAACTCATACTAGAAGCGGTTCGCATTCCCGCCGCCAACCGCCTCGGCGGCCGTAAGGGAATCCGCCTCAATCGGCTGCTCACTGTAAGCCGGATCGGCCTGGCGGCCCTTGCCATTGGGCAAGCGCGGGCCGCCTATGAGTATGCCTTAGCCTATGCCAAAGAGCGTACTGCCTTTGGCGAACCGATCGCCTATCGCCAGAGTATCGCCTTTATGCTGGCTAATATGCGGATTGAAATTGAAGCGGCGCGCTTGATGACGCAAGAGGCGGCTTACCAATATGATCAAGGGGAAGACGCCAGCAAAGCCGCTGTGCTTGCTAAACAGTATGTCGATCGGATGGTGCTTGAGGTGACCGATGGCGCGGTGCAAGTATTGGGAGGGCATGGCTATGTGCGTGACCATCCAGTTGAGTTATGGCTGCGCAACGGCCGCGGTTTTGCTATGTGGGATGGTCTGTTAATGGCCTAACCGACAAACCGTAGGTATTACGCAGTTCGCCGGTTGAGTAGCAGGCTTTTTGCGTATCGAAACGGGAGAACTGTGTAAGTCCTAACGTATCTATAAGATGACGCCTGATCTGAAGCTTGAGAACAAGGAAAGCGCCAATGAGTATCGAATTTAAAACGCCGGAAGTCATTGAAAAACAGTTGCGTCCAGTTCAAGTGATTGCCGAGCAGGTGATGCGTCCAGAAAGTCGGCAGCTTGACGACCATGAACATGAGCGCCCGGTCAAATTTATCCAGATGATCTGGCCGCAGATGAAAGAGATGGAGCGCGTCAATTTAGAGGCTGCGCTGCGTCGTGCTCACAAAAATGGCGATGCGACAGAAGCGACAAATGGGCAAAGCAAAGGGCAGAGTAGCACCAAAGCAGAAGGGGGTAATCTAGCCAACCTTACTTTGATTCACATGATCGAGATGTTGAGTTGGGGTGATGCTGGGGTCTATCTTTGCATTCCAGCCAGCGCGCTGGCTGGGGCGGCGATCAACGCTGTCGGTACAGCCGAACAGTTGGAACGCTTCTTGCGCCGCTTTACCGAAGGCGCACCCAAGTGGGGCGCAATGGCAATGACTGAACCCCAGGCCGGTTCCGATACCAGTAACATTCAGACCACCGCTACCTTTGATGCCACCACCAAGGAGTGGGTGCTCAATGGCCAAAAGATCTTTTGCACCAGCGGTAAGCTTGCCCTTGAGGAATCCACTGGATTGGTCGTCGTCTGGGCGACGGTTGACAAAGACGCTGGGCGATCGGGAATGAAACCCTTTGTTGTTGAAGCGGGCACCCCTGGCGCGATTATCGCCAAAGTGGAGGAAAAGCTTGGCATTCGTGCTAGCGACACCGCCTCGATCATTCTTGATCAGTGCCGTGTGCCCGCCGAGAATCTGCTCGGTGATGCGGACGTGCAACGTGGTCGGGGCACGAAGGGCTTTAAAGGGGCTATGCGGACCTTTGACGCTACCCGGCCAATTGTTGCCGCCAGCGCAATTGGGATTGCCCGCGCTGCCTTTGAATTTACACGAGACACATTGGCCAAAGAGGGGGTTCCGATGGTGTATGATCAGCCCCGTTGGAAATTGAGTAGCGTGCAGAGTGATCTGCTGGAGATGGAAGCGCAACTCAAAGCCGCGTGGCTACTAACCCTAAAGGCCACGGCACTCCTCGACGCCAAGCAACCGAATCAGTTGGAATCCTCGATGTGTAAGGTGAAGGCGGGGAAAGTGGTGACATGGGTAACACAAAAGGCGGTGGAGTTACTAGGTCCGCTTGGCTATAGCACACAGACCCTTGCCGAAAAATGGATGCGCGATGCGAAGATCAATGACATCTATGAGGGGACTGGGCAGATCAATACCCTGATTGTGGCCCGGCAGATTTTGGGCTATACGCGGGCCGAGTTGAAATAAGCAATTGCCATCAGCAATTGAAGAGAGATGGTTAATGGGTCGGCAAAGAGAAGAGCCGCAGTGTACAACCACTGCGGCTCTTCTCTTATTTGATGCGCTCTTATTTGATGCGTTCTTATTTGATGCGCTCTTATTTGATGCGTATTGTACAGCCTGCTTCAGGCAACTAATGCATTGTAAAGGGTTTACAATTCCTCTGCACACTTATTGGGTTCTTAATTGCAGATTTGATATATAATACTGTCATTTTTTGCGTAATTGTGATTTTACCCGTTGACATTTTGCTGTTTCCTCACTATACTGACTGTCAGACGGTATGGACTTATGCGTACCACGGTAAGAGTTTAGGTAGAAAGGTTTGAACGATTGGCTGTACCACAAGATACCATTTCGTTAGATGATGCGGATCGCGCAATTATTCAGGCGCTCAAGAGCGACGCGCGTATGCCTTATAGTCAAATCGCAACTGATCTAGGCGTTTCACCGGGGATGATTCGACAACGGGTGCAGCGTATGACCGAAAATGGCGTGTTGCAACTGGTAGCGGTAACCAATCCGCTCAAGATTGGCTATCACACGATGGCACTGATCGGTGTCAAGGTTGATGGCCACCGCCTCCAGGAGATCGCCCGCGAGATCAGTGCCTTTGATGAGGTGATCTACCTGACAATCTGCTCAGCCGCCTATAACCTGTTGGTAGAAGTGACCTGTCTCGATAACAGCCACCTGTTGACCTTTCTTACTGAAAAGCTCTACAGCGTCGCTGGTGTTCGGGATACCGAAACGTTTATTTATCTGGATATTGTCAAGGAAATCTACACATGGGATCCCCCCGCTACCTCTGCGTTGCCAACCGGATCAGTACCTGTCAACACTTCTGCCCCTGCCAACTATAGGTGACGCGTTGACGGCAAATGAACATGAGGAGCCTTCCTGCGTGTAAGGCCATTCCAGAATTTAAACTATCCACGAAGAGGCACGAAGACACACGAAGGAAAAGCAAATCTTCATGCTTAATGGCGGATAATTATTTAATGGATTAGCTAAAGGAGAGTCTATGGACGTTGACGACCATCGTGCCAGCGTGTTGGGGGGTGACAAAGACAGCCGTTAATCCTGGCTGTTATTGATATGGCGATGCAATTCCAATTGTTAGTCCATTTTTTGGCACTCGGGCAAAGGTATAGCCTTTGCCCAGTGCACTACTTTTGTCACTCAATCCTAAGCAGACATGGAGCAACAGATGTCTACACAGCCACTGGCAGATCCTGCTAAACCGCGCACCTTGCGCACCTCGCAACAACTCTTTCGCCGCGCCAAAAAAGTAATTCCTTATGGCGTCAACTCCAACTTTCGCTACTGGGGCGATGATGCCACCATCATCATCGATCGTGGTGAGGGTGCCTATGTATGGGATGTTGACGGCAACCGCTATATCGACTACCGCCTCGGCTTCGGACCGATTATTTTGGGCCATGCCCATCCTTATGTCAACGCCCGTGTCACTGAAGCCATCAGCCGCGGTGTCACCTTTGCCAGTACCACCGAACTCGAAATTGAGGCAGCCGAGCGCATCACCCGCCTGACAGGGATGGAGCAGGTTCGTCTCTCTAATAGCGGCAGCGAAGCGACCATGCACGCGCTGCGCATCGCCCGCGCCTACACCGGCCGCGAAAAATTTATCAAGTTTGAGGGCAACTACCACGGTAACTATGATTATGTTATGTTTAGTGGGCCAACAACGCCGGTCGAGCGCATGGGGCCGCGCCAGAAACCCCATCGCGCCGCCGCTACCGAAGGGATGCCGTGGGCGATTCGCAATTATATGATTTCGCTGCCTTACAACGATTTTGATGCGCTCGAAGCGGCTATGGCACGTCATGGCGATCAACTGGCCGCCCTTTTTGTGGAGCCGATCATGGGCAACGTCGCAGGCATTGTACCGTTGCCTGGCTGGCTCGAACGGATGCGTGAATTGTGCGATCAATATGGAGTTCTCCTGATCTTTGACGAGGTAAAGACCGGCTTTCGTGTGGCGAAAGGAGGCGCTCAGGAATATTTTGGGGTGCGTGCTGACATTGTTACCTATGCAAAAGCGATTGGCAACGGCTTTCCTGTCTCCGCGATTGCAGCCAGTGCTAAGATCATGGAGGTGGTCGAGCCGGGGCGCGTGGCGTTGGGGGGGACTTATTGTGGCAACGCCGTCGCCACTGCTGCCGTTTGTGGTACGCTAGCCTATATTGAGGAGAACCCGGTCCTCGAATCGATCTTTGCGCGGGGGCAGGAATTAATCGATGGACTTCACACCATTTTGGGTCGCGCCAGCATCCCTCACGTAATCACTGGTGTGCCGTCGATGTTTAGCGTGATGATTGGCACCGAGAAAACACCGCACGATTATCGTGCTTACGCCACCACGGATTCTTCGCTTTATGAAGAGATCTGCGCGCTCCTCATGCAGCGTGGTATCTTCCTCGATGATGATCCGCGCGAACCATGGTTTCTCTCCTACAGCCATGATCACACCGTGATTGCCGAGACTCTTTCCCTGGTGGAAGATGCGGTGGCCTCCGTGACCAAGCGGCACCCGGCGCGCAAATCCCTGCCCTTAGCGGCATAGTCCCCCTGAAATCAGATTGAACCAGAAAAACTGGGGAATAGTCAGTAAGACTAACGAAGCACATATACTCTACCGACGTGCTTCAAACACTTGGCTGCTATAGTGAGAGCAATGATTGTTTGAAGCATGGAGGAAATCCGATGGTAAGAGTAGACCAGCGCACAACAGACCGCATTGTCGCATGGCGTGTACGTGATGCCCTGGCTGCCCATCCATTGCTGGGTGGCCACATGGCCCAAATTAGTGTGACAGCGGGCTATGAAGGGGTTGTACTAGATGGCTGGGCGCAGGATGCAGAAGTATTGCAGTTGGCCGTGAAATTGGCCCACCGTGCCGCGGGTTCGCGCTCAATTCAGACTAATTTGCTGATGCGTTGTAGTGGTAGCGCGACAGTGGAACTCTGTTAATGAACCTAAAAGAGAGGTCAGCGGACACAAGTACCAGGTACTTGTGTCCGCTGACCTCTCTTTGATATAACAAGAATACTTCAAGCACCGCCATCGGCTATTCCCGATTCGCGATGCGGGGCACTAAATATTTCATTGTAATCCCCATCCGATCACCCTACCCCAATCAGAACCTTATAATTTCTATCACACCGTGCAGGCACGATGCGGAGTACGGGCACGATACACCGTGCCCGTACTCTACTGGTAACTCATGTTACGCAGTGATTGGCCCTAGCCCCGCTCCTAGCCCCGCCCTCAAGGGCGGGGCTAGGGTCAAAGCTGCGTGCGTTCGGCAGCAAAGCCGCCAAACGCACGCAGCTAAACCTGTTTTTCTTCTCTTCTCCCCCAACTTGGGAGGGAAGGGGACTGGGGCAGCAGAGGTATCGACCTGTGCAAACATCAACTGGTCAATCACAAATGTCAACAGCGGCTCGGCGATGAAATAGGCCAACACCGCTAACAAAATGTTGACAGTGCGCTTACTTTCCATAGACAGAGCGCAAACCTGATGATAATGGCACGCATGCGCTCATCTAACGGCGCAGCGCTATAGTAGTCACTGTAACAAGCGAACGACATGGAGCATTACTTATCAATGTCGACGTATCAATCTGTAACCAAGTTCGATTGTCTACAAAAGTAAGACAATCAACCAAATCAAAATATAGTTGCTGCTCTGAAAGGAACAAGAACAATGCGTACAACGGTTTATAACAATCCAGCCCGTGAATTTGCCAACTTTGCCAATGCTGTGAATCGCGCCTTTGGTGCCGACTTCGCCGGTTATGATTTTGCCCGCAACGGTGGTCATGCCGGTAGCAATCAACAGCAAACCCAGGCTCCCAGCGCAACGCGTTTACCCATCGACGTCTGGACCGAAGAGAATGCCTTTGTCATTAGCGCCTATGTCCCCGGGGTCGACCCGGAAGCGGTTGAGATCACCATGGAAGGCGAAGAGCTTGCCATTCGTGGTACTTTCCCGACGCTCGCTCAGCCAGAAGCTACTCCAACGGCAGAGGGTGAAACCACGGATGCTCCAGAAGCTAAGGGGCCCGAATTCATCAAGCGTGAACTCTATCGCGGTGCCTTTGAGCGCCGGCTGACCATCAACGTGCCGGTCGATGTCGAAAATATTGAGGCGACCTACGAACATGGGGTACTGACCCTGCGCGTGCCAAAAGCCGAAGCTGTTCGCCCGAAGCAGATTAAAGTTGTTGCCAAGTAAGCGATAAATCATCGAGCAATAAACCCCAGGAAAACCCCAGGAAAACTTTCCTGGGGTTTATTGCGTTTCAGTACAATCCTATTATCTGCTGAAATTATTGACCATCTCTGGCTTCATGGTAGAATGGTAGGAACAGACCTGTTTGTTGACCAGTTCGCGTGGTAAACTGCCTTTGGCGGTCAGCTTTGGAAATCGGCTAGTAGACGACTAGTACATCCCGGCGTAAATAAGGCCACAGTGATTTGCCTGTGTTCCAGTGGTAGCGGAGCTTATTTACTGCCGTGGAATTTACGCCCAACTGTACTAGTGTACAAGGAAAGCGTGCTGCGCAGTAGAGGAATCCTATGCTAAAGAAACTATATTACGCCATCGCCGGCGATCCGAATGAGAAGATTGTTAAGAAGTATCGCCCCATCGTAGAAGAGATCAATGCGCTAGAGGCTGAGTTCAGCGAGAAGAGCAATGATGAGTTGCGCGCTATGACGGCGCAATTCAAGGCCGAAGTGCAGGAAGCTACTGTTGAATTGCGCGCTGAATTGGCCGCAGCCGAAGAGGAATACATCGCGGTCCTTGGCTCAGATGACCAGAAATTTGCGCGTGTCGAAGTCAACCGCATCAAAAAAGAGATGCTCAAGACCGAAGCCGCTGTGCTTGATGAGATCCTCCCCGAGGCCTTTGCTGCCGTGCGCGAGGCGAGTAAACGGACCACTGGTCTGCGCCACTATGATGTGCAACTCATTGGTGGCATGGTGCTCCATTCGGGACGCATCGCTGAAATGAAGACTGGTGAAGGGAAGACGCTGGTTGCCACCCTACCGCTCTACCTCAATGCCCTCAGCGGGCGCGGTGTTCAGTTGGTCACCCCCAACGACTACCTCTCTAAAGTTGGCCTGCAACTCATGGGGCCGGTCTATCAATTGCTTGGCTTGACTGCCGCGGTGATCCAGAACAGTGCCGGCAGCCCAGACAAAGGTAGCTTTATCTACGATCCCGACTTCCCCGCCGCCGATGACCGCTTCCTGGCGTTGCGACCGATTCCGCGTGCCGAGGCCTACCGGGCGGATATTCTCTATGGCACCAATAATGAATTTGGCTTTGACTATCTGCGCGATAACATGGTGCACGAAATCAATCGCCTCACGCAACGCGAACTCCACTACGCCATCATTGACGAGGTTGACAATATCCTTGTCGATGAAGCGCGCACGCCGCTGATTATCTCGGGCGAAGCGCGTGAAAGCTCGAACTACTACGTAGACTTTGCCGCACTGATCAAAAATTTGCAACCAGAAGAGCACTATGTCGTCAATGAAAAAGAGCGGGTCGCAACCCTGACCGAAGAGGGCATTGCATTGATTGAGCGCCGCTTGAACCTCGAGAATCTTTACAGCCCCGAACATTTTGAGATGATTCCGTACCTCGACAACGCGCTACGGGCCCATGCACTCTACAGGCGGGACAAAGATTACATCGTACGCGACCATGAGGTCATCATTGTCGACGAATTTACCGGCCGCCTCATGGAAGGACGCCGCTATAGTGAAGGGCTGCACCAAGCCATCGAAGCCAAGGAGGGGGTCAAAGTCCAGAAAGAGTCGATGACACTGGCCACGATCACCTTCCAGAACTTCTTCCGCATGTACGATAAGCTTGCCGGCATGACTGGTACAGCCAAAACGGAGGAGGAGGAGTTCCAACGGATCTACAACCTGGAAGTTGTGGCCATCCCCACCCATCGCCCGATTGTTCGTGACGACATGGCCGACCAAGTCTATCGTACACAAAAGGCAAAATTTGCCGCGTTGATTGAAGATATTGCCGACGCTTACAAAAAAGACCAGCCGGTGCTAGTTGGTACAGTCGCGATTGAGACGAGTGAATTTGTCAGCCAATTGCTCAAGCGCCGCGGCATCGATCACGAAGTGCTCAATGCCAAGAACCACGAGCGGGAAGCGACGATTATTGCCCAAGCCGGTCGCCCCGGCGCCGTGACCATTGCGACGAACATGGCCGGTCGTGGTGTCGATATTCTGCTTGGCGGCAACCCCGAAGGGCTCGCCCGTGACCAGATGCGTAAAGAAGACATTGATCTGACGGAAATTCCACAGTACGATTGGAACGACGCGTTGGAGATGCTCAAGCACAAGCAAGATCCGCGCGACCGATATCCTGAGCGGTGGGCGCAGGTGCTTCAGCAGAAGTGGCAAGAGACGGAAAAGAATAAGCAGAAGGTGATTGGCGTCGGCGGGCTCTGTGTTATCGGTACCGAGCGGCACGAAGCGCGACGGATCGACAATCAATTGCGCGGTCGCTCCGGTCGTCTTGGCGATCCCGGCGTCAGTCGCTTCTATCTGAGCATGGAAGATGATCTGATGCGGCGCTTTGGCGGCGAACGGGTGAGCAATATTATGAGTCGTCTGGGTGTTGAAGATGATGTGCCGATCGAAGCCGGCCTCGTCAACCGGGCAATTGAGAATGCGCAGACCAAGGTCGAAGGGCACAACTTTGACATTCGTATGCATGTGCTCCAATATGACGAAGTGGTCAATGAGCAGCGTAACCGCATCTATGATCAACGCCGCCGCATCCTGACCGAGCCGTCGCTGAAGGACTCTGTGGAAGGGATGATTGAGGATGAAGCTGGCGCAATCGTCGACCAATTTACCAGCAGTGATTATGAAGATGAGTATCAGTTAGAAGAGCTAGTGCAGGCACTGCGCGGTGTCTTCCCCTTGCCGGCTGACTTTGCGACAGAGAGTTGGGCAAAACTCGATCGTGATGAGATCGAAGAGCAGGCGATCGAAATGGCGTTAGAAGCCTATGAGGCGAAGGAAGCTGAATTGGGCGAAGAGGCGATGCGCCAGGCCGAGAAGCAGATTATGCTCTGGGCGGTTGACAATCGCTGGGTGCGCCATCTCACCGATTTGGATCATCTACGGGAAGGGATTGGCTTGCAGGCCTATGCCCAACTGGATCCGGTGGTCGCCTACAAGCGCGAAGCCTTTAACATGTACTCCGAATTGATGAACGATATCCGCGGCGATATTGTGAAGTCAATCTATAGCTTACAAGTGCAGCGACAGCAACAGCAACCAATCGCAACGCCCATTGCGCGCAATATCCGCACCAACCGCGATGGCGCCAACGGCAGTGGACCACAGACTGTGCGCAACAGCGGCCCACAAATTAGCCGCAACGATCCTTGCTGGTGTGGTAGTGGCAAAAAGTATAAGCAGTGTCACATGAAGAGTGATCGTGCAAACGGTGATGCACCACGGGCGTCGCGCGAAAAAATGCGAGCGTAAAACGTGTCCATAAAACGTCGAAATCAGCAAAAACTTGCCTATAAGCGAGAGCAGCAGAAAGCAAACCGCCCCGCCAATCGAGTGAGCGAAGCCGAAGAAGCGCTGCAAAAGGGCCAATTGGACGCGGCGGTTGCTGCCGCGGCGTTGGCCCTGCGCGCTGCCAATGACGACGAAACCTCCAAACGCGCTAATGCGGTCGCCGCGGAAGCACTCTTTCGCCAAGCCGCAAAAACCGGTACCGATGCACGGTTGCGTCTACTGAAGCAGGCGGTGACCCATGCTCCCGAAGAAGCGCGTTTGCATTACCATCTTGGGCTAACCGAGTGGCGTGGTGGTGCGCCAAAGGAGGCCGCGGCGGCAACGGACGCGGCATGCAAGGCAACAGTTCCTGCGCCATCCCATCCCACCAATCTTGCCTATCTGCAACAGTTAGGCAACCTGGCGCTTGGCAAGCCGGTCGATCCCCAGAGCTTACCTAAGGTAGAAGCGAATACGCTACAGCTTCTTGCCGCCGTAAAAAAGCAGAGCAAAAAGAAGACACTGCCGGAAATCACAGCGGAGCCGCTTTTAGGCGATAGTGAGCTCTGGTCGCTCCTCTTGCAGATGTATGCAAATGAGAGTTCGGCACCAGCGGTAACCTATGAGAAAGCGCGCGCTGCCGATCCGGTGATGGCCACGAACCCTGTCGTTGCCTACTACGCCGGCGTTGTTGCCATGCGTACAGGCAACCGAGAAGACGCCGTGGCCGCGTGGCGTACGGTTGGGCAACAGTTGTCAATGCCCTGGCTGCTCGAAAATTTGCGCCTTTTTCGGCGCGAACGGGCCACTGCATTGGCCGATCAGGGTGACTGGTCGGCTGTCATCGAGCTCTATCAAGCCACCCGTGTCGAAGTGGCGGGCGATGAGATGGATGCTCCCTTTGATGAGATTGCGGGCCACGCTTATTTTCACCTCGGCTTTGCCGCTGGGCAACAAGGCCAATGGCAACGGGCTTATGAGCACTTTCGGGCCGCCAGTCAACTCACCAAGGGGCGCTTGCTCTCCCAAAATTTGGCGTTAACCGCCGAGAAAGTGGAACATTGGGACGAAGCCGCAGAATCATGGCGCGAAATGGTGCGCCGCCGCCCGCGCAAAGAAGATCATCCAGATTATCTGAGTGACTACCAAGTTGCGCGAATCTGGGCGCGTGCCGCGGCCTGTTACGAGCGCTTGGATGTTTTTGATGAGGCTGTTACCTGTGTAAAGAATGCGATTAAATATGACGAAACCAATATTGAGCTACGGACCCATCTTGTCGATCTGTATGGGACCGAAGATCGCGTAGAAGCTGCTGAGAATGAGTTGCGGCGTATTCTTGAAATTGACAAAGACCATATTCCCTCCTTGGTACGTCTGGCGGCGATCTATGCCAATGGCTATGGCAATGATCCCAAACCGATCTGGCAGCGCATCCTAGCCATTGATCCCACCCACGAAGATGCGCGCATGGGGCTGGCGCTATACTATGCCGAACGCGCCGCCATGTTGCGGGGCGGTTATGGCGAGATGTGGAGCGGCAACTCGCGCGGGCGGAAACGTCAAAGTGCCGAGGGAATTCTACAGGAGGGATTGCAAGAAGTTCCGGATCAGCCGATTTTATTGATCGAATTGGGCAAGGTTTATCATCGCCAAGGCGAATTGGAAAAATCACGATTACATTTATTGCGGGCCACTGAAGTCGCCCCACACAACGTGATGATTCTCAGCGTCGCGCTTCACGAACTGCTCCATGCCGAAGGCGCAGACGATGTGCGAAAGTTAGCGCCAAAGATCCGGCAGATTCAAGGGTTGCGCCCCAGCTTTTGGGTCGAGCAGGGGGAGCAAGCATTGGGCTGTGAATTTGGCGAGGAATGGGCGCGCTTTTTCTGGGATATTGCCGTGGATGTGGCCGAACCGTTGCGTGGGGAAGATAGCCAGGCCGCCATTCTATTGACTATCTTTGAAGATGCCATCGATGAGGAAGAGGCTGATTTGGCTGATCATTATGCGCGGTTGATCAAGGAACGTCATCCCAAGAGTGGTGCACCGGAATATGTGCAGGCGTTACGCCTCTTTGAGAAGGATCCGACGAAAAAGGGGCCGATCCAGACGCAACTGCGCAAAGCGAAAACCAACGCGCAACAGGCCAAGGAGCCAGCCATTGTCGAGCTGGCCACAACCTTTGAACAAGAGCTTGAATTTAGTGGCATGGCTAGCCTTTTTGGCCGCGGCAATCCGTTTGCCGAACTCTTTGGCAATTTAGATGATCTTGACATAGACGAAGAGGATTTATTCGATGCCTTCCGCAGAAGATTTAAATAAGCACGAGATCTCCGTCTCTGACCCGTACTTGATTCTACAACTCGACCGGCGTGCCGCGGATGCGGAAATTAAGCGAGCCTACTTTCAGTTGGTCCGTCAGTTCCCGCCCGAACGCGAACCGGAGAAGTTTCAGCAAATCCGCGCCGCCTATGAACAACTCCGCACCCCGCAAAAACGCGCACTTGTCGATCTCTTTCTCCTCCAACCACCACCTGACCTGCCAAACCGCCGCCGTCCCAACTATGACCTTTCGGTACACCTGGAAGATCTAATGTTGATGACGGTCGAGCTGGTTGCCACACCCATGGAGAAGGACTTCCAATCATGACCAGTGGAGACAGAGCGCAGCCAAGTGCAACAACCGGCCGCCAAAATGATGGGCAACCAGAGAACCGCATCGTGGATACAACAGTGCTCCAGCTACAGCAGCAATTTCAACAATTGGCTGGTCATTTTGACCAATTACGGCAAGACATGGCGGAAGTGCACGCCGCCAGCAGTCAGAATAGCCGTCAACTTGACACACTGATTGGGCATCTGACTGATAGTGAAAGAGTTGCTCCTCTTCTTGCGAGTGTCGCCGACATGGCTACCGCACTAGACGCAACCCAGAACGAACTGGCAGAACTCACACGCCGGACCGCGCGCCAAGAGCAGCTTGAGAGGCTCGTAGAAGTGGTGGCCGGTCAATCACAGCTTGAAGAGCTTAACGAAAATCTCAAGAAGCTCACACGTACGCAGTTCAAGAGCAATACACTGGCCGAGAGCAAAACGGGGCAAGTGGATCAGTCATTGGCAACGTTGCGTACCCTGGCCACACAGCGTGAAGAGCGACAACAGCACCATAGTGAACAGATCAACCAGCAGTTAACCGCGGCCCACCGTGCCGGCCGGGCGGAATTTGCTGCCGAACTGATCCCCGCGCTCGATAGCCTGGACCTGGCCTTGACCAATGGGGCTGATCTGCTGGCACGCCAACGGGAACGGACCGCAGCTTTGCTGCAGCACAGCGCACTCGCCCCAGTCACGCCGCCCAGCGCGCCGGTTGCGCCAACCGCTGCTCCTGGCTTTTGGCAACGTCTCTTTGGCACGTTCCCAGTAGAGGATCTGCCGGCGCTGCCGGTAACAGCAGCGACAGAAACAGCCGCTGCTCCATTGCTCCGTGAATTCTCGACTGCCACCGATCAGGCGATTTCGGCCTGGCTTGCCGGCCTGACATTGGTGAGCGAACGGTTGACAGCCCTCTTGGCTGGGGAAGAGATCAAATCTATCGACGCCTTGCATCAGCCCTTTGATCCCCAACTCCATGTTGCCGTCGAAAGTACGACTACTGCCGATGTCGCGCCCAACACCGTGGTACGGGTGCTGCGCCAAGGCTACCGCCGTCGCGATCGTGTGATCCGCTATGCCGAAGTTGTCGTTGCGCGTACCCC
The DNA here is from genome assembly GCA_034432375.1 of Caldilineaceae bacterium. Classification (GTDB taxonomy): domain Bacteria; phylum Chloroflexota; class Anaerolineae; order Caldilineales; family Caldilineaceae; genus JAHBVH01. The sequence continues at coordinate 34,703 of DAOUCA010000092.1, forward strand.
TGAGTCGTCAAAAGGGTAACCACCCACCTCTCGCGATTTACCTTACATTTTATGGTGGACGGTCTGCTGACCGTCCACCTCCTTTATTCAGATGACGTATTTCAGTAGGGAAAGTAGACAAACGCTATGACCGAGAACAACGGCAAAATCATCGGTATCGATCTCGGTACCACAAATTCGGTGTTAGCTGTCGTCCAAAATGGCACGCCCGTTCTGTTAGACGTGCAAGGCGAACGGCTGTTGCCCTCGGTGGTAGGGATTTCGCCACAGAATGGCTTGTTGATCGGCACGCCGGCGCGCAACCAGTGGACGGTGGCTCCAGAGCGTACGATTCGCTCGATTAAGCGCAAGATGGGTAGCAATGAAACGGTGGAGATGGCAGGGAAAAGCTATACACCGCAGGAGATCTCCGCCTTTATTCTGCGTGCGATCAAAGAAGCTGCCGAAAAAGCATTGGGCGAACCGGTGACGCGGGCCGTGATTACCGTGCCGGCCTACTTCAATGAGGTACAACGCCAGGCGACCATCGAAGCCGGTGCGATCTCCGGATTGCAGGTAGAGCGGATCATCAACGAGCCGACCGCAGCGGCACTGGCCTATGGCTATGGGGTTGATCCCGACGAGCATTTGCGGGCATTGGTCTATGATCTGGGTGGCGGCACCTTTGATGTCTCCTTGATCGAGATGAACATGGGTGTGGTTGACGTGTTGGCGACGGCGGGGAACAATCTGCTCGGTGGCGATGACTTTGACGAGCGCCTTGCGGAGCTGCTAGCCGATGAATTTCAGGAGGAACATGATCTTGATCTGCGGGCTAATCATCAAGCCTGGGCGCGTCTGCTGCGGGCCGCCGAAGAAGCCAAGATCCATCTATCAGGCGAGCCTTTGACCACCGTGAGCCTGGAATACATTGCCCAAGATCCACAGGGCAATGCCCTCCATCTGCGGCGCGAAGTGACCCGTGCCGAGTTTGCCGCCGCCATTGCGGATCTGCTGGAACAGACCATCGAGAGTATTGACCAAGCGCTGACTGACGCCGATCTAGAAGCTGGCGATGTTAACCGTGTCCTCTTGGTCGGTGGCTCGACGCGCATTCCAGCCGTCTGGGAGATGGTGGCGGCGCGCCTAGGCCAAGATCCCCATATTGAGATTGACCCGGATGCGGCGGTGGCACTTGGTGCAGCCGTACAGGCTGGAATTATTGCCGGTGAAGAGATCGATGCGATTCTGGTCGATGTGACTCCGATGTCCCTTGGGATCGAGACTGCTATGATCAGCCTTGGCGGTCAGCTAAACTCTGACCATTTTGTGCCCCTGATCCACCGCAATGCCACGATCCCGGTGCAAAAGAGTGAAAGCTTTAGCACCCTCTTCCCCGGTCAAGATCAGATCCATATTAAGGTCTATCAAGGCGAAAATTCCGTGGCATCGCGGAACACATTGCTTGGTGACTTTATGGTGGAGGATGTCCAATCCAACCGCAGCGATGGACTGGGCGAGGTTACGGTCAATTTTCAACTTGACATCAATGGGATTTTGAATGTAACCGTGACGGACCGGGGTTCCGGCAAAAAGACGAGTGAGCAGCTACGGGCCGAACGCCAACGGCTCTCCCCGGAGCAGATCGCCGAAAGCCAAGCCCGGTTGGCACAAAACGTTGCCGCGACCGAAATGGACGACATGGACGTGGCTGAGTTCGAGTTTGATGAGACAACTCGCGCCCTGCTTGACCGTGCTCGCAATGCACTGGAAAGTCCAGGGGTGGATCCTGAACTGAGTGAAAAGATGATGGATGCCGTCGATGCCGTTTACAGCGCAGCCCAGGATGACGATGAGGATGCGCTGCAAAGCGCTAGCGATGAACTGGTAGACTTGCTCTTTGATGCCGAGGCAGCCTAACTGATGGCGACACCGTTGCAGATTTTCTCCTATAATATTCGCTACAATAACCCTGCCGATGGTGCCAACGCTTGGCCACAGCGTCAAGCGCGCGTGGCTGCCCTCTTGCAAGCTTACCAACCCGACCTCATCGGCTTGCAGGAGGTACGCCACGAACAGCTGACGGCGTTGGCAACTGCCTTACCTGCCTATAATTGGCTAGGTGTGGGCCGTGACGATGGTGTGGCAGCAGGCGAATATGCGCCAATCTTCTATCGTCGCGAGCGGTTAGCGCAGCAAGAGTATGGCCACTTCTGGTTATCTGAAACACCCGATCAGGTCGGCAGCTTTGGCTGGGATGCGGCTTGCGTGCGCATTGCCACTTGGGCGATCTTTACTGACAACAGAACCGGCGCGCAGTTTCTGCACCTCAATACCCATCTCGACCACCGCGGGTTACGCGCCCAACTTGAATCGGTAAAGCTGCTACAGGCTTTTTTGGTCGACCAAGCACCAACCATGCCGGCCATCATCACCGGTGATTTTAACTGTGCGCCCGATTCAGAGACCTATCAAGCGCTAATAGCGCCATCCCCATCGACTGGCGCAATCTTCGCCGATGCAATGGCGCAGAGCGTTACACCTCACGAAGGTCCCACGGCTACCTTTACCACCGACTTTGCCGACCCGCTCCAGGAGAAGATTGACTATATTTTTCTCTACGCAGGCAAAGCTGGATCCGACCACTTTACCGTCACACGCCACGCGATTCTGACTGATCAGGCTGATGGATGTTATCCATCTGATCATTTGCCGGTGCTGGCTGAACTTGCCTGGCAGGGGTAAACGATGCTGGCGAATCAATTCCCACGCACTACCGCCATCCATCGTCGCTATACAATTGGGATAGGCACCGTACTTTTGGCCTGTATTGCGATTTTTGCAACGTGCCAACCTTTTTCCTCACTAGTTAAACCGCAGGTCACCATTGCCGAAGAAACGTTCTATCAGCGCTTCGTGTCGCCCAGCGGCAACTGGGAAGTGCTGCTCTTGGCAGAAGCCGGTTGGGCCTTTGCCCCGCACACCATCACGGTTCTTCGCCGTGATATGACCGCTATCGATAGTGACCGTGGTACACTCATTACTCGCTTTGAACTCCACAACGATGGTGCCAATCTCAGTGATAGCAATTGTGTAATTGCATGGCAAATGAACGGCGCGCAGGAGCAAGCTATCCTCACTTGTGATGGCGAGGAACAAGAAGCTCAACAGTATGAAATTGACCTCACTACAGCTACGCTCCTCGGCACGACCGATCTCGGTGCTGAGTAATCCTGACCGCGCGCTTACGCTTTCTACATGCGATGCGTCGGCTCCGGTGGCAGGGGGCTAAAGCATTCAAAGTGGGTGAAGTAGTAGCGCGCAGAGGGTGCCGGTTTGCTCGCTTCAACCGCCGCGGTGACCACCTGTTCCAACAGGGGCGGTGTCGTTTGGACGCGCACATTAAGCAGAAAATCAATCTGGTCAGTGGCCGCCCCGTCGCTGTGAAGATCCCAACTGATGGGCGCACCACTCTGCGTGAGGCTTGCTTTACAACGCGCATCACCGGCTGTGACGAGCGTCTTGATGTGCGCAATCGGTGCGTGCTGTGCGGCAAAGCGATCGGCCAACTGGTTGAGCAGTTGGCCGGTCCACGCTTCAACCACAAACGGTTGATCGCTGCGCACGGTCCCTTTGACATTAAGCCAGCCAAGGGCAGCCTCGGCCTCGGCATAGCGACCGTAGTCAATTATCAGCGCTTGCGGATTGCGGCTCTGTTCTCCCAATACAATGTCAAGCCAGCCATCAATTCCCACGCCGCTTTGGGCCGAGAGTGCCATCACCTCGGCGTGAGGGTAGTCAGCTTGGAGCTCTGCTACCACCGTTGCCTGCTGCGCTTCCGTTAGCTGATCGGCCTTGTTGAGCAGCAGCAGTTCTGCTTCGGCCAATTGTTGTTGATAGAGGTAGGCCACATCAGCCGGAAAGGTGGGGAGATCGCGCGTGCCGTCGTGGAGCACGGTGAGCGGCGCAAGGTTATATTGCTCGGGGTGAAATTGGATCAGCGGGCGCAGTACCGTCGACACGAGATCGGTGCAACTGCCCACCGGCTCGGCCAGGATCACATGCGGATCCGCAACCGCTTTGAGCCGATCCAGCCCTGCGATCAGGTCGGGAAAACGGCAGCAGAAACAGCCCCCCGCCACCTCGGTCACCGGGATCTGCGCGCCCTGGCCCATGGCCGTGTCGACCAAATCTTCCCCCTGGTCGTTGGTAATCAGCCCGACACGATAGCCCCGTTCGGCCAGCCGGCGCGCCGCCGTTAAGAGCAGCGTTGTTTTGCCGGCACCGAGGAATCCGCCGGTAATAATTAATCGAATTGGCATATTATCCTTCCCAACGTTTATCGCGGTATGGTGACACTAACGGCTCCTCGTTGGGACAAACAAGTTCTTCATGCTGCACCCAACCACAATCGCGCGCACTCAGTTCGGCCACCAAGTAACCGCGCCACAGCGCAATCTCTTCCTGTCGCTCCCCATCCTCCACCAAATTGTGACATTCCCCTGGATCGCTCTCTAGATCAAAAAACTGTTCCTGATTCAGCCGAGGTAGCCAGATTAATTTGCGTTTGCCGTCGGTCACGTAGTGCATTTCCTGATCCGGGTGGTAACAGGTGCAATGTTCGCCGTGAATGTAGGTACGCCAGCCGTCGACTTGATCTTGCAGCAACGGTAAAACGCTGCGCCCATCAACCGTAACCGGGATTGGCAGACCGGCGGCATCGAGCAGCGTAGGCATGATGTCGCGCAGCTCGACCACTTCATCCGCAACGGGGCGAGCTGGTTTGCCTTGGCTTTGTGGTGGTGCCACCAGAAACGGCACGCGGCTGCTGCCTTCGTAGGCATAGGTCTTGCGCCAGAGGTTGTGGTCGCCGAGCATATCGCCATGATCCGACGTGAAGAGCAGCCATGTATCATCGGCCAGTCCATTGCGCCGCAGCCAATTCATCAGCCGCCCAATCTGCGTGTCGATAAAGGCGACTTCGCCATAGTAGCCGGCGCGTGCGCGGTGGATCTGCGCCGCCGTTTTGCGGCCGCGCCAGGCATTGGCGTTGACCGCTTCTTCCGGATCATCGTGCATGGCCGTCCAGTCGCCGATGTGTGGGGCTGGCGTTGTGCCCCGTTCGTAGCGCTCAAAGTAGTAGGGTGGTGGCACATAGGGCGAATGGGGGCGAGCAAAGGAGATCGTCAGAAAGAAGGGGCGGTTGGGGTCGCGCGTCTGCAAGAAATCGAGGCTGCGCATCATCGTCCATGCAGTCGGGTGGAGATGTTCTGCTGTGTGCCAGGGGCGGGCGTGCCACGAATTCCAGTCGACGCCGTGGTCATCGGGGGTGACCCCGGCGGGGGCGTGGGCGGCAAACCAACGACGGTGCTCGCTCTCTGCCATGCGGCCCGATTCGTCCAACTCGGTTGTCTCAAAGCCCATGAGGCTGCGCTGCGGCTGAAAGTGCCCCTTGCCAACGAGGTGAGTGCGATAGCCGGCCGCGCTAAATTCACCAGCCAACGTGTGCGCAAAATTGTTCGGAATTGGCCCTTGGCCGCGCCCCATGCCAAGCACGCCGGTGTGCCATTGGTTCTGCCCCGACCAGAGCGTCGCCCGCGCCGGCAAGCAAGAAGGCACCGCCGAGTAGGCACAGCGAAAGCGTGTCCCGAGCGCAGCCAGGTGATCGAGATTGGGGGTTTCGAGCGTGGGATGGCCGTCGGCGCTGAGGCAGTCGCCGCGTAGTTGATCCGTGATGATGAGGATGAAGTTGGTCATTTATAATTAGCAATTGATTATTGATTATTGATTATTGATTATTGATTATTGATTATTGATTATTGATTATTGACTATTCGTTGTATGCCACATGAGGAACGAATAATCAATAATCAATTGGTAAAGGTTAATTGTCAATGCTTAGCCACGCCGCCAGACGAGTGGGAATGCATCACCCACCAATTTTTCGCCATCGGCCACAGTGATGAAGGGCTTCATGGGGTGATTGCCGGCGGCGTAGTAGGTGGTCTGTTCAGTCATATAGTGGATGGCAATGGCGCGGCGGGGGCGGTTGCTCGTGTTGCTGCCCGAGCCATGCCAGGTCAATGAATGATGAAAGTGAACGTGCCCTTTCTTAACGGGACACAGGATCTGGTAGGTAGGGTGGCCTTCAAATTCAGTGACCATTGATCCATCGCGCGGTAACTCACGAATGAACTCACTTTGGTCGCCCCACTTCTGTGAACCGGGCACCATGTACATGCAGCCGTTGTCATAGTCGGCATCGTCGAGCGCCACCCACGCACTGATCTGCGCGTGCTTGGGCATGAGCGTGGGCCAGGCGGGGGAATCTTGGTGCCAATGGAGCCGGCCACCCAGTGCCTGTGGTTTGTACTGGATCTGATCGTGCCAGACGCGTAGCTCCTTGGCATCGGTCAATTGGGCTGCCATCTCGGCAATCGCCGACCCCATAATCAACTTTTTGAAGGCGGGGCTTGCTTCGTAAATGTTGACGATCTGCCAGATCGGCGCACTTTCGTCGCTATTGAGATTGCGGCAGAGCACCGGCTGGGCAATATCGGTGCGCTCGCGCTCGTCGATCACCCGCAATACTTCGGCGCGCAACACCTCCACCGTGTCGTCATCAAGCACCGGTCCACCATTGACAAAGCCATTGTGGCGGAAGAGATCAAGTTGTTGTTCGTTTAACATCGGCTGGTTCTTTCTGTTTAGTCGTCAAAAAAGGGCCACAGAGAGCACAGAGAGCACAGAGAGCACAGAGAGCACAGAGAGCACAGAGAGGAACGAAATCTTGTTTCTGTACTTTTGCCTTTTAGCAGGAGAGTCACAAGTTAATTTAGGCTACTTCAGAAAAATACGTTTTATAAATATTTGCTTTTCTTCGTGTGCCTTCTTGTGTCTTTGTGGATCATTAAATTCTTGCACTAGCCTTAAGCCGCGGCGGCCACGCGTAAAATGGCGGCCAGGCTACGCTCGACATCCGCTTCCGTTGTCGCCCACGAGGAGACGCTAATGCGCATCGCCGCGCGTTCATGCCAGACGGTGCCGCCACACCAACAGGTGCCGTCACGCTGCACGCCGTCGATCACCTTGCGTGTTCGTTCATCGTCGCCAAAGGCCACCATCACCTGATTGAGCGTGACCTCATTGAGGATATCGTAGCCAGCGTTGCGCAAGCCGTCGGCAAAGCGGTTGGCGTGGCGACAGGTGCGCTCGATCAACTCCGCCACCCCCGAGCGCCCCAAGGAACGTAATGCCGCCCAGACTTCGACCCCACGACTGCGCCGCGACATCTCCGGCGTGTAATGCAACGGTTCGCGGCTGCCACCCATTGCCAGATAAGCCGCCGCCGTCGACATGGCATTGCGCAGCGCTTCGGGGTGGCGGCAGAACGTAATGCCACCATCATAGGGCGTATTGAGCCACTTGTGGGCATCGGTCGCCCACGAGTCGGCCTCGGCCAGCCCGGCGGTGAGATGGGCGCGTGCCGGTGCCACTGCCGCCCACATGCCAAAGGCCCCATCGACGTGGTGCCAAGCATTGTGCTCGCGCGCCAGGGATGAAAGTTGGTCAAGTGGATCAATTGCACCACTGTTGACATTGCCGGCCTGTGAGATCAAAATCGTCTGTTCATCGAGTCGGGGCAGTGCCTCCGGGCGCATTCGGCCTTGCGCGTCAACCCCCACGCGCACCACCCGATCGCGCCCCAGCCCCAGCAGACTCAGCGCCTTCAGCACACTGACATGCACCTCGTCGCCAACGATCACCGTTAGCTCCGGTGCACTAAAGAGACCGCGTGCCTCAACATCCCAGCCTTGGCGCATCAGCAGTGCATGGCGGGCCGCGGCTAACGCCGTAAAGTTCGCCATCGTCGCACCGGTGACCAAGCCGCCAACCGTGCCCGTGGGTAGGCCAAAGAGCTCAACCAGCCAACCCAACGCCACCTCTTCCAACTTGGCATTGGTCGGTGCCATCACCGAGAGGCCACCATTGTTATCCCACGCCGTCGCCAGCCAACTTGCCACCAGCGCTGCCGGCAAGGTGCCACCGGTGACAAAGCCAAAGTAACGCCCACCCGCGCTCGCCGTCGTCGCCGGTGAGCCAACCTCATCGAGCAGCGCCAACACCTGCGCCGGATCGGTTGGCCCAGCCGGCAGTGGCTCTTCAAAGCGCGCTAACGCTTTCACGTCCGGTGCGCTTGCCACCACTGACCGCTCATTGACATCAGCCAAATAGGCACCGGCCCGCGCCGCGGCATCTTGTAATAGTTCTTGCATCGTTGCTCCGTGATATTGATTCGTGTTGCGTGTTGCGTCTTTCGTGTACTGTTACTGTATCTGGCTGCTGTGGCGATGTCATCCCTACGCGCCCATGGGGCACCCGAGGGGTCCATAGGGTGGATTCCTGCCTACGCAGGAATGACAGCGCCAGGGTTAAAACCCTGCGCTAACAGGGAGAAGCACCCGCAGGTGCTTCCCAGCCGCTGAGGCGGCTTCTCGCTGTTAGCAAGGGGTTTTAACCCCATTGCTGCGTGAGGTAAGCTCACCCCCGCGTCCGCTCCTCCAGCCAATCCATCGTGATCTCCAGCCCAAAGCCGGGCGCGTCTGATGGGACGAGGTAGCCGTCTTTGATGGCGGGCGTGCCGGGGAGGCGGGTCATCTCTTCTAGGGGAATCCCTGGCGCGGAGACTCCTTCCGAGCGTTCGCCCCAGAGGATAGCGGGCATGGCGTAGCTGAGATGTTGGCCATAGGGATAGTTCATGCCTGCATGGACAATCACTGAGATGCCCGCCGCCTCGGCAATGTGACAGATCTTCACCATGCCGGTGATCCCGCCGCCCCAAAGCACGTCGGGCTGAAAGATATCGACCAGCCGCTGGGCCGCGGCGTTGGCAAAGGTATTGGGCAGATACCAATGTTCGCCACTCGCCAATGTCTGCCAGGGCAGACGGCGTCGGATCGCAGCGTAGGCTTCAAAGGCGTCGGGCATCACATAATCTTCGATCCACTTGAGGTTGTACGGGCGCAAGCGTTCGGCCAAGCGCACCGTATACTCCTCGTCCAGCGCCAGCCAGCCATCGAGCATTAACTCGACATTGTCCCCGACCGCGGCGCGTGTCTCTGCCACCAGCTCCTCATTTTTGCGCAGCCCATCGAGACCATCGGGCAGCCCATAAGGGGTAAAAATCTTGGTCGCCTTAAAGCCTTGCTCGACATACCAGGCGTTGTCAAAGCCGGTGGCGTAGCAGAAGATCTGCTCCTTTTGCGGGCCACCCAGCAACTCATAGACCGGCCGTTGCAACACCTTGCCCTTGAGATCCCAGATAGCGCAGTCGAGCGCGCTGATCGCATAGCTGGCCAAGCCGCCGCCGTAGGGCGCGGCGATGCGCACCAACATGTCCCAAAGCTTCTCAGTGGCCATACAATTTTCCCCAATCAGCGCCGGCCCCAGGTGGTCATTGATAATCCGCGTAACCGGGCCGCCATGAACGGTGAGGCCAAAGCCCCACGTCCCATCCTCGCCTGTCACCACGACCGCGGCTCGTTTCCATTCCGGATAGGCTGATTTGTCTGGGTAGCGGGCGACGGGGCGGCCCATTTTGATCGTTTCGGCCCGACTTGGCGTACGTGGTTTTGTCAGCGGATGGGGGGTGACATCAATTTCGACGGCGCGCACGGCGGTGATTTTCATGGGTTGTCCTCTCTACAGACATTGACCGAAGGCATATCGGGGACAACTTTCCCTTCGACAGGCTCAGGGGGCGTTGCCCCCGATACGCCTTTGGCTAAGCGATAGTTGGTTTGGTTTCGGCGGCAAAGTTGCGGCAGCACTCGCTTTTGTAGTACCATTGAGTTCCCATAGTATACAGCGCCATCTGAAAAAAAACGAACCATCAAAATTATTGAATTGGATCCTTTTTGGGGCAAACCAGAATAAATCTGATCCACGAAGTTACACGAAGACACACGAAGGGGTAGTTCGCTCGTTATTCTACCGCTGGATATTTGAGCTTTTTATACTCAGATCTGAATGGAAACCGGAGTTTTACCGGGGTAGAAACTCCGGTTCCTATTTCAACCACAGTATAGACGAAGATTGCTTTGTGCGCTTTGCGTGAAGATTCTTGGCTGTAGTTCAAGTGTCTTATTCGTTGGAATCTAATTTGATAATGTCCCATTGTCAACCTGAAACTCGGAGAAGCAGCGTCAATGCCTAGTACAAAAAATTACCTTGCCTTTGATTTCGGTGCGGAAAGTGGGCGCGCCATGATGGGTACCTTTACTGGTGATCAGCTCGCGTTAACCGAAGTTCATCGCTTCCCCAATACCCCGATCCGTCTACCCGGTGCCATGCATTGGAATATTTTGCAGCTCTGGCAAGAGATCAAAACTGGCATCGAACGAGCCAACCGTACCCTGGGAGCTGCACCGTCGAGCATCGGTGTTGACACGTGGGGCGTCGACTTTGGCTTGCTCGATCGAACCGGTGCGCTGATCGGTAACCCGGTGCACTATCGCGATGATCGCACCGATGGGATGCTCGACGCCGCTTTTGCCAAGGTATCGCATGCCGATATCTTTGGGCAGACGGGCATCCAGTTCATGCAGATCAACACGCTCTACCAGCTCTTCTCTATGACGCTGCGCAATGACCCGGCGTTGGAGAGGGCAACGACCTTTCTAACTATTCCCGACCTCTTTAACTACTGGTTGACTGGGCGCAAAGTCTGCGAATTTACCAACGCCACGACTACCCAAGCCTTCAACCCGACCACTGACAACTGGGCCACCGATCTGCTGACCAGCCTGGCCATTCCCACCCACATCTTCCCCGAGATTGTCAAGCCGGGGACGGTGTTGGGCACATTGCAAAGTGTCGTTGCGCATGAATTGGGCATTGGTGGGCGTGTGCCCGTGGTTGCGCCTGCTTGTCATGATACCGGTTCGGCTGTGGCCGCGGTGCCGGCGACCAATCAACGCTTTGGCTGGATCAGCTCTGGCACTTGGTCGATTGTTGGCGCGGAAGTGCCTGCAGCGGTTGTGAACCCAGAGACGCTGCTTTACAATCTGACCAATGAAGGGGGCGTCAACAGCACCTACCGTCTCTCTAAAAATGTCGCCGGCCTCTGGCTGGTGCAGGAGTGTCGCCGCAGTTGGGCACGCGAAGGGGCAGACCATAGCTATGCCGAACTGACCAGCCTCGCGGCCGCGGCTCCCCCTTTCCAGGCCATCATCAATCCTGATCACAGTATCTTCCTAAAACCGAGTGAACCCGGTGATGATATGCCGAGCCGTATCCAGACACTCTGTCGGGAGAGTGGTCAGCCGGTGCCCATGGACAAAGGCGCGATCATCCGCTGTGCGCTCGAAAGTCTGGCGCTCAAATATCGGTGGGTGTTGGAGAAGTTGGAGCTGATTCTTGGATATCCGCTTGATCCGCTCCATATGGTCGGCGGCGGCACGCAAAATGGTCTGCTCTGTCGCTTCACCGCCGACGCCACCGGTCGTCAGGTGATTGCCGGGCCGGTGGAGGCGACGGCGATCGGCAATGTCATCATGCAGGCAGTCGCCTTGGGTGATCTCGCTTCGCTGGCGGAAGGGCGCGACCTGATCCGCCGCTCGTTTGATGTCATGACCTACGAACCGACGCGTGAGCGGGCGGCCTGGGAAGCGGCCTATGCACGCTTGCAGGAGCAGTTATAGATGAGAACAGGCAACTCTATCACGATTACCCCAATGATAACCGCTGACGAAGCACTGTTGGAAGAGATGATGTTTCAGGCGATCTTTGTGCCGGACGGTGCCGAACCGCCACCACGGACAATTATCAATGAGCCGACCATGCGTAAGTATTTTGCCGCTTTTGGTACGGTGGCCGGCGACATTGGCTATAAAGCGATTGATGGAGCGACAGGCAAAGGGGTCGGCGCAGCGTGGCTGCGCCTCTTGCAAGGCGACCACCAGGGGTACGGCTATGTTGACGATGCGACACCAGAGCTATCAATCGCGCTGGATCCGGCCTATCGGGGGCAGGGCATTGGCACGCGGTTGCTAGTTGCGCTTTTTGCCACTGCTGCAGAACAGTACAGCGCTATCTCTTTGAGTGTATGGCCGGCGAATCCCGCCTATCGGCTCTATCAGTGGCTGGGCTTTACCGTTGTCAAGGCTACCGCAGATGACCCTGCCGTGACAATGGTAAAGGTTCTTTGATGTTACCTTTTCGTAGGGGCACGGTATACCGTGCCCCTACGAAAAGGATGAATCACTCGTGAAAATTCAGCGGAAGCGGTCAGCGGTCGTCTCTTGGCGGTCGTCGTCCCTCTGCCATTCATAAACCATGTTTGAAGGAGCTATTTCTCAATGAGTACCCATACCAAAGCCTACGAAGTCCTGGCCGAATCGCTGACTGCCCAGGGTCTCGATGTCGACGCCATGAAAACCGCGATCAAAAATCACAAGATTGAAACGCCAAGTTGGGGTTATGCCAACAGCGGCACCCGCTTCAAAGCCTTTCCGTGGCCCGGCGCGGCGACGACGACACGCCAGAAGATGGATGATGCCGCCATGGTCCACAAGATGACCGGCATCGCGCCCTCGGTGGCCGTGCATATTCCGTGGGATGTGCCGGAGGATGGCGACTACGCGGGGATGCGCCAATATGCCGAAGCGCAAGGGGTCAAGATTGGCGCGGTCAATCCCAATGTCTTTCAGGATAATGAGTACAAGCTTGGCTCGCTGGGCAATCCTGATTCTAACGCCCAGGAACAGGCGCTCGATCATCTGCTCGAATGTTGTGAGATTATGACCAAGACCAAGAGCGACATTCTCTCCCTCTGGTTTGCCGACGGCACCAACTACGCGGGTCAGGATAATTTAATCGCACGCAAACGGCGCTTCGAGACGCATCTGAGTACTGTCTATAAACAATTGCCCACCGACAGCCGCATGTTGATCGAGTATAAATTTTTCGAGCCGGCCTTCTACAGCACCGATATCCCCGATTGGGGGACCGCCTACGCCTGGTGTCTCAAGCTGGGCGAACAGGCACAGGTGCTTGTCGATCTGGGCCACCATGCACAAGGAGTCAATATTGAGCAGATCGTCGCCTTCTTATTGGCCGAAGGACGGCTGGGCGGCTTCCACTTTAACAATCGCAAGTATGCCGACGATGATCTGATGGTCGGCGCCACCAATCCCTATGAACTCTTCCTGATCTACAATGAATTGGCCAGCGGCGAGAAGAGCAACGATGAGGTCGTGCGCACGACTGCGAATAAGATCGCCTATATGATCGACCAGGCGCACAATGTCGAGGGGAAAGTTGGTGCGATGATCTACTCAGTGCTCAACTGCCAGGAAGCCTACGCCAAGGCGCAATGTGTGCCACAACAAGCACTGGCCGATGCCCAAGCCAATGGCGAAGTGCTGCTCGCCCACCAGATCATCACCGATGCCTTCCGTACCGATGTGCGGCCCTTGCTCGCCCAAGTACGCGAAGAGATGGGCGTGCCGACCGACCCAATGGCGGCCTATCGGGTCAGTGGTTACGATGCCAAGGTGGCGGCGGAACGAGGGGTGTCGCAGAGCAGCGGGGGGTATCAATAGATGCGTGTTGCGTGTTGCGTGTACGTTGACTGTCTCTTGTCCAGTTGGCCAATTTGCTGGCCAGCCAAAGCGGCAACGAGTGCCAGGTCGATAGTGGTGCCGGGCAGAAACCGAAGCTTGAACTGCGCAGCGAAACCGACTATGACTATGCCACGCCGGTGATGGTTTCAGTGCCGGAAGATGTCATTGCCGTGCCGCTGGACGAGGTCTTTGGACAGAATTAAGTAGGCTGGTGGCCCGGTTTTGTTGTATAATAGAAGGCAGAAAAATAGTCAGTGGCAGGAGTGAGGAGGTTCATGTGACAGAAACAATTGTGCTAGACGCTGCCTTGCAAGAACTGTTAAATGATGACGCACAACGTGAAGATCGTACGCTTACAGAATTGGTAAATGAAGCGGTTGCCTATTACATTCGACAGCGGCAACAAAAAAAAATTGACCATGAAATCGTTGCATTTGAGTCAATGCATGGCGATTTGTGGCGAAATCATCCAGAAGAGTGGGTAGCGATTCATAATCAGGAACTTGTTGATCACGATTTGGATCAGGTTGCACTTTACCGACGCATTCGTGATCGATTTGGGCGTACATCGGTACTAATTCGTCAGGTACGTGAATCGCCAGTCGCAGAAATCTGGATGCGTACACCAAGTACAGGGAGACTAAGCGCTTGAAATTTCCTTATAATCCGGTATATTTCCCGCCAGCTCCATACGTTGAAATCAGGCTTGGCACGGCTGATGAATCACTTCGAGTCGGACCTTTGCCTGCTTTTATTGACAGTGGTGCAGATGCCACTATCATACCGTTACATCATTTGGTTTCACTGGAGATTGAAGTTGATGATCGTCGCTTCCTGCGTAGTCAGTGGGGCGAGCGGCGAACAGTAGACATCTATCGTCTTGACTTAGGCATTGGTGACTTTCGTTTGCCGGCGGTGGAGATTGTTGGCGCCGATCAAGGTGACGAAATCATCTTGGGCCGCAATATATTGAATATGTTGCGTATCTATTTGGATGGCCCAAAGCAGATGATTACCATATCAGACTAATAAAATCAGAGAGAAGCGCTTTATGCCAAAAAATTTATGGAATGATGCTGACTATCAGCAGAACCCGGCGCTCGATGGGCTGGTCTACCGTAGCAATTTGCTCGGTGCCGACCGCGCTGTTGTCAATATTTATGGCGGCAACACTAGCGCCAAGCTAATGGAGCCAAACCACTTGGGCGAGCAGGTGGAAGTGCTGTGGGTCAAAGGCTCCGGCAGCGATGTTGCTACGATTACGGAGAAGGGCTTTGCCGGGCTACGCCAGGCCGAGATTATGCCGCTAATGGGCCGCGACAGCATGAGCGATGAGGAGATGGTCGCCTATCTCTCCCACTGCACCCACGCCCAGGAGCGTCCGCGCCAGTCGATTGAGACGCTGCTCCACGCTTTCACCCCCGCCCGCCACGTCGATCACACCCACCCCGACGCCGTGATCAGCCTCGCCTGCACCCCCAATGGGATTGATCTCTGCCGTGAACTGTGGGGCGAGCGCATGGTCTGGGTCGACTATATCCGCCCTGGCTTTACGCTGAGCAAGTGGATCGGCGAGGGCATTCGCGCCAATCCAAAGGCTGCGCTTGTCGTCATGGGTAAACATGGTTTGGTCACCTGGGACGACGACTGTCACCAATGTTATGACAATACGATTCGGACGATCCAAGAGGCCGAGGATTTTATTGTGAGCCGTCGCAACGGTCGTAAGATCTATGCGAGTGCCGGCGTTTCCGCCTTCTCTGCCGCGGAACGACGAGCGATCTTGGCCCAGGTGTTGCCGACCTTGCGTGGTGCGGTCAGCAAGGAGAACCCAGCGATTCTCCAAGTCGATAGCAGTGACAAGGTGCTCGACTTCGTCAGCGCCGAAGGGGTTGCGGAATTCTCGCAGATCGGTGCCGCCTGCCCGGATCATCTTGTGCATACCAAGCGCTTGCCACTCTATGTAGACTGGAAATCGACCGACGGTGTGGATGCGCTCAAGGAAAAGCTAACCACCGGTGTAGCAAGCTATATCGATGCCTACCGTGCCTATTTCGACGAGTGCAGCCACGCAGGCGATCAGATGCGTGACCCGTCCCCGCGCATTATCCTGATTCCCGGCCTCGGTATGGTCAACACTGGCCCCGATGCGCAAGGTGCCGATGTCAGCAATCAGCTCTACCATCGCGCGATTGATGTGATCGAAGGTAGCAAGAGCGTGGGCGACTATATTAGCCTCACCTCGCAGGAAGCCTACGACATCGAATATTGGCCGTTGGAGCTCTACAAACTTTCGCTGAAGCCGGCCCCCAAAGAGCAGGCGGGCCGCGTGGCAATTGTCACTGGCGGTGCCAGCGGCATTGGCCGCGCCACCGCGCGACGCTTGGCAGCCGATGGCGCGCATGTCGCCATCTTTGACATTAATCTCGAAGGCGCGCAGGCCGTGGCCGAAGAGTTGACCAAGAAGTATGGCCACCGTCGCGCGATGGCGCTGCACTGCGACGTAACGAGCGAAGAAGCGGTGCAGCAGGCCTTTGAAGAAGTGGTCCTCGCCTATGGCGGCGTCGATGTGGTGGTAAGCAATGCCGGGATCGCGATTGCCGCACCAATCGAAGAGACGACGGTCAAGCAATGGAATCTCAACATGGATATCCTCGGCAAGGGCTACTTCCTGATGAGCCGCGAGGCCTTCCGCGTCTGGAAACGACAGGGCATGGGCGGTAGCCTGATCTATGTCGCCAGCAAGAATAGTGTCTATGCGGGCAAGGGCGCGGCCGCCTATAGCGCCGCCAAAGCCGCCGAATTGCACATGGCGCGCTGTCTGGCCGAAGAGGGCGGTGCCGCTGGTATTCGCGTCAATAGCGTCATGCCAGATGCCGTGATCCAGGGCAGCGGGATTTGGGACCAAGGCTGGAAGGCCGAACGAGCGCGCGGCTATGGCATCAAGCCTGATGAGTTGGAAGAATTTTACCGCCAACGCACAACGCTCAAGGTCAATGTCTTCCCCGAGAATATCGCCGAGGCTATCAGCTTCTTGTGCGGCCCGCGCGCCAGCCGAACGACCGGTGCATCGATTACGGTTGACGGTGGCGTGGCATCGGCGTTTATGCGCTAGCCGTGAATCGTAGTAAAGACTTTGCGGATTTCAGGAATAAATGGAGGCTAAGCCTGTCGAAGCCGGTGCCACTTTGGCTTCGACAGGCTTAGCCTCCGCTCAATTACTGGTTCATTTCTTTAACTTTCATTAGTCTTTACGCCGCTTCTACCGCAATCACCCGTAACGGAAAGGCATCCAGTCCCTTGACCGGCACCGGCAGCGCGTAAACCTTCACCCGGGGCTGTGTCAACTGCTCTAGGTTCGTCAGATTCTCAATCAGCGGGATGTTGGCGCGGAAGAGCAGCAGGTGGTTGACGTTAGCGTGGGTGGTGTCGTGGCTCAGCTCGACGCCACCCGAGTCGACCCCCATCAATTTGATGCCCTGCTCAACCAGCCACTGCAAGCCGGCGGTGGAGAAATACTTCGTCGGCCCCATGCGGCCAAAGACCATATCCCCTTGGCGCACACCACCGGCCTTCTCTGCCGCGGCTTGGACCTGCGCTAGGGTCACCCCTCCTTCTGCTTCGGCCTCACTTAAATCTAGAATCACGGTATCGCCAATCAACTGATCGAGCGTGATGGTCGAAAGGTCGTTGCCCTCTTTCAAGCAGTGAAAGGGGGTCTCGATATGTGTGCCGACGTGGTTCATCAACTCGACGTCGGACATCACATACCACTCACCGGCTGGGCGCACCTTGCCGGGGATCTCTTCGAGCGCGTTGTGGATGTTGACGACGAATTTGCGTTGCGCCTGCGCATCGGTCGGTTCGATGACACGGGTGAGGTCGATAATGCGTTCGGGCATGGTTGTTCTCCTGTTACTGGATGATGGGGAACGGATGGTAGATTGTACTTATTGTCACAGGTTCAGCCAAGCATGTTGGCCTGCTAAAAATGGCTCTACCGCACGATTGAAGAGTGCCGGCTGCTCCATGTTGGGATGATGGCCGGCATTGGGGATGATTACCTTTTGTACATGGGAGATCTGCTTGATCACCATGTCGCTGATTTCATGGAGCGGTGGTTGGTCTTCCGCCCCAATGATGACCAGCGTGGGCGCGGTGATAGTCGATAGACGCGCTGCCGGTAGGTCGGGCCACTGGGGCTCGGCGTCGGGTACGGGTGGTCGGGCGAAAAGTTGGGTGCTCATGGCGCGAGTCCGCTCGCGAACGGTCGCATCAACCTGTTCAGGCGACCGACGTGGACCATCGGTGAGCGCCTGAACAGAAAGTTCGACCGCACGTTCGATCTGTCCCTCGGCGCGGGCTGCATTCATCGCCAGCATAATCGGTGGCGGCGGTGTGGTGGGGCGATAGGCGCTGACCGCGGTTGCCACCAGAACGAGCTTGCCGACCATCTGTGGATACGCCAGGGCAAAGTCGAGGATCGTCATACCCCCGCCGGAGCAGCCCATCAGATGAGCGTGGTCGATCCCCAAGTGAATAAGCAAGCTGTAGAGATCCTGATGGTGAGCAAAGGGTTCTGGCGGTAGATCGGACTGGCCAAAACCTCGCGCATCGTAGCGGATCACCTGGTGGGTGGCAGCGAAGTAGACAAACTGCTCATCCCATTGGCCGCTATCAACCAAGTGGCTGTGCAGCATAACGAGCGGTTGGCCACTGCCGGCAACTTCGTAGTAGAGCTGCGCACCGTTGATTGGCGCGAAACCGGATTGTGAATTGCTCATCATCTCTCTCCTAACATCGTCCGTGTCATGATCAAAAACGCTTCCAGGGCCGGCGAGATCCACTTATCCTTGTGCCAGGCCAACTGCGTCACCATATTGAAGGTGAGGCCGGCCACGGTCAGCGGTATAAGCCGTTCGGCGGCCACCTCGTGCTGCACCACCACCCAGGGCAGGACGGCAATCCCCATACCAGTCAGTGCGCACTGTTTGATCGCCTCGACGCTGTGAAACTCCAATTTATTGGCCGGCGTTATGTTCGTACTGCGTAGCATCCGTTCAAAGGTCAGGCGGTAGGGGCAGCCAGCCTCGGTCAACAAAAGGGTTTCGCCGCGCAAGTCGGTTGGCGCGATGGGGCGACCATGTGTCAAGCGATGGCGCGGATGGGCCAGCACCAGGATTGGTTCAGGGTACAATGGCTCCACAAGCAATCGTTCAGTTCGGTAGGGTTCTGCCATGAGCAACGCCGCGTCTACCAGCCCATCCCCCAGCAGCGCATCCCAATTTTCCGCGGTCGGCGAAGGGCGAAAGATGATATCAACTTTGGGATAGCAGCGACGATATGCCTCCACCACCGCTGGAAGGCGATAGGCACAGAGCGTTTCGGGTGCGCCAATGGCTAGGCTACCAGATGGCTCCTGATCACCCGGCACGGCCACCAACGCTTCATCGGCCAATGCCAGCATCTTGTCGGCGTAGTGGAGCAGTCGCTGACCGGCCGCGGTCAAGGTAATGCGCCGCCCCAGGCGATCAAAGAGGGTGACACCCAACTCTTCTTCCAGCGTCTGGATCTGGGCCGACACGCTGGATTGGGCATAGTTGAGGGTGGCGGCGGTGCGGGTAAAGCTCAACGTCTTGGTGACCTCGCGAAAGGTCTGTAACTGGCGGAGTTCCATCTGTTGTATCCATCGACGTAGACGATAGTAGGTATCGGTTATGTTCGCTTGAAGCGATAATAGAATGATGCTAGTATAGAGGCGACCGATGAGATTGCCAAATTGAGTGAGGAGATGAATTTATGCTACAGGCAATAGAACGCTGGCGTTCAATGGTACAATGGCCGGCGCAAAAACCGCTGGTGCGCGCCCTTTACAGTGCCCACCGTCTGTGGGCAAAACGCTATCCCGAGTGGGAAGCTGCCTTTTTTGATGAACATTTTTTACGTACGCGCGCCTTACCGCTATTGCGTGAGCAAGCGACAATCACGCCTTCTGCACTGGCGCAGGCTTGGATTGCTCAATTCCACGCTGGCCTCCGCCTTGAACAACAACTGATCAACGCGTTAACCCCGGTCGCGGCCGATTTTCTCTACTTTGTAGCGGGTGAATTGCGTTACTTTGAAGAGGAAGCTCACCGGCCTTCGGCTTTGCAACCTCTATGGTGGTGGTGGCAAGGCTGGCCACAGCGCAGTGGATCAGAAATCCAACTGCCCATACTTCACACTGACACGGCCGGTCAAAACGTAGGTGTTACAACATCAAACTTCGGCGCTACGCATTTCTCCCGTTTTGATACAGGAACAAGCGCCCTGCTCAAACGGCGAAGTACGTAACGCCAGCCATTGATACCGCAAGCGCTCATTGATGAGAATAGCGCACTGCTACAGGTGGTACGCAGATGGTACGTTTTTATTCTCATCAATGGCCTTGCTCACTATAGAAGGAGCCGATTCACGATGCGCACAGCGCTAACGATTACACAGATCGCAACACTTTTGCAGGCGACCGTTCCAATGCTAAAAGCCGAACTTGCGGCGCTGCCTGAGCCGGTGACGCGCGCTCGTCCGGCCGCCGGGGAATGGTCGGTGAATGAGGTGATTGGTCACCTGATCGAGACTGAGGAACGCGGCTTTGCGGGGCGGATTCACCACATCCTGACGCAGCCGGGCTATGTCTGCGAGCCGTGGGATCCGGATCAAGTCGCCCATGACCGGTGCGACAACGAGAAAGCCGCGTCGGTCTTACTAGCCGAGTTGGCGGCGCGCCGCGCCCAAAGCATCCCATTGGTACAGGGTTTGCGTGCTGATCAGCTGATCTGTACAGCCAAACACCCGGTGGTTGGTATTCTCTCCGTCAACGATCTGCTGCACGAGTGGGTCTACCATGACCGCAACCACCTCAAGCAGATCCTGAGTAATTTGCAGGCGTGGGTCTGGCCGACAATGGGGAATACACAAAGATTTACCACGTTGGTTTAAGTGAAAGCGAGAACCTAAGTAGAATAAAATCAGTGACGGCAAAACCCACATACAAAGCGTGTAGTGAGCATCCCCAGATGCGACGTGAGCATCTGGGGATGCTCACTACACGCCCATGCCGCTTGGGCCATGTATGTTCCTTTTGCTGCTACCAAAAACTTTCTCGCTTTTACTTAGGCCAATCCAAATTTAAACTATCCACGAAGGGGCACGAAGACACACGAAGGACTTGTTTTTCTTCGTGTGTCTTCGTGCCCTTCGTGGATCTTATCGGGTTTGCTTCAGCGCGACCACCAATAAATACCCAATCCTAGCCCCAACAATAGCAAACCCGCTATCCACGGTACTATCTGCGCCAGGCGACGGCGGCGCTCCATCATGCGCTGGAATTCTGCGGTGTCGTTGAGATGGGGAAAGGGTTTATCCGGCACGGGCACATCTAGAAAGTGACAGAGCGGCTCCCAGCCCTCTTTGACGGTGTAGACAAGCAGCCGCTCCGGCGGCACCACACGTTTTACCTCTTCGTTGTGGGCATTGAAGATGGCGATGGCGTGGGCGCGGTCGGCGAAGCGATTGTCAAAGGTCTTCTGCCAGATCAATTGATTGATGGTGTCGACGATGTTGGCAATCGAAGGACGGATGTACCGCACAATGGCGGGCAACCCCCTGGTCGCGCCGTAGATCGTTGACGCTGCGCTTTCATACCACTTCTCTGGCTCGCGCACATTCAACAGTACCTTGGCGTCGGGAAAGGCCGCCATCATCTCCTGATAAAAGGTGCAGCCTGGCCAATCGACCGTCGCTTCGTAATCGGCCATAAAGGTGCGCCAATCCACCGGCTTGCCCTCGGTCGCGGCGCGCCAGGTGCTGCTCTGCTCCGGATGTTCAAAGAGCGTTGTCATGTGATAACAGGGGGCAAAGCCCAACTCTTCCAATGCAACTTGCAGCGACTTGGTGCCTGTGCGACCGAAGCCTGCCCCAATTACTTTGAGCGTCATGCTTGTTCCATTTCTCTAATGCGTTGAAAGCGCGGCACTTCTACGCCGTCTATCAGTACCGTCTCCATAAACATCTCCTTTGGGCGCACCCACAGATCAAAGTTGCCGTAAAGCGTGCGGTAGACCACCAACTCTTCTTCCGTTTCGCTGTGGCGGGCAATGCCGATCACTTCGTACTCCTTGCCTTTATAGTGCCGATACCGGCCGGTTTGTATGGTCGACATTTTCTATCCCTCTTTCGATTTTTTGTAACTGTTACGACAACGTTAAGTTACATTTCGTAGACAGGGTTCACAAGATTTACAAGATTTTTGTTCTGCTGTGTCAATCCTGTTAATTCTGTCAATCTTGTCTAATTTAACGTTGTCGTACTATCAATACCTTCGCCAATTTCAGAAATTAGAGCCGTCATTCCTGCGCAGGCAGGAATCCATCTTCATGTTACACGAGTAGATTCCTGCCTGCGCAGGAATGACATCTGGAAATTTCCGCCAAAACAAGGTTTGGC
>DAOUCA010000093.1:0-29988 GCA_034432375.1 Caldilineaceae bacterium
GGAATCTGTCATTCCTGCGCGCCCAGTGGGCACCCGAGGAATCCATTTGTTCGCTGTGGACTCCTGCCAGAGTTTACCCTCACGGAGGGGGGGCAGGAGTGACATAATCGCTTTGTAAGATAGTGCAACAGGTTCACAGGATGGCAGGATGGCAGGATGGCAGGATGGCATTCGTATGAGAGTACGCTCTATTCTCGAATTTGCCAACAGTGTCATCTTGTCATCTCGTCTTCTTGTCCGCTACCTTTGCAGTAAACTAGTACGTGACGGCCTAAATAGACCAATAGCTTAATCCAGCGGGTCACGGACCCGCCTTGAGCTAGGGTACTATAGGCTTATTTACGCCGCGGTGTACTAGGTTCTGTTGACATTTCAATTTTGCAGGGTTGAAACCCGCTGCTAACCCCGAAAAGCCGCCTCAGCGGCTAGGTATGTAGCCGCTGAGGCGGCTTTTCGGGGTTAGTCGGCCAATTGTTTGGTCGTTTTGGCAAATGTCAACAGACCCTAGATACGATGACCGAAGTAGACCAATAGTCAACTTGAAGATTCTTCCGAGCAAAAAGCCGCTCTTCAGAATGACAGTACTCTGAGTTTACTTAAGCCGCTTATAGCACAATTGCTGGCACGTTGGCGTCCTGGATCAGCGTGTTGAGCGTCTCCAAGTCGTCGTTGAGCAGCGTGTGCAGTTTGGTCAGTTGGTCGTCAGCCGCGTTGGCATAGCGCCCATAAAGCTCCTGCGCTTGTTTTGTCGGCAGACGGTCGGCGCTGCCCACAATGGGGATAAGCGACGAGATCTTGGCGTTAAGACGCGCCGGCTGGGCGAGGCCAAAAGTATCCTCTTGTTCGCCGGGCAGGATCAAGGTATCCTCAATTGCATCCAGCTCTTTGACCAGCTTGGTGGCCGCTTCGACCACAGTCCCGCCTTTCGCCTTTTTGGCGAGGCGGTCGGCCCAACTCTGCACTTGACTGCGTACATCGCGCAAGGTGTTGATGTTGCTGTGGATCGCCGAGATCTTATCAAAGATCGTGTGCAGCGCTTTGCTCTGTGCCGCTAGCTCTTCGGCGGTCGTTTTGACGCGTGGGTCGTTGACAACGGCAAAAGATTGCGTAAGCACGGTGTCGCCAATCGTCAGCCGCACGGTGTACTCACCTGGCAGGACGAAAGGTCCCTTGGCTGCTTCACCGGCTGTCTTGTTGCCGCGCACCTTGGTTGCCCCCTCATGGCGTAGATCCCAGATGAAGCGGTTGACGCCGGCGCGCGTCGGCACCCACGGCCCCGGGTCGAGCGCCTTGTCTTTGTCATCGAGCTTGTCATAGCCCGCTGGTTTGGGGGCAAAGGTACGGATCACATTGCCCGCGCCGTCGAGAATTTCCAGTGACCCCTTGGTTTCCGCA
The DNA here is from genome assembly GCA_034432375.1 of Caldilineaceae bacterium. Lineage (GTDB taxonomy): Bacteria > Chloroflexota > Anaerolineae > Caldilineales > Caldilineaceae > JAHBVH01. The sequence goes on from DAOUCA010000093.1 coordinate 1,396, forward strand.
GCGGGCGCGGCGGCTAGATAGTAGTTGATCATCGCGCCTTGTGCCGCGCCTTCACCGGCGTCGAGCACGGTCAGTTGCATCTGACCATCTTCGTCCTTCTTACTATCGACGATGGCACTCTTGCCCAAGCCCAATCCATAGGCGCGCCCTTCTCCGCTCGCAAAGTAGGCGGCGAAGAGATCGGGCAGCAGACGATAGGTTGTGCGCGGTTGAAAGAGATGGACGGCCGGTGCGGTTGCTTGCGCAGCCAATTCAGCGGTAAATTGATGCAACGGCGTCAGATCATCCATCACCCACATCGCGCGACCATGCGTGCCGGCGACGAGATCATTCTCTTTGACGAGCAGATCGTAAACCGGTGTAATCGGGAAACTCTGCCCTGAGTTGGCCGAAGAGTTGCCCCAGCGCTGCCAGTTGGCACCATCATCAAACGAGACATAGATCCCCGTTTCGGTGCCCGCATAGAGCAGTCCCGGCTGTGCCGGATCGGTGCGGATGACGCGGGTAAAGTCTTCGGCAGGGATGCCATTGCTAATAGAGATCCAGGTCGCGCCCCAATCGGTCGTCTTGTAGAGGAAGGGGCGGTTGTCATCGAGCTTATAGCGGGTGGCGGCCAGATAACAGGTGGCGGGATCGTGCGGCGACGGTTCCAGCGTGCGGATGTAGCTCCATTCGGGCAGCTCAGCAGGGGTGACGTTGCGCCACGTCTTGCCATTGTCGCGCGAGAGGTGGACGAGACCATCATCGCTGCCGGCCCAGAAGACGCCCGCCTCATGGATCGATTCGCGCAAGGTGTAGATGGTGCAATAGTGTTCGGCACCGCTCGTGTCCAGGGTGATTGGTCCACCGGAAGCTTTGAGCTTTGCCGGATCATTGCGCGTGAGATCGGGACTAATCGCTTCCCAGCTCAAGCCCTCGTCGGTGGTGCGGAAGACCTGGTTACCCGCAGTGTAGAGGATCTTCGGGTCGTGGGGCGAGAAAAGGATCGGGAAGGTCCACGGGAAGCGGATCTGCACATCACCCGCGCCGAGGCCGCCATGTGGCTCTGGATTGACATTGACGAGTTGAATGTGACCGGTGCGGTGGTCGTAGCGTTGTAGCGCACCACCACCGCCGGGTGAGGAGCCGACCGCGCCAACGTAGATTATGTTTGAATCTTCGGGGTGGGCGGCGATGTAACCGCTCTCACCCGTGCCGGCCATGTAGCAATCACTCCAGGGGATGATGCCCTCAATCGTGTTGCTGGGCACGCTGATGCTCGAGTTATCCTGCTGTGTGCCATAGACACGGTAGGGGAATTGGTTGTCGGCACAGATATTATAGAACTGTGCGGTGAGTTGGTTGTAGATTGTGCTGAAGGTTGCGCCACCGTTGAAGGAGACGTTGGCCCCGCCGTCGTTGCTCTGGATCATGCGCTGCGGCTGCTTGGGGTCGATCCAGAGACCGTGGTTGTCGCCATGGGGTGTGGGGATGTCGCTCCAATTCTTGCCGCCGTCGGTCGATTTCCAGAAGCCGAGGTTACAGACGTAAACGGTCTCCGCGTCTTGGGGATCGGCGTAGACGTGCATGTAGTACCAGGGACGGTAGCGTAGATCCTGCTTGGCGCTCTGCTTGGTCCACGTTTCGCCAAAGTCGTCGGAGCGGTACATGCCCGGCTCTTCCTGCGCTTCAATCAAGGCCCAAACGCGGCCCGCTTTGGCAGGGGAAGCGCTGAGGCCGATCTTGCCAATGAGGCCGCCTTGGGGCAACCCTTTGTTGCGCGTGATCTCGGTCCAGGTGTCGCCACCGTCGGTCGATTTGTAGAGGCCGCTGTCCTCGCCGCCGCTCGATAGCTCCCAGAAGTTGCGATGCACCTCCCAGAGGCTGGCATAAAGGACATTGGGATTATTGGGATCAAAGGTCAGATCGGCCGCGCCCGCTTTGTCGCTCTTGTAAAGGATGCGCTCCCAGGTTTTGCCGCCATCGGTTGTACGGTAGATGCCCCGTTCCTCATTGTTGCCAAAGGCGTGACCCAGCGCCGAAACATAGACGATATCCGGGTTCTTGGGGTGGATGCGCACCTGGCCGATGTGACGGGTTGCGGCCAAGCCACAGTGGGTCCACGTCGTGCCGCCATCGGTCGACTTGTAAACGCCATCGCCGTGGGAGACATCGATGCGGATGGTCGTCTCGCCCATGCCGACATAGATGGTGCTGGGGTCGGAGTCGGAGACGGCAATCGCACCGACTGACGAAGTCTTAAAATAGCGGTCGGAGATGTTAACCCAGGTGGTACCGGCATCATCCGTTTTCCAGACACCACCGGCGACCCCGCCAAAGTAGTAGGTCGCCGGATTGACGGGATCACCGGCGACGGCGACAACGCGCCCACCGCGCGGCGGGCCGATACAGCGCCAGGTCATCGCATCGAGCAGTTGTTGGGTGAGAGACATACAGGACTCCTGTGTTGTGGTTGAATAGATTGGTTGGGGAGCGTTATGGATTGGCGATTGGTGCCTAGGATTCATCGCGCTATTTTACCGCACAGCGGGGGAATTGGCGAACTACTGTAGTCCAGCAAAATCAGTAAAACGGTCTATGCAGCGCGCATCATTCCACCGCGATTTCACCAATGGTGTGTAATAATCTGTGTAATAATCTGTGTAATAATCAATGACATGGCAAAAGGAGAATAGTTCATGCAAAGGCGCAAAGCTTGCAAAGTTCTCCACTATCCCCTTAAAGGAACAAGTCTTCTCGACAAATAGCGGACAAATCGAATCCCCATCATGGCGATGATCTCTTCCGGGAAGGTGCCCATCTCACCCCCAAACGGGAATACACCTATAATCGGGTGCGTCCCATGCTCGGGTGCGTCCCATGATCGGGTGCGTCCCAGAATTGGGGGTAAGTTTCTTCTACCACGAGAGTGCGACGCACTGGTCAGATGGGATCGACTCGACAAACCAACGCTTGACCAGTGCGTCGCACTCGACTTCCCCCCAAAATGGGACGCACCCCCCATGATCGAGCGGCTTGACAACCATCACAGCATTTTCTATACTATTGCCATGAGAACAGATGGTGACTCAGTCGAGGGCTTCATAGCAGAAGGATCAGCAGCAGATTCTGCCAAGACGCAGTGGCACCTGCTGTTTGCGGTTGAGCAGGATCTGGCGTTGACCCCGGTGGGGGTTGGCGTGGAGGCGGAATTCGCGGTGATGAAAGAGCCGCCGAAAGTAGATCTGCTGTTGTTACGGCGCAGTGGCGACCGCTGGACAGCAGCACAACGGGCGCGTTTGCCGGATGGGGTACGGGACTCAACGGCACCAAACAATCTTTTGGAGTTCAAATACACCGAGTCCCTCACCTTACAGGCGATTACGCAAGGGCTTGGGTATGAACACTTTTTTCGCACCACTCGCCATTTGTCCCATGACGCGGTACGGTTCTTCATTCTCATTGCAAAGACACCTAACCCAGGCAGAATTGCGGAGTTGGGCTTTGTCCCCACAGAGTTGCCGGGTGTGCTCCGTGGCGAAAATCTCTATGTCCGTCATCTGACCGTATTGCTGCTGAATGAATTACGTGATCTGCCGCACAATGCATTGGTCAAAGCCTTTGCCAGTCGCCAGATCGAAAAGCGTAAAGCCTTTGAAACATTAGATCTCTTGGAGGATCTACCTGGCACCCTAGTGACCTATCTGCAAGGTCTGCGGACCATCTGGTCGTTGCCGAAAGGAGCAGAAATGAGCGAAGTATTAACCCCAGAAGGGGTAATGAAAGTGGGCGAGGCTTGGAAACGGGCGTTGATGGCGAGTATGACTCCGACAGAGCTCGATGCATATCTCCCGGGCTACAAACAACAGATCCTGAAACAAGGACTTGAACAAGGACTTGAACAAGGACTTGAACAAGGTATCATCGCGGCAAAACGCGAAACAGTCCGCGCGATGGCTGCCCGCAATTTTGAGGTTGCCATGATCGCGGATGTGACCGGCTTGACAGTTGCAGAGGTCAATGCATTCCTGGTGGCTGACGCAGTCAACCAAGATCAAGGGAAGTAAGCAGCATCGAATCAATTCGCCGCCTGCTAGACCAAAGATGCTTACGCATGTTTCCCTTGCCAGTGCCGGTGGCAACCGGTGTCTCTTCATCAAAACTACAGCCATGCCCAATATAGCGCGCAGATCATCGCCATGGCTTGGTAAACGACGCCGCCCCACCGACCCCATGCCGCAAGCTGCCGCCACTGATGCCGGGCATTGGTATCCGCCAAGGATTGACCCAGTGGATTGACCCAGTGGATTGACCCAGTGGATTGATCCAGTGGATTGACCCAGTGGATTGACCCAGGGGAACCAATCTTGCGCCAACTCTCCAATCGTGATGCCGCCGACTTTGATGAGAAGGGCGCAGTTACAGGCGTATCTATAACATGAGGATTGGCAGGCATTGACGGATCTGCGGGCGTGGTTGATTGTCTTTGTGGGAACAGAAGCGCAGGTGGTGTTGCAGGTAGTGCTTTCGTAGCCCTTTCCCTCTAATCCGCCTTCTCAAGCATCGCTGCCGTCAAATGGCAAAGCAGCTTAATGACGCAGGGTGCGTTCCAAGGCTTCCGCAACATGGCGGTGCCCAACGAGTTCATAACCGAGCACGGTCACCGTAGGCGCGGCCATGACGACCAGTAGGCAGATCGCCATGGGCACGCGCAACGCCGCAAGCAGTGGTCCGCTGATCAGCACAACCGCGGTAATCCCTATCAGCAGCAGGTGAAATGAGTCGCGATCGGTGAGCAGAGTCATATACAGCCAATAGATCCCGCCCAAATACATCGCGACCGGGAGCGCCAACGTGAGCACCGTCGCGACCGGGCCGATATGTGCTTCGTGTTCAATAAACAGCGCAGCGACGTGCAGCCCCGCACCAGTGGCGATGAGCGCGGCGAGTACCGGGAGATTGCCATAGCCCCACAGGAATGAGCGCGTGCGATGGGCATGGAGGATCTCGCCCGCGGGTAGCAAGAAGTAGCACCACCACATGCCAAAGGTCAACCCCATGCCAGAGATAGCAATGAGCACCGCATCGGTCGTCCAGCCCTGCGCCTCGACCACGGCAGAGAGCGAGGCCACAGTCCCGATGATGCCTTCACCAAGCGCAATGATTGCCAGTAAGCCGTAGCGCTCCGCAATGTGATGGGGATGCCACGGGGTGCCACCGAAGCGGATCTCTGCGAGGTATGGCCCGCTCAGTTCAATCAAAAAGAGCGCGATGATGATCAACACAGCAGAGATGAGTGTAAGAGGCATAAAGGTCATGGCAACCCAGCCAATCTGCGCAATGACAATCATCACCGCATAAACCCTACACGCTGAACGATATTGGGGACTCTGTTGGGCCGCACGCAACCACTGGAAAACCATTGCAACGCGCATCACCACATAACCAGCAACCATCGTCCGGCTATCGATACCGTGGCCGGCGTCCAGGGAATGGAACATCGTTGGTAGCCCAAGACCGATGATGGTGACACCCACCATTTGGACCATGGTTGCAAGCCGGTGTGGCCAGTCATCGGTATCAAAGGCGGAGGCAAACCACGAGAAGTTGATCCAGGCCCAGAGGAGAGCAAAGATGGCAAAGACAAAGCCACCAAGCGCTGAAGCATAATGGCCTTCAGCCAACAGATGGGCAAGCTGATTGGCGGCCTGCCCAATACTAACCACAAAGACAAGGTCGTAAAGCAGTTCCAGCGGGGTCGCGGCGCGGCCGCGTTCGTGCGGATCCCTGCCGATCATTGGGCGAATGCGGTGCGTACGGTCCAGCGGTAGAGTCTCGTCGTATTCCGTCACGATGTTCTCCTCATTGACCCCTGGCGTAAAATTGGCAACGGGGGCTTTTATCCATCAGTGTCAACAATTTAATACGCATTATAAAACTTGTCAATCGGTGAATAAATTCTAAAGCAGTACGGTCAGCGATAACTGACCTTCAGTAGGCTCGGCTTGTGCGGAAGGCTTAATGCACCCCAATCCCATTGCAATCCACATTGGGCAATGCTATACTGGCAACACGAGGCAGAAGATGTTTGGTGCGCCGCAAGAACAAGATGACTCTCTCGTGGCCGCTCCGCTACCTGATTCGGCACACCGCGTTTCACACGCTCGATCACGCCTGGGAAATTGATCCCCTTCCACACCTCACCCCGTGCACCAGTGCGCACGGCAGCAAAACTCCACTGCTCATTGTTCCAATTTCTCCGAACGTTGTCCCAGTTGTCCCGGCGTTTGTCCCAATCGCCTTGAGGGCAAATAGTGGAATCACCCAACCAAAATTCATGGTACGCTTTTCGCCGACACGCAAATGAAGTGCGCCGGAAACACGCGCCCAAACGCTTATAAATGAACGACAAACGGCAGAAGCGTTTATAAAACGCTGTCACAACACTGCTTCAGCTAAGCTAACGGCACACACTCTTAACGAGTGTTGCATAGAAACGGTGATACAAAGATTAAAAAAAGGACAATTCTGATGACAGATCAATCGAAAATTCAATCCCCACTTCTACAAGGAGACGCTGGCACCTACCGGCGTTGTCAAGCACCAATCGTTCTACTTGTTTTCTCTCTACTCTTGCTTGCCTATGGGACGGCACAGGCTGCCCCTAGCCAACAAGAGGTAGCCCCGCCCGAACCAGTTGCCGATAGCGCCACCACCGAGGAAGATACACCGGTGACTATCGATGTGCTGGCGAATGATGGCCAAGGTGGCAGTGTGGCCTTGATCATCGTGGCGGTCGGCAAGCCGCAATCAGGGACGGCGGCGATTGTCGATAACAAAATTCGTTACACACCCACTGCGAATTTTAGCGGCAACGACAGCTTCTTCTACAGCGTTCACAATGGTGAACCCACCAATACGCGCCAGGCGACGGTACGGGTCACGGTAAATGCCGTCGATGATGGCCCCTCTGACATTCTGCTAAGCAACGACACCGTTGCCGAGGATGCACCGGTTGGGGAAATCATCGGCGAGTTCACCGTGGTGGGGGAGAGCGCTGCGGATTCGTCCAGTAGCCTCTCCCGCTCGACCTTCGCGCTGGTCGGCAGCAATAATGATAACGACAAGTTCCGCATTGTCTTGAACACTTTGCAGGTAAAAGCTGCCCTCGATTTTGAGACAAAAGCGACGAACCTGATTGATGTCCAGGTGCGCAACCCGCAAGGGCAGACCTTTACCAAACGCTTACCGATCAAGGTCACCAATGCCAACGACGCGCCCCATGCCATCAATCTGAGCAACAATCGCATTGATGAGAATCAGCCCGCCGGCGTCACGGTGGGCACGTTGAGTTCGCAAGATGTCGATGGCGGCGATACTCACACCTATGCGTTGGTTGACGGCACCGGCAGCGCCGACAACCTTTTGTTCCGCATAGAGGGCAATATCCTCAAGACAAACGCACTGCTGGACTTTGAGACCAAGCCAATTTACAGCGTACGGATCGCCAGTACGGATAACAATGGCGGCACCTTTGCCCAGATCCTCCTGGTCAATGTCAATAACCTTCCGTCGCCGCCCGATGCCGTCGCCAATGCCCTGGAACTGTGTACAGGCGATCCGATTGCGTTGATCGATCAAGGGTCCGGCATCCTTCGGGTGCTGGTGCAGATCGCAAATATCACCATCAGCAACAAAACGAATGACGGCTGTACCGTCACCGGTGTCATGACCATCACCAGCAACGGCAGCACGGTGAATAACATCCCGTTCAGCGGCGACGTCAATGCACGTGACCAATTTAATAATGCTTCTATTCCGGATTTCACGATTGACATGGCCGGCCTGCCGTTGGTGGCGCGCGGCGTAGAGATCACCTATATCAACGAGCGCCCCTCCCTCCACATCGTCCGCCCGTTGCTCCAGATGCCCGCAGCATTTGGTGGCCTCTCCAACACGATTGCCGCGCCGACCTTTATTGACGGCGGTGGCATCCGCATCGGCACGGCCAGAATTGACTTGCCGACCATTCGCACGGACAGTGGCTTTGAGATGAGTCTCACCGCGACCTTGCAGCAGCGCGGCAACGGCTTTGTGCTGGCCGCCGACGGCTCGCTAACCATCCCCAACATCGGCAAGAAAAAGACATCCGGTAGCGAGGGGCAGGAGTGCACGATCAGCGCCGGGGTCACCATCTTTGCCGGCCCCGACAATCAAACGGTCATGGTGATTGCCGCAGGGGATGCCCTGACCCAACAACGCGTTGGGCCTTTCCGAGAGAATGTCACACCGGCATCGATCATGGCCCCTGACGCCTTTGATGCCTTCCGCCTTGAGCAAATCCGCGCCGGCTTTAGCTGTAGCCCCGGCTTGGCCATCGGCACCACGGGCCTATTCCTGACCGGCCTCAGCGGTGAAATCACGCTGATCCCCGGCGGTGAGCGAGTTGATGTAACGGTGACGATTGAAGCCGGCAAGAGTCTACCAGGTATCGGGCCAATTCTGGCGATGGATGGCAGCATGGGGGTACAACCCAAGCCGTTTGAGTTAGATCTGGGTGTCGCGCTGAGCGTGCTCTCGGTCGAAGTTGCCAAAACCGAGGCCAAGATCACGACCAACAGTTTCCGGGCCAGCATCAGTTTCCAAGCACTTTTCTTCAACGGCAGCGCCGAGATTAATGCCTTTACCCGCAACGGGCGCGCCACCTTTACCGGGTCGGCCCGGGTTTCGCTGGAAGTCAAGAAGGGTTCGATTGTAAAAGCCGGTAAGTGCTTCGGACGGATCCGGCTCTGTCCACCGCCCATTCCCCCTTTCAGCACGGGGAAACTGGCCACCGTCGGCGCGGATGTGGGTGAGTTCACCAACGGCAATTTCGGCTTCAAAGGCTTTATCAAACTCTTTGGCACCCACGGCTTCTTTGTCGATCACACCGGCAAGTTGAAATTTGGCAATGTCAACAGTTTCCAGCTGATCGAGGCACCGACCGTTGCGGCCGCCCGTGACGCCTGGCAGGATGCCCTGAATCGGGGGGAAATCGTCGGCGCAGCCAGTGCAGATGGACGGTATGTTTTCCTGCAAAATGTCAACGGCATTGAAGGCAATGACGGTGTAATCATCAGCGCGCCGTTGACCAAGCCAATGGTTGATGCAAGTCAAATTCAGGCGGCGGCAGCCACCGATGTGATCACGCAGGTCAACCTGATCCAACATGGCGACGTCATCTTTACCATGGTGGCCGATGCCCCGCTTGCCTTCACCTTGATCACGCCCAATGGGCAAGAGGTGACATCGGCAAACTACGACCAAAGCGCCACGTTGGGTTATGATATTGAGTTTACGCAGATCAACCAGTATGAGTTGGTGGCAAGCGATGCCACGGACGGCGAGAGCGAGGATGCGGCGGGGTCATCACCGCGCTTGCTCTTCACGCCGCTTTCGGCAGAAGCCGCGGTCAACAGTGTTGACCTGCGCATCGATGGCACCGTGGTCTATGTTGACCTCGACTTCCAGAATTCACACGAGTGGCTCAAGCCGCTACTGTTATCGCCTGGTGACCATCTGATCGAACTGCTCACAACCGGCACGAACAATGTGGTCCGCAGTGCAACAGTGAATCTGCCGGAGACCGGCAATGTGAGTGTGGTCAGCGTGGGCGGCACAACACCCGGCTTTGTCACCATCACCGACAATAACGACGCACCCGCGACCTTTGGCAAGGCCAAGATCCGCTTCTTCAACGGCAGCGATACAAACCTGACGCTGCTCGTCAACGGTACGCCACTGTTGAACAATGTCGGCTATAAGACAGCCTCGACCTATGTGGAAATCGATGCCGGCGCCAAGAGCATCGAGTTGCGCACCGCCAATGGCAATACACTGGCGACGCAACTGTTGTCAACCGAGTTGGCGGATGGCGGCGTCTATACCTTCCTGAGCACCGACTTCAGCAACGGTGGCTTCCCGGTGACCCTGATCCAGCGCGAGGATGCGCTCTATCGTCACACCTATCTCACCTACTATACCGTCGATCAGGCGCAGATGAATGAGCAATGGCAGATGAAAGTGGTGGGCGACACCGACAACAGCTTCTATCAGCTCTCGGTCATGGGGCCGGACAGCCCGCCGATCCTCGGTTCGGTTGCGGTTGACGCGGCCAACCCGGCGGCGACCCAAGTCAGTTGGCAGTTGACCTCGGACACGCGCCCGACCCTGGTTTCGGTCTTTGCCAATCCAGGGGCGATCAGCGCATCGCTACCCTTGACCAACGCCGACGGTTCGGTCGATTTCGAGGAGATTCCGCTCTATGAAGGGCTACTGATTGCCGAATTCGAAATCAGTGATTTGGCCGAACTTGGTGGACAACTGGTAACCAAGCAGATCGACTTGAACACGCTCGCTTCCGGCACCTATCACCTCTGGGTGCGGGCCGATGATGGGGTGAATCCGCCGGTCGAGACCTATGCGGAGGCCCCTTCGGTGATGGCGGCCGGCGTGCAGAGCGTCTACGGTGCCAACGCAGTTTGGATCGCCAAGGATGATTTCAACCCGATGGCAACCGTGGGCAGCGCGGCGCAGGTTATCATCGACCACAGCAACGACTTCCCCACCACGTGGACGGCGACGATCAGCAGCACCTTCGATGTCGAGAGCCAATCCCTCTACATCGAGTGGCACGCGCTGGGACATCCGGATACGGATCTCTATCGGCTGCTCTTTGGCAACACACCGCTCAATCCCACCCAGGTCATTACGGTGGGCAACAGCATTCAAGAGCTCGACGCCAATGGGCTGGCCACCGGTGCCGAAGTTGGCTTTGTCACGCTGGAGGATATCCAACCGGGGGTGAACTACTTCCTTTCGGTTGAGGGTGTCGATACCGAAAGCGGGCGCAGCGTGCGTTCGCAGGAATTCACCTTCCGCGTTGAACCTGGTAGCTTCACAATCACTTCGGCCCAGGCAACGGTTAACGTGGCCGCGGGCAGCACGGTACAGGTTCCCGTCACGCTCAATGAGGAGGAGGCTCTCTTCTTCCCCGACGTCTGGCTCTCGACGGATCTTGGGGCAGCGGCTCCCGGCATTACGGCCGGGTTTGTCGATGACGTTGATGGCGTCACGGGAATCAGCCCCGCCAATCCAACCCACCAGTTGGCGATCAGCGTCGATGGCAGCGTGCCCGACGGCGTCTATCCGATTGACATTGCCGGCTACAGTGGCGAGAAGCGGGAGACTTTGACGATTCGGGTGGTTGTCGGCGATGCAAGCACAGTGACGGAGAAGATCTTTTTGCCGGTGGTGTTGCGGTAAAGTCACCCCCTCCCAACCTCCCCGCGAGCAGAGGAGGAGTATCATCTCCCTTCCCTGATGTCGGGGAGGGGCCGGGGGTGGGGTAAATCGTTAGATTTTATCCAAACCGGCACGCCGCGCCTTCTCCGCCGCAGCGTGCCGGTCGCTGACTTCGAGCTTTTTCAACAGGTGCGCAACTATGTCTCGCACGGTCTTCTTCGTCACCGTCAAGCGGTAGTATATCAACCTTCAACTCAATTCCTGAAGAGCCGCAACAAACCTTTAAGAGAGTGCGATCAAGCAAATGCAACTTCTTGTACCCGCGCTTTTGCCGCTAGCTGCTCCGCAAAGCGCGGCCAATCATGCAGCGTATAGGGATCAAAGTCAGCACCATTGGGCCAAATCAGCGTGGCGACTTCTGGATCAAGACGTACTTGGTTGAAGAGTTTCGGATCACGCAGAGCGCCAAATAGTTTGCCATAGAGGACCGGCTCGAAATTAATAATTTGAATACTATTGTCATCGAACGTGACACGTAGCGTGTAGGGAGCAACAATCTCAAAATTAGTTACGTCACATAATGGATGCATGGTAAATTACCCCAATCCCTTAATCTTCTTAGGCAATTGCCTCTGTTGTACAAGTTGCCAATTCTCTGCTAACTCATCTTTATGCAACTCAGCCCAAGCCTCCAACAAACGCTGTTGTCGCAGAGGTAGTGCGCCGGCTAACTGAATTATCGGCTCTATACTGTAAGAGGCGCGATAACCACTGTACCGCACATGGAAGTGTGGTACCTGATGTGGTTCATCAGCTTCCCAGTACATAGTAACAATGAGTCCATTAAAACGAGTTATTTCTGGCATCTTAATTTTCCACGATAGTTGTTCTTTTATGATTGAAGTATATCATTATTTAACAATGTTGTGGAATACCCGATACAAGAAGAGCGGCGATCTCAGATGTGAGATCACCGCTCTTCCTACGTTAATTTAACAATTATTTGCCAGGAACATCAACGTTGGGTTACCGTACCACCACAGGCAAGAAGACCACATTATCCATCACCGGCTGTTCCACCAAGGCGGCCTCACCGCGCAGGGCAAATTCGGTAAAGTGATCAACCTGACAGGTGACGATGTTGTTCTCGGTGTCAACTGTGCTCGGCACCGCTTGCCATTCACCCGTGGTGTTGTCGAGCCAACTGCATTGCAGCGAGGACTCGTCCAACCCGGCGGCGGCCAGCTCTTCGTCGGTGTAGTGCAGTTCCATGCTGTAGGCGGCGTCGAAGGTATCCACGACTTCGCCATCGGCATCCACCCCTTCGAGCACGAAGCGGCGCAGTTGATTGCTGTTGCCATTGGTGCTGTCGGTATCGACATCAGTTAAGAAGATGGTCGTCTCTTCGTTGACGGCACCAGCCGGGAACTGAACCTTGATGCGGCCGAGTTCATCCTGTAAGCTGCCACCCTGATCGGGGGTCACATTGCCGTTTGTCTTGCTCGACTCAAGCAGTGTACTCATCCCACCGGGCACACTGGCAGAGAGGTCAAAGCCCTTGTCCGCCGCAAAGCCATCGAGCAGAATCGGCATGGTGGCGATACCGTTGCGCACCGTAGCGCGGGCAACGGGGTTACCCTCTTGCAGCAGGGTAATGACCGCGCCTTCAATCGGGTAGCGCAGCTCCCAAATCGTCGGATCAAACTTCACAATTTCATAGAGGCGGGGCAACTTGATGTGCCACGGATTGCTCGTCCACATCTGCATCGTTGGGTCGCCAAAGAGATGGTAGAGAATGATATCATCATTGGCGCTCGTCGAGCTGACGCTGCCGGCGGTCTGAGCAACACCGACTTGACCGGCCAGATAGCTCTTGCCATAGTTCAGGATATCACCAAGGCGGCGAATCGACGTGGCTCCGCCTTCGGGCACGACGCTCGGCCAGGTGGCATCGAAGAGACCGCGGGAGAGGGCGCTGTTGGCCCACGTCGGACTGTTGCGAGTATCGCCGATGATGCCGACGGAACCGCCGCCCTCTTTGCGCAGCAGCTTTTCGGCCCAGTAGAGGCCACCAAAGCTGCCACCACTCGTTTCGTTGTCAAAGAAGCCACTGGCACAGTTGACGCTGTAGACGACGGGCAATTTGGCACCGTTGGTCAGGCTGTCAATATTGCTCGTTGTAAAGCTCGGGTCGCCCCAGCCACCGCTCCAGCCGTGGTCACGGTGGAAGATCAGGAAGCGCCCCTCGTTAAAGGCGTTGATCACATCGCTGCTGTCGCCGTCCCAGGCAAAGCCGCTGCCAGGGGCGAGATCGGCGGGCAAGGCCGCGCCGTTGTTGTATTTGCGCGGCGTGGTATCGCGACCGGCATCGGTATAGTCGGATTGGTAGCTGGCGTCACTGGTGTAGATGCGTTCGACATTGTAGCCCAGGCTGCCTACCTGATTGCGTACATATTCGGCAGTCTCCAGGAAGCTGCGCACGGCTCGACCATCATCGGCGACATCGTTGCGGCAGCATTGGAAATAGGCGGCAAAGCTCATCTTGCTGTAGAAGCTCGACGCAAAGGGCGGGGTCTTCTCGTAACCCACAATCTTGTTGATGACGGTGTTCGCTTCGTCGAGCGTGTCGACAGGGATACGGCCCAGCGCCAGGTCGGGCAGGATATCGGCGTTGTCCATCAGCGCATAGTCGAGGTCGGTGCCGGAGTTGGCCCCACCGCTGTTGGTGCTGCGATAGAAGGGCGCAATATGCTCGGCGTCGCCCAGCAACAACACATAGGAAGGACGGATGATACAGTTGTTGAACTTGTTGCGGATCGTCTGTTGGATCTGCTCTTTAGTGCTGCCGGCGTCGCCGCTATCATTACCCGTCTCCATGACGAGGGTCGAGATACCCTTCTGCACTTTCCAAGTGCGCAGCGTATCGGCAGCCGTGCGGAAGGCGGGGTCGGTAATGATCAGATATTCCGTACCCCAGCAGATGCGGTTGACGATGCCGCCAGGGAAGGGATATTTCCCAATGATCTCGTAGTTGAGTGCCAGGGCGTAGATCGGCTGCGACTGGTTGTCGAAGGGATTTTCCATCGTTTCGCGGGGTAGGAAACCACCTTTGCCGCCGTCAAATTTAATCGCCAGTTGCACCTTGTCAAAGAGTTGCAGGGTGCGCTTGGCCGGGTTGTATTGTCCAGCGGCGATATTCACCTGCACGAGGTTGAGGTCACGCATCTTGCCGAGCGGCTGTACGCTGACGATCTGTGACGGGTAATTCTCTTCGCTGGCGTAGGCTTTTTCGTCAATCGTAAAGGGCTTATCCTTGAAATCGTCCGGGTTCGGCTTTTCGTCGCCGGGGATCTCCTGGTTCAGGGCGCTATCCACCGGTTCCGGTTGGCTGGGATAGAGCAGGAGGTCATCAAAGGTGCGGCTGGGCCGCGCTTCGACATCGCTCAGCACCACCTGTGCGCCTTCGGGGATAGCAATAATACGGTGGATCATCGGCACGCCGGGCAGGCCGGGGGTGTTGCCATCACGGTCGACGCCGGGCAGCAGCAGTTCCATATACTCGTTGCCATCCGTCGCTTTGACTGGTTGCAGTTGTGCTTCGGGTAGCCCCACTTCGGCGGCGAAGACGGTATTGTCCGCCTGCAAGACTTCGATGCGGATCTGCTCTTTGGGGTTGAAGATCGGCTGCTCGGGCAACTTCACTTCTGGCGCGCGTTGGGCCGGTGGACAGTTGTTGATGCCATAGCGCACGGCGTTGGCAAAAAGCCGCAGCCCTTCGGGGGTCATCAAGCGGGGGCCGGCGCTAAAGCCCCACAGTTGGTAGCAGAGGGTATTTTCGTAGAGCTTCTCGGCAATTAGTGAAGCATGAGCCCCATCTGATGGCTCCCAGCCCATGACGGTGACGTAGGGCTTGGCTTCGGGCAGATTGATCGCGACTTCGTTGACCGGCTCATTGTAGAGCTTGATCGGGCCACCGAGCAGCGCGCTCAGATCATGCGGGTTGGTGTAATAGGATAGCCCGGCGACAGGTTTCACTTCCTGCTGATTGCCATGCCAGCCATTGCCCCAGCCGATGGTCATGCCGCCGGGTTGGCCAAAGAAAGCGTAACCCCCTTCGCCAAGACCGAGCACGGGAATCGCCACATCGAAGATTGTTTTGAATTGGTCGGCAGCAGCGCCCCAACTTTCGAGGTAACCGGTATCGTCGGCGATGATAATCAGCTTGTAGGGCTTGAGATTGGTGCTATTCAGGGCAGACAACGGAATAAAGTCGACGCTGTAGCCTTCACCACTGAGCAAGCTCTGGAAAGCAGCCGCCGTGGCGGTATCGTCTTTGAGGATATAAGCGATATCGCCGATGGGGCGCTTGGGCGCCTTGGCGCGCAAGGTGTTGTCGAGGCCAAGGGTGCCGGTGAGATGGGCGGGCACTACCTGTGCTGGGTGGGTGGAAGCGAGACCGAAGAAGAAGGAGCTATCCCCAGTCCGTCCGCCGACACAGATCGCTGGGTCGAAGCGGAAGGTGATCGTGTCGCCACTCTGGACGGCGGCGGCGGGTTTGATGTTGCCCAAGCCACCCTTGGTGACGACAAAGATCTGCTCCAGTTTGCCGTCGCCATTGTAGTCGAGCGACTGGATTGGGCCAAAGTCGATCTGCATTGTTGTCACGCAGGAGGCAGCGGTGACGCCGACGGCATTGCGCAGGTCGATGCGATAGAGATAGGGGTAAAGCCCGGCACCGGCTGTCCCCGCTTCTCCGGTGGGAAAGAGGCGGGATTGCAGGAACGCATCGCCGGAAGCGGCAGGCGGCAAAAAGTGATCGGCGAGGTCGTCAACGGTGATGGTGCAGTCGGCGTCAAAGATACAGTTGATGTTGGGGGCAGCGACTTCAACAATGGTGAGGGCGGCATCTGTGGTGGTGGCTTCAGCGACGGGGCGGGCCACAGGGGCAGCTTGCACAGTGGGTGCAGCCCCAAAAGTAGTTGTCAATAGCATAGCTGTGATGACAAAGAGCGCGAGGAGTCGTTGCAGCAGCAACGGTTTGGGTCGGTCGGTAGTCGAACGGGACATTGTTGAGCCTCCTGTATGATGAACGAGGGATTGTTTGACACTTGTCACATCGGGGTGACAAGGGCAGTTTACAGGAGATTGGGATTGGGCGCGATGGGGTGGACTATGGGATGTGTGTGTTTTAGGACACAGTTATCTTCCTTTG
The DNA here is from genome assembly GCA_034432375.1 of Caldilineaceae bacterium. GTDB lineage: Bacteria > Chloroflexota > Anaerolineae > Caldilineales > Caldilineaceae > JAHBVH01. The sequence continues at coordinate 17,870 of DAOUCA010000093.1, forward strand.
CAACCCGCTTACAATTTGATATTTACGTGAAATATCTGTTGCCAGCGCCAATTCTGTATGCTATGCTGTTCTATTGTTCGCACAGTACTACCTGTTCTCACATTGGACCCTCTTCGCCCGATGATAACTGGCGTAATCGATCAACTACTACACAGAGAGGTTGATCGAGCAAAGCCCTTACCAAAGCGATGAGCATAGCGTTATTACTCTTACAATAAGCGGGCAAATGACAAACCGTTGCTTCATCTGTGCCAATCGTTAGAGCAATACGCAACAGCCACCAAACCCACATTCCTGCTATCTACTGAACGCGAATAGAGCAAGTTCGTCAGTCGCTTCTCGGTGCAGCACCTACGTCATTGATCCGACGAGGGGTCGCCACCGTTATTTGTGTTGCCATCCTACCATGTCCAGGGGTGCGCAGCAGCAGATAAATTAGTGGAGCAGCACAGCGATAAGCGACTCGGATAGAGGAGTTAGTTCATGCATTCCCCGCGGAAGATGTGGGTAAATGGTACCCTTGTTTTAATCATTTGTGTACTTTTGCCAAATTGGGTTGGGAATCGGCAGATTGTCATGGCAGCGGCCAGCGCCCATGCTCCTGCCAGCGTCCATGCAGATAAAATCGAATGGCAAAGCAATCGCAACGGGCGCGCAGTGGCGTACAATCCCAATGGTCCTACCATCATTGGCGGCGAGGATGCGCCGACCGGCGCTTGGCCGTGGATGGTCGCCCTCGTCTATGCCGACAATAGCAATGTCGAACAGGGACAATTTTGTGGTGGCTCATTGATCCAAGCTGACTGGGTGTTAACGGCGGCACACTGCACCTATGACATGGGCGGACGCCCGCGCACGGCCGCTGAGATCGATATTGTAATTGGTCGCCACCGTCTGAATGGCAGAGATGGCACCCGCGTACATATCCAGCAAATTATTCGCCATGCGGGCTACACAGGCAACAGCTTTGACAATGATTTGGCCCTACTCCAGCTCGTAACCCCCGTCAACGATCTACCAATCGCCCTGCTGACGCCTGACCGACGTGCCTTGGAAAGTCATGGGCAACCGGCTACCGTTATCGGCTGGGGAGTGACGGAGCAAGGCAGCGCCAGCGATCTGTTGCGTCAGGTGACAGTACCGCTGGTTGATCTGCGCACCTGTCGCCAATCCTATGGCATTTTCAACGAAAAAGTTAGCGACAATATGATCTGCGCCGGGAGCAAGAGTGGGGGGATCGATTCCTGCCAAGGCGATAGCGGTGGACCGCTGATGGTTTTTGATGAGAGAGCGGCACAGTGGATGCAGGTTGGCATTGTCAGCTGGGGAGATGGCTGCGCCGAACCAAACTACTATGGCGTCTACACACGCGTCTCCAACTACGCAGCCTGGATTCACACCTATATTCCCATTCTCACGATCCCCACGGTTACCCCTACAGCCATCCCCAGCATAACGCCAACGCCAAGCAGCATCCTCGGCAGCACCCCTACAACGGTCGGAGCAACTGGTCCAGACGCAACCGTGCCAGCTCCGACGCACGCCATAAACCAGCTGATACCGACCAGCACCCTGATCCCCACAACCTTGCCTACACCAACCAGCACCTTTGTGCCAACGGCTCCTCCAATGCCGGTGGTTGATGCGCCCACAGTGACACCAGTTATCTTGAAGACCGTAGAGCCGGCTACCGATCCGCCTACTCGACCCATGCAAGCAGCAATGACAATCTATCTACCACTTGTCTCTAAAATTAACTTCTTTGGGGTAAGCAGTGGGAGTTTTGAAGCAGCGAGCAGCAACAGTTGGCAGGAATTTTCGCTACAGGGGCGCCCGCTCGTTTACCAGAGTGGTATCTCTGATATGACGGCGTTAAGCGGTTCTCAATTTGTCATGTTGGGTGGAGTTCAACGCGAGGTTGCCTACGTATTTCAAGTGGTGACCATTCCAACGAATGTACCAATCCTGGAATATTGGGTGGTGATTGACTCTTCTGATGATTGTGGCTATGATTTTGGCGGTATTGTTCTCGATGATCGGGTCATTGACAAATTCGACCTCTGTCAACCCAGCAGCACCACCACTTGGCAACGCCGCCGTGTTAATCTGCAGCGCTATGCTGGTGCCACCGTTACATTGGAAGTACGGGCGGAGACAGACCGTTTCCTCGATAGTACACTCTATGTCGATGATGTCAGTCTTGTTGCCATTGACGCAACAGTGAGCGCAGCCGCGGCCAACGGCGAAAGCATTGCGCAACCACTCGATCAGCCCGTGCAACGGCAAGGCGAGGATGGACGCATTTGGATAGCAGCCGAGCGCTAGTACATAATGGCATCAATAGGCCAATAATTAGCCGGTGAGACAGTAGGACAGTGGGCCGGTAGGGCAGTGGGCCGGTAGGGCAGTGGGCCGGTAGGGCAGTGGGTCAGTTACTGTCTCACTGTCTTACTGTCTTACTGGCCTACTGTCTCACTGGCCCACTGTCCTACTGAACTACCGGCTCTGCCAGGCTGATTGACGGGTGCGAATGATGTCCATTGGTGTGGTCTAGCAATTCCGTTTGGCGCTGCTTTGCTTTGTCCTCGTATAGCGCAATATCCGTCGCCAAGAGCAAGCTATCAAACGTAGAATAACGCTCCGTGTCAGCCATACCGATACTAATCGCCAATGTCAGTGGTATGTTGCGATAGATAAAGCAATTCTGTCTTAGTTCACTTCTAAGCACTTTTGCCAGCTTGGCCATCTCCTCATACGTTGCATTATTTCGCAACACAGCAAATTCGTCGCCACCAAAACGCGCCACAACATCGCCGGGAGCGGCGCAGGCCACAATGGTTTGAGCCAAATAGCGCAATGCGTCATCGCCAGCAGCATGGCCGAATGAATCATTTACTTGCTTAAAATTATCCACATCGATCATCAGTAAGCCAACAAAGAGACCAGACAGCGCTGCTTCACTAATCAGCGCATTGCCTTGATCCACGAATACACGTCGATTGTAAAGACCAGTCAACTCATCTGTGTTGGCTAACCGCAACAGCTCTTCTTGCGTGCAAGTCAGCTCATAGGCAATCTGCGCGAGAACGTAGGTCACCGGTGGCACGACAAGTAGCGGAACCACACCGGCAATCAGATAGGTGGTAGGCGGTGTACCAAAACCGCTAAGCCAAAGCACAAGGGCGACGACAATCAAGGAGGAAATGGCGGCAAATAGCGTGACCAGTACCACAAACAACCAAACCCGCAATGGCGAGTCAACGCGAATGCCAAGAGGCTGCTTCATGGGCCATCTACCTTTTTGGGTTCATTGATAATCAGCAGAACGCAACCGTGCGGCAATTCATCTACACTTTATCCACACTTTATCCACACCTAGTTGTCTGGCTGCTTAATTTTTAGAAAGCCCGAGCAGATCATACCTGTGTGGTGATTTCTAAAATTAAATGTTCACAGCACTAGGGAGCGGCCGATAGGTGTTAGTAAACTTTCTTACCGACTGCCATACGGTCTGCTGACAATTGTTTACAGATAGCAGATAGATTACTACAGCCTACTTACAAACACAATTATAACAGGTATAAGACATTCTATTTATTCACCTAACACAAGACAAATGCCGGATGGTGGCACCATCCGGCATTTGTCTTGTGTTAGGCTATTCCAAGAATTAAATGATCCGCGAAGACACACGAAGAAGAGCAAATATTTATGGATTCTTATTTTTCTGGAGTAGCCTTTGAATACGACCCAAGCAGAGGCAGCTTGGAGAGAAATTACGGTTCGGCAGTGGCTGCAATGCGTCGGCTGCGTACATCGCGCCAGAAAGAGACAAGTAGCCCGATCATCGTTAAGGGCACAACAAAGAGCAGCATCGTTGTGCTGTAAAGGGGTAACGAGCTGTGATTGGTCGTATCAATCACAAGATACAGAACATAGGCGATGTAATACGCAAGAAAGATGGCACCTTCCCAGCGCGCCACAAGATTGCCTGTATAAAAGATTGGCAGACAGGCAATGGCAACGGCGATCATTACCGGCAGATCAAAGGCCATGACACCAGCCGGCACAGCAATACCCGAGGGTGCCACTAAACTCGTAACGCCTAAAACCGAGAGCAGGTTAAAGATATTGCTACCAATCGCATTGCCAACGGCGATATCACGCTCGCCACGCAAAACAGCAACCACCGATGTGGCAATCTCGGGCAATGAGGTACCAACCGCAACAACAGTCAGACCGATGACCAGTTCACTGATCCCCCACCACCGCGCCATGGTCACAGCACCATCGACCAACCACTGCGCACCAACGACTAACATAACGAGGCCCCCCGCCACCAGGGCAAGATTGAGCAGAGAGCCATACCAGCCATTCTCCTTGCCTTCGTCAAAGGCTGCATCAAATTCTTCACGCACAGCCTTCTGTTCCCGCTTACTTTGCAAAATCAGCCAGGTCGTATAGGCGATCACCCCAAGGAAGAGCACCAAGCCGTCCCAATGAGTGAGTACCCCATCTAGCCCCATGAGATAAACGAGAATTGATGCGCCAATCATCAGCGGCACATCGAACCGCACAAGCTGCGAGGCGACAAGCAAGGGAACCGTGAGGGCTGCCATACCCAGAATCAGCAAGATATTGGCGATGTTGCTCCCAATGACGTTGCCTAACGCCAATTCGGCTTGCCCATTGATGGCCGATTGCACGCTCACCGCCAATTCCGGTGCACTGGTGCCAAAGGCGACCACAGTCAGCCCGATAACCAGGGAAGAGATACCAAAGGCGGCCGCTAAGCGCGACGCGCCGCGTACCATCACCTCTGCGCCAACGACCAGCACAACCAAGCCAACAACAAATAGAATCAGTGTACTCCAAACCATATCCACATTCCTCACTCTTACATCTCAATACGGAATTTCGCTCATCAGCCGAAGGTGTGAGTTACGCACCAGAGTGGTCTATCATGGTCTCTGGCAATTCACACGTTTCACAGATGAGCCCGGAAGTCTTCGCATATTTCTTATGATTCTGTAAGGAAATATGTGTAGTTCTATGCTACCCCATTTGCCTTCACCCGACAAAGATCGGACAATAACGAACATGCAAAAGAATTTAGTGCTATACGGATTGATCATAGGTTTGGTTGCAGGTGGCTTAGTATACTTGCGATGGAACCGCCGGCTGGATAGCTGCCTGGGTAGCTGTATTAGTCGGTACCATTACCACGTTGGCGCTCAGGCGGTCACTTTGGCCGTACGTGCACTGGTCGACGGCGACAACGGTGCCGCAATGATTGTGGTGACAGTCAATGACCAGCAGAGTGCAAATATTAACGCCTCCTTCAATTACGATACGTTGATGGATCTACCCGCCGCTTACGTGCATTATTGGTGGCAGGATGGCGATCTCTATCCCGATCTTTTGATCATGCCGACCACTGTGCTAAGTAACACCCGCTACTATCTCGGCAGTCGGGATGGGGAACTTCATGAGATAGCCAATGAGTAAAGAAAAAGTGAGATTTCAATGGTACCTCAAAATGCAGACGGAATAGACAGTGCAGCCAATGCCTTAGACGCGGTTACTATCGTGCTGCATCGACCACAAGAGGCAGGCAACGTCGGCGCAGTGATACGCGCTATGAAGAACATGGGGATCAGCGACCTGCGCCTGGTCCAGCCGGAACCCTTTACGCACGATGAACTTTTACGGGTGGCGCACCGTTGCGAAGATATTTTGGCTGGCATGACCATTTACGAGAATCTTGATATGGCGTTAGCGGAGATGGTCTATGTGGTGGGAACGGCAGCGATCACCCATCACAAGCGGCCACAGACCCAGGATGTGCGCGGATTGGCAACTGACCTAATCGCTAAAAGTGCGCAAGGGCGGGTTGCCCTGCTCTTTGGCCAGGAAGATGATGGACTTGACAACCAGGCACTTGACCGCTGCCATCTCGTGGCGATGTTGCCCAGCAATCCCGATTATCCAGCGCTCAACTTGGCACAGTCGGTGTTGCTTTTTCTATACGAAGTTCGTATGGCCGCGGTTGTAGGGGAACAGGTGCCAGCCACAATCACGGAACCGCTTGCCACTCAAGCAGAATTAGAACGACTTTTTGCCTTGGGTGAAGAGGCCTTGACCGCGCTTGGCTTTTTTCGCTATAGCCCCGCCACGGTTATGCGTTCACTGCGCCAGATCGCCTACCGCGCCGCCTTGACAATTGATGAGGCCAAGCTAGTAATGGCGATCCTACGCAAGATCACCAACCGTCGCAGCGCGTCTTAAGTGAAATGCAAAAAGTCTCTGGAAAGCGGAGGCTGAGCTTGTCGAAGCCAAAGCGGCTCAGCCTCCGCTATGTCAATTTTATATCTACGAAAAGTCTCTGTGTCTACCGCTCCTGTCGGTGAGATGGCTGGAGCCACAACCGAATTTCAGGGGGGGGTTCTAGGCAAACGTGAACAACTATGGTGCCGCCCAACTCACCATCTGCTCCGACGAAAAGGTGTAATCGAGCACCACATCGATCGGCAACAGACGCTGCTCGCTGCCATCGGCATTCATCACCCAGAAATGCCACGCGCCTGCCGACTCAATCGAGTTGCGATTACTCAAATAGATGATCTGTTGCCCATCGGGGCTCCACGCCGGCGAAACGTTGCTTGGCAATTCGTCGACAAGCGCCGTCACCGGTCGCGTCAAGGCGACGAGCCCCGAACCATCGGCGTTTACCCCATAGATCTCCCAATGGCTGCCCTGCTTGCGGTGAAAGGCAATGCGCCCGCCCCCGGGTTGCCAATCGGGATCATGGAAATAGCCGGTGAGCGGGTCGTTGGCGATCTCGACGCTGCGCACATCGGCTTCGTCGGCTGTTCGTTGAATCCCGGCGTTACTCTGGTAGACAATACCCGCGACATTCCAATCAGGCGCGGCGGCATAGTCGAGCGCCGGGATATCGCGATAGCTGCTGCCGTCGGGGGCAATCCGGGATAGCACGGTATGGTAGGTGCGTTGGTTGGGGATCCCTTTGACCAGGTTATGCGTCTCCGCATCATTGCGCAAGCCTTCGGGCAGCGATTCAAGGATGGCGTCGTCGGGCAGACAGACACTTCCACGCACTACGCGGCAATCCTCAAAGCCATTGGCGCGACTAAAGACGATCCATTGACCATCCGGGCTCCAGCTTGGGGCGCGCAGCAGGGGATGATCGTTGTAAATGCGTTGCTCACCGCTGCCATCGCTGTTGATCACATATAAGCCACCCTCGCCCCCATCGCGTGTAAAGGCCACCCGTTGCCCATCCGGGCTAAGCGCCGGGTCAATGCCACCGGTGAGCGGACGCAGAGTATCTCGATTTAAATCATAGAGATAGATCGTGCCCCCGATACGATCCTGAAAGGCCAGTAAACCGGCGAGCCCCGTCTTTCCTGGGGCAACGGCGGGGCTCGCCGTAGTCACACCCGTGCTTACAAGCTGCGCGCTTGGTGCCATCGCAGCTGGCGTCGGTAGCAGAATGCGCTCGGTGCTCATCGCTGTGTTAGCTACAGCGGTGGGCGGTGGTGGGAAATTGGTGATCACCGGCAGTGCACCGCCCCCTTCAAGCTGCAAATAGGTCATGGCCGCCCAACCGCTCTCGCTGCCTTCCTCTGCTTGCAGTTGCAACCAATCGCCAGCTTTGGTCTGCCCGATCACCAACCAATGGCTTCCCGGTTCGGCTTTGGCCACGACAGGATAGGCGGCACTTGGCCCGCCGCGCAGATTGAGTCGGCTGTCGTGCAAAGTCACGCGCGCGGTGATGGCAGAGGCTGGTGTGGCGACCAACGTTGTGCCGTCGGTAGCTGGCACTGGGGTGGCCAACAAGGTCAACGTCTCGGGGCCATTGGCGCTGGCGATCATGGTCGTGGCAGTGAGCGGCGCAGTTGCCGGCAGCATGGTATCGGTTGTCGCCTGCGCCGTCTCGAAAATCGGCAGCTTACTGACATTCACCACAAGCAGCACGTGGACATCGACCCACCCACGCCGCCGATCCTCTGTCTGCACATAGAGAAATTGGCTATCGGCACTGCGCCCTTGCACAGAGAGCAATGCACCCGGTACCAAGGAGACCGGATTTTGCTGATCAGCACTTTGCAAGAGCCCCCCCTGCGCGCTGACAACCGCAACCTGATCGGTCGACTGTGCGATAGTGATTGGGGGGGATAGCAAGGCGGATGTGAGCAGCGTAAGCATGATCACTGCCGCAAATAAAAGATGTTTCATTGCTCGGTCTCGATCCTTGATGCCGTTCCAGAAACAGTAACTACTCAGGCATGGGTTGCCTTGAACAAAAGTTCAGGCTAACAACCGAAGTCGGCTTAAGCCGACTTGCGCTATCAGCCTTGAATTGATTCAAAGGCTGAGTAGTTACCCAGAAACATTATATTCCGTAGGGGCGTACCCTTACGGTCGCCCGCGAGGGTCGGTGGCCTTCTAGGCGCCTACGCCTGGGTAATTTATTTCTTGGAATAACTGTACGCTCTGTTATGAAAAACGGTTACGGCCCAAAGGGGCTCGGCTGCTGATCCAGGAACGAGGAGGTCGAGCCAACGACCAGATCCCCATCCTGTAAATCTGGCGAGATGACCACCACCCATTCGCCCTGCACCTGGTCGGTCACTTCGACTTCGAGTGGGGTTGGCGCATCGCCCCGCATCAGTTGGACCACGCCAACCCCCTCACGCACGATCTCCAACCCATTGGTGGGCACCAGCCAACTATCGGGCGGCAATTGATTGGAGCCAACAAAGGTAACCTGCGCACTCATGCCAGCCCGCAGCCGCGCCGCAATGGCGCTCTGCGCTACAGCAACGGTGACCGGATAGGTGGTCAGTTGGGTGCCGCTCTGGCCACCGTTGTTCTGATCAGCTCCCGTCTGCACATCGGGCGGGGCAATGACGGTAACGGTGCCGGTGATCGGCTGGCCGGGCAAGACATCGAGCGCAATATTGACAGCCATTCCCGGCTCGATGCGCAGGATAAAGAGTTCGCTCACCGCCAACGTCAGCTTAAATTCATCGGGGACGACCACGATGGCCACGGTGTCCCCTTCTTTGACGACATCCCCGGCGCTCACCGGCAACTTCACCACTTGCCCATCCACCGGTGCAGCAAGCGCGCCCGCGCCACGCAGTTTGGTGCGCACCGTTTCTACTCCATTGAGCGCAGTGACAACATTATTTTCAGCCTCTTGGACCGCCAACGAGGTAGGGCCAGCTTGCACCTCGGCCAACCGTTCTTCGGCTTTGGCCACCCGCACTTTGGCTTGCTCGATCTCGGCGGCTGTCGCCGCGGTAAAAAGTTTGTCGTAAGCACTTTGCGCCTGCGCAATCGCATTCTGTGCCTTTTGCACTTCTAGCTCCGTGGGGGGTTTGATCGCTTCGTCATAGGCATCTCGTGCATTTTCGTGGGCAATGGTTGCACTTTGCAAAGCAGCCGCCTCAGCAGAAGCGGCGATATCCCCACGCCACGATATTGCATTGTACGCAGTTTGGGCGCGCTGCACTTCGTTCTCTTGTTGCTTTAAATTGTACCGAGCCACGCGTACCACTTTGGCATTGGGATCGTTACGGTTGACCAACTCTTCATAGGTCAGTTGGGCGTCACTGATCGCCAACTGCGCGGCACCGCGGTCGGCTGCGGATGGCCCCTCTTGCAGCTTGCGTAGCTCCTCTTGCGCGCTCAACAATTCGGCATTGGCTTCCATGAGCGCCGTGGTCGACGACTCTTTGACCAGATCGGTCAGCGCCTGCCGTTCTTTGGTAAGCGTCAGCCAGGCGCTGTTTAGCTCATCGTTTAGCGTGTCGATTTTGAGAGCGAGCAGCGGTGTACCGGCTTTGACCAGCGCGCCATTGGTCACCAACACGGCATCCACCGTCTCATCAAAGGGTGCTTTGATCTCGTGGACTGTGCGGAATTCGAGCTTGCCGCCCACCGTCAGATCGGGAATAAAGTCGGCAGCCCGTTGGACCGGGCTTGTCTGCGGCAGAGGAAGGCCAGTGATGGGATCGAGTGCGGGAGATGGCCCCTCTGCGAATTGCAGATCAGAAGCTGCTTCGCCGGGCAAGGGGATCCAGTGAAAACGCCGATTGGCAACGTAGAGCCCTGCCAAGAGCAACAGCAGGAATAATACCCACCAAAACCAGCGACGACGACGACGTTTTTTCATAAGAACTCAAAGGTTGCGTGTATGATACTGAATCTTGATGCACGAAACAAATAAGCCACTCTAAAAAATAAGTACCGCGAATATTTGCTTTTCTTCGTGTGCTTTCGTGTGTCTTCGTGGATCACTTATTTCTTAGAATGGCCTTGGGGTCTGTCCAGAAATAAAGTATCGGATTTGTTTTGAATTACACTGGGATACTTATAAAATCAGGTATGTTATTTCTGGACGGACCCTTGGTGTTTGGGAGCACGATCTAACTCGTGCGTAGGGCCTCAATTGGATTGAGCCGCATGGCACGGAGAGCTGGATAGAGACCAAAGACAACGCCACAGAGGGTGCTACTGATGGCGGCAATCATCACCGAGCGCAGGTCGATCACCACACGCAAGCCGATCATCGAATCCGCACCGCCGGTGAAGTAGTTGATGATTGCGCCGACCCCATAGCTAAAGGCAACCCCAAGCAGACCACCAGCCAGGCAGATGGTAATTGCCTCTATCAGAAATTGGATTAGAATATCACGGTTATTGGCACCGATCGCCTTGCGCAGACCAATTTCGCGGGTGCGTTCGGTGATCGAGGCAAGCAGAATATTCATGATCCCAATGCCGCCGACCACCAACGCCACCGCGCCAATGCCGCCTAATACCAAGGTAAAGCCCTGGTTAAAGTTCTGCGCGAAATCCAAAATTTCGCCTTCGACCCAGATCTCAAAGTTGTTGCCTTGGGTTGCCGTCAGCCCATAACGCAGACGCATGGTGCGCTCGATATCGCGCTTGGCTTGGGCCAAATGGGCAACATCTTGGGCCATCACCACGATCTCGTCGACCACCAACGAGCCATTGTCGACGGTGAGACTTTGGCTATTCACTTCACGCTGCAGCAGATCAATCGGGATAAAAAGCTCCGGCATGCCAAAGGAAAAAGGACCATTGTCTGACTCCGTCACGCCAACGACACGAAACGGCTTGTTATCGATTTGGATCGTCGACAGATCGCTTTGGCCACTCTGTTGCAACATATCGAGAGCGCTTTGGCTGGCCACCACCACAAATTGACCGGTATGCGCTTCTTCGGCATTAAAAAAGCGCCCCTGCTGAAAGTTCAGCTTAACCGTTTGCAGATAGTCGGCGGTGGTTGCCGTCACCATCACCCCGCCAAACTGCGGATCGACCCCTTTAATTTGCAGATCCCAGAGCTGCTTTTTTGGCGCAACGGCGGTAATTGCGGTTTGCCCGATCATGCGTTCGAGCAGCGCAACTTCGCGCATGGTCAACGAAACGGGGGGCGCATCGGGACTATAGCCCTGGCGCACGGAGATCTTATTGGGCAAGAGCGTTGCCAATTGCTCTTCGGCCCCAAGCGCAAAGCCGCGCCCGATCCCCGTCATCACCAAGACGGACGAGATCCCAACGACGAGCCCCAACAACGTAAGCAGGGTGCGCAGCTTGTGTTGGCTCATGTTGTCGAGCGCCATAAAGAAGTAAAGGCCAAATTTCAAGCAGCGTTCCTCCACTATGTAAAATCTACTGCGTAAAATCTACTGCGCAAAAATTGCCAACTATTACCTATTATAGCAGCAGCATCTTTTGCGCGACAATCCAAGCGGGCCACAAAATGCAGGAGATCGCTGTGTGGTCTGCCCATAAAGGTCAAAATTGACTCCGGCAATCGAGCATAGGCTGAGTTGTGCGGAAGATAGCCGAGTGCAGCAGCACTCGGCGCTGGAGCGTCAGGGAAGGTGCCTACGCTGGAGTATAGGCACCAGCACTCTTGTCATCTTGTCATCTTGTGATACTGTTGCACTATCTTACAAAGCGATTATGTCACTCCTGCCTACGCAAGAATGACAGATTCCTGTGGACCGTAAGGCATTTCGTAAGACTGTGCAACAGTATCACAAGATGACACTGTT
>DAOUCA010000094.1:0-35923 GCA_034432375.1 Caldilineaceae bacterium
GCCAAACCTTGTTTTGGCGGAAATTTCCAGATGTCATTCCTGCGCAGGCAGGAATCTACTCGTGTAACATGAAGATGGATTCCTGCCTGCGCAGGAATGACGGCTCTAATTTCTGAAATTGGCGAAGGTATTGTTGGTGGATCAATTAAATTTAGATTTGCCTTATTCGATAACAATATCCGCCAAACCTGCTTCAGCAGGTGGATACGCCATTTTAAGCCCCTTTAAGGTCTCGACCATAATCTGGAGAATCAGCAGATTGCGATACCATTTGCGGTTGGCAGGAATGACATACCACGGCGCGTATGGGGTACTGGTCTTCTCCAGCATCTCTTCATAGGCGGCCATGTACTGGGACCAGCGCTTGCGTTCGGCCAGATCACCGCTGGCAAACTTCCACTGCTTTTGCGGATCCTCCAAACGGGCCTGTAGCCGCTCCTTCTGCTCATTGAGATCAATATGCAGATAAAATTTTAGAATCGTTGTCCCCTCATCGGCCAGCAGCTTTTCAAAAGCGTTGATCTGCTCATAGCGTCTTCGCCAGACTTCCTCTGGAACCAATTCATGGACACGCACCACCAGCACATCTTCATAGTGGCTGCGGTTAAAGATCACCATTTCACCGTTGCCGGGCGTCTGTTGATGCACGCGCCAGAGGTAATCATGGGCCAACTCTGTCGGCGTGGGCTGCTTGAAAGAGGCGACCTTGACCCCCTGCGGGTTAACGCCCTCGAAGACATGGCGGATCGCGCCATCTTTGCCGCCAGTATCCATCGCTTGCAAGACGATTAGAACTTTGTGCTTTCCTTCGGCATAAAGCAGCTCTTGCAAGGCCTCTAATTCTTCATTCAGCACGGCAATCTGCTTTTCGCCCGCCTTTTTGCCCTCCTCACAAAGACTCTTGTCAGCCGGATCCCACTTGTCGAGGTGAACCTTGCCGGCGGGTTTGACGCGATATCGATCCATCTTTGACCTCTCCTGATTGTGGGTAACTATAACGATACAACCCCCGCCAACCTCTCCTGCTAGCGAGGAAGGGCCGGGGATCACTGCCACTACGTTCGTGAAAACTCGTTCCACGCTCTAGCGTGGAATGTCCGCTAGGACGCTCCAGCGTCCAGTGGCCATGTTGGACGCTGCATGTGTATCGAGCTAAGGAATAAGGGCGGTAACCAACAGTACAACGGCACCCATAGGGTTCCCGAGAAGCAACTGATTTCCGCAGCGCACCCTGAATTCTAGGGGAAAATGGCGCTTGAATCGACAAGTTTGTAATGAAACAGCAGGTTAACTTATGAAATTGCGAATCAGTTGCTACCAAAATCCGCTGTAGTGTTCCTGAAATGCTGAGCTCGATACACATGAGTGGCCATGTTGGACGCTAGAGCGTGAGAACCAGCAGCCCTTACCTTACTAACAGTGAGGCTGGCGGTGAATCGGTACAAACGCTATTTGCCGTCCAGCAATGGATATTTAACACTGCTAAAGTCGGGGTGCTGTATTATACTATAATTCCAAAATATTCTCTGAATCTCAAAAAAGGATAAAAGGGGGCATCCTTGATTGCAGCGGAACGATTACACTTTTATCTGCGCATAGTGCCAGCGGTTGTCGCCATGAGCGTTCTGTTGATAGTCAGCAGTGGCTGTGGTCGTCCAACCGATATTTTTGATCCCATCATCATCGGTGAGGCAACGGCTGAGCCCACAGTTCTGGACACGCCAGCATCAACGCCAACCGACCTACCCGCAACCATCCAATCCGCAACCGCAACTCCGCTGCCGATCACCCAAAGCCCAACTGCTGCCCCCACGCGTACCCTTTCTGCCACGCAACTACCGGCTACCCAAGCCGCAGCGACCAGAGCGACGCCTGTACGCCAATCAACACCCGGCAGCGGCACCGCGATTGCCACGCGACGGGTGGCAATCGCGGTGCCGCTGCCAGGAGGTGCCACGCCCCAGCAACCGGCTGTTTCAACAGCAACGCACATTCCCCCCACCGGTACATCAACCACGATCTTTCGCCAATACCTGGCACAGATTGTTTCCCAGTTAGAAGAGGCACAAGTCGCCACTGCGTCCCCGATCGCGGCACCCATCGTCTTGACACCGACCTCCATTCCACCAACAGCAACGCCCACTGGATTGCCAACCAATACGCCAACCCCCTTCTCCGGTTCCATTCGCCTGCTCGAACGCGATCCCATTTACGAAGAGGATCTTGTCCCGGTCATCGCCTATGCTGAAAATGATAGTCGGATTGGCAAAAGTTGGTCTAGCTTTTATCAGAGCCAACCCAGGAGTTCGGATCAGATACGCATCTATGCCAGCGACAGCGCCCGCCGCTACGATCCGGTGCTCGCCTTAACCAGCACGGATCAGTGGGCCGAGGGGGTCTGTATGGTATCGAGTACAATGGTGGGGGTACAATTTTGGGGCGATGAAAACGATGGCTGGGCGCGCGTTTTGGTCGATGGCACCGAACGCTGGCGTGGCAACACCTATGGCCGCGCCCCCAATCTCTTTATTCGTTTTCTAGAAATTCGCGATCTGCCGGCCGCACCCCATGTTGTGCGCATCGAACCCGTGGGCCAAACCGGCACAACCTTGCCCGGCGGGAATATTCATGTCTCGGTTTATGCAGTCATCTGCGGCCTGCCGGTACGCTCCGAGATCTTTCTACCAATCCTGCAACGGTAAAGGTCGCCCCCCATTCTGCTCGTTCTCTCACCACACTCCTATCTGGCATTAAGGAATCGTGGTTATTCTTTGAACGGATGCTGGGAAGTTTGAAGGGATCGACCGAAGTAAAGTATAGTAAACCAATTCAATAAGCCGAGAGTCTGAGGGTAACCCAGAGGTCGAGCTAGTTGACTGACCCATTAATCTAAGCCACAGAGAATACAGAGAATACAGAGAACACGGAAGACAAGAAGTGCTTTTCTCTGTAGTCTCTGTGGCAGGACAATGAGAAATGTTGGCGGAATAGTTACGTTTGCCCCAGAGAAATTAGTGTTGTTTGTTAGGGACGGAGAGCAATATGCAGGGTTTGACACGACGAAAAGTAGCGCACATCTTTGCACTTCTCATTATTATCAGCGCGGCGTTTGGCGCAGGAACGATTGTCGGCGGCGCGCCGGCGCACGCGGCGGATGCAACACCAGCTGGGTTTGAGACCTTTTGGCAGGCGTGGGGCATCATTCAAGATCACTTTGTTGATAGGGATATTCTCGACTCGACTGAGTTGACTTATGGTGCAATTACCGGCTTGGTCAAGGCGCTGGGCGATGAAGGGCACACCACGTTTCTAACAGCCGATGAGTTAAAACGACAGCAGAGTGATATGTCCGGTAGCTTCTTTGGCATTGGCGCGCAGTTAGGCGTGCGCGATGGGCTGCCGATCATTGTGGCTCCCTTCGACGGCTCACCGGCCGCTGAGGCCGGTATTAAGGCGGGTGACATCATCCTAGGCGTCAATGGCGAAGATGTGACTTCCGCCTCACTCGACGAGATCGTTGACCTTGTTCGGGGACCGGAAGGGACCGAAGTGACGCTGACCGTGCTCCACGAAGAGGCAACAGGCAGCGAAGATATTACGATTGTGCGCGGGGAGATCAAGGTGGCGGCGGTTTCGTGGACGATGCTGCCCGATAGCAAGATCGCCTTCTTGCGGCTCAGCCAATTCAGCGCCAATGCCAAAGATGAGATCGTCAGTGCGCTCAACGAGATCAAAGCGGCCGGTGCCGAAGAGTTGGTCTTTGATATTCGCAACAACCCTGGTGGCCTTTTGACCCAAGCAGTTGGTGTGACCAGCCAATTCTTAGAGCGGGGCAATGTCTTACAGGAAGAGAATGCCGATGGTCGACGACGTGTTTTTCGGGTGCAGCGCGGCGGCGTGGCACAGGATATTCCCATGGTCGTGCTGATCAACCCCGGCTCGGCGAGCTCTTCGGAGATTTTAGCCGGTGCGATTCAGGATCAAAAACGGGGCGCATTGATTGGAGAAACGACCTTTGGCACCGGTACAGTGCTGCAAACCTTTATGCTGGACGATGGTTCGGCGCTGCTGTTGGGCACCAGCCAATGGTTGACCGCCGATGGTCGCCTGATCCGCAAGCAGGGGATTACCCCGGATATTGAAGTCAAGCTCGGCCCCGATGGCGAATTGCTCACCCCTGGTCTTGTCAAAGAGATGAGCGCGACAGAGCTAGCAGAGAGTGGCGATGCACAGTTACTGGCCGCCATCAAAGAGTTGAGCGGAGAGACGACAGATCAACAAGCGGCAAAACCGTAAGACGCTAATGGTTAGACGTTTTAGGCTGATCCAAAATCTAAACTACCCACGAAGTTTCACGAAGGCACACGAAGAAAAGACAAAGCTTCGTGAAACTACTAAGAAACATGGCGTCCGCCACTGTTTCGTCAGTGTCAAATAGGGCACCGCCCTTTAGCTGCTTCGTGGATAATTATTAGAATTGTTCCTTTTTAACGGATCTAGGTGACTGTCACTGTCCGCAACCCAATTCATACAGCCGGTCACACAGTGGACAGTGACAGTCACTTCAGCCTCAGCATTTAATTAGCAACAACTCTATTTCTTCGGAATGGCCTTGGACGTTTTAGGGTAAATAAAAAAGGTCCAGCTTCTCCATGGAAGCTGGACCTTTTTTACTTTGGAGTGGAAGTTTCAGCTTGAGTATTGCCTGCCCAACCCGTTGATGGAAGTTGATTGAAAACTTCGGAAAGCGTAGGCTGAGCCTGTCGAAGCCTGTCGTAGGCTGAGCCTGTCGAAGCCGGAGCCGCTTCGGCTTCGACAAGCTCAGCCTACGCTTGATCACCACAGTTAATTACCAAAGATCAACGGGTTTTGGATAGCAGTGGGTGAATGAATTCATCCACTGCTTTTTTGTCGACTACTCCACAATCTGCACCCGTCCGTCCACTTCTGCGCTGACTGGACTATCGTTGCGGATATGGTCGAGCACCAATTCGTTGATATTGATGGTCGTCTCTGTGAGATCTTCCGCTGCCGCAAAAATATCCTTGTAGTCGGCAGCAATCAGCGCTTGAAAGTTGGTGGTTGCCACCGTATAGTTCGCTTCTGGATCGAGATCACTGTAGCCGGTGCTTGGGTCGGTCGGGTCGCTGAGCACTTGGACATCGCTGACACTCGTATCGCTGATGTGGAGCGTATAGCGCACACCACTCATCTGGCTAAAGCCATCGCTGCCTCGCTTGGTCGCGCTCAAGGTCAACAGGTCCGATAACTGCGCCCCAGTCAGCGTGGCGGTGACGATCGTATTGGCATAGGGCAATGCCGTCAGATAAGCTTCTTGGGTAATCGGCCCAGGCGGGATGGCGGCGCGGAAGCTGCTGCTGGTGCTCAGAAACAGATGGGCATTCACCGCCTGCCGTGCAATATCGGTGACAAAGTTGCCAATGCCCGTTTCACCGAGGTTGATGTCACTGTTGTCGATAAGCGTGGCAGCTTCGCCAAGCACTTCAAAGCGCTCGGGGTGTTCTTCTTCAAGCGACGCTTGCATCGTCTCAACTTTATCGGCCAGCAGATCTTCTTCTGGCGTTGCTTCGTTGATGGCAATCAGATCGCCCGTTACACTGGTCAACTCACCATTATCGACCTGTAGCACAACATGGCTGACATAGTCGAGATATTGAAAGGGCGAGATAAAATAGGTTTCGGTTCCTTCAATCTGCATCAACGGCACCTTGAGATGGCTGTGTGTACCCAGGATCAGATCGATACCGGGCACGGCCTTGGCCATTGCTTCATCTTCGGCGCGCGACTCGTGGCCAATCGAGATGACAATATCTGTCTCCTCGGTGATGCGCAGCGTCTCGACAATCTGCGCGGCACGGGTCAACTTCTCTTCGCCGACCAACCAACGGGTCCCCTCGGGGATCAACGCCGGCTGCACAATACGCGGGAAATCGTCACCGGCCACGGCAAAGACGCCAACCCGCACACCATCCACCGCATAGATCTCATACTCCGGCAGCACGGCTTCTTGCGTCTCGCTGTAAACCAGGCCACTGCTAATCAGCGGATAGGTGATGTTGGTCGTGCAGTTGGCAAACGCCTCGGCCCCATAGTCAAACTCATGGTTGCCCAGTGCCATGCCGTCGACAACACCGTTGAACCAGCTCCACTCGGTACAGGTGTAGAGATCAGACCAAATGGGGTTATTCAGATTCATCATGTCACCACCACTAAAGACGAGCACATTGGGCTCGGTGGCTTTGGCCTCTTCGAGCAGACCGACCACCCGCGCAATACCGCCACGGTCCGGCTCACCTTCGGCAAAGCCGGGCAGCGCGTGGCTATGATAGTCACTGAAGTGATAGATGTCGATTATTGCGCTGCCGTCCGCAGTAGCGGGTGCTTGCGCCGCCCGCTGTTCGGCGCGATGTTCGCGCATGTGCTCGCGCAGGTGGCGCATGATTCTACCACCAGGCCCGCAGCCGGCCAGCAGCAAACTCAGGAACACGAGCAGGATTGGCAGACGGAAAAATGCAAACGTTGAACGGTTAGTCATGGGTAGATTCCTTAAATTCTTTAAATTTTTGTCACTTGATCACCGGCGCGGATGGTCCCCGACTGCACCACTTTGGCATTGATCCCACGCAGCGATAGCTCCTTGCCCACTGGGGAATTGACAAACTTCATTGCATCCGCGCCAAACCGCTCGACAAATTTGGCACAGCCGGTATGGGGAACTGGGGTTACTTCAATCACGGCGTTGCCAATGGCAAGTTGTGTACCCGCCGGCAGATTCTCTTTGCTCAGGTCTAGATCGACAAAGAGCTGATCACCAGCCAGTTGCCAACGTTCCTTCTCTTGAGCGACGAGCGCCGCCGCACGGCTGTTCATTAAATTAAGTTGCATCTCTGGGTGGGCCGAACCATCGGCTGTACGAGAGCTACCACGGGCGTGCCAGTTATCCCCAACGAGCCCTTCGGCCAGGTCGAGTTGCCCTTCGGTCAAAACTTCCCGTAGACCGCTTTGTGGACGGCGCACGATCAAGTCGAGCAGGCCGCCATCTTTGGGCGAACGGCGGATTTCGTCGAGTCCCGCTTCTAATTCTGTCGTTGAGAGTTGTTTGATCGCAATCATAAAGACTTTGTTCCTTGTTCTTCATCATTCGTCATCAGCGTTGAATTCAGACATTTATGGAGTTGTATTGCCTGGGGTTGGCAAGTTCTGTGGCGTGAAAGATGCAGCCGCCACGTTGTATAATTTGGTCAGTAGCGTGGCGAAATAGGCGCGGACGATACCGCTGGTTACCGTACCGACGACAACAGCATAGAGCATGATCGGCACGAGACGCCAGAGCAGATCCGGCGTAAATCCTTGTTCAAAAAATCGGCCAGCCATGCTAAACCAGAAAGGGAAGATCGGCAGCAGCACAACCAATCCAACGATCGAGCCAGCGATTAGCGCAAAGACGCCGGTCAGAATGGTGTTCCCCATCTGCTGGCGGAAGAGACGCCAGCCGCGGCTAATACTGGCAAACGAACCGGTTCCCGCCAATAGGCAGCTACGAAAGCCATAGATCTCGATGATCGATATTAGAATGGTAAATGGGATAAATGTGCATACCAAGGCGGGAATCATACAAAAGAGACTGGAAAATTGCGCCGGATCAATCTGGCCCATGGCCGCTTCCATCCCCTGTGTTGGCATCAATAGGCCCCGCATCATGGTAAGCCAAAGTGGGAAGAGCGTAGCAAAGAGAGCAACAGCCAACAGGATCACCGGCAATGCCAAGACGAACTGAAAGCCAATCAACGGGAGCAAACGACCACGCGCCTGTCGCCAACCGCTGCCCAGCGAGGTGCTTCCAGTTGTGTCGGCCTCATTGGCCATGCTGATCAGGGCAGCTTGGGCCCAGGTGCCAAAGATCAGGCGAATCAGCCCAAAGATCACGACTACGATAACACCGCCAATGACGTAAGGTATTGGATTGGCGATGATGTCGGCAATCGGCGTACCAGCAAAGAACTCCTCAAAATTGAGTGGCTCCCCCGGTTGACCAGTGGGAAAACCGCCCCGTTGGCCAACATTCATGTTCAGGTTAAAATTTGTGCCGCCCTGCAAAAGCGTCGCCAAGATGCCGGCTATCCAGAGCGCGCGATGTTTTTTTACCAGGCGAAAAGAATCATTGACGAGCGCGCTGTAGTCAACACGCGGGGCGGGGAGTAACTGGAATTGCGGATCAATGTTCGGAAGATTGCTCATAAACCTCACTCCAGGGATGGTGAACGTCAATTTGCCACAGAGAGCATAGAGAGCACAGAGAAAGAATGATGCCGTTGCAATCAGTTGCCAGTATACGATTTGGCAGTGTGGTTGTCAATGGGGTGACGCTAGGGGGTGCGATTCAACTTAGAGGCAGCCCGTGTGCGTCGCACACTCGAGGTAAAATAATCTTACCGCGAAACTGAATCGCACCATGCGCTACGCCTGCCAGGGGTTGCCATAGAGATCGACCACCACTTCGTCGATGCGGATGCGATCGGGCTGTGTCAAGACCCAGCGGACCGCTTCGGCGACCTCTTCGGGCTGAACCATCTTTTCCAGCACCTGCGGTGGTTGGGCGGCGTTGGAGTGGCCCCACCAGGGGGTGGCGACAACGGCCGGGCAGATGAGATGGGCACGAATATTTTGACCACCCACCTCGGCGCGCAGCGCTTCGGTGAAGCCATGAACGCCCCACTTTGCGGCGCAATAGGCGGCGCGGTTGGGGAAGCCATTCTTGGCCGCCACCGAAGAGATATTGACGATGGTGCCACCCCCCTTGGCCAACATCGTCGGCAGGACTGCACGCGTCATCAGATAAACACCTTTGAGACAGCTATCGATGGTGGCGTCCCACAGCGCTTCGGTCGTCTCGACGATGCTGGCCGGCGGTCCATAGCCGGCGTTATTGATCAGCACATCAATGGTGCCAAATTTGTCCAATGCCGCTTGGACCACACTCTGGCAATCGACTTCCTTGGTAACATCGGTCGGCACGGCGAGCGTGGCAACCCCGGAGGGGGCAACGCTCGCCACCGCTTCGTCCAACGTTGCAGCCGTGCGCGCCGCCAGGACAAGCTGCGCACCGGACGCGGCAAGTAGCTTCGTCAATTCGAGACCTATGCCGGAACTGGCACCGGTAATCAAGATCACTTTGTCGGTTAATTTCATGGATTGGGTTCCTTGGGTTCTCCGCAACTACTCAGCCACCCCTTTAACCTCCCCGGAGTGGGGTGAGTAGTACGACAACGTTAAATTAGACAGGATTACCAGAATTTACAGGATTTTCACAGCAGAACGAGAATCTTGTGCATCTTGGAAATCCTGTCCATTGATTGAAATGTAGCGTTGTCATAGTAGTTACATTTCTACAATTATTAAAAGAAATACCTGTCCACGCAGTTTCACGAAGAGGCCCGAAGGCTTTGCTTTTCTTCGTGAACCGGCGGGTCTCTTCGTGGACAAATTGCATGTTAAAACGGCCTACTCAAATTCGGTTGGCAACGTTGGATCGTCGTAATGGGCAAAGAGACGGGCAATTTGGCTGGGCACGACGCGCGTCAGTGAAAGGGCGGGGAGTTCGTCGCGACCAAAGAAATCGACGCCATCGGTTTCATGGCTCAAAGTCGGCGCGCCGCCAATGAGTTCACAGTAAAAAAGAAGCTTGTACACATGAAAGGCCAGTGGTGGGTGCGCATGGCGGGGATGATTGCGATCATAGACCGCCACCAGCTTGGTGACCCGCGTCTGATAGCCGGACTCTTCCTCGATTTCACGGACAATTGCAGCCGCTGGTGTATCACCCACATCGGCCCACCCACCGGGCAATGTCCAACCGCCATCGCTCCGCTCTTTGACCAAGAGAATTTTACCCTGCTGAAAGACCGCGCCACGCACATCGACTTTGGGGGTGGCATAGCCACTTTCGTGGCGGAAAAGATCCAGAAGAAATGTGCTGTCAGTCCCCGTATGGTGGGCAAGCATCTCGGCGGCAACCGCTTGTAGCTGCTCATAGCGCTCGATGTCGTAGACATTTTGGCTATAGGCAAGACCATTTTGGGCGATGGCCTGGATCTGTTGCGCCCACGTCAGCCATTGAGGATTCATCGGGTGCTCCAATTGTTTATACTGTGAATCTTCATACGCCGGCCTATCTACGCGACAAGTTGGTTGACACGCCACCATTGTACCCCCTTCCCATCCCTCCTCTAAAATTTTCCGATGTGCACGGTTGGGCGCTTTCGCATACAATAGGCAGCAGCTTAGGCCAAACTAAAGAAATTCTTATCCACGAAGACACACGAAGACAGACGAAGAAAAGCGAATTTTCGGTTATCTTGAATCCAGCTATCGTAAAAGGAGCAAATCCAGATGTCACCCACCCACGCCCCAAAGCAAAACGCCATTGTGGCGCCACAGCCACTTGCCGTCGAAGAGGGGGCAAACGTACTTATGCGTGGCGGCAACGCCATCGATGCCGCGGTCACCGCGGCCTTTGTCCAGGGCATTCTCGATCCACAGATGTGTGGCATCGGCGGCTATGCCTTGTTGAGTTTTTACTCGGCGGCAGAGCAGAAATTCATTGCGATTGATGGGCCGGCGTTGGCTGGCTCCAAGGTATCAGCGGAGATGTGGGTAGATCGGGTGATCCGGCCCAATCCCGATGGTTGGGGCTACTTTTTGCAGGGGCGGGTCAACGATGCGGGCTATACCTCGGTCTGCACGCCTGGTTGGGTCAAGACGATGGCAACGATGTTGGAACGCTGGGGGACGATCAGCTGGGCGGACGCATTGGCGCCCGCCGCGCGCATTGCCGAGGAAGGCTTTGTGGTGGGCGATCGCATGGCAACCCGTTGGCAGCGCACATCCAAATATCCAGAGGCGACCGAATTGCTCGACTATATTCGCTTCAATCCCGAGGCCAGCCGTGTCTATCTCAAGGCGGATGGCGAACCCTATGGCTTGGGCGAAACATTGCGCAATCCCGACTATGCCAACACGTTGCGCCACCTGGGAAGCAACGGCGCTGAGGATTTCTACACCGGTGATCTGGCGGCGCGCATGTGTGCCGATCTGGCCGCCAATGGTAGCTATGTCACCGCCGCTGACCTGGCCGGTTATCAGCTGCGCGAAGCGATGGGGGTCTCCGGCACCTATCGCGGCTACACAATCGACAGCACGACCGCGCCCCACGGTGGTCCCACGCTCATTGCGATCCTCAACATTCTAGAGGGCTATGATCTGGGTGCAATGGAACACAATTCGCCGGAGTATATCTATCTCGTAGCCATGGCAATGAAAGCCGCCTTTGTCGACCGCAACCGCTTCATGGCCGATCCAAACTTTCAGGATGTTCCGGTTGATTGGATGATCTCCAAGGAGCGGGCGGCAGAATGGCGGGCCAAGATCGACGCCGGCAAGCCGATTGAGGCGGAGGAAGTGCTGACCGGGACGCCGGATACAACCCACGTCAGCGTGATTGACAGCCAAGGGAATTGCGTTGCGCTGACCCACTCGCTGGGTGCCTCCTCGGGGGTGATCACGCCGGGGCTGGGCTTTATGTATAACAATTCGATGATCAATTTTCACCCGTTGCCCGGCCATGCCAACTCGATTGCGCCCAACAAAGGGCGCACCACCGGCATGTGCCCCACCGTCGTCACCAAGAATGGCAAACCGTTGCTGGTGCTCGGTTCACCGGGCGCGACGCGTATTATCACCTCCAACCTGCTCGTGATCCTCAACGTGCTCGACTTTGGCATGAGTGTCAACGAAGCGGTCTATGCGCCACGCTTTGATTGCCAGATCAACACGATTCGCTGCCACGCCCGCATCCCCGGCTTTGTTCGTGATGAAATTAGCAAGAAACATCCAGTAGAGATGTTACCCTACAGCCACGGTGGCTTTGGTCTCGTCCACGCCCTTGGCATCGACCCCACCAGCGGCGCGCGCAGCGGCGGTGCTGACACCGGCGCCGATGGCATGGCGTTGATTCTCTAATCCAATCCCAGCGGGATTGGTGAGTTTAGACACAAAATCACAAAGCATCCTCAATCGTAACTAATACGACAACGTTAAATTACATTCCATAGACAGGATTTACACGATTCACAAGATTTTTGTTCTGCTGTGTCAATCCGGTTAATTCTGTTAATCTTGTCTAATTTAACGTTGTCGTACTAATTAGCCGTCTTGGGCTTGTCACGTCGAAAGCGTCTTCGACTGCCGACCTTAAAGATTCTTACAAACTTGGCCTCGTCAGCAATGGCTGATTAGTTATTCTCGATCTAAACTCAATTACCCGACGGGACGAAACAACCATTCAGTTACCTCACCAACTGAAAGCTCTTCTCGGCCATCTGCGCGATCTCTTTGCCAATGCTAATCGATGCCGTCGCTGCCGGTGACGGTGCATTGAGTACGTGGACCATGCGCTCGCTCTCGATGATGCGGAAATCGTCGACGAGGGCACCATTTGGTTCCAGTGCTTGGGCGCGCACACCGGCACCGCCTGGGTGGACATCCGCTTCTTGCAATTCCGGGAGGAGCCGTTGCAGCGCTTTGACAAAGGCCGCTTTGCTAAAGGAGCGATAAAACTCGCCAACGCTCATCTGCCAATGTTTGCGGGCGAGTTGCCAAAAGCCGCCATAGGTCGCAATCTCCATGGCATCACTTAGATCAAAACTGCTCTTCGCATACCCTTCGCGTTTAAAGGCCAACACAGCATTCGGCCCCGCTTCGACACCGCCGTGGATCATACGGGTGAAGTGGACGCCGAGGAACGGGAAGGCTGGATCCGGCACCGGGTAGACGAGGTTGTTAATCAGGTAATGCTTCTCTGGCACCAGCTCATAATATTCGCCGCGGAAGGGCACAATCTTCAACTTGGGATCGACGCCACAGAGGCGCGCCACCCGATCCGAGTGCAGCCCGCCACAGTTGATGAGGTGGCGGGCGCGCAACTCCCCTTTACTCGTGTTGAGCCGCAATTCATTGCCATCTCTCGTTGCCCCGAGGAAACGGGTTGTCTTGCGGATTTCACCGCCCGCCTTCTCGGTCAACTCGGCATATTTGTTGGAGACCTGGACATAGTCTACAATCCCCGTCTGCGGCACCCACAGCCCGTCGATGCCAGCGACATGAGGCTCGTACTCTTTGATCTCCGCCGGCGTCAACCGTTTAATGCCGTCCAGCCCGTTGGCGCGCCCTCGTTCTTCAAGCATGTTGAGCCGTGGAATCTCAACCGGCTGCGTTGCCACCACAACCTTGCCGCAGTGGTCATGCGCAATATTGTGTTCTGCGCAAAATTGATAGAGTGCCTCGCGCCCCTCGATACAATTGCGCGCCTTGAGCGAACCGGGCTTGTAGTAGAGCCCCGAATGGATCACACCGCTGTTGTTGCCGGTCTGGTGTGCCGCCAACTTCTCTTCGGCCTCAATCACCACGACCCCCAACGACTGGCGTGCGGTCAACGCCATTGCCGTTGCCAACCCTACAATGCCACCCCCAACGATGGCAATATCATAAACAGGGGAACTCATCCTACACCTCCGATTGTACATTCTTATAAAAACTAATAATTTTACCCTACATGGTGACATAGATTAGACCTTTATGCAAGCCTTACGCAGGGCAGCCTTGAGCAATCGCGTACTGGGAATGCAGCGCATTGAAATACGCTGCTGATACTAATACCTTCGCCAAACCTTGTTTTGGCGGAAATTTCCAGATGTCATTCCTGCGCAGGCAGGAATCTACTCGTGTCACATGAAGATGGATTCCTGCCTGCGCAGGAATGACGGCTCTAATTTCTGAAATTGGCGAAGGTATTGGATACAAAACATACTTTTCTTGCTGTCACTTTAATGGTAAGATACATTGGCCCCCAATGCATTACCACACGGTCTGTTCAGCCTGAAAAATTATCTATGCAATGCAGAGGAGACGGACAGATGAGGAACCTTCGTAGACTCTTCACCCCCCCCCTATTGGTCGTGCTGCTTGGGATGCTCTCTGCCTGTATTATTGAGACGCGTCCAGATCGCAGCATGTTGATCTATGTGCCGCCACCGGTGGTACAGACCTCGGACACACCGAACCTGACATTGACCGCGGGCACAATTCCGCAGGAAGTAGCGAGTCCACTGCTCGACCTTATCTCTGACGCCACAGCGCCAATCACTGATACAACACCCTTGACCAGCACAACACCCTTGACCAGCACGGGCACCATTACGGGGACTGACGCGCTCACAGGGACAATTACACCAACGAGTACAGTGGCACCTTCAGCGACGTTGACCACCACAGCCACAGCCACAGCTACGATCACAGGCACACAACCGATCTCACCAACGGGCACTGCAACGTTGGTTGCGACGGCACCTACCGGCACCATACCTCCAGGCGACACCGTGACCCCTGGGACAGGAACCCCAATCGCAACGGGTACTCGCGGTAGCACGCCCAATCCAATCGGCACGAACACACGCGCGTCAACACCATCACCGACAGTCGGCGCAACCGCGACTGGTCGCGCAACCACCACCCCCACGCCCAGCCGCAGCCCAACCGCCACCCAGCAACCGACTGCAACGGCCACCCGCACGCCCACAGCAACAGCGACCGGTGGTGCGCCAGCCCCCACGGCAACGCCGATCCCCAGTACCGTCTTTCTCGGTAGACACCAGGGCTTTGCTGCCGATGGCAGCTATTATGTGGTGGGTGAAGTGCTCAACGGCGATACCTACCCTGTCTTCAATGTGAAGGTGATTGGATCTTTCTATGATAGCAACAACAATCTCGTTGCCGCGCAAGAGATCACAACCTTCTTCCCCCAAATTGAACCGGAGCTAAGCAGCCCCTTTAAGCTACAGGTGGCCAACAGCAGCGGCAATATTGACCATTATGATCTGACGCTTACTTGGGATGATGTAAGTGTGGTTGACTACGAAGAGTTAGCGGTAGTCAGCAGCGAGGAGAATCGGGATGCAGGGGAAATTAGCGGTGATTTGCGCAATGATGGATCGGTCAGCGTCCAAGAGATTGTCGTCGTGGTCACCCTCTACAGCGCCGAAGGCGAAGTGGTGAATGTGATCCAGGGGACAGTAGATCGGCCGCTGCTTGGGGCGAATGAGACGACGCGCTACACGATTGTACTGCCGCCGGGGGTCGAGTACAGCCGCTTTGAGGTGCAAGCCCAAGGGGCGTTAAAGCTCTTTTAGCCAAGACCAATATTGGCATGGAGAGACGATTGAGGTCAGGCGGATTGACTTTAAAATTAAGGGCATGGCAGGCGAGCTTTGTCACGCTGCAAGCGTCTTCAGGGATATTTACCCGAAGATTCTTGCAGAATGACAGAGCCGATTCACAGTTTTTCGTATCAGTACTTATTTCACAAAAAACTACTCGCCTATCGGCTGCGGCACCAGCAGCGTATCACGCCACCGTTTCCGAAACGCGGGCCGGGCAATCGCTTCCGGCGATTGTAGCGTCAGCCCGCCATCGGCCACGAGGACAATTCCCGTCACAAAGGCCGCTTCGTCCGAGGCAAGGAAGAGTGCGACATTGGCGATATCCTGCGGGTTGCCATAGCGTCCGATGGGGTAGAGATCACGGTTCATCTGATCTTCAAGTTCGTCTGCCTGCATTGCTTCCTGCTGCCGGGTGCCGACAATTAAGCCAGGCGCAATGGCATTGCAGCGAATGCCGCTGCGGCCATATTCCATGGCCAGGCTACGCGTTAGCCCGTTGAGCCCCGCCTTGGAGGAGCTATAGACGCCAAAGCCAGGGTTGGTGATCAGCGAGTTGACGGTGGAAGTGAAGACAAGCGAGCCACCGCCGCTCTCGATCATGGCGGGAATGCAATGTTTGGCACCCAGCCACGGCCCAGTGAGCGAAACGGCAATCGCCCGGTTCCATTCTTCTTCGCTCAACTCAATCACTGGCTTGATGAAGGCTTGCGCTGCATTCTGCATGAGAATATTGAGCTGCCCAAAGTTGTCAAGCGCCGCCTGCACCAACGCCGCCCACGTTGCAGCTTGGCTGATATCGCCGGGAACCGTCACAACCTGACCACCGATGGCCTGGAGTTCTTTTTCCGTTTCAAAGAGGCGCGCTTCGTCGGGCAGTGCATTGATCACTACCTTAGCGCCCTCTTCAACAAACCGTCGCGCGGTCGCCGCCCCAATGCCGCCCCAACCGGCTCCAGTGACAATCGCGACTTTGTTCTCTAAACGCATGGGTATTGATCCTTTGCCATTCTTCATTGGTTATTCTTCATTGGTCATTCGTTGACCCGTCATTGGTCAATTGCGATACATAGTTAATGCTTTTTAGCCCCAGGCGACATAGCCACCACAAACTGGAATACATTGACCAGTCACATAGTCGGAGAGATCGGTCACCAAAAATTCAACCACTTTGGCACAATCCTCCGGCAGACCAAGCCGACCCAATGGCACCTGTTGCAGTAACCGGGCGCGTGTCGCTTCGCTGTCACGCCCCGCGGCAACGGCCCGCGAAGAGAGAATCCAACCAGGTGCGATCGCATTGACGTTGATATTGTGCGGGCCTAACTCCGCTGCCAATGCACGGGTATAGTGGGCGATTCCGGCTTTGGCTACTTTGTAGGCCACGCCATTGCCGTTGTGGCCGCTCCACAGCCCCGCCTGTGACGAGACATTGACTATCCTACCCGAGCGCTGTTCGATCATTGGGCGACTAGCCGCCTGACAACAATGGATGGTCCCCGTCAGATTCAGATTCATAATATATTGATAGTGTGCCATATCGGCGGTGGCAGCCGAGTTGTTGGGTGGTGTGTTCAGCGCGCCGCCGGCGTTGTTGACGAGAATATCCACGCGGCCAAAGGTGCTCATGATCTCTTCAAACATGCCATTGACCGCATCCTGGTCGGCGACATCGGCGACAATGCCCAGGGCACGACCACCAAGCGCTTCCACCTCCGCCATCACCGTTGGCGCGCTCAGCGCTTCGTTGTATTCGGCAGCGGCATTGAGGTCAATATCGTTGACCACCACATCCGCGCCCAGCTTGGCCAGATGGAGCACATAAGCCCGCCCCAGACCGCGTGCTCCGCCAGTGACAAGGGCGACTTTCCCTTTGAGTTTCGTCATCGCTTACTCAATTCTATCTTACTAAAATTTTTAAGATTTACGCAAACAAGCACAACGTGGCTAATGGGTTCCATTAGCCACGTTGTGCAAGGGCTAGCTGAAGGTTGTTCTCCGAACGCTTACGTTATTCTACCGGTTCCAACTCAACCAGGAAGAGATTGGCGGTGCGGTGCCAGAACCCTTCATGGACATAGGGATTCTCGGCGCTGGGCCAGTTGGTCCAGTAGGTCGTATTGCGTGGCAACAAGATGACCGTCGAGACGGTCATCACATCGGGCAATTGGGGTAGCCAAATTTCCATCGCCTGGTGGAAGAGTTCCTTGAGCTTCGGATCGTCTTCCGGTACACCAGTCATCTGATCGACAATATCGCTAAATTCCTGGTTGGACCAGCGATAGAGGTTTGTGAAGGGAATGGCTTCGCCGGTGGGCTTGACATGTTTGATGTGATAGAGGCGTTCCAAGGTGGCGTATGGATCGCGCATGGAACCGCCGTGCCCCCAGAGGAACGCTTTGGCAGCGCCGGTTTGGATGCGCGTCACAAAGTCGGCGGGCAAAAGGAAACTGGCGTCGAAACCGGCCTTGCGCAGTTGCTCGGTAATCACCGGTGCCTGTGGCGTGGTCGATGGGTGCTGGGGGAAGGTGATAATCTCAAAGGTGATCCGCTCACCATCCTTAACCCAAAACCCTTCGCCATCCTTCTCATAGCCGTTTTTGGTCATCAGTTCGGCGGCTTTGTCGAGATTAAATTCGGTCGTCGGATACTGTTCGAGCAGATCGCTGACCGAGTCGATAAAGGGCTTCATGCCGGGGTAGCCAGGATAGGGCAGCTTGATTGCGGTGGTCGTCTTCTTGAAGGCCACATCGATGATCTGATCGCGATCCAATGAGTAGCTGATTGCCCAGCGGATATCTGGATTATCAAAGGGTGCTTCGCTGTCATTGAAGGCGAGGCTGATCGGCCACCAGTCCATAAAGCCGTAGGGGGGCTGATCGCTAAAGGTGGTAATCTTGTCATTCTGGCTCTGGGCCAGTTCCATGTTCTGCGGCGTGAAAGAGAAGGCCAGATCAATTTCGTTGTTGCTGATCAACTGGACCATCGTGTTCTCATCCATCCCAGGCAGGAAGACCATACGCTCGACCTTGGGTAAGGCATGGAAGCCCGATTTGGCACCCCACCAATCCTCGCGCAGATCCCAGATTTTGCGCTGCACATCGCTGTAAACAAGCTTCCACGCGCCGGTGCAAAGTGGCCAGCCCTGGGCCGGATCATAGTTGGTAAAGGTGGCGGGATCCTGATCTTTCCAGACATGCTCCGGCACCAACGGTACCCCTAAGTCGGCGTGGAAGGTCAGCTTATCAAAGACGAAGCGTGGATTCACGCCGGTTAACGTAATCTTGACATTGAGATCATCGACCACCTCGGCAGTTTTGACGGTGTCGAGGATTTCGCCGGCATAGTTGAGATCTGGGTGTTGCAACAACATGTTGAGCGAGAAGGCGACATCATTGGCGGTAAAGGGCACACCGTCACTCCACTCAACGCCCTCACGAATCTTGATCACAACCTCGGTGAAGTCATCGTTATAGGTATAGCTCTCGCCCATCCACGGAATGAACTCATCGCCAATCATGTTGTAATAGAAGAGTGCTTCGGTGCAGGCTTGGGTAAAGCCGCTGCGCGAAAGACCAGGCGAATAGGAGTTGAAGAGTTCGATGTCGGTAAAGGCACCCGGTTGTTCACCACCAAGGCCGGCCATGATCAACGTGCGATTGCGGGGTACATCCTTCAGGCCGGCTGGTTGCCCTTCCGCTGGTGCGGCGGCTGCCGGTTGCGCGGCATCCGCGCTGCTACTGCTGTCACTATCACTGCCGGCGGGTGCGGCCCCCGGTAATTCAGGGGTACCACAGGCACTACACAACAACACAAGAATTATTACAAAGGGGAGGATACGCTGCCAACGTCTGTACATAAGGTTTCTCCTTGCGAACATGAAAGTTGAATGAAGCGGGCGTAGCTGCAACGGACCTATATACAACACTACAAGCGAACACCGACCACAACGGGTCAACCAATGATATGACCAGGAGACCGCTGCTGCGGAGCAGCACGGTACAAGCAAAGGAGCTAGCGATAAAGTCGCTGTTTCTTGGGGAGCACAGGCGAATTTACGGCTAACCTCGAAGCAGGCAACGCCTTGGCAGCATTGCATACCTGGCTATCGATCATCTGTTGTGATGGGAGGGTGCGAACTCAAGTATAGAGTGAATGATTTTATTTTACAATTCGATAAATAGTTTGCTTTTCCCATCAAAATACGCATAATATAATGACAAAATATAGCTGTTTGACAGTGACGGGCGGCTGTGTTACAGTTGCGTCAGCCCACGAAATGCTCTCTGCCCTCTCCCTTATGAGAATCTCAATCAATCGAATTGGTGTAGTTTCGCGCAATTGATACGGTTTGCCTGCCGTCTCTCTTGACGTGAAGCTTTTATGTAGCGCTACAGCATAGGAAATGCCATGAGTCTACGGTATGTGTTGGGCCGTCTGCTCTTCTTTTTCGTGGTCGTTTGGGCCGGGGTGACGCTCATCTTTTTCTTGCCGCGCCTGGCACCCGGTCGCGATCCGGTACGCGAGCGCTTGGGCATGATGGCCGCGATGGGAGGCATGAACGCCGAAAATGTGGAACGGTTGGCCAAAGCGTATGAAGAGAAATTCGGGTTGGACCAGCCACTGTGGAAGCAATATCTAAATTATATCAACGATGTTGCCCACTTCAACCTCGGCTATTCGCTGGCCAAGTTTCCCACGCGGGTCATTGATGTGATCGCACCGGCTGTGCCCTGGACGATCGCGCTATTGACCGTCTCAACCGTCATCGCCTTTACGCTTGGCACTTTGCTTGGTGGTCTCCTCGCCTGGGAGGGTGCGCCGCGTGCGTTGCGCTTTTTTCTACCACCGCTCTTTACCTTTTCGGCCATCCCCTACTATCTGCTTGGCTTGATTCTGATCTATGTCTTTGCTTTTCGGCTCAAATGGTTCCCGCTCACCGGCGGCTCGCAAATTCTCACCATGCCAACCTTCACCTTTGGCTATCTGATCGAGTTGATCTATCACTCGATTCTGCCGGCGCTCTCGATTGTGCTGGCGTCGATCGGCTTCTGGTCCCTCTCGATGCGTGGCATGATGATTACCGTCGAAGGCGAAGATTATGTCACGCTCGCCGAGGCCAAAGGCTTGCCGAGTGGGCGCGTCTTTCTCTGGTATGCCATGCGTAACGCCCTGCTACCCCAAACAACGGCATTGGCCCTCTCGCTGGGTACGATCCTCTCCGGCTCGCTGCTGGTCGAAATCATGTTTAACTATCCAGGGATCGGCTCGGCACTCTTTAGCGCCATAACCGGCTTTGACTACTTTGTGATCTATGGCATCGTCTTTTTTATTGTGGTGGCCATTGCGCTGGCCACGCTGGTGCTCGATCTGATCTATCCATTGTTGGATCCACGTATTCGTTACCAGAAGGGGTAATCCAGTGGCCGAGTTCCTCTACCACATGCGTCGCAACAGCATGTTGACCTTTGGCGTGATGACGTTACTGTTTATGTTGTTGCTGTGGCTCTTTGGCTATTTCTGGGTAGATATCAAAGATGCTGCGCCACTCTCCGCGCCGACCGACCTGCCACCGTCGCGTGAATATCTACTGGGGACCGATAGTGCCGGTCGGCAGATTCTGGCGGTCATGGTGGCGGGGGCACCGGCAACCTTGCAGATCGGCCTGATCGCCGGGGCATTGGGCATGATTATCGGCACCCTACTGGGCTTTACCGCTGGCTATTTTGGCGGTATTGTCGATTCCGTGATCCGCAGCGTGGCCGATGTTGCGCTGACGGTGCCGGCGTTGGCGGTTCTGGTCGTGATTGCGTCGATCATCACCAAAACGTTGAGCCCGGAAATTCTGGCGTTGATCATCTCGGCACTGGCCTGGATGTGGCCGACCCGTACGATCCGCGCACAGGTGTTGACGATGCGCGAGCGTGCCTATGTCGAGGTGGCACGGCTCAACGGCTTGAACAATATGGAGATTATCTTTAAAGAGCTGATGCCCAACTTACTGCCCTATCTGGCGGCGAGCTTTGTTGGCGCGGTCAGTTCGGCAGTGCTGGCAGCGATTGGGCTGGAGGCACTGGGGCTGGGACCGCAGAGTCAACCAACGTTGGGCATGACGATCTACTGGGCACGCTATTACAACGGCCTGCCGCGAGGGATGTGGTGGTGGTGGGCACCACCGGTGCTGATCATCATTCTGCTATTCATCGCCCTCTTTATGATTGCCGCCGGCCTCGATGAGATTGCCAACCCGCGTTCTCGGCGCACAACCTAATACAGTGTCAGGCAAATTTTGCTAGAGTAGAACCCCACCCCGACATCGGGGAGGGAGCCGCTTTCTCCCCTTCCTTGCTCGCAAGGAAGGTTCCCAGAGGGATCCCAGGGGATGGGGTAGGCTACCCCATTAGTGGAGTGGATTACCAAAATAGTCAGGCACGGCCGCCTTGAAATAAATTTCAGGCTGATAGTTCAAGTCGTCAAAAGACGACTGAATTTCAGTCCACTTCAGTGGACTTCGGTTTTTAGCCTGAAATTTATTTCAAGGCTGAATAGTAACCTCAATCCTAAAGAGGGGCGATTGAATTTAGAGACAATTTCATGAATTGCTTAATCCTAAACTCAGGCGTCCCAATGGGACGAAGATCAATCCTAACCTAACAGAATTTATTTGACGCTGTACAATTTCGGAAACTTCTTATGACCGCTCTTCTACAGGTTGAAAATTTGCGAGTGCACTATCACACCCATGCCGGGCCGGTGCGCGCGGTGGAGAATGTCTCCTTTGCGTTGCAGAAGGGCGAACGTTTTGGTCTGGTGGGCGAATCGGGGTCGGGCAAATCGACGATGGTGCTGGCGCTATTGCGCATGTTAAAAGCGCCGGCGCGCATCGAGGCTGGCCGCGTGCTCTTGGATGGCACCGATCTGTTGCAGCTTTCCACTGCGCAAATGCGCGCAGCCCGCTTCTCGCAGATCGCGTTGATTCCCCAAGGCGCGATGAATTCGCTCAATCCGGTCATGCGCATCCGTGCGCAACTGGCGGATACGATTCGCTACCACCGGCGGGGCGGCAGCCTGAGCGAAGCGGCGATTACGGCGCACATTCATCAACTGTTGGAATCAGTCGGGCTGGAGCGCAACGTGGCGACAATGTATCCCCACGAATTGAGCGGCGGCATGAAGCAGCGCGTCTGTATTGCGCTGGGTATCTCGCTGCAACCAAAGGTCATTTTGGCTGATGAACCGACGAGCGCGCTCGATGTGGTGGTGCAGCGCCAGGTGATGGAGACGCTGGGGAAAGCACAGGAGGAGATCGGCGCATCGCTGATCCTGGTCGGGCACGACATGGGGCTGATGGCCCAGTTTGTCAACACGATCGGTGTCATGTATGCGGGGAAATTGGTGGAGGTGGGGCCGGTTGATGCGATCTTTGAGGAACCACTGCACCCCTACACGCAACTCCTGATTGCGAGCCTGCCTTCGCTAGAAGGAAAGGGGATTTTCCGCGGCATTCCCGGCATCACCCCATCACTGCTCAACCCGCCTCCCGGCTGCACCTTTCATCCACGCTGTCCTCAAGCGTTTAACCAATGTTGCACCCAAGTGCCCACGCTGCAGGAAGTGCGCCCGGGGCGTTGGGTTTCGTGTCTTTTGTATCCACCAGGGGTTACCCAGTTCTCTAATTTCAGGCCGGCAAAAAGCGAACTACTCAACCAGCGTCCCGCATAACTTCTACTTATAACCAAACGATATGCCACCACTTCTCGAAGCACGCAATGTCAGCAAACGGTATGGAGGCGGCTTTCTCAGCCGCAAGACAACCCTGGCGCTTGAATCCGCCTCGGTCATGGTTGAAGACGAAACGCCGACGATCATTGCCATTGCCGGGGAAAGCGGCAGCGGCAAGACGACCCTGGCGCGCCTGCTCTTGGGGATGACCACACCGTCTACGGGACAGATTCTCTACAATGGGCAGGATCTGCAAGCACTGGATCCGGCGCAGTGGCGCACCTTTCGCCGCGAGGTGCAGGCGGTCTTTCAAGATCCCTTTGAGGTCTACAATCCCTTTTACAAGGTCGACCACGCCTTGACGACGCCAATTGCTAAATTTTTCCCCAAGGCCGGTGCCGCCGCGGTCCGCCAGATGATCGAAGAGGCGTTACAGGCCGTGGGGCTGCGACCGGAAGAGACGTTGGGCCGCTATCCCCACCAACTGAGCGGCGGACAACGGCAACGGGTGATGGTGGCGCGCGCCTTACTACTCAAACCGCGCATCATTGTGGCCGACGAACCGGTTTCGATGGTCGATGCCTCGCTGCGCGCGACGATCTTAGAGAGTCTGCTCAAGGCGCATAAAGCCTACGGCATCTCGATCCTCTACATCACCCACGATCTCACCACCGCCTATCAGCTGAGCGAGCGTATTCTGATGATGTATCGCGGCAACGTGGTCGAAGCCGGCACGGTTGATCTGGTGATCAAAGCGCCGCAACATCCATATACCCAGTTGCTCATCGACTCGATTCCGCTGCCCAATCCCAAGGTACAGTGGGGGCAACAGGCTGTCCAGCCCCGCCCAGCGACCAATGGCCTGGTGGCCGCCGGTTGTCGCTTTGCCGACCGCTGCCCCCAGGTGATGGACCAATGCCATAGCCAGGCACCGGCCTTTTATCGCACCGATAAGGAACGGGAAGTCGCCTGTTTTCTCTATGCATCGGACTTAGGCCATTCCAGAACGTAAACTGTCCACGAAGACACACGAAGACACACGAAGACTCACGAAGACTCACGAAGACTCACGAAGACTCACGAAGACACACGAAGACACACAAAGGAAAAGCAAATCTTCCTGATTCCTTGTGGTTCGGCAGGTATTTATATTTGCCTTACGCAAAGCGCTGGTTAAACAGGTATTTATTGCCAGGCGCCTGCTGAGCGCGAAACAGAGGCTTGCGTCAGTCCCAGTAGATCAGTGACTGATCGTCGCCAACTTTTCAAAGTAGTCGGGAAAAGTTTTGGCGGTACACTTGGGATCGTTGATTGTGACCGATGCCGGTGCCAACGCCAGCAAGGAGAAGCACATGGCGATGCGGTGGTCGTTATAGGTGTCAATCGCCGCGTGTTGGAGATGGGCCGGCGGAGTGATCTCGATAAAGTCTTCGCCTTCGACTACCGTCGCGCCCACCTTGCGTAATTCGGTTGCCATGGCGGTCAGCCGGTCGGTCTCCTTGACGCGCCAGTTGTAGATATTGCGGATCGCGGTTGTGCCCTGAGCAAAGAGCGCGGTCGTCGCGATGGTCATGGCGGCGTCGGGGATGTGGTTCATATCCATGTCAATGCTGTGGAGATCGCCGCGCTTCACGCTGATATAATCGTCACCCCAGGTGACCTCTGCCCCCATTGCCGCCAGCATATCGGCAAAGCGGACGTCCCCTTGCACACTCTGTTTGCCAATCCCTGTGACACTGACGGTCCCGCCCTTGATCGCCGCTGCAGCCAGAAAGTAGGAGGCCGAGGAAGCATCCCCTTCGACGAGCACGCGCCCCGGCGAACGATAGCGCTGCCCACCAGCAATCTTAAACTTCTGATAGGCATAGTTTTCAACTTCAAGCCCAAATTGCGCCATGATGTGTAAGGTGATATCGATATAGGGCTTGGAGACAAGATCGCCCTCGACCGTGATCGTTGTGTTGGTCTCTGCCAGCGGTGACGCCATGAGCAGCGCCGTCACAAATTGGCTGGAGATCGAGCCGTCGATGGTGACTGTGCCGCCGGCCAGTCCGTTAGCGGAAATCTTCAAAGGGGGATAGCCCTCATTCTGTAGGTAATCGATTTGACCGCCTGCCTGGCGAAGCGCAGAGACCAATGGGCCAATTGGCCGTTCTGTCATGCGCGGCTCCCCGGTCAGGATAAATTCACCACGGCCAAGGGTGAGGGCAGCGCAGAGCGGGCGCATGGCAGTACCGGCATTGCCGAGAAAGAGTTCGGTGCTGCCGTTGCGCTGGAAAGGAGCGTTGTTGCCAACAACGGTACAGCGTGTTTTGTCGGCGGAAAGCTGGTAGGCCACCCCCAATTTTTGCAAGGCGGTGAGCATGTGGGCGATATCATCGCTGGCCAGCAGATTGGTAATTTCGGTTTCGCCATCGGCCAGCGCTGCCAACAAAAGTGCGCGATTGGAGAGGCTTTTGGAGCCAGGCAGATTGATCTTGCCGTCGATTTTGGCAATGGGTGAAAGGGTCAACGAGTCCATAGGTCCTTAGATTTTCTATTGGTGGCTCAAGCAGAAACGGTAGATCGGGTTTGATTCGGGCATAGGCACGTTCAATATTATGCAGGCAGTGTTATGCAGGCAGTGTTATGCAGGCAATGCAATGGAAGAAAGTATATGCCGAGGTGAGCCAATGTGCAAACAGGGAATGGATGCGCCCTTTCCCGTTGTCCGAACTAATTTCTCGCGCACGTCCACGCCATTTATCAGAACGCTAGCCATAGAGGTATAATACGCCACTATGTGTGACGCAACAACAGCTATGCAAAGATCCCGCCAATTCATTCACAATGCCGTATTCCACGGATTTCCCCTGATTTGGCTCCTTCCCATTACCCTACTTGTCTGTGGCTGTAGCCTCTCAACTGGAGCGGAGGCTCCCCCTGCTCTTCGCGCAGAGGTGCCTTCACCCACCAGGCAACAGCCACAAGTGCAGCAGCCAGCAGGAGTAACAGCGACCGTCGATGAGGAGCCACAATCGCCGACGCCTGTACCCACTACACCTGCACCCACTGCGCCGACACGCACTGTGGCAGAGCCAACGCCAAGTCCCATAACGCCAGAGGAAACGGAGAATGCCGCCCCCAGCTTGGCAACGCCCACCCCTCAGCGAGAGACCGAGCGTGCCGCTGGTGAAGCAACAGCGGTGCTAGATTCTGCACCGGCTCCGGCACCGGTGGGCACCGTTGTCTACTATGAAGAAAGCATTACGCTGCCGACCTATCCCTATGAACGCTATCAAACCAGTGAGATTGACCCCCGCTACAATTGGCCCTATCAACGCTTTGATATGGAGCGCTTTCGCGCCGAAGCGCCCACCCCGGAACCGCGCAGCTACCGCCTGCTCGTCTTGGAAAATGCCTATCTCAAACTTTCGATTTTGCCCGAGTTGGGCGGACGGATCTGGCAGGTGATCCACAAACCCACGGGTGCCCCGATTTTCTATCAGAATAGCGTTGTCAAGCCCACCCATTGGGGTGTTGCGGAGCAGTTGGGCTGGATGGCGTTGGGCGGGATCGAGTGGGGCTTGCCAGTGGCCGAGCATGGCTATGACTGGGGGGTGCCTTGGGGGTATATCCCGCTGCAACACAGCGAAGATCTGGCCGCTGTGACCGTCTTTACCCCGCGCGATGGACGGCTACTTACTGCCAGTATTACCATTTCTCTGCGCGCCGGTGCCGCCAGCTTTGACATCGAACCCACGCTGACCAATCTGGCCGAACACCCGTTGGCCTTTAGCTATTGGCAAGATGCCATGCTCGCCCCCGGCTCGGGGAAAAAGCCCAGTGCGGATCTGCGCTTTATTTTGCCCACCGATCGCGTCCGTCTGCACAGCACCAACGATGCCACCTTACCCTTGCCAGGGGAAAGCTTTTCCTGGCCCCTCTATCAAGGCCGCGATTTCAGTCGCGTTGGCAACTACACCCAATATTTAGGCTTTTTTGAAGAGCCCGCCGCTCATGGGCCATTTGTCGCAGCGGTTGATCCCACGTATGATGTTGGTGTGGTGCGTATCTTTCCACCAGAGGTTATGCGCGGCAGCAAGGTCTTTTCCCTCGGCTGGCGCGATGCCCTAGAGAGCAGCAATTTTACCGATGATGACTCAGCCTATGTCGAGATGCACGGCGGGTTGGCCCCCACCTTTGGCGACGAGGTTCAGCTACCGGCTGCAGGCGCAATTAGTTGGCGCGAAGTTTGGTATCCCGTCACGGGGCTTACGACGGTCAGCGTCGCCAACGAAATTGCGGCCTTGGCGGCCACCATCACCGATGAGAGCTTGCAGGTTGGCATCTATGGGACACGGCCCCTTGATGGCAGCGTTGTGGTGGTTGAGGGCAGTGGTCCTCTCGCCGATGAGGGACAAGAGGATGGCGGGGAAGAGAGTGAAAGCGAGGAAGTTGTGCACGCACTCGATAGCAGCAGTGCGCTGGCCAGCATACCCTTTCAAACACGTCCGGATGCACCCTTCCACGGCACAATTGCGCTAGCGGGGCGGGCCAACGAGTCGCTTGTTATCCAATTGCAGGATAGTGGTGGACACATCTTGCTGACAGATCTTCTAAAGCTTACCCCCTAAATCCATTCATGCAGTTTCTCTAGTAGATTCATAGGTATTACTCGAATGCGGAACTTTGGTCAACACCTTCCTTTGTGGGCGCTCTGGGTCAGTGGCGCGATTACCTTCTTTGCAGCGGCAATGCTGGTCCTCGCCATTGTGTTAGGAGTGCGCGCTGGGCAGCAACAGTTGGAGTTAAAACGACGCCAGCAACTCAGCGTGATTCTGCAACAAGCGCTTGAGTTTCACACCGAAGGGCGCATCGAAGCAGCGCGCATTGCCTACGAGGAGGTTTTGACGATCGATCCGAATAATGTCGCCGCGGTCGATGGGTTGAATCAACTGCGCATGGCACAGAATTCCGCCGCACCAATTGCCGAAGCACCAGTTGCCGCAGCATCGGTTGCAGTGACGGATCAGCAGGCGTTGCCCGATAGTACGCTTAGCCCAGCGAGCGCGCCAACCGCGGCAGCGCTGCCCACCCAAACTGCAACCGCCGACACAAATGGGGCCACCGCACTAGCCGATGCCCAACAAGCCTTAAACGCAGGGCGGTGGACCGAAGCCATCGATCAGCTCTTGGCGTTGCGCGCCGTCAATCCCGCCTATGAACAAGCAGAGGTTAGCGACCTGCTCTTTGGGGCTTATGTCAATCTGGCCACGGAAAAGGATAATCAGAACAAGTTGCAAGATGCACTAGCCTACTTTGACAACGCGCTTGCCTTAAACCCAGACGCCGCCGACATCCGCAACGAGCGCACGTTGATTGCCCATTACATTGATGCCATCACCTATGCGGAAGCAGATTGGGAAGCTGCGATTGACGCGCTCAATGCGATCTATGAGCAAGAGCCTGATTATCGAGACGTCAAGGTGCGGTTGCAGGAAGCGTTGCGTGCGCAGAGCACAATTTTGGCCGATGACGAAGAGTGGTGTCAGGCGGCCACGCTATTGGATGAGTTTGTCACCATTGGAATTACCGCCGGCGTAGTCGCACAGCGTGACCTCTATCAAAAAGCCTGTGATACAGGTGAAAGCATCACAGAGGATGAGACGCGCACGCCCACAGCAGCGGGTACCGACGAACCAAATACCGAGGAGACAACCACACCAACACGGTTGGCCAACAGCAGCACAAGCGGCGGGCCAACCGTCGGCACAATTCTTTACTCCGTCAACGATGCCACCTCTGGCCGTAGCCACATCTTGTCGCAAGCTGTCGGCTCTAACGCCAGCCCAGCCCTCTT
Source organism: Caldilineaceae bacterium (assembly GCA_034432375.1). Lineage (GTDB taxonomy): Bacteria > Chloroflexota > Anaerolineae > Caldilineales > Caldilineaceae > JAHBVH01. Next base: position 28,855 of record DAOUCA010000094.1, read on the forward strand.
GCGTGATGAGGCGGCACAGCCGGCCTTGCGCGCCGATGGCAACCGTCTGCTCTATCGCAATTTGCGCAACGACATGGCCGGGATCAGCGCCTGGGATCCGGCGACCAATCTGCTCTTACGCTTTACCCAATATGCCGAAGATACCCTGCCCAGTTGGAATCCACAAGACAATCAATTTGTCTTTGCCAGCAATCGCGAGGGTGATCGCCTCTGGCGCATCTATGTCAACTGGGCCGATAGTGGCAGCGAAGCGACGGTGCTCAGTATCGGTGAGGCACCGGCCTGGCACCCGACCGCGGACACGATCGTCTTCCGCGGCTGTGACAACAGCGGGAATCGATGTGGATTATGGCAGATTAATAGCAGTGGTGGTGACCGTGCCCCGTTAACGGATGTCCCAACTGACAATCGGCCGGCCTGGTCGCCCGATGGCCGCTATGTCGTCTTTATGAGCGATGGACGCAGCGGAAATTTTGACATCTACCGTGTCGACACCAGTACAGAGCAGGTATTGCCGCTCACCGACCAACCAGCCGCCGATCTGCTGCCTACCGTCAGTCCAGATGGCCGCTGGGTGGCCTATGTGAGCAACCGCGATGGCAGTTGGAAGATCTGGGCGGTGCCGATTGCCGGTGGCACGGCAACCGTGATTGCGCCCGTGGTTGGCAGCCTGGGGAGTTGGACCGAGCAGTCGATGCAGTGGGTGCCATGATCAGTCGCATCGCTACGACAACGCCAACATTTGGCCAATCTGATTGGTCAATGCTTTTACATTGTATGGCTTGGATAGAAACGCAATGCGCTCGGATTCCTGCGTCAATGTCGCGACCTCTGACTCACTATAACCAGAGGTAAAAATAATCTTTAAGTCTGGCTGAATCTTTTGTAGTTCATGAAACGTTTCTTTCCCATTCATCCCTGGCATCTTCAAATCTAACAAAACCACACCAACCTCTTGCCGATTCGCACGAAACAGATCGACCCCTTCTGCCCCACTAGCCGCAGGGATGACAATATACCCCTGTTCTGCCAAAATATCAGAGGCCACTTCCCGTACGTTGGCTTCATCGTCGATGACGAGAACGCGCTTTGGGTGATCCATCACGCTCACTGGCATCCCTTTCGCTTCCTCCTCGGCAGACAAATTCACCGCCGCGAGCGCTGGCAGCAATATGGTAAAATTGGTGCCAGCACCGGGCTGGCTGTGCACAATAATTGCCCCTTGATGGGTGCGAATGATCCCAATGGTAGCAGAGAGACCTAACCCGTGGCCTTTGGGTTTTGTGGAAAAGAATGGATCAAAAATGCGGCTAAGCGTCATCTGATCCATCCCGGATCCATTGTCGGACACACTAATCATCACATACGGGCCCGGTGCCAATTCGCTACCGCTTGCCTGGCTATTTAGCGGGAAGGAAGCGGCAAACCCTTCTTCGCCAATTTGCCGCGTATCGGTAAGAATTTCTATAATCCCAGCCCCATCGGGCAGCGCTTCAATTGCATTAATAAAGAGATTCATGATCACCTGTTGGATCTGTGATCGATCGGACTGGACCAGTGGCAGATTGTCATGCAAGGTCAAAACAAGCTTGGTATTACTTGGGAGTACCGTATCCATAAGTCCAGTCGTATCACGGATCAGTTGATTAAAGTCAAGCGGGCCAACCTGGAATTTTCCTTTACCTGTATACGCCAACAGTTGGCGCGTCAGATCGGCGGCCCGTTCGGCAGAGAGAATCACTTTATGAATATGTTCACTGGCAGGCAAGTTCCGCGCCAGTTTGGCAGCAGCCAAGGACGCTTGGCCCAACATACCCGTCAGCAGATTGTTGAAATCGTGGGCAATACCACCGGCCAGTACACCCAAGCTCTCCAACTTCTGTGCTTGGAGCGCAGCCTCTTCCTCTTGTTTCACCGTGGTAATGTCACGCACGATGATCTGGACTTCATCTTGGCCACTTGCTAATAAACGAGCCTCAAAGTAGTGGCACTCACCCGTTGAAAGATCTGGCAACATAAACTCTAGCAACTGCTGCTCGCCGCTGGACAGGACAGATTGAATCCCACCTTGGACGAGATTTGCCACCTCGGCGGGTAACACATCCTCAATCGATTTTCCTTCGAAAGTCTCTTTTGGCAAACGAAATCCAGCGCTGACGGGCGGCTTGTAGTCGGTGTAGATACCATCCCGATTGACCCGATAGACAGCGTCGGGGATCGCGTCCAGAATCGCCCGTAGCCGCTGTTCGCTGTTGCGTAAGGTCCGTTCGCTAAGAGCTTGATTTCGTAAGAAGAGATAGCTTGCATAGGCCACCAGCAGAATGATGATGGCAAAGCTGACCGCCCCTAAGATCAATAGTCGATTCAGAAATTTGGATTGATTGGCCCAACTTGCCATCCGATCTTCAAAGGCCAATTGGACAAGCGTTGACAGTCGGTTAATCTCAAGCTCAATTCCGGCCATCTCCGTCGTTACACGCACTCTGAGCTGAGGATCTTCGGGAGCAGCTTGCCAAGCAATCATTTGTGGTTCTAGTGCACGCCAGCCCTCATCATAGGTGTTATACAGCTCATGCATTTCTTGGTCTGCATTACCGGCAAAGACAATATTCTGCATGATTTTAATGCGGCTCTGCACCAAATCCAGTTGGAGCTGGAATGCGGTTGTGTTGACAACATCGCGCGTGCCCTCGATCATGGCGTAGAGGCGTAGGTGTTCGCGCTGTAGCTGTGCGACTTGGCGAGACGCTGTGCGGGCTAGCCGGCCAGAGATGATTTGTTGTTGATCATAAAGTTGCTGATTGATCTGAAACGCTACGACTAATATGGCGAGCACAAGGAGCATGAGCGGTGCAGAACCAAATAAAAATTGAGCGGGTGAAGTTGTAGACTTTATCCTTTTAAAAGGATTCTGAAAGAGAGCTGATAGATTCATCGGATTCGACAAGTTAGACCACGTTATCATGTAATTTTATTACGCTTCCGCACTGAAAAAAGGCTAGTACAGAGCGGCCCAAACTGACCAATAGGTAACTTGGAGATTCTTCCGGGCAAGAAGCCGCCCTTCAGAATGGCGGTTGCTCTAGGCTTATTTACGCCGTTGTGTACTAGCTATCCACAAAAGGTGGCTTGGCAGTCTCCCAACCGAATCGACTGACACGACCCTATTGATTGACCCACCCCAATATTTGTTACAGTTGAGTAAGCTTACCATCTGCACAATTCTATCAGCTTAGCTCTTCTTTCAGGGCAACGCATCGTCATTTTGCTGTAGTTTCAATAGTTACACGGATGATACTTACCTTCAGCACAGCGTCCTCGCGCCATCACTATGACATTTATGACATTATCGGGTCACAAATACATCTTTCTCATGAGAAAATCTTCTGCAAATGTAGGATGTGAGTCATCCGCAAACAACTCATAATGGAGGAGACCATATATTTAGGACTTACGCAGCCACCTGAGAACGAGCATCTGAGTTTTGTGCCATCGCTCTGGATGCTCATTCTCAGTGCGTAAGCCATGATATTTTCAAACAGTCTGTCATATCCGTGAGATGAGTATACGACTTACGCACTGAAAACGGATTACAGGGAAGAATCGCCGCTCAACAAGGTGCTCCTTCTCAGGTGGCTGCGTAAGTCCTAGAGTAACAGGGAGAGATCATTTGCAAGGCGTGATGAGGTTGTGGAGAAACAGGTACCCGGAATATGGTAGTTTCGTAGATTCTATTGAGTGGGGAAGCGCTAAGGTACTCTTTTACAGTGTTCTGTTGGCAGTCGCCATTGTGATAGGCAACGTAACGTTTTTGCTTTTTGTTCATGATGAACGTCTAAAAGCAATTGTATTCCAATTGCCTTATCCACTGTGGAACTTGCTGGCAGCGCTGGCGCTCTTTTATGCGGCGCGATGTTCCGCGTTGTCGTCACGTCGGCTTGCGTTAGCCTGGGGAATGCTGGCCACAGGGCGATTATTGTTGTTTATTGGTGAGATCATTACTGTGGTCCTGGCTGTTCGCCTGGGCGCCATCCCATTTCCCTCTGTTGCCGATAGCTTTTTTCTGGCCTTTTATCCGCTTTTTCTCCTGGGCATTCTGCTCTTACCGTTTAGGCGTCTCAACGCACTTGGCTGGATCAAGACTGGGCTCGACATAAGTGTGGTTCTCATTTCCTCCGTATTGGTGCTGTGGATCTATTGGCTTGGCCCCTTAATCGCCTCTATCAGCAATGAGCAAACGGTTGTTCAGTTGCTGTCGTTAGCCTACCCAGCCGGGAATGTGGTCTTGCTCTGGGCATTGTTGATGTTACTGTATCGTCCACCAGCGGGCGAAAAGATCGGCGCGCTCTGGCTTTTGTGCATAGGCTTGGTTGCCCAAATCCTTCTTGCCTGTATCTACGGGCGCTTATCGGTGATCTCTTCCGTTGCGAGTAATGATTGGCTCAGTTTGGGGTGGCTGACAACCAATCTAGTTTTTGCGTTGGCCGGTCTCTGGCAAGCCACAATAGGGCAATCGGTTGGCGACAAAGTCGCTGATCCGCTCGACGAAACTGTGCCGACCAAGCTCAATACTTGGGTAACCTATCTACCGTATGGCTGTGCCATCGCCGCTTTCGCCATGCTCGAACAGACACACCATCAACCCCAAGGGGACGGCAACTGGATGACATGGGGCGTCGGGCTCAGTATTGGGCTGGTGCTACTACGCCAAATGATGACCTTGCGCGAAAACAATCTTTTGTTTGACCAGGTTCAACAGAAGAGCGACGCACTCAGTAAGACCAATCAAGAATTGCGGGAGACCCAATCGATGTTGGTTCATGCGGAGAAGATGAACGCATTGGGTCAGGTGGTCGCTGGGGTTGCCCATGAAATCAATAATCCCGTCGCCTTTGTCAACAGCAACATTCATGCGTTAAAGCAGATGACCGCAGATGTCATGAGTGCTTACGACAACTTAGAACAATTGGCCGTAGCAGCGAGTGCACCTGAGACACAATCCGCCATTGCAGCGTTGCGCAAGAAATCCGATATTGACTTTTTAAAGGAAGATCTAGTTGATTTAGTCGATTCTTCTTTAAATGGCTTGACGCGTGTGCGTAAGATCGTAGAGGGGCTGCGCAATTTTTCACGTTTGGATGAGGCCGTGGCCAAAGTCGCAGATTTACGGGAAGGGATCGAGAGTTCACTGCTCATTGCCCATGCCACGATCAAGAAGCGGATCGAGGTGGAGCTACGGTTGCCCGAAACCCTTTTCTTAAAATGTTATCCCGCCGAGCTGAATCAGGTCTTTCTCAATCTGATTCTCAATGCCGCCTATGCCATTACTGACACGGGGAAGATCACCATTGCCGGCTATGATACAGGTCAGGAGATTATTTTAACCTTCCAGGATACTGGCTGTGGCATGTCTACGGATGTGGTGCAGAAGATCTTCCACCCCTTCTTCACGACAAAGCCGGTGGGCGTTGGTACCGGATTAGGACTTTCTATTGCTTATAAAATTGTCACTGTGGAACATGGCGGTGCGATAGAGGTCACTTCAGAACTCGGACAGGGAACGACCTTTACGATCAAGCTACCAAAGGAGAGCCAGCCATGACCTCAATCGCGATCGAGAGACAGGATGTTAGTCCAGATCATGATAGCCAGGTGTGCAATCTGCTGATCATTGATGATGAACCGGATATTTTAAAAGCCTTGCGTCGACAATTTCGTCAAGATTATGCCATTTATATTGCCACCAGCGCCGCCGAAGGCTATGAGATCATGACACAAACCCCGATCCAGGTAATTATCTCGGATCAGCGTATGCCTGGCATGAGCGGGGTAGAATTTTTTGATCGGACGAAGATTGAGTTTCCTGACGCCATTCGCTTGCTTCTAACGGGGCATGCAGATATTCAATCGGTGATCGCCGCCATCAATGATGGTAACGTCTTCCGTTACATCGCCAAGCCTTGGGATCCCGATGAAATTGCGACAATCGTACGGGAAGCATTTACAAAATATCGGATGATTGTTGAAAATCGTCAGCTATTGGGCCAACTCCAGGAAGCAAATCAATTCCTGGAGACGCGCGTGAAGGAACGCACTGCGGAATTGAAGACAGCTAATGCGGACCTGCAACGGCTCAATCATGAGAAAGATATCTTTATGGGGATGGTCGCACACGATTTGCGTGGCCCCATTGGCAGTATTCAAATGTGTGCCGAACTCTTGCGTGATCTGCCCCCTGACAGCAAGGAACATGTGCAATTTGTCAACATGATTGAAGATACAGCACGCAATTCCGTTTACCTGATCAACGACTTGTTAGATATTGCGACGATTGAATCCGGTCACCTCGCCATCGAGCGCCAGGTCATCAATCTCGAAGCGTTGATAGCACGGATTAGCTATCTCAATCGGTTTGTTGGTAACCATAAGGGAATCGGCTTAGAGGTCGAGATCCCCCCTTCGCTACCAAAGGCAAGACTCGATCCCCGACGGCTTGAGCAAGTGCTAAACAATTTGCTCAGCAATGCCTTCAAATTTTCTCACGTTAGCACAACCGTCCATCTACGCCTGTGGTGCCAGGAGCATGACCTCTTGATAGCGGTAACTGACGAAGGGCAAGGGATCGCGCCAGAGGAGATTAAGACGCTCTTCAACAGTTTTCAGCGGACAAGCACGCGTCCTACCGCAGATGAGCGTAGCACGGGGCTGGGGCTGGCCATCTGCAAGCGGATCGTTGAGTTGCATGGCGGTGACATCACTGTGCAAAGTGAAGTGGGACATGGCACAACCTTTACGATACGATTGCCTGATAGTGCAGTCTTTGTTGATTCGTGAGTGAGAGAGCATACTGGTACGCAGTGGCGTAAGCCCAAAGGACAGTGAGACGGGAGGACGGTCGGACGGTCACTGCCCCACTGTCTCACGATTCGTCTACTTATACTGCGTTCAGAATGAGAACCGGAGTTTTGCGGACCAACGGGATCGCGTGCGTCGCACTGACCGCCAACTGCTTCCAGTCCGCTAGATGCTTCCGTCAGTGCGACGCACGCTGGCCGAAACTAGGGGTTTC
>DAOUCA010000095.1:0-10330 GCA_034432375.1 Caldilineaceae bacterium
CTGCCCCCACCTCCGTGAGGGTAAACTCTGGCAGGGGTCCATTCGACAGAAGATGGATTCCGGCCTTCGCCGGAATGACATTCGAGGCTAATTTGTTGACAATAGAAACGCCGCTTCTCATTCTGACACGAGTATAGACAGAGAAACAGCTAAAGCAAATATAAACAAACTGACATGAATGTCCATCCGCTTTTCTACCTGTTTCCCTATCTACCTGTCTCCCTACCTGCCCCTACTCCGCCAAATACCATTGTTCCGGGAACATGATCTTCTGCACACCTTCGATCCAGCCGACGATCCACTCATCGGGAACGTTGCGGACCCGGCTGTGGAAGGGCTGGAAGCCGGTGCCAGGGCGGGAGATGCCGATGACATAGAATTGCTCGGTGGCGTCGGCCACGACTTCACTCATGGCGGCGATCTGCTCATCCTGCGTCGGGGCGGTCAGGACGGCTTCATATTTGCTGCGTAACTGGAGCATCTCATCGGGCATCTCGACTTGGGTGGCATCCTGGGCACCGACCCGGCTGTAGTACCAGCCGTTACCAAACATGCCGAAGTATTCACCTGGGGTGTAGTAACGCGGGTCGAGAATCGCCGTGATCCCAGCACCGCCTTCACCGGTGTACATCGTTGCTTCGAGTTCGTTGGCAGCTTTGTTTTCGGTAAACTGCACATCCGGCATCGAGTTGAGCACCACTTCCACGCCAACCGCTTTCCAATACTCGGTTAACAATTCAGCGGTCTGCACCCAGTTGGTGCCATAGGATAGATCGTTCGAGACCGAGAAGACAATCGAGAAGCGGTTGCCATCCGGCCCAAGGCGGAAGCCTTCGCTATCTTTTTCGGGCAATACCTTGTCAAGATATTCATTAGCCATATCCGGATCGTAGTCAAGATATTGGGTGGCCAGCGTCTCGTTGAAGAGCGGGGAGCTTTCCAGCGGCGACTGCTGCGAAGGAGTACCTTGCCCTTGATGGACAATATCAATGATCTCCTGGCGGTTGATGGCGTAGGACATGCCAATGCGGAAATCTTTGTTGGCGAAGACTTCCGCCTTTACCGGATCCTCGATTGTGCGGTTGAAGTGGATCGTATTGGTATTGGCACCATCAGAGATCGCCGTGTTGATCTGCAACGGCTTGCCCGAATCCATGGCGTCGAAGTAGAGAATGCGATTCTCGTCGCCTGGATCCTTAACAATATCGAGATCGCCGTTGAGCATGGCAAAGGTGCGGCTCTCGGCATCCTGATAGGAGATACCGATAAAGGTGTCGATATAGGGCAGTTGGTTGCCGTTGGTGTCAACCTTCCAATAGTAGGGGTTGCGCTCGAGTTGAATCGTTGTACCGGTGCCCAAGGGTTGGGTAATGATCCAGGGGAAGAGCAGTGGGCGATCCGGTTCGTTGTAGAAACCCTGCGTATCATCGGTGGGGCCGGCCGCCTTCTTGTTAAAGAGACCTACCCAATCCTCCACGCCATCTTCCGCCGCCACGAGCGCATCGACATCGGGATTGTAATCCTTATGAAATTGGCTCAGATAATGTTTGGGGAAGAAGGTAATGTGGCGGCCCGACCAGGTCGGCAGGTTATAGAGAAAGGTGCCATAGGGGTTGGCAAAGGTGAACTTGACGGTGTAATCGTCGATCTTCTCCGCTTTAAATTCATCGGCACCATCCTGCGGCAGCCAATCAGCAACCGGGCCGGCGGGCGAGAGTTCGGTATTGAAGAGAATATCATTGATGTAAAACATAATGTCATCGGCAGTAAAGGGTTCGCCATCGGACCATTTCATCCCTTCACGCAGATGGAAGGTATATTCGCGGACATCATCACTGACTTCCCAACTTTCGGCAATATTCGGCTCCACGCCCGAGAAGTCGGACTTCCAGATCACCAGATTCTCCCAGCCGGTGACAAACCAAAGGCCACCCCAGCCAGGATTGTTGCCGACAAAGCCCATATGGAACTCGCCACCATATTGGCCGACATCCTTCGTGGGTGTCACAACGGCCGGATTGACTGGCAACCGCTCTTCCACCGGCGGTAGGTCGCCGGCGGTCACACGCGCTGCCAACATCGGCGACTCGCTGTAGCCGGAAGCCGAGGTCGTTGCGGCATCCGCCGGCGCAGCGGCGACATCGGTCTCGGCGTCAGCGGCCATCTGCTCCATCACCGTGGGGGATGACGCACCACCACAGGCACTGACCAGCAGTGCCACAACCAGCAGCACGCTCCAAAAGAGATGCTTTCTCATGGTACCTCCTCAGGTATCAACACTGTTGCGAATTGATTGGTATAACGGGATTTACAACGGGATTTGGCAAACAACGAACAATAAAAGTAGGGAGACTGCATAGAGCACTACCGCGCCGGCGCAGCTACAGAATCGCGCGCGACGAGGTGGGTAGAGAGTAACGTTTTAGTCGTAGGTTGGTCGGGGTAGCGTACCCGCTCAAGCAAGCGACGGACACCCAATGTGCCCATCCAATTCTTGTGGACGTGGACGGTCGTTAGCCCAGGCCGCACCTCGCCGGCCAGATCAATATTATCGAAGCCAATGATGGAAATATCTTCCGGCACGCGTAGGCCAGCATCGAGACAGGCATTTAACGCGCCAAAGGCAGCCAGATCCATGCAGCCAAAGATCGCGGTGACCTCTGGTGACCGTTGGAGCAGCCATTGGGTTGCCCGATAGGCATCACTGATGGAGTGGTGTGAGGCGGCGACGTAACATTGTTCAATGCCATGGGCCAACAATGTTTGGCGGTACGCACGGTGGCGCTCTTGAAAACTTGGCGGGGAGTCGTCGTTGTAACCAACTAACCCAATATGGCGGTGCCCCCGTTGGATCAGATGCGCAAGTGCCACCGCTGTGCCTTGGGCATTGTCAATCAGTACCATGTCGAATGTATCGCTCGGACCATAGCTATCAATCAACACCATGGGGATATTTTGGTGCTGGTACATCACTTCAAGCGCGTCATCGATCAACGTGCCAAGGAGCAATAACCCATCGAGCCCTTTCTCGTTGACCAACGCCGGCCAGGCCACAGGCCGATTGCTCTGGTCGACTTCAATGGCGGCATACATCAAGTTAATACCATTGTGGCGACAGGCCCGCTCGACGCCGGCTTGCACATGGGAATAAAAGGCATTGACATCCACCGGCAGATTTACATCGTGCTTAACCAACATACCGACCAGCCCAACCACCGGCTCAAGCTGCTCATCGCCATTGAGTTTTACGGGGTAGCCCAACGTACGCGCCGCTTCCAATACACGTTGCCGTGTCGGGAGTGCGACATTAGGTCGTTGGTTAAGCGCTTGTGAGGCTGTGCCAATCGAAACACCAGCCAATTCCGCCACCGCTTGCAAAGTAACAGACATAGGGTAGTGAGCCTGGAACAGAGAGTTAGATGCGCTGATCGTTGTCTGATCCAGGCCGGCGCGTGGAGAAAGTGCCGGTTGGCCAAAAACGATCAGAGGTAGCATCCTTTGGATTTAGATTGAATTACACATGCGGTGGTTGAATAGGTCGCTTTTACCAAGAGCCCTTGGACGCGCCACCCAAACGTGCGTAAATCCTATTTATTTGAAATTATAAAAATTTGGGAGCCAATTTGAAGTTTCAAGTGAATTATTCAGATTATATGAGAAGGTTTTTCATTTGTCAAGCCCCAATTTATGCAGCACGGGTGCGTCCCATTTTGGGGGATTACACAGAGGGACAAAATGCTCGCCCGACGTAATCCCCCAAATGTGGTACGCACCCTTTATGCACCAGTAGGGCAACTGCGAACTTAGGCCGCGGTGTATTTCAAGAACGATTGTAACTATCCAGCTATTCCTGTAAGAGCGCCGCGTCCCTGGGGCACCCGCTTTGCTACTGGGTGCCCCCGGGGCGCGAAACCAGAGCGGCCGCTACACGTAGATCTGGATAGACTCAAATATTTTATTCTGATCGCCAAGCTTCTATAAAGACATGGCGTAGCAGCGACAATTTTCATCGCGCATACGCGTGGAAGGGATTTACATGGGTCAACTGTACGATCGTTGCTTCGTCTACCCCAGCATAGCGCAATGCAGGCAGAAAGTGTTCGACCAAATAGGTATAAGGGTTGGGCGCCCCGCCACCTGGTTTTGACGGATCATACCAACCGCGGTCGTGACTCAATAGCAGCTTCTCCCCGTGATCAGTTGCAAGCAACCGTTGAATCCAGTCGATTAGTTGGCTGTCACCGGGTTGATCGCTGCCGATATTGTCATATTCTAGCCAACAGCCCCGTTGCGCCATTTCCAAGTGCAACGCAAAATCCGGTTCCGCCTGCGTATGGATCCAGATGAAGCGGTCTGCGGTGTAACCAGCCGCTTCGATGAGTTCGAGTTGTTCGCGCACCACACGCCCGCGGATCGTGTGGCTGCCGATAATCGCATTCGTCGCCGCCCCCGCTTTGGCCGCCGCGCGCAGAATCTTCGCTTCACAGTCGGTGATACCATCGTCGCCGGCGCTCACCTTGATCCACGCCGCTTGTACGCCGCTCTCTTCAATTGCACCGGTCAACTCGCCGACCATCCACTCGGTTATCGCTTCTTCACTCGCTTCGTGCGCCCATGGTGGCACCCACGGCTCGCGATAGATCCCCGTCGGCACAACGACCGGAAAGTTTGTTGCCAGCGAGACCGCTTTGTCGATATCCGCGCGCCGTCCCACGCCAACGGGGGTACATTCAACCAGTGCGGTGATCCCTTGCGCCTTGATCTGTTCGATCTGCGGGGCCATCACCGCGATCACCTCGGCAACATCGGCGGTTTTATAACTTTCTGCTGCGATTGGTCCCAAGTCTACAAAGATATGTTCGTGGGGCAGAATCATACCCAGCGCCTCTTGAGGTAATGGCCCCAAGGTGGTAATCAGTTTTGTCATTGCGTCACTCCATTTCTTATTCGATTGACAGCAAAAAATCGATCAACTATACTGCAAATCATTCTACTTTGCCAATGTCATAGTTCAATAAATAGGCAAGAGTAACAGAATGTACACGAAAATTGTTTGCTCTTTTCATCCTGTCAATCTTGTAAATCTTGTCTGTTGTGAAATTGTCAAACTACCGTTTCATCCGAAAATTGCAACCATCATTGGGTTTTCAGGAGTTCAGGGGGGTGGCCCACTTTGGCTTCGACAAGCTCAGCCTCCGCTACCTCTACATATCATTGTCACCCCCCTGAGATCCTGAAGACCCCCATCATTCACAAAAGGTACTATCATGGAACCACGCAACCCAACCCCCCTTGACGATTTTCTCTTCGACCTACGGGGCTATCTCGTGTTAGAGAATGCCGTCGAGCCAGAACTGCTTGCCGAACTCAATGAAGCAATTGATAACTTCCCCGAATTGGGCGTTGGCGAATGGCTGGGCAATGCGCAACGCCGCGACTATACTGCTACCACCGGCTTTGAATTACACAATGTGGTCGAGGCCGGCGCGCCCTTTGAAAAGCTGATCGACCATCCAGGCTGGATCAACTACCTCCGTCGCTACTGTGGCGAACAAGAATCCTACGTCCAAGGGCTCTTTATCGACGAATGTATGGTCTCGGTGCGCAAGTCGGGCGGCCACCATCCCGTCCACTCCGGCGGCTACCGCGGCGCACTGCGCGGGCGGTACCTTTATGAGCATGGTATCTTCCGCTGCGGTCAATGCAACATCATTCTTGCCGTCTCCGATGTTGGCCCCGGCGACGGACCGACGATGGTGGTGCCCGGCAGCCACAAATCGAACTTTGCCCATCCCAACGCCGGCGACTATGGCAAAGGTGACCGCATGGATCATCTCGACGGTGCGATCCCCGTCCACATGAAGGCGGGCGACGCCCTGCTCTTTGTCGATGGGCTGATGCATGGGGGTAGCAGCCGAACCAATGAAGCGGGGGAACGCCGTGTGACGATCTATCGCTATGGTGTCTCCTGGGCGGCGACCCGTTTTGGCTACCAATATTCTCCGGAATTACTTGACCGGTTAACACCCGAGCGGCGGAAATTGTTGCAGCCGATTGCGCCACTGCGACCGTCGGCATAATCAGTAGAACATTGAGTAGTAGGCACGCCCACATACCGGTCCGGGTGCCCCTGGGGTGTACGTAAGCACACTCACTGCTCGATTGGGCTCTACCGATCAGCGAGTAATCATATAGATTTTTGTGAATACGGATTGTTGGAAACACGGATAAGAGAAAGTATTCGCGTTTCCAACAATCCGTATCCACAAGTCATCCCAAAGGATCATCAATGACCTCTCAAGAACTGCTGGAAAAACAGCGCAAATATCTCTGGCCCAACTATATCCTCTACTACACCGAACCGATTGCGCTCGATCATGGCGAGGGTCTTTATGTTTGGGATGTCGACGACAACCGCTATCTCGACTTCTTTGGCGGCATCTTGACCACCAGCGTCGGCCACAACCATCCCAAGGTCGTCGCCGCGGCGCAGGAGCAGACCGGCAAGCTGATCCACTCGTCGACGCTCTATCCCAATGCCAATCCAATCTTGCTGGCCGAAAAGCTGGCTGACCTGACGCCCGGTGCCCTCCAGACTTCGTTCTTTAGCAACTCGGGCAGCGAGGCCAATGAAAAGGCTGTGGTCCTCGCGCAAATCTACACCGATAGTCGCGAGATCATCGCGCTGCGCCATGGCTACAGCGGCGGCACCTCGTTGACCATGAGCTTGGCTGGCCAATCAACCTGGAAGGTCGGTAAGAGCTTTAGCCCCGATGTCAAACACGCGATGAATCCTTATTGCTATCGCTGTCCGCTCAAGTTGACCTACCCTACATGCGATGTGGCCTGTGCGCAGGATGTCGAAGAGGTGATCCGCACGACAACCACCGGCCGCATTGCAGCCTTTATGGCCGAACCGATCCAGGGGGTTGGCGGCTTTATTACGCCGCCACCTGAATATTTCAAAATCGTCACCGAAATCGCCAAGCAGTACGGTGGTCTCTTCATCTGTGACGAAGTGCAGACCGCCTTTGGGCGCACCGGTGAGCATTGGTTTGGCATTCAACATTGGGATGTTGAGCCAGATATCATGACGATGGCAAAGGGTATCGCCAATGGCTTCCCCCTGGCCGGTACAATCACAACGCAGGAAATCGCCCAATCAACCGCCGGCAAGGGGCTGGTCCTCAACACCTTTGGCGGTAATCCGGTTTCAACCGCTGCATCGCGAGCAACCCTTGAAGTGATCGAAGAGGAAGCAAATCCTGATCATGTCCGCGACGTGGGCAACCATCTACGCAAAGGGCTAGAAAGCTTGTGGGAACGCTATCCGCTCATCGGCGATGTGCGCGGCAAGGGGTTGATGCAGGGGATCGAAATGGTATTGGATCGGGAGAGCAAAGAGCCTGCCCCCAGAGCGGTCAATCAGCTCTTTGAAGAGACAAAAGCACGTGGGTTGCTCATCGGCAAAGGAGGATTGTATGGCAACACGGTCCGCATTGCGCCAGCCTTGACCGCAACCAAGGCTGATGTCGATTTGGCGCTGGAAATTTTGGATCGCGCCTTGGCCGAGGTGCATGAGACGTTGGGGGTAAATTAAGTGAAACCACCATTGCTCACACCTGGCCAAACCATTGGCCTCATTGCGCCATCGAGCCCATCGCGCGATGATGACGACATTCGCATGGCCAGGGAAACGCTCGAATCGCTCGGCTTTCGAGTAAAAGAGAGCGCCAATCTCCATCGCCGTACCGGCTACCTGGCAGGCACTGATGCCGAGCGCGCCGCCGATCTCAACGCGATGTTTGCGGACAAAAGCGTCGACGCGATCTTCGCCTTGCATGGCGGCTATGGTGCCTCGCGCTTGCTGCCCTTCATCGATTATGATCTCATTCGCCATAACCCCAAAGTGCTGCTCGGCTATAGCGACATCACGGCGCTGCTCACCGGTATCTTTGCGCAAACAGGGCTGATCACCTTTCACGGCAAGGTCGCCGCCGGCAACTTCACCGACTACAGCCTGGCCGAGTTCAACAAAGTGTTGATGGCTGATCCAACGGGTATCACCATCGGCGCCGCTCCGCCCTTTGAGACTAAAGCCGGCCAGATTGACCGGGAAAACCGCCTGGTGCGTATAGTCCCCGGCCAAGCCCAGGGTCAACTGATTGGCGGCAACCTCACCTTGCTCTCTCACCTAATCGGCACCCCCTATGCACCCGACTTTAGCGGCAAGATTCTCTTCTTGGAAGATGTGAGCGAAAGCGTTTATCGCATTGACCGCATGTTGACGCAGTTGCTATTGGCGGGGCAACTACAGCGAGTCGCGGGCATTGTGCTGGGCAAATTTACTGATTGCAAACCGGTTTATTCATCAGGATCGAGTTTGAGTTTGACCGAAGTTCTGGAAGATCGCTGTGGCAGCTTGGGCGTGCCGGTGCTGCGTGGCCTCATGATCGGCCACATCAACGACCAGACCGTGGTACCGGTAGGCTGCGCGGCGGAATTGGATGTGGAGGTAGGCACGTTACGCTTGCTGGAGTCCCCTGTTATTTAGCCGCAGAACGCCACAGCGCATAACCTTGCCGTATCATTTGATAGGTATCGGCTTGCAGCTTGAATTTATCCAATGCGGTCACCGCGGCCCATGCTACAGCCGCGGCATCATCCTGCGCAATAGCCGTCCCCCGCAGATGGCGAGCCCAGTAATCGAGAATGACATAATGATACTCGAGCCGTCCTTCTGCATCGTGAATAATCGGTTCGAAGGGGGCGATGAGACCACCAAGTTCGATCTCGATTGCGCACTCCTCCCAGACCTCGCGCCGCGCCCCCGCGGCCAACGTCTCGCCCAGGTCGATCAACCCGCCAGGTAATGACCATTCCCCTTGACGGGGTGGTTTTCCCCGTTGCGCCAACAGCACTTCGCCCTGCGCATTAAAGACCACCACGCCCACGCCAACCAATGGTGCCGCAGGATAGCGGCGTTGGGCGCGAATTGGTTCGGTCTCGAGTCCCATCATTCAACCACCACTCATTAACAATTGAGTATTGGCAATTGAGTATTGATTATTCTGCCCAATCACGTACCAATCCAATTAACTCCCCCCAATCTCCCAACAACGCATCGGCCACCACCTGCCCCGCCACCTGCGCATTATCGTGCGCCACCTGCGTTGCCGTGGCAAAGGTTGTCTGCACGGTCAGTGCACCCAATTCAATCCCACCTTTGATATCATGGGCCAGATCATCGCCCACCACCACCACCTCATAGGGCAGCGCTTCCCACCGCTCTAGGACCAAATTAAAGAAGCGTTCATCCGGTTTGCGAAATTCGACAGCCGCGCTGGTTAGCACGACATCCATGTACGGACGGAGTCCAAGATAGTCAATTGTGCGCTGAAAGACCCGATCACAGTTGTAGTTGGCCAGGATCGCCAATTTGTACTTTTCAGCCTGCAAACGCTTGAGCGTCTCGATCACGCCGGGATGCAAACGCCAAGCCGTCATCTCTGGCGCGTAGAAAATATCGACCGCATTGCGCAACACAGTCGGATCCATTTTGCTGGCCGGGTAGCCAAAGAACTGGATCAGGAAACTCATGGCGTCGTCAGCAAGATGCTCTTCGGCCTCTTCTTCGGATTTTTCCTGGGCAAAGCGCCGCGCTTCAACAATGTTGTGCCAAAAATCGGCGGGCAGATCATCCATGCCGGTGCTACGCATATACGCTTCTGCGGCCTTGGCACCCTCAGCCATTAGCTCCTCTAATGGTCGGGAGAGATAGGCTAAGGTGTGGTCAAAATCAAAGATAATCCCTTGGAGCAGGCGTTGTCTGGGCAGGACCGTGGGATCATCAAATTCGGGGAAGAAATTCCGGCTAAGATCGTGAACTTGCGTTGGATCGAGCGACGCGGGGGCCATCTCCTCGACTTCTGCGTATGCAGCTTCAGGCGCCGGCGCAGCTTCGCGCGGGCCAAAGAGGGTATATTGCTCCTCAGAAGTCAGCGAACGCCCTTCGGCGCGCACCCGTGCCAGGAACTGCTCGATCTCTTCTGGCGAGAGCGGTTCCATCGCCGGGCGGGAGTCAGATGGACTGTTCTGTTGTTCTGGGTTTTCTCTGCTCATGATCACAGCGTAGCAGGTTTCAGAAAGCGCGTCAAAAATAGCTTCGTAGGTTCTACTTCACCCCATGATAGAGCAATACCTTCGCCAATTTGCCGAATTGCTCCCTCTGGGCGGAACGGTCTGAATGCGCCAGATGAGCAATTAGAATGCTGTATGGGATTTGCCAGAGCGAATTTAAATGGCTCACAGTATAAATTCCATACCCCAT
>DAOUCA010000096.1:0-200184 GCA_034432375.1 Caldilineaceae bacterium
GCCAAACCTTGTTTTGGCGGAAATTTCCAGATGTCATTCCTGCGCAGGCAGGAATCTACTCGTGTAACATGAAGATGGATTCCTGCCTGCGCAGGAATGACGGCTCTAATTTCTGAAATTGGCGAAGGTATTGTTAGTACGAGAACGTTAAATTACATTCCGTAGACAGGATTCACACGATTCACAAGATTTTTGTTCTGCTGTGTGAATCGTGTTAATTCTGTTAATCTTGTCTAATTTAACGTTGTCGTATTAGATAGTAATTCTAACGCCTTCTCCACCCCCAACCGCGGGCTGCTCAAGATCGGAACATTGTTAGGTATCCTGCCGCGCTCCCGCTTCAATGGCAGCGATAACTTGCGCGGCAACCGCTGCCGTAATCTCCTGCACGCGCTTCCGCCAACAAGGCTTCCTTGACGATAGGAACGGTTGGTGTGCCGGGGGCAAGCTCCGTTACCAGCTCTTCAAACGTTGCCACATGGAGTGGCGAGGTATGCAAAAAGGTGATGCCCTTGGGTTGCTGGTGACTCATCGATTTGCCAATCCTTGCAAGACTGTACTGATCAGATCGACCAGTTGCGCTTGTTGTGCTTCGCGGCTGATGGTCGCCTGGCCATCGCCTAGCTGCGATCCATAGTAGCCGAATTGGCTGTGGTTGCCGCCTTCAATTGGCAAAAATTGACTCTGCTCTGGCAACAGATAGCGGTTTGCCAAAGTTGTCTCCGGATCGGCAATCCCATCGTTTGTGCCGTAGATTTTGATGACAGGGATCGTCAGATTGGCTAGACTCCATTCAGCCTCTTTGGGATGCGTCGTGCCCACCAATATTAGGGCATCCGCCACCGTTGGGTATTGGTGGGCAAAGTGGGTGGCCAAAGCCGCACCGCGGGAATGGCCACCAATCGCCCAGTGAGGAATAATGCTCTCCTTGATCGTGGTCCGCACATACGCATGGACCGCGGCTTCTTGCTCGGCCAGCGGTGCGCTGCGAAAGGGTAGCTTCACAATGAGTACGGGATAACCGCGCTCCGCCAAGGCATGGGCCATGGGCAGGTAGGCGCGCGGATCGACCATGCCGCCGGGGTAGAAGATCAAGCCGGTGGCTTCGGAGTGCTCAATCGGCATGACTTCGATCGCCGGGCCTTCTTGAGAAATTAGGATGCTCGGCGTCTGATTGAGCGTAGCAAAATCAAAGCCCTGTGCTTGAAAGGAACGGAACTGCCAAAGCAGAAAGAGCAGCCCAGCGCCAATCCAAACAATGCGCACGGAGGCGCGGATGCGTTTCCAGGAGAAATTGGCCATCTACGGTTGCCGCTGTACTGCCATTGGTGAGCGCAAGGTGTTAAGCACCGCGCAGCCCTGCTCAACCGCCAAGTGCAGTTGCTCGATTGTCTCTCGGCTGGCTGGCGATGTAATGGTCGGCGTGTAGCTGAGTCCTTCCAATTTGATTGGCTCACCCTGCGGCAGCCCTACGACCGGGGCCATGTTGAGCGCCCCTTCGATTACCACCTCTACATTGTCGAGCGGAATACCTAGCAGCGTTGCCTGGAGCAGATAGGTGTGCACCAGGCAACTGGCCAGCGCACCCAGCAACATTTCTGGCGAACTAGGGCCAAGCGAATGGCCCGCAAGCCCGGGGGCAGAATCGCTAATCACAATATAATCACCCATGGTGACCGGGCGCACACCGGTATTGCCGGCCACGTGTGAAGTCGCTTTGAGGCGAACGAGTGCCCCCGCTGGATTGGTGGTGAATTGCTCGCGTCGCTGCGCCAATACACCGGCTTTTCGTTCAATGTAGCTATCTAAGGCTGCCATGAGATCACTTTCTTTTTGCCTGTCGAAGATGGGACGATGTGCCTTATTGTATGTCGCGCCGGGCAGATCCGCAAAGTCAGCGCAGTCGGCAGGCTTAGACAAGTGACCAGGATCAGACCTCACCATCTGCCAGTTTTGCCGCCAGTTTTTCTGTGCCACAGTAAAGGGAATCAGCAACCTTTTCAAAGTGCCGCAGAAGGAGCATCCGATGGATAAATTGTTGTTGGACTTGCAAGATGCGATTATTGACGGCAGCAAAACCGCTGCCGTTAAATTGACCGAAACGCTGATGGTGCAGCAAGTTGCGCCGCAAACGATCTTGGACGAAGGATTGGTGGCTGGCATGAGCGAAGTCGGTGAACTCTTCACCGATGGCGAATATTTTGTGCCCGAACTCCTGGTCTCTGCGCGTGCCATGCAGGCTTCGATGGATCTGCTGCGCCCAGCGCTAGCCGATACGGGCGCGCAACCAATCGGGACAATTGTGCTCGGCACCGTCCACGGCGACATCCACGACATCGGCAAAAACCTGGCCGGCATGATGCTGGAAGGGGCCGGTTTTCGGGTCATTGACATTGGGGTTAATGCCACCGCCGATCAATTTGTCCGTGCCGTCAAGACACACAATGCCCAACTGGTTGGCATCTCCACCCTACTAACAACAACCATGACCTATGCGCAGGAGGTGATCAACGCGTTATCCGCGGCTGGTCTACGTGATCGGGTCAAAGTCATTTTGGGTGGCGCGCCCGTGACCGATGCGTGGGCGGCCGCGATTGGGGCCGATGGTGCCGCGCTCGATGCTGCCAGTGGTGCCGAACGGTGTAAAGAGCTGTTAACCACGATGAACGGATAGATGATTATGACGAACTGTATGAACAACCGCCAACGCTTTCTGGCCACCATGCACTATCAACCGCGAGACCGCACCCCGATCACCGATTTTGGCTTTTGGGAAGAGACGATTCCACTCTGGCATCAGCAGGGGCTGCCCAAAACGATCCACTTCCGCTATGACCACTCCAATCACATTGACTACTTTGGCATGGACTTTGGCATCGACGGCCTATCCCGTTCTGCCGAGGTTCGCATGGGGTTGACGCCGGCCTTTCGCAAGCGCATCCTCGAAGATCAGGGCGATCACGAAGTGGTCCAACAGGCGGATGGGGTCCGCGTGCTGCGGCGCAAAACCATGGGCTCGATTCCGCAACATCAGGGCCACCTACTCACCGACCGTGCGAGTTGGGAGAAGCATTACAAGCCCCGTTTGCAGCCCGACCGTGCGGGCCGATTACCCAAGGATTGGCCGGAACGCCTCGCCCGTTGGCAAGATCTCGGGCGCGATGAGATTGTCGTTCTGCCCGGCGGTAGCCTCTACGGCTGGCTACGCAATTGGATGGGCGTTGAAAACCTCTCTTACCTGCTCTATGACGATCCCGCCTTATTTGACGAGATGGTCACAACCGTGGCCGATTGCATTATCGGGTCGCTGCAACTGGCCCTGGAGACGGGCGCGCAAGCGGGAGTTCGCTTTGATGCCTGCGGTATGTGGGAAGATATGGCCTATCGCGCCGGCCCGCTGATCAGCCCGCGCCATTTTAAGAAATTCCTCGTCCCGCACTATCGCCGCATTACCGATCTGCTCCACCGCTATGGCGTGGATATCATTTGGCTTGACTGTGATGGCGACATCGCGTTGTTGGTGCCTCTTTGGCTTGATGCTGGTGTCAACTGCATGTTCCCGTTGGAAGTGGGCACCTGGGGCGCTGACCCAGTAAAATATCGGCAACAGTATGGCAAGGAGTTGTTGCTGATGGGTGGCTTTGATAAGCACATCTTGCAGCAGAGCAAAGCTGACATTGCGCAGGAAGTGCAACGGCTGGCCCCCTTAGTCGAGGAGGGCGGGTATATCGGCTTCTGTGATCACCGCGTGCCGCCGGATGTGCCCTTGGAGAATTATTTGTATTATTTGGAGCAGGTGCGTACAATCTGGGGACATGGCACGAATTTGCGGCCAATGGGCCGAATTGTCTAAACGTGCCAACCGTTACCAGAAAAGGAGAGCGCACCATGAACGCTTATGAAGCTGTACGCACCGTTTTAGCGGTCCGTTCCTATCAAGATAAGCCGATCCCAGTCGAGGCCATCCACCGCATTGTCGAGGCAGCCCACTTGACCGGTAGCAGTATGAATCGTCAACCGTGGCACTTTATCGTTGTCGATGATCGGGCGATGTTGCGCAAGTTGGGGGCAACGGCCAAGTCGGGGGCTTATATTGCCGAAGCCGCGCTAGCAGTGGTCGTTGCCATTGAGGAGGATAGTCCCTTTGCCGTCTCCGATGCCAGCCGCGCCATCCAGTCGATGATGTTGACGGCGTGGGATGAAGGGATCGGTTCTAATTGGGTCGGCTTTCATGGCTTGGAGGCGGTCAATCCGCTGTTGAGCATTCCCGATGGGTTAGATGTGTTGGCGATCATTCCCTTTGGCTATCCCACCGAGACGCTGGGTAAAGGGCAGAAAGAGCGCAAGCCCTTTGCGGAGGTGATTCACTACGGCCACTTTGGCCAACCGTTGACGTAGGTCGTAGGTTAGCTCCAGGTGACAGTCACTGCCCTCGCAATATTGTTACGGCAACAGTACACGGACAGTGACTGTCACCTTCAACTACGCAACTCGCGCGCAACCAGCCAACGTGTCACCTGCCAGCCCATGACCAGCAGCACCACAACCATGGCCCCATAAAGCAATTGGTAGGTACTTGAATTCGATGTGCCCAGCGGATCAAACGGATGGCGCACCAGTGTCGCGCCTTTGATCAGCCCCCAACTGAAGGCTGCGACAACCAGATTGGCCAGCCCTGTGAAAATCCGCTGCTTCATCCAGCGCACAAGCAGTAAACAGGCAACCGCCAGCCAAAGAATATTGATGGTCGCCATGACGCGCGGCTCGCCCCACGCAATCCATTCGCCCCATGTTAAGCGGGTCGCCAAGCTGCTGGCGAACACATTGCCAAGCCACAGTAACAGCCCTGTTCGTTGAAGCGCAGTACACCACCGTGGCCAGATCGGGTTCTCACTAAATAGACAGAGTACGCCCAGCAACCCGGCCACGGCAAAAGCAATCAGTGCGGCGCGGACCAACGCACCATGCAGCAATACCAATTTGATGACATCGCCCAGCGTCTGTTCTGGTGGCAGCAGAAAAAGCAGGAGCAAGATGGCCAAGGGGGTGAGGAGTGGCAAAAGGCGTTTGCGTGCATTCAGATGATTCATCGGTGTTATCTCGCTTCCAGTAAGCAACGGTCGATTGGCGCGTGGCTGCTACCAATCGTTAAGTCTCACTATAAGCGAAACGAAAAAGGGGTACCCCACCCACTCGGCCAGGGTTAGAACCCCACCGGTGGCCGATATTTGTCAACGCTTCTAATGGTAAAAGGGAACTATTCAGGCGGGTGTCACGCATGTCGGGTGATCCATCCAGTGCGTTAATCCGGCGGCAGTGGTTGAAACCACCGCCTGTTAAAGAAAGTACGCTAAAGCGCACTCCGCTTCCAGCCCGCTTTAGCGGGGCTTGCTCTAGCAGCCACCGTGCTTCAGCCGGTGGTGTGGATTGCCGAACTATTTCGTTAACCTTCATCAACGCACTTCGCATATCAGGCTGGGATTTCAATCCTAGCTACTTGGTTGATTATACACAAGAAAGGACTCTACCCATGCAACAATTCCCGCATCACTATACCGTGCTAGCAGAGGGCGCACCGGCTGAACCGATCATAGTCTCTGCCCAAGGTCTGCCCGATCTTCCCACTGCCGCGCCGGCGGAATTCGATGGCCCGGGTGATCTCTGGTCCCCCGAGACGATGCTCGTGGCAGCCGCAGCCAACTGCTTCATTCTCACCTTCCGCGCCATTGCAGCGGCTTCTAAATTCGAGTGGACCAGCCTAAGCTGTGCAGCGCGTGGCGTTCTTGATCGAGTGGAGCGAGTGACCCAATTTACCGAGATCGAACTCCACGTCAAACTACAACTGCCGCCCGCTGGCGATGAGGCAAAGGCCGAGCGGCTCTTGGAAAAAGCCGAACAAAACTGTCTGATCACCAGTTCGCTCAAAGCTACTGTGACGCTGCGCGCCGAAATTACATTGTAGTTCTTCGATAATCTGGATTCACTGACTGCCCGTTGCCCATCCACCGGGAGGTGTCTAATCGCCGTCGCTTGCACAGACTGTCGGTTGACACCTCTCGGTAATCTGGTCGAAACGTACCCTTTCGTACTATCCATCTGTCCAGCCGGACCCTCCCCAGGTGACTGATCTCCTCTTCCTTGAATACACGTACACTGGAAAGTGGCCTTATCCTACTGATTTTGATGGGTGGTGCCGTCCAACCTGGCGGCGTTTCATCCTCGATCCTCGACTAAAGGAGGCTTCTATGCAATGGGTACGCAGATTTCGCGATCTAACAATTGGTGATGTGCCACAAGTGGGTGGCAAGAATGCCAGCTTGGGCGAAATGATCCGAGGGTTGACTGCCAAAGGAGTTCAGATCCCCGATGGCTATGCCGTGACCGCGCAAGCCTATCGGGCCTTTTTGCAATACAATGAATTGGATGAGCAGATCCGCACAATCCTTCAGGATTTAGATCCCAAAAATGTAGACGATCTGCTGACACGCACGGAGCAGATCCGCCGCTTGATCCTCGCTGGCGATTTTCCCGACGATATGCGAGCGGAAATTCTGGTCTATTATCACGAATTAGGGCTGGCGTATGCGATGAACAATCCCGATGTCGCTGTTCGTTCCTCGGCAACCGCCGAAGATCTGCCCACCGCCAGCTTTGCCGGCCAGCAAGAGACCTATCTCAACGTGCGCGGCGAGACGATGTTGCTGGAGTCGGTGAAGAAATGTTTTGCCAGTCTCTTTACGCCACGCGCCACCAGCTACCGCGCCGATATGGGCTTTGACCACTTTAGTGTGGGGCTCTCGGTCGGCGTCCAAAAGATGATCCGCGCCGACCTTGCTTCGAGTGGCGTTATCTTTACCCTCGACACCGAGAGCGGCTTTCGCGATGTTGTCTTTGTGACCTCCGCCTTTGGTCTGGGCGAAAATGTCGTGCAGGGCCGTGTCGCCCCCGATGAATTCTATGTCTTCAAACCAACCCTACGCCAGGGGTATCGCCCGCTGATTCTCCGCCGGTTGGGCACCAAAGAGTTGCGCATGGTCTACGATGAAGCGGGCAGCAAATTGGTCAAGAATGTCTCTGTCTCCGCTGAAGATCGGGTGCGTTTCTCGGTATCGGATGCCGATGTGCTGACGCTGGCCCACTGGGCGATGCTGATTGAAGAGCACTACAGCGCTGTACGCGGGACAGATACACCGATGGATATCGAGTGGGCCAAGGATGGGCGCACCGGTGAACTCTATATCGTGCAGGCACGGCCCGAGACGGTCCACAGCCAACAGCAGATGACGATAATCGAAGATTACCGGATGCGTGAGCAAGGGCAACTGTTGGTTGAGGGGCTGGCCGTCGGTGAGAAGATTGCCGCCGGCACCGTCCATGTGATCCCCCAGGTCAGCCATATCCGCGAATTTCGGCCCGGTGAAATCCTCGTAACCGACATCACCGACCCCGACTGGGAGCCGATCATGAAGACAGCCGCCGCGATTGTCACCAACCGCGGCGGACGAACCAGCCACGCCGCCATCGTCGCCCGTGAATTGGGCATTCCGGCGATTGTTGGCACCAATCGGGCCACGAGCGCGCTGCGCACCGGCGAGGATATCACCGTCTGTTGTGCCGAAGGGGAGGTGGGCAAGATCTATGCGGGCAAACTCGATTACACCGTCGACAAACTCGATGTGAGTGCGATGGCACGACCCAAAACCCAGATCATGATGAACATTGGCAACCCCGAAACCGCCTTCAAATTGGCGGCCATTCCCAACGATGGCGTGGGGCTGGCGCGCATGGAATTTATCTTTGCCAACTGGGTACAGGTCCATCCACTGGCATTGACCCGCTATGCCCAACTTTCGAGCGCAGTGCGTAGCCAAGTTGATGCGATTACGGTCGGCTACAGCGATAAGACCGAGTTCTTTGTTGATAAACTGGCGCAGGGGATTGGTACACTGGCAGCGGCCTTCTACCCCAAGCCGGTGATTCTGCGCCTCTCGGACTTCAAGACCAATGAGTACGCTCATTTGATTGGTGGCGAACAATTTGAACCAACCGAAGCCAACCCGATGTTGGGCTGGCGCGGTGCCAGCCGCTACTATCACCCCGATTATCGCGAAGGCTTTAACCTCGAAGTGCAGGCGATCAAGCGCGTGCGCGAGCAGTTTGGACTGACCAATCTAGTGGTGATGGTGCCCTTCTGCCGCACCCCAGAAGAGGGAAAACGGGTGCTAGATGTGATGGCCGAAGAAGGGCTACGGCGCGGGGAACATGGTCTACAAGTCTATGTCATGGCCGAGATTCCGTCGAACATCTTGCTGGCCGACGAATTCTCCACCTACTTCGACGGCTTCTCGATTGGCTCCAACGATCTCACCCAATTGACGTTGGGCGTTGACCGTGACTCTTCGCAGATCGCCGCGCTCTTTGATGAGCGCAACCCGGCGGTCATGCGCTCCTGCGCTACGCTGATCGAGACGGCGCACCGTCACGGCCGCAAGGTCGGTATCTGTGGGCAAGCGCCCTCCGATTATCCCGATTTTGCCACCTTCCTCGTTGAAAAGGGGATCGATTCGGTGAGTCTCAACCCGGATGCCGTGCTACGCACCACCACCGAGATCCTGGCAATTGAAGATGAGGTTGGGCTGGTGCCGGCGTGAGGGTTGACTTGTTATTTGTCATGGGTCAGTCGTCATTTGTGTTAAAAAGCGTAACTGCCAACCCCCTCCCCTTCCCGCGAGCAGGGGAGGGGGGCAAGGCTACTCCCCCGCGAGCAGGGGAGGCTGGGAAGGGGTGGCTTAGTCGTTACCCACAAGCGTACTGACCCATGATGAAGGAGATCATCTTGATGGCCATTGAACGCAGCCGTATACCTACTGCGCCCTTCTCGATCATGGCGGTCTCCGGCGGCAGTGGTGCCAGCGGCGAACAAGTGGTACGTACGCTGCTGGCACAGTTCCCCGATGTCGAGATTCCCCTACAGGTAGTGGCGCATGTCCGTACACCGCAGCAGATCATTGCCCTGGTCGAACAGGCGGCGTCGCACTCAGCGATTTTGGTCCATACGCTCGTCAACAGTACCCTTCGCCAGGAACTGACGGTAGCGGCTGCGGCCAAAGGGGTGATGTTTTTCGATCTCTTTGGGCCTCTTCTCGACCAATTGACCCTTCTCCTTGATCATCCACCAGTCGGGCGCCCTGGTCTCTATCAACAACTGCACGCTGCATACTTCAAGCGGGTGGAAGCGATTGAATACGCGGTGGCCCACGATGATGGCAAACGGCTTGAGGATCTGCCGCTCGCTGAGATCGTGCTGATCGGTGTTTCGCGGGTCGGCAAGACGCCATTGAGCATGTACCTTTCGGTGCTGGGCTGGAAAGTTGCCAATGTGCCCTTTGTGGTACAGGTGCCGCCACCACCGATCCTCGACCAGATCGAGCAGCGGCGGGTCGTCGGTCTCTCGATTGCGCCGCTGCAATTGCTGACCCACCGCCGTTGGCGCTCACAGAGTATGGGGCTTGCCACGGGTGCCTATGTCGATCGCCAGACCATCCAAGAAGAGTTGCGGGCGGCGCATCATTACTTTGCCAGCCACGGCTTCGCCGTCATCGACATCACGGACAAACCGGTAGAGACGAGCGGCGAAGAGGTCATCGCCGCCGTCAGCCGAAGGTGACAAGGCGACAAGGTGCCTACGATTGTGCCATTTCGCTTTGATTTTCTCTATAAGGCCACTCCCAAAAATAAGTATCCATAACTATTTGCTTTTCTTCGTGTGCCTTCGTGTGTCTTCGTGGATCATGTAATTCTTGGAATAGCCTAAGGCACTAGCTGACATGCCGCAGCATCGCCGTGATATCCATGCCGCCAAGCCCCAACTGCGCCGGCGTGCGCACCAACGGTCCAAAATCCTGCCCCAACGCGACGCCAGCCAAGGTTACCAGCGCATCCATTAGCGGTGTCGCCACGCCCACTTGGCGACCCAACGCACTCCACGCGCCAATGCCATAGGGGATATCCTCGGTCAGCCAGCGCGTGTTGAGCGCGCCCGGTGCCCGCAACTGGGTCAACATGCGGCTGCCATTGATCGTTGCCCAGAGGTCGCCTTTGGGACCAAAGCCGCCGTTGTGAAAAGCTTCATTCACCGGACGTAGTGCAAAGCCAAAGGCAGCTCCAATCGCCCGTCGCTCAGCATCCACACCGTAGATGACCTGTGCCACCGTCGGCGTGACGCCCTCTTCGTAAAAGTAGAAGTCGCCTCGGCTATACTCGACCCGCCCCGCATTCATCAAGACCCCAGCCGGGTGCACCACCGGGTTCATGGCGCAGAGCCCGCAGGCGATCACATTGGGATACTCGACAATTGCTGACTGTGTACCACCCTTCCCGGTAATTGTAAAAATATCGGCCAGTTGGTCGGCCACGGCGTCGGTTTTTGTGGCGGGGTAGACACCCAGCCCCAGTCCGGCAACGACGCCCCAGACGGTTGCTGTGTCCGGTGCCGTCTTGCGACAGACATAGGGCGCGGTATCGGTTTCGGCGAAGGCAATGTCGCTGTTGTTGCCGCTGGCACGCACGATTTGGGCAAACTCGAGCGCGCCGAGGGTGCCGGGGGTGATCACAACGGTATGGCCGTCGCGCAGATGGGGGGCACAGGCTTCGGCAAAGGCGCGATGGGCATAGGCCGGCACAATGAGCAGCAGCAGGTCATTTTCTAGCGCAACACGCATGTCAGTGGTGATGCGCGCGAGCTGGGCCGCCCCCGTCTCCACCACGCCGACAAGCTGGATCGTGCGACTCGCTTGGATTGGGGCCAGGGTTTGGGCAAAGGACGGCAGTTCGCCCAGCGTAATGGTATAGCCACGCAAGGCCAGGTTAGCGGCGACGGCAAAGGCCGTATTGCCGCCGCCCAGGATCGTAATCGCTCTACTCATCAGCTAAGCACCTCGTGCAGTCGTTGGGCGACAACTTCGCTCTCACCCTCTTGCAGTGTGTTGACCATGACCGCGATTTGACCCCCTTCAAAGGTGGGACGCAGCCAGATGCTCGGTTCCCCCGTGCGTAACTGCTCACAAATGGCCTCTAGCCGGGCGTCATCCGCACCCTCAACGCCGATCCGCAATTGAATCCACGCTTCCCGCTCCGGGTTCCACACCTCTTCCGTCTGCACGTTGGGCAGATCGGCCAACGTTTGTTTGATGGTGGCAATGCGGTCGACCTGCTGTTGGAGGCGCTCTTCGTGATCCATCTCCAGCCATTCACGCAACGCCACCGTCACGCCGATGACCTCTTGGCGGTCGAGCTTGTACCCCCGCCCCATACCGCGCGAACGCTGTGCTTCGTAGCCGATAAAGCTGTGCAGTTTGGCCGCGCCCACATACTCGCGACTACCACAGAGAATCCCGGCGGAATTCTGCGCGCCCAAATATTTGGCACCAAAGCAGACCAGGTCGGCCCCACTCTGCGCCACATAATGCATCCGCTCGATCGGGTAGATTTCCGAGGCGGCATCGACAATCACACGCGTTCCCTTGCGCTTGGCAATCGCCACCACTTCGGCCAGTTGCAGAACCCCCGGCAACACCTCGCCGCGTGCATAGTGCAGGATGCCGGCCGTATTGGGACCAATCGCGGCCGCCAACTGTTCGGCCGTTGTTCCCGCTTCGTCGCCGACTTCAATCATCTTGCCACCCGGCACGGTGATACAGCGGTCGTAATGATAGCGTTGGCGTTTTTGAATCAAGATTTCGTTGCGCATGCCGCTGGTATCGGGCAAACGACCGATCTTTTCGCGGTCGTGACCTGTGATAAAAGACGCGATCCCTTGCACTAGCGCGGCAAAACAGCCGGAGGTAACCATGGCGCTCTCGGCCCCGACCATGCCGGCAATCGCACTGCCCGTCTTGTCGATCACCTCTTCGAGCGGTGCAAAGCCGGTATTCGCCGCTTCCATTGCCGCCTGCACGGCTGGCGAGAGCATGGAGCCGCCCAGCAGCGTGACGTGGCCCATGGCATTGATCACGCGTTTAATCCCAAAATCGCTGTAGATATCGCCTGTTGTTGTGGTTGTAGACATGTGGGTTTTCCTTACGTGGTACGTGGGTATTGATGCGTAGGTGTGATGCGTGGTGCGTATTGCGTGAACTGTCACTGTGACATACAGTGCACTGTGTATTTGATTTTAGCCACCCCACCCCCTCGCAGGGGAGGTTGGGAGGGGGTGGCTGAGTAAAGGTTCACGCAATACGCAACACGTACCATCATTCATTTTGCCGAGAGGATACGGACACCACCGCCCTGTTGGCCGATGATGACTTCGCTGGTAAGGCCGACAAAGAGGCCATGCTCGACGATGCCAATCCGAGCACTGAGTTTGGTTGCTAACGCAGCCACATCGGTAATCGGGCCAAAATTGGCGTCGAGAATATAATTGCCTTGGTCGGTAAGAAAGGGCATCCCATCTTTGCGCTCGCGCATGACCACCTTGGCCCCCAAATCAGTCAGAAAGTCAAACTGCGTGCGCCAACCAAAGGTGGCCACCTCGATGGGGACATGCCACTGCGTGCCCAAGACCGCTGAAAGTTTGCCTTCGTCGACAATGATCACTTCCCGTTTGCTCGCCTGTGCCACGATCTTTTCGCGCAGGAGGGCACCGCCGCCCCCTTTGATCAGATTGAGCTGCGGATCGACTTCATCGGCACCATCCACGGTCAGGTCGATGACCGGGTGCTCCTCAAGGGTGGAAAGTGGAATCTGCGCTTCATGCGCGGTGGCTTCAATCGTGCTCGATGTGGGAATACCCACAATCCCCTGCAAAGTACCACTCGCCAGCAATTCGCCCAGCTGTTGCACAAAGAGGACCGCCGTTGACCCCGTCCCCAATCCAACGACCATGCCTGGTCGCACATAGGTGGCGGCATGATGGGCAGCCTGTTCCTTTTGTCGCTGTATTTCGTTATCCATGGTATATACCCTTTTTGCAAGAGGATCTTAACTCTAGACCATTCAAATAAGCCAAGATTGAGCCGTCCCCTGAGCGGGTGCCCATTGGGCGCGAAAGGTAAGGCGACCGGGCTTCGACAAGCTCAAGGGTCGTTTTGTCCTTAATTGAGCGGTCTTGACTCATAACTAGTACAGAACGGCTTCAATAGGTCAGTAACTGCCCACTGTCCTACCGTCCCACTCCAAACTAACGCACCGACTTGGGCGTCAACAACAACTTAAGCTGACCACAGCCCCAACGGATCTGGTTCCACCAGAAGATTTCCATCTCTAAATGGGCAACGGCGGCTGTGGGGAAATGCAAATTCAAGCGAAAGGGAATCCCCGTTGTGAGACCGGCCACCAATTCCGCCACACCGGGATTGTGGCCCACCAGCGCAACATGGCTGATCTCTGGTGGTACTTCGCGTAAAAGCGTCAACCAAGTTTCAGCATCCCCCAAATAGGCTGCCTCGCTCCATTGAATGGTGCCGTTAAATTTTAGTGTGCTGCCAATGGCTTCGGCGGTCATGCGGGTTCGCAACGCCGGTGAGCTGATGATCCAATCAACCGGCTCTTTACAACGCTGCAAGAGCGCGCCAATTTCGCGGGCGTCCTTGACGCCACGTTTAGTCAAGGCACGGTCAAAGTCATTTTGCGAACTGTCAGCAAGATCTGCTTTTGCATGACGAATGATCGATAATGTTTTCATCTAATCGTATCCGCTAGTCGTTTCTGGCCCCGCTCTATCCAATGATGGCGTCATTATAGAGCCGGATGTCCCTGCCGTCAAAGCAGCATTATCCTCTCTCAATGGATCTCTTGGTTGAGCGAACGACGGTTGAGTCGCGCAACATATCGAAACGGGAGGGAGCGGGTGCCCATTGGGGAGCTTGGTTTCGATACCGCCCCAAACTGCTGGGCCTACTCAACCGGTGCTAATCTGGCAGAATTTCAGACACACTGCACGAAGAACTTATCCGTAAATTCGGTTGTGGCCCAGCGGAAACAGAGACTTTACGGATAGACACTTAGGACTGTCAGGAATCGGGTGAATTGTAAGCATTCTTGGGCAAATTGCCTATTGAAACTGTATCAGCACTTTGCTATACTCGGATGCAGCACTATCTCTGTGCTCTCTGTGCTCTCTGTGCTCTCTGTGCTCTCTGTGCTCTCTGTGGCACAACATGAGCCTTGTCAATCAGAAAAAGGAGTCGCCTACCGCCAAAACTAATCATCACGGGAAAGACAGCGCATGGCCCGCGTTGCGAACGCCTATTTCAAGATAGGATCCGCACCACGGGTGACGAGGAAGGGGTTCCCGGCCAGCCGGGTTAACCATTGGGATGCCCTCCCAGTGGGAAAATCGATCTATCAGCGGATGCCCCTAGGCCATTGCCACTGGCCTAACCCAAAGTAACATAACCCTGTTTTGTACAGGTCACTTTGGAACGATCTTCTCCCAAACCACCTCTTGATCAAGCACGTGTGAAAACCCCAGGTAACTGGCGGCACAGAAACACGAAGCAGTGGACCCCAATAACAGACCAATCGCTACGCGCCCCCATGTGGGCCGTGCATGATTGCTCGTTCCACGCTCCCGCGTGGAATGGCCGCACTGACGCTCCGGCGTCGAGTGGCCTTGTCATAGGCACTAGTCACTCGACGCTTACGCGTCAAACGCTGTGCCTACGCCGGAGCATAGGCACGAGTAGCCGTTGTCGATTGAATGGGGCGGCCTCTTACCATCTTTTATAAAATAGATTGGGCTTGAGCCCAAGGAGCATTGCTATGTGTGGCATTGTCGGTTATATCGGCGCACGCGCCGCCGCGCCTATCGTTTTGGAAGGTCTACGCCAGTTGGAATACCGCGGCTATGATTCCGCCGGAATCGCCGTGGTGGATGAGTTGGGAACAATTCAAATCCGGCGCGAGATGGGCAAGTTGCACAATTTGCAGACATTGCTCGCAACAGAACCGGCCGCGGGATCGGCGGCGGTGGGCCACACGCGCTGGGCGACCCACGGCGCGCCCAGCCAACGCAACGCCCACCCCCATCGCAGCCCGGATGGGCGCTTGGCGGTCGTGCAAAATGGTATTGTCGAAAACTTTACCGAGTTGCGCCATTCGCTGCAAGGCTCCGGCTACAGCTTTGCCAGCGACACCGACACCGAAGTAATCGTCCATCTGCTCCATCGCCACTATCACAATGGCTGTGGGGGCGATCTAGTCGCCGCGGTGCGCAAAACGATGGCCGAATTGCGCGGTCCCAGCGCGATCGTCGTTCTCTCGGAAGATTTCCCCGACCAGCTGATCGCCGCCCGCCTGGGCAATGCCGGTGGTGTGGCGATTGGCATTGGGGAGGGCGAGACCTTTATCGCCAGCGACATTCCTGCCCTGCTGCAACATACACGCAAGGTCGCCTTTCTCGAAAACCGCCAGATGGCGATCCTGACGCGCGATCATGTGATCTACAGCGATCTCGATGGCACACCGCTGACCAAAGAGCCGACGATCATCGAGTGGGATGCGCAGGCCGCGGAAAAGGGCGAATTTAGCCACTTCATGCAAAAGGAGATCTTTGAGCAGGGGCGCAGCCTCACCGACACCCTGCGCGGTCGGCTCGACTTCCTCAACAACCGGGTCCAACTCGATACACTCAATCTCTCGGCGGAACGGTTGGCGCAGATCGACAAGGTGACGATTGTCGCCTGTGGCACGAGCTACTATGCCGGGCTCATGGGCAAATATCTGATCGAACGGCTGGCACGGCTACCCGTCGAGGTCGATTACGCCAGCGAGTTCCGCTATCGTTCACCGATTATTACACCGAACCATCTCGTCCTGGCGATTACGCAAAGTGGCGAAACGGTCGACACGCTGGCCGCGCTCGAAGAGGCGCAGGCACACGGTGCCTTTACGGCGGCGATTGTCAACGCCTTTGGCAGCCAGGCCGCTCGCGTCTGCGATGGGGTGATCTACATGCAGGCTGGCCCCGAGATCGGTGTGGCCAGCACAAAAGCCTTTACGGCGTCGACGACCGATCTCTTCCTGCTCGCCTTTTACCTGGGCCAAGAGCGCGGGCTACTTGATGAAGCGACGCGCACCGAGTTGATCGGCGCGGTCGCCAGCCTGCCCGGTCTCGCCGGCGCGCTGCTGGAGGAGGCGTGGCAAAGCGACTTCTATAGCAGACTGGCCGACCGCTTCTGTGACTATCACAATTTTCTCTATCTGGGCCGCGGCATCAACTACGCCATTGCGCGGGAGGGCGCGCTCAAGCTCAAGGAGATCAGCTACATCCACGCCGAGGGCTACCCCGCCGGCGAGATGAAGCATGGCCCAATTGCGCTGATCGATGAGTTGATGCCCACGGTGGTGATTGCCCCGCGCGACAGCGTCTACGAGAAGATGGTCAGCCAGATCGAGCAGGTGAAGGCGCGCAATGGCCTTGTCCTCGCCGTGGCCCACGCCGACGACGCCTACATTGCCGCCAAGGCTGACGTCGTCATGCCGATCCCGCCGATCCACGAATTGCTCAGCCCGATCCTGGCGGTGATGCCGCTCCAGATCCTCGCCTATGCGATTGCCGTGCGCCGCGGCACCGATGTCGACCAGCCGCGCAACCTGGCCAAGAGCGTGACGGTGGAGTAGGCGTGGTTGGGGCAAATGGTGGATGACAGGTGGCGGCATTCGTGGGAAAATGAGGGCAGTGCGTGTACACGCGCGGCGGTGAGGGGGTTAAAAGTGTTCCGGGGACGGCCCAAACGTGGTCTCGCATACCAACTTATTTGCGGGCCGTCCCCGGAACACTTTTAACGAAGCCCCCCAACCATCAATCCAACCACTCCAACCATGTAGCCAACCATGCCGAGGCGACGGACCGAATTCAGCCAAGGTCACTATTACCACATCTACAACCGCGGTGCCGCTCAGGGGTCGATCTTCCGCAGCGATGAGGACTATCGCCATCTGCTGGCGCTGGTAAAGCAACTCCTGCCCAAGCTGCAACTCACGATGATCGCCTATTGCTTGATGCCCAATCATTACCATTGGCTCGTCCGCCAGGATGGAGAAGCGCCGGTGCGGCTGTTGGCACAGAAGGTCTGGAAGAGTTATGCCAATACTTTCAACCACACCTATGGCCGCAGCGGCGCGTTGTTTGAAGATCGGTACAAAGCCAAACCGGTAGCGGACGATGCCTATCTACGCCAACTCTGTGTCTACATCCACCTGAACCCCATCAAGGATGGCTTTGCCGCCGCGCCGGAACTGTGGCCTTATTCCAATTACCCCGACTGGATCGGCCAACGGCAGGGCACTTTGCTCGATCACAACTTTATCAACAGCTACTTTGGTAGCGCTGCCACTTACCAGCAGCAGATCGAAACCCACCTTGCTGCCAATTGAGCCTGTCAAGCGACAATCAAGCGTGCCGGGGACGGCCCATTGCGATCTTGACGAGGTGGCGGAGCGTGCCGGGGACGGCCCGCAAATAAGTTGGTATACGAGACTATATTTGGGCCGTCCCCGGCACGCGGCACACCCCGCGCCCGCAACCAGCGCGCCTACGCCTCATCCTCATCCGCCCCCAACGCTTCGGCAAACCGCGCTTCCACCGTGGCGACATCCACCCCCAACACCGCGGCCACCGCCGCCGGTAGGGTCGCGTCGCCGCCGGCGCGATTGAGACGGGCGAGGCTGGTATACACAATGTTCAAATTGTGTTGCTCACCAAATTCGTGATAGGTTTGCAATGCCGTGAGGAAGTAGCTACGGGCTTGATCCCATTGCTCCTGTTCTTCCGCCACCCTCCCCAACTGATGGTAGGTGCTCGCCTGGCTGTAGCGGTCGTTGAACTCGATGTAGATTTCGAGGGCTTGCTGATAGTGCGCCTCGGCCTGCGCCCACGCCCGCTGTTCTTCCGCCACCATCCCCAAATTATGGTGAACTGACGCCAATGCTGTTGCCCTAAATTCTGCTGTTACACCGGGCAATTGGGAAATGTAGGTTAAGGAATCCTCGTAGGTCTGTTTGGCCTTCGAGTACGCCTTTGTCATTAGATAGGCATGCGAAGCTCGGTCTGCAACAAGTAGAAAGTGGCGTGCAACATCATCTGATAACTTGTTTGCAACATACCCTTTTTGTCTATTAAGGACTTGTTCGCTTAATCGTGCACATTGTTCATGTGCACTTTGAGCTAGCAAGTAACGAAATAGCGCTTCGTATTGATTAAAGAATTCCCGCTGATCTCGAAGTGCCAACATCAAGGATGTACTCAGATTTTCATACTCGATTCTTGTAAGTACCAGTCCGATTTGACGTGTATCTGGCTCGGTCGATTGGATTGACTGCTGCAAAAAGTCACCGATGTTATTGTAATGTTGATAGAATGACATTTCAACGCTTTGTAGAAGGTCCGCTTCCTCTTGCAATCGCGTCCGCAAAAAGTAGGGCAAGATCGGCTGCACGCGCAAATAGCCATCCAACTGCCCATCCGGCACCAACAGCCCCCAGTTGATCGCCTCATCGACAACCTCCTCCCAGCGCTCAAAGGGCAGATCCCCCAGCGCCGGCTGTTGCTGGAGTTGGGCGCTGTATTGGGGCAGCCACTTACGGTTGATCACACCGGTAAAGGGGGCGAGGCAGAGCAAGAGTCGCTGCGCATCCGACGAGAGGTTGGAATGCGAATAGGCGATTGAGGCGAGGATGCTGGTGGTGCGCGATTCGTGTTGCGTGTTGCGTGTTGCGTCGAGGGCCACATCGCCTGCCTCCAACGCCGCCACAATTGCGGCCGGCGTCTGGCGCGCCAGGTTGCTCAGTACCACTTCGAGCGCCAACGGGGAGCCGTCGAGCAGCTTGATCAGCCGCGTAAAGGCGGGATCGGCGGCATAGGCGCGGCGCTTGGTTTCGTCGGCCACTTGGCGGGTGAGGATGCGCTCGGCCAGATCAGCCGCGGCCCCCGCATCGAGACCGGGGAGGGGGTAGATGTCGATGTCGCGCAGGGGCGCGGGTACAGCGGAGGCTGAGCTTGTCGAAGCCGTAGCCGCTTCGGCTTCGCGCCCAGTGGGCACCCGCTCAGCCTCCGCTCGTTTCCAACCGGGCCGCAACCACTGTGCGCCCCCGCGCGAACCGAGCAGCACCAATGTCGCGCCATCGAGCAGGTCGGCGAGGAAGGCGCGGATGGCGCTCTGTTCGGCCGCGGGCAGCGTGTGCTGGATCGCCAGCGGGTCGCCGGTCACCGATTCGAGGTTGTCGAGGATCAGCAGGTGCCGTTCGCTGCGCAGCTTTTGCGCCAGCAGCTTGGCCTGGAGGGGCAGTTGCAGCGCCTGGAAGGTGGCAAAGTCACGGCTGACCGTGGCCCCGGCGGGCACATTGCGGTTGAGCAGGGGTTGGGCAAGGGTGTAGAGCAGCTCCTGCAGATGGTACGCCTTCACGTCGTAGCCAAAGTAGAAGACTTCGCCCACAAAGCCGGTCGTCTGCCATCAGCCGGCCAGGTGATGGAGCAGTGTGCTCTTTCCTGCGCCGCCCATGCCCTGGATCAGCAGCAGATTGCGGATTTTGCCTTCGCTGCCTGCGCTTGTCGATCTGCAAGATGTCGACATCGCGGCCGACAAAGCCATACTCCGGCTGCGGCGCGACATAACGCTCATTGAGATCGGCAAAGCGGGCGATCTGCTCCTCATAGCGCATTTCACGCAGCGGCAGGGTGCGCATGGTCTGTGCGCTGCGCTGGTAGACGACCGGCAGCAGCCAATCCTCCAGCTTGATCTGCTGGTTATAGCCGGCGCGGCGGCGCTTGTCGTGGTGCAAGGCCGTGCGCCCCGCCGCGATCGCGGTCAGCAGGTCGTGGGGCGGCGCAAAGAGTTGACGATAGAGCGCGCCCATCAACGCCGTCGCGCCACTCACCGTCACCGAATAGCCCATTGCCACCACCGTCTGCACCCCCGCCTGCAGTAGGCGGCTGCCCAGGCTCGTCTCGGCATCCCCCGTCGCCTGCCCGCTCTGGCAGGCATTGAGGATCGCAATCGGGATGTTGTGGTCGAGCAGCAGATCGGCCACCTCCTGCGCACTTGATGCGTCGAGATCATCGCGCGTTTCATCTTCAAAGAAGAGCCAGGCGGTGGGGCGGGTGGCAAAGGGGTCGGGCGCGGTCAGGTCGGGGCGGGCATAGCGCTCCTGTAGACGCACCTTGAAGCTATGATCGGAGACCCCTTCGACCGCGGTCAGCGCCGCCTTGGGCAGCACCGCGCCGTGCAGGTCAAAGTGGATGATCTGATAGTGACCGACGCCGTGACGCTGCTGCGTCTCCCGCAGATGGTCGACCAGTGCGCGCCAAGTGCCGGGGCGCACGAGATCGACCTGCACCGGCAGTTGCGTCTGGTGCAACAGCTCGACCAGCGGCCGTTGGATCGTGCGGTAGCCGACATCACGGCCATCGCGGGGGCGCGCCGTCACCAGCAACAGGTTGATCGTCCCTGACTCCTTGACCGTTACCGGGTGGGTCAGCGGCTCGATGCCGCTGCGGATCAGCGGCGCGTCGAGCACAAAGGGGCGTGGCCGGTCGGGGTCCCAGAGCGCCTCCCAATGCAGCCCGTGAAAGCTCGGGTCGCCGATCACCTGGAAGTGCAGCGTTGTCGGTCCCTGGGCCAGCGCCCGTTGATAGCGGCTGTAGGCGCGTTCATCCTCACGAAAGAGTTGGCGAAAGAGCGTCTCGCCATAGCGCCGCACGCTAGCCGCGGCCGCCTCCGCCTTCACCCCGTCGGTAAAGGGGAAGTTGAGCCACGTCTCAAAATACCAGGCCAACCGCGCCTCGTCGACCGCGTTAAAGGGATTTTCAAGCGTCACGGCAAAGGCCGACTCGCCATCAAAGCTGAGCTCCGCATTGGGGGCCACGGTGAGGGTGCCGGTTTGGCGGACGGTGATGGTGGTCATGGGGTCTCCTGGAAAGGTTGATGCGTGTTGCGTTTTGCGTGAACTGTGACTGGATCTAGGTGCCGCGTTGGGGCATCCGTTTGCCGGTGCCCTGTGTATCACACTAATAGTACAGCGGATGTGGAAAATCAGCTGCTTCCTTCATCCGTTGTAGTGTTGGTTACCGCCCTCATTCCTTACCTTGATACCCATGGGACATCCGCTTGCCAGTGCCCTGGGAGCACCTGACGGTGTGCGCTATTCTTTCAGCACAACAATCAATTTGCTGCCGTCGGGTTGGTCGATGGTGCGGATGGTCAGGGTGGGTGGTGGTGTGGGCTTGGTGGCGTAGACCCCTTTGACGATCAGATCGTAGAGATAATTGGTGAGCAGGCCGATGGCCAGCCCACTGACAAATTCGAGCCCCATGCCGGCAAGGTCAAAGCCTTTGGTCGGCGTGTCGCGGAGTTGCATCGTACCGTGGGCGGCGGTGGTGGGGTCGCGGTTCCAGGCGGCGGCCAGGTCAGCTGGATTGAGGCCGAGTGTGGGGTCAAGGGCAATGGCGTAGTGCGATTGGGTTGCCACGGCAGGATCTCCTTGTGCATGAAATAAGAGCGTTGGGTCAAGTATAGCGAGTTTATTGAGGAAAGGCAAGGGGGAATGGGGAAATTTGAGTTGCCAGCGTGCCGGGGACGGCCCGTGAATAAGCTTGTATACGAGTTCAGTTGTGGGCCGTCCCCGGCACGCGTCGCCACTTCACGGGCCGTCCCCGGCACGCTTCGTCGCCTAAACCCATCAACCTCGTCCCAACCGGCAGTTGGCCTGTGCCAGTACCTGCGGGTTGACGACGTTATCGGGTCGCTGCCTTTGTAGGCTCTGCGCGACATGGCGGGCGGCCTTTTCGGCCAATTCGGCGATGGCCGCGGTCGAGTAGAAGGCGGCGTGCGGGGTGAGGATCACATTCTCCAGTTGCAGCAACGGGTGAGCGGGGTCGGGTGGTTCCTGGGCAAGCACATCAAGGGCTGCGCCGGCGATACTTCCTTCGTGTAGTGCGCTTGCCAGGGCTGTTTCATCAACTAGCGCCCCGCGCGAGGTGTTGATCAGAAAGGCGCTTGGCTTCATACGCTGTAAAAACGACTCATTGACCACCCTTTGGGTTGCCGGCGTTACTGGAAGATGAAGCGAAACATAGTCAGATTCGCATAGCAAGAGGTCAAGATCGGTGGTGGCAATATCGGGTGGGGTCAGCGCGCTGGGGGAGAGGCGAGGCGTATAGGCAATAATGCGCAGGCCAAAGCCCTGGGCCTTGGGCAATAACGCCCGCGCACTATTCCCAAAGCCGATCAGCCCCAACGTTTGGCCGCGCAGCCGTGGTAGTGGCCCTTGGCCCGTGTTGCGCCACGTGCCCTGGCGAATCGCGCGGTCAAAGCCAACCACCTGGCGCGCACAGGCGAGGATCAGGGCCATCGCATGGTCAGAGACCTCTTCAACGCAGAAGTCCGGCACATTGGTTACGATCATGCCGAGCGATGTCGCATGGTCAACAGCGATATTGTCGAGGCCAACGCCATAGCGACTGACGTGGATGCAGTTGGCTGCGGCGTCGAGCACCGCTGGTGTTACTTTTTGCCAGCAAGTGAGAATGGCATCGGCCCGTGGAGCGAGTTGGATCAGTTCGGCCTCATCGCCACGCTTTGCGACGAGCAGCTCTATGCCTAGGGGTGCAAGGATGGCCCGCTCGATGTCGAGCGTGGGCCAGGCGTAATCGGTGATGAGGACGGTTTTGATGGGCATGGATTGGGTCTTTCTCAGTATAGATTATCAGTCAGGCCAGCCTCTAATTCATCAAGGACATAATGGCGGGCGGTTGTCTCGATGCGCTTGTGACCGAGGGCTTTTTGAGCCTGGCGGATATCCTTGCGGGCAAGTTGGGTGCCGACAAAGCGGCGGAAGTCGTGGGGTTTGACATCGTCAAGGCCGGCCATAGTCGCATATTTGCGTACAACTTGCCATACAGCAACGGAAGACAGGGGACGTCCAGTACAGCGTTCACCACGTCCGTCAAAGGCGGTAAAGATATGTGGGCTAGTAATAGGCCGTGCTTGCAACCACCGCTGAATATGGGCGTGTGCCTCGCGACTAAGTGGCGCTTCCCGTTGCTCAACATCGTTTTTCCCCTGGACAAGGACGATAAAGCTACCACCTTTTGGTTTGATTTGCGCAATTGTCAACCCAGCCAACTCGCTTACCCGCAGGGCTCCACTCGCCAATACTGCAAGGAGTGCTGTATCACGCAACCCCAAAAGCGTTTCGCTCTCTGGTAAATCGCAAACAGTGCGCATATCTGTAGGTTCAATGCGCACGCGTGCATTGCTCTTTACGCGGTTCTTCATCGCTACAATTTTAACGCCAGAGACATGATCAAAGCTTTGGGCCAGTTCATAGGTGATATACCCCTGAGCAGCAGCTTCTCTTATAAGGCGTTTTACTGCACTGAGCATCCGGTTGATAGTATTAGGACTCTTGGTGGTCTCCTGTGCGAGATGGGTGCGCCAACGTGCAAGGGTTGTAGCGTCGATAGCTTGTGGGAATGAGCCGGCAAAGTCAAGATAGGCCGCAAAGTCACGCTTATACATAGTGATGCTAGAAGGCGCAAGCTGACCAGCCAAGATCTCCGCATCAAAAACACGAAGATTGGTCACTGTTTGAACTGCTGAGCGAACGAGAGGATTAGTTGGATCGGGCATAAATTTCTCACCTTTACAATTTTTTAATAAAGCTATTAAACCATAGTTTATTATCAATGTCAAGGTGCTGTGTGAAGATATGTATAGCGTTTCGATTTTAGGTAAAAGTCATATGCAAGTGCAGTACGAACATGGCTTCGTATAGTTTTGTTTCACATGTCGGTGCGGTTGGAGCAAACACTCCTGTGCCAGTATGGCAGTGATGTAGTTTCGCTTTGGTCAATGACAATGACAATGTGGAAGCTACATTGAAAGCAATCGCTCAGAGGGAGTATTTCTTTCAATGTCCCTAAGGTCTGTAGAGCATGGAGGGCTTAACCGATAGTAGAGAGGGAATTCCCTCAAGTGGGCGGAACTGATAGTCATAAGTTGACTATACGAATCTAAATAGCCACACTCACCTTGCTTAATAGAAGAGTCATTTAATAAAGCTATTTTTATTTTAAAATTGAGAACAAATATTCTGTTCTCTACAAACTATGATAGAATAAGGGTGATCAGCAAAGCTAATCTTGACCAAAACGGATTATGATGAATCAGACACTTCTACGAACCATCTTTGAAAGCTCAGGTAGCCCACGTCGGATTAACTTGCCTCAGGAATACACGTTGATCGAGGGCTACTTGCAGCGCAACATACTTGCGCTAACCAAACAAAGTTTACAAGAGGTGCCTCATGGTTTCCAATATCGCTTGACCCAGTTTTTGGCAATGAATCGACAGCATCTTTGGGAAATTGAACTACCAAGCGCTATTCCGCCCCTGGCAACTATAGATAACGGTGGTGGACTTGCCCACCAAAAACTATGCTGGCTGGCGGCCGCATGGTTACTTGACCAAGGATTCAGTGTCATTGCAGAGCAGCGATTTGCTGGAAAGCGGGTTGATCTGATAACTCGATGCCGGCATTGGGTAATTGAGTGTGGAGATACTGCACCCTCACCAATCGTGCGGCACTTCCTCAAGGGGGCGACACTGGTCGGGGTTGTTCCCTTTCAGGACGTTTCACCACAAGAAGACACTTCTGCTTATGTCTTTTCGAAAGGTGTTGCCTGGTCTTCCACAACGGTCCAAAAGGATTTGATCATACGGCTAGAAGGTGACATTTAATGACAAATACGAAAAACCTGTTTGCCGATTACCTGAACCGAAAGAGCCCAAGTACGATAACTGCTCATCAAAGCGACCTCAAGCATTTTTGGGAATTTCTTGACGAACACAACTATACGAGTGACTCGGCAAATGAATTACAACTAAAGCCAGAAGCCTGGGTAACCATTACCTACCAAGCGGTGCAGAACTTTATCAACTATCAACTGGAAGTTGGTCGCGCAATTAGTTCGATTAATCGTTGCTTATCAACAATCAGAAACTATGCGAAGCTTTCTGCGAAATCGGGGCAGTTGGCTGCCGGAGAGTATGCGCTAATTGCTACGATTACCGGTTACTCTCACTCACAGGCCAAGCGTATTGATATAAACCGCTCTACTACCCGGATTGGGAGAAAAAAAGTCAACTCAATTACCATTTCCCCAACACAAGCTAGCATGTTAAAAGATCAACCTCGCACTTCACAGGGGCGACGCGATCAACTACTTATGTCCTTGCTGCTAGATCATGGTCTACGGGTTGGCGAAATTGCTCTGCTACAAGCAGGTGCTTTTAACGCGGAATCGGGACTCTTTTGTTTTGAGCGGCCAAATATCGACGGCGAGCAGATCCATCAACTCACGGATGACACCCATCGTGCGCTGCAGGCCTACATCCTCGCCGGCGACTGCCCGAAGGATGGTGCCCTGCTGCGTGGCTCGCTCAAAAGTGGCGAACTCACCCACGCCGGCATCAGCGCGCGGGCAATCCAAGCACGGGTGCGTTTTCTTGGCGAACAGATCGGGCTCTTTGGTCTGTCACCCCATGACTGTCGTCACTATTGGGCAACCTACTGGTCGGACAAAGTCGATGTGCTGCGGCTTCAAGAGGCTGGCGGCTGGTCCAGCCTGGAGATGCCGCGGCGCTACGTCGAACGCTCGCAGATCGCCAATGCAGGGATGACCGGTAAGTAGCACCACCCCACTTTGGATACTAGATGCTGCAATCTCGAAATT
This sequence comes from Caldilineaceae bacterium, assembly GCA_034432375.1. GTDB lineage: Bacteria > Chloroflexota > Anaerolineae > Caldilineales > Caldilineaceae > JAHBVH01. The sequence goes on from DAOUCA010000096.1 coordinate 25,736, forward strand.
CAACTATGCGAAATATCTGACCCAGCATAGACATCGTCCACCGGCGCATAACCGAACCAGCGCTTGGTCGCCGCCAAGCTCCACTTCATCCCCCGATTGTTCGACATGCCATTGACGAGCACATAGCCATCGGGCCAGCCACTGCCATCAGTACGGATCGCCTGGGTAAAGAGTTGCAGGAAGTCACGGTTGGAGAGCCACATCTCTTTAAACCAGCGGTCGGCGCGTTGGAGTGCTTCGTCATCGCTGGCGTTGCTGTCGCCACTCTGCGTCGGTGTGCCCGCCGCCGAAAGGGTCGCCGGTAAATTATCGCCCGGTTGGCACCAGCCAATGCGAATGCAAGCAAAGGTTGTTTGACCGGCGGCGCGTGCGGCCGCTTCTTGACAAACCCGCTCCCCCATCAATTTGGCCGTGGCGTAGGCCGTGGCATCCATCGGCTGAACCCCCGTGTGCCAGACGGTACCGGTGCCGGGCGGCAGGTCGGGCGTCAACTCCCCAGGGCCGATCTGTTGCCAGAGGGGATCATCTTTGTAGCGCCCCATAACGTGATTGGAGGTGGCAAAGACGACCCGTTGCACACCCAGGGCCAATGCAGTGTTGGCGACATGGAGCGTCATATCGAGCGAATTAGCCGCCTCTTGCCAGGTTGCCTCGGGATAGGGATTGTCGGCGGCAAAGTGCACAATGGCATCCACACCACGCAGGGCCGTGCGCCAGCGGGTATCATGGTAGTCGCCCAGATCACAGGCAATATAGTCGAGCCTTGCGTTGGTGTTGATGTCCGCCAGCACCTTCGCTGCATGGTCAACAGGTGCTGGCCGGATATCCAGACCAATCAACCGCTCAATGCCCTCAAGCGTTGCCAGATGGCGAAAAAGTTTGGTGGCGAGGTTGCCCAAGCCGCCGGTAATCGCCACGGTCCGTATGGGTAATAATGGGTTGGTCATCTACGCTTCCTCCCAATAATTTTGTGGAATTGCGCCAGCGGCAAGATTTGCAGCATTGCGCAGGGATTGGGCGAGTTGGGCATGCAAGGAGGGACGAAGCAACTGCGCTGCTTCCTCCAGATCCACAAAGCGATATTCGCTTAACTCCGCCACCTGCAACTGGATCTGTTCAATCCTCAGCTTTTCCAACACACCGCCCCAAAAGATAAAACGTAAGGCGTCGCCACGGTCAGCATGGGCCTGTAGATAGCCGATACTTAGCAAAATCTCGGGCGCAACGGTCAACCCTATCTCTTCCAAGATTTCGCGACGACAGGCACTCAACGGTGCTTCATCCGCCTCGACCATGCCGCCAGGGATCTCCCATAGCGGCTTGTAAGTGGGGTTGACGAGGAGAATACGCCCGGCTTCGTCCAGAAAGAGCGCGCCGGCCGCGACCCGTTTGCGTGCGATCACATGAGGAGACACTGGGGGAGACACTGGGGGAGACACTGGGGGAGACACTGGGTGAGACACTGGGGGAGACACCGATGGCATTGTCAAAGATTGTTCTAGCATGGTCACTTTCGTCGATTCTTTTGCGTGAAGCTTTGCCTATCTTTTACTTCGCCGCAGTGCACGGCAATTGTCCTATTATACCCAGTTCGTGGTCATCGAGAAACCGCGGGCAAATAGATCTGATAGGAACGCGCTGTGGGGACGACGACAATGACGGGAAGTGGCGTTGGGTGCGCTGTGGCGGTTGGAAGAGCAGTCGCGGCGATGGTTGGCGTTAACGTGCTCGTTGGTAGCAACGTTGGTGTTGCGCTTGGCGTTAGCGTTGCCGTTAAGCTTGCGGTTACCGTGGCTGTTGATGGATTGAACGTGGGCGTTGGAGATGCAGTTGGGGTTGGCGTATGGGTCGGCTCTGCTGTTGGGCTGGGTGTCATCGTCGGGGTGCTTGTGGGTGTCATTGTAGCTGTTGGCGTGGGCGTTGGCACCGGTGGCGCAGCCTCGCGCAATACAAAGAGACCCCCTTGGATGTCGCTAACCAACAAGTTGCCGCTGGGCAGGTAGGGATAAACACCCCATGCGCCATTAAAGTGGGCGGCGTCGCTGGCTGGGTAGGTATCAAAAAACGCGATGGCCGTGGCGGCTGTTGGCACACTTACATCGAGAACGGTCAGCCCGCGCTCGTAATTGCTCATATAATAAGTGTTGCCCTTGGCAAACCCATTGTGGTCGATCGCCTTGGTCGGGCCGACCCAGGCAACAGAAATGATGGGGGCAGTCAAGTCGCTGAGATCGACCACGCGCAGGCGTGTATTCATTCCCATGCGATACTCGTCCAATTCATCCTGCACAAAGAGATGGCGTTTGTCCGCTGACCACCAACCGGAATGGACATACTGTGCACCAATATAAGGGGTGCTACTGATCTGTTGTGGTGCGCCTTTGTCGGTAACATCCCACAGGTCGACACTATTTTCGTTATAGTCGACAAAGAGGGTACAAGGGTTGTGCGCGGCGGCGCAGGCGCTCGTTCGCGTGTCGGTGATCACCATGGTAGTGCCATCGTGTACATATTGGGTGCCCGACGGTGGCGCGGTGACTTCAAGGGGTAACGTGGGATTTGTTAGATCCAATATGCGAAAGGCACCATTGTTCAAATTGGAGCCAAACAAGTAAGCATAAACTGGCGCAGCACCCGTGGCAACCCCCGTTTGATAATTGACTTCTCCGAGATAAAGATTGTGGGCTCGCGATATCCCCGTATAGGTCGCCGCCAGCGTGGCAGTGATCGGCAATTGTCCCAAGTCGATGATCTGCATGCCCTGACCTTCGGCTTCGGAGGTGACATAGGCGTACGCCTGCCAACGGTCCGCTGCGGCGTCATAGAATTGGTAGGTTTTGATGTCTCGCCACAGGTTATTGATGCTGGGAATGGTGGTGATTTCACGCGGGACCGTTGGCTCGGTCACATCGATAATTGCAGTACCATTTCGCAGCCCCATGAGGGCGTATTCCCGGCCCGTATTTAGATCGACGTGCCCCCAGATATCGTTAGCCGTGGTTGGCAGGCTACTCAACTGATCGAGTGGCAGTTGCGCCAACAGATCGAGCCCCTGGCAAGCATAGCCCGCGGCTTGACCATTCTCGCAAGAAGCAGCCGTGCGCAATCTCTGGGGACGATTGGTAGTTGATGCGCCCACCCCAGTTGATGCGCCCACCCCAGCGGCCCCTCCCTCTATCCCCTTCTCCGTCACAAAACGAAAGCCTTGGGCCATGAGCGGTGCCTGGAAGCGTGCTGGGACGCCCAATAAGTAGGTTGGGTTGGCCGCGGCGTCGGCGATAGAGAAGTAGTCAGCGCGGGTGTATCCCCCTTGAACGACAACCAGGGTCGTCACCATGCGATTGAGGGTAGCTGCATCAACTTGATAGGTGCCACCGGCCACGCGGATTTCATCGCCCTGGCCAGTGGCTTGCATCAGTGCATAAGCAATGGTACGACATGGATGAAGTGGCGATAGACATGGCCCCCGATCTTCGCCATCAGCGGCGACATGATAGTGCTGTTGCATACCATGTGCGTGAAGTTTGGTAACATTGTAGCCCAAAATTGCGACAATGCTGATCAAGAGGATGCATAAGAGCTTGAGAAATTGGGTCATTTTTTGCGAATTTTTACGTACTATATCGAATTGTATGTCAAAAAGAAATAAGATAAACTTACCGTGTCGTAATCTTCGTTTGCTGGTAAAACGTTAGCTGCCTGAGCTTGATATACCGACCATCTGTCGACCCATCCGTGATCAACTGTTAGGAAAACCCCATGACCAATCCACCTGTTAACAATCCACCTGTTAACAATCCATCCATCAGTAATCTAACTACTTCTGCGCACACATTCAAACACGATCAACGCTATCCATATCGTATGCCCTCTTTACTGTACGCCATTTTGTCTTTCTCATTGGTTACTATTGGCTTACTGTTGTCCGTACATCCCCTATTGGCCGCGCAGAAGCAGGAGATCGTGCCAATTCGCAGTCCATTTTTGCAGGGCGAACTGCCCTACCAATATACGGCTCATTACTTTGGCCTGGAAACAGAACTACGTGACGGCCTGATTGCCCTCACGTTGGCTTACGATCCACAAAACAACCGCAATTTGCGCGGCTTTGTCAATTTTATGGTATTAGACGAAGATGGCATGCGTCGTTTTCAGGCGGGCACGAATCCTCGGGAACTGGAGTTGGCCTCGGGTAGTCCGGTAGAATTTGATCCCGTAGGCAATAAAGTGAGCGCGACCTTTCGTGCAGTGGGTCGCGGTGCCTATACAGTCATCGTCTACAACAATGCCCAACTTCCCATTCGCTACACACTCGTCGCGGAAGGGGCAACCTTAATCGACAACGCCAACCAAAGTCGCGATCCAAACGTTCCTGTGCCTGATGATGTGGATGTAACCGCTGTCGTGGCGGCGGCACCAAGCCCATTGGGGAGCGCCGGTGGCAACCAACTCAACGGGCGGCTCGACAATACGATTGGCCGCCATTACTTGCAGGTCATCCCCGATGTGCGCGATGGCAGCATGATCTTTGATTTCCACTATGATCCCCTGGATCAGCCGACACTCTATGGTAATGTCAACTTTTGGATCCTTGACGAAGAGGGGCTTAACGCCATTATCCGTGGTGACAAGCCTAGAGATGTCAACCTCGCGACTGGTTTCCCTGCACCTTTTAGCCCCTTTCCCAATGAGCTACAAGCGAGCTTTAATGCTTCAGGGCGTAATCCGTACACCGCGGTCATTTATAATTTGACCGCGATTCCGGCTGATTATGAGATGAGTGTGGATGGCGGAACCTTGGTTGATCGCTATGGCCAAACCCTGCAAGCCAAGGGGAATCTGGCGTCCGCAGAGGAGACAACGACGGACTCTTCCGTCACATTGGTCTCGGCCCGTGGCAATATAAAGCCGCCGGAGGATAATCAATTGCGTCCGGTTGAATCCAGCAATGAGGCGCTGGACGGCGAAAGCACGGGTGATATTTTAGCCGGCGAGGAAAGCAGTGGTTTACGGATTTTTGGTGTACCCCAATTGGCGGGCAGCTTTAAGCAGGCGTATCAACATCACTATTTCGCCCTTACTCCCACCATCCGCGATGGCAGCATCACGTTAAGCCTGAGCTTTGATCCCCAACAAAATCAGACCTTGCGCGAGAACATCAACTTTCTCGTCCTCACCGAAGAGGGGCTGCGCTCGGTCCTCGCCGGTGGGCCGCCGGTCAACTACGATATTGCCACCGGCAGCTTTGGGCTCTTTGGGGCTAATCAGAACAAATTGTTCGCCAGCTTTAAGGCTTCAGGGCGAGGTAGTTATACCGTGATCGTCTACAACAACTCTAGCGTACCAGCGCGCTACATCTTGAGCGCCGCAGGAGGTGTTTTGGCGACCGAGGATGTAGAGACGAGTTTGCCATAACTTCTCCTACACTAATGTTTGTTCACTATAGTAAGCGCTGTTTGAAAGCAGTAGTTTCTACACCAGCAAAACTACTGCTTTCAAACAGCGCTTACTTTAGGAAGAGAGTTACAGGTGTTCCTCGTGGCTACTGGAATGCTTCCGCCATCGTGGCGGTGTCATAGTACTCCCGTAACCGCACGACCTTGCCGTTTTGAATCGTAAAGAGGTTCTGCTCTGTATTCATTGTCTGCTCCTTTTTTGCAACTTTGTAGTAACGCTCGATACGTAGGCACTTTTTGCGCTAGCGAGGTCGAGAAGTGTCTACGCTAAATGAACCTACGCTACCCCTTTGATAATTCCTGTCACAACCAATCCGACGGTATAGGCAACGGCGTAATATAGAAACAATGGTTGCCACCCCTTGCGCCCGATCAACAGCCATGCCAACCCCGCCAGCAACGCCACGATATAGAGATCGAGCCCAATCTCCTCAAAGGCCAGATTCGCAATGATACCTAACGCGATAAAGAGGGCATTGACGCCAATCAGCCAGCCATCGCGAACAGTCACCGGACTTCGGGTCGGGAAGAGTGCTTGCACGCCCATAAGGGCGGCATTGATGATCACAAAGCCGGCAAACCAGATCCAGTGGGCAAATTCATCATCATTAAAGATGACGATACGGCAGAGAGAATTTGTGGTATCAGCCATGCAAAAGCGCACATGGAGATAGTTGGTAATCTCATGGTCGCCATAGCCCGCGCCAAGGATGTAAACACCCACGATGAAGATCAATGTTAAAAGCTGCCGTGCACGAAAGTTGCGCTGTGGGTTGTCGTATTCAAGATGGAACTTGAGCAGCACAAAGGCGATCAGGCTAATCAGCGGAATGGTGAGCATGTTGTGAAAATCCATCCAGCGCAGGAATTCATTGGCCGCCACATACGCAATGGTCAATGAACTCAACCGATTGAACGAAAGCAAAATAATGACGACGGATTGAACGGTCAGCAACCAATGTAGGCGGGAAAGTTCACCGGCAACTTGACCTTGCGCAACGGAGTTGGTGTTGGGTATCGATTGAAAGCTCATGATGGCACTTCGGTGGCAACCGCATTGACTGTCGCTGTCACGGCACGGCGTAATGCCTTCTCGCCCTGACGCATGGTCCAGCGATGATTCTCTTCCAGCAGCGGCTTGATAATTGGTGTCAGCAACCGCAACAGTGGCTTGTCGGCCCGTACGATCCATTCAAAGGTGATCCGTGTGCCATCCGGTTGGGGCGTCAAGCGCCAAGTGCCTTCGCCATTTAGGTCGCCGGTTGCTTTGAGCGCTAGCAGATAGGGCGCGTTCACCCTTGTAATCTCCGAGGTAAAGCGAATGGTGTAGGGTAGTCGACCATGAGCCTTCACCGTTGCTTTGGCCCCCACTTGGTCCCCGGTCAGCTCATTCAGCGCTTCTATCCTTTCATAGACTGTGCCCCACCAGCGGGGATAGTCGCTACCATTAACAATATAAGGCCAGAGTGCTTCGACGGGTGCCGGTAGGTGCCATTCGTTGAGAAAGTAGTATTCGTTGATCCCCAACGTTGCCTTTTGCACGCCCTGCGCCAATCGCCTCTTCAACTGCTGCACTGCCTGGCTAGACTCCTGTTGCACGCGCCGACGTACCACGAGCCAATCCAGCAGCGTGAAGAAGAGTGTGGGTGTCGGGTAGGTAAAGTCGCGCTCGAAAAGGGTACCGTCGCCATCTGGGCGCAAGGTATAAGCGACAGTACCGCCGCTGGTGCGCCCGACAATCTGTCCATTGATTACCCAATGATGTGGCGCTTCACAGGTAACGACAGTCCAGACGACTTCACCCTGCCGCCCGGCGACATGAAAGGTCTCGGTCACTTGCTCACCTACCATCAACGCGTGATCCGTTGCGCCCCGTACGCCAAGCGACGACGGGTGCCACTGTGGCCAGTTACCAGGGGTCGTTACAAAATCAAAGAGTTCAGCTGGTGTGCGATCAATGTGAATTGCACTATAGATATGAGTCATGAGCACTCTCTCCCTCGCTTACGCTTCCACTTGAGCATCGAAAGTTAATCGCTATTGGAGTCAATTAGCTTTTATCATTATTGACGCGTTTCGAGCTCATTTACCATCTCAAAAGCTGCTCATTTTCTGTTCATTTTATATGGTGTATACTGTGTAATATCAGTTATCTATTCAAAAAAGGTAACTACTACGTCAACGTTATATTATTGATAGGACTTACGCAGGACGCCGCGCCTAGAAGGCAACCGGTAGGCGGCGTTTTGCCGTATCGAAACCAGAGGACTGCGTTAGTCCTAGTCGACTCTCCGCTGGATTCATTCAGCACAAATTTAACGTTGTCGTAGTAGTTACGCAAAAGGAAAGAAGCGCATGCTGTGAACGCACAATGCACCGGCAGTTTACCAACTGCCACGACCAATCCAGCCCCCACCATCGAATGTTATCTGCCCCCCTCCAACCAGCGCAATGGTACGGGGCTGATTATTTTGCCCGGCGGCGGCTATCGCATGTTAGCCGGCCATGAGGGCAAGGGCTATGCCGACTATTTCGTACAAGCGGGGATCAGCTGCTTTGTGGTGACCTATCGCCTTGGGGGGGATGGCTATCACCACCCGGCAATGCTTGAAGATGCCCTAGCTGCCATTTACACGGTGCGCAGCCGGGCCGATGAATGGGGTGTCGATCCAACGAAGATCGGCCTGATGGGTTCCTCTGCGGGTGGTCATCTAACTGCCCATGCGCTAGTAGCCCATGCTCGGTATCAGAGCGAGATAAATTTGCGCGCCGATTTTGGCATTCTCTGTTACCCCGTCATTCGGATGCGTGGCGAATTTGCACATGAAGGTTGTCGCACGAATTTGCTCGGCGCTGCGCCCAGCGAAGCGCTCATCGCCGAAGTGGCGGTTGATGAGTTTGTCACAGCAGAGACACCCCCTTGCTTTCTCTGGCACACCGTCGAAGATGCCAGCGTGCCCGTCGAAAACAGCCTGATCTTTGCCCACGAGTTACGCAAACATGGCGTCCCCTTCGAGCTACATATCTACCCCAAGGGACGGCATGGATTAGGCCTAAATACCGAGTTGGCGTGGGGTCAAGCGTGTTTGCGCTGGATCGGGGAAACAGTAGGACGGTAGGACGGTAGGACGCTTACTGTCTCACTGTCTCACTGTTTCACCAATAAACCAAACAGAAAAGGATCTTCCGTGGCCAGTTCCCGATTAGCGCAACTCATACAGCGTCACATTGATGCCGGTGGCTTCGCCGGTGCAGCCGTGATCGCGGCCCATCGAGGCGAAATCGTTATTGAGGAGTATAGAGGATTTGCCGCGCCCGGTCGACCAGCCGCTGCGACGACCCTCTGGCCGCTCGCTTCGATCTCCAAACTCTATACGGCGGCGATGATCATGGCACTGCTGGAGCAGGGAGAGATCACCCTCAACACCCCGGCCAGCCATCTCTTCCCCAACTTTACGGGCGAAGGGCGAGAGCTAGTTCGTCTGCGTCACCTGCTCACCCACACCGCTGGCATGATCTACGAATCACCGGAGATGACAGCGCGTCTAGCGGCCCAGACGCCCCGTGAAGCGTTGGTCGAGGAGATGTTTGCCATGCCGCTGCAATTTCCGCCGGGCACAGCCTTTGATTATGCTGATTATCACTATTTATTGGCTGGCTGCATGGCTGAAGCCGCCACGGGCAAATCCTTTGCCGAGTTGGTAGAAACATTTGTCTTGCAGCCAATGGGGGTAGAGGAGAGCTTTATCCGTCCACCTCAATCTTTGGGGGCGCGGCTGGCAATTATACGGGCGGTGATGGCCGAAGAGACAGACGGTGCCATGTACAATTCACCCTACGCGTTGGCGTTGGCGCACCCCGCCTTTGGTATGGTGACAACGGCACGCGATCTGGTGCGCTTTGCCCTCCACTTTGCCCCTGGCGGCCCGCGCATCCACAGCGCGGCCACCATCCGCACGATGACCAGCGACCAAACCGGCGGCGTTGCGACAAAGCAGAGTGGTCCGTTTGGCTTTCAGGTTAATATGCCCAGCCCGTGGGGCATAGGCTTTGCACTCAAAGGACCCACTACACCGGGGCTCTTTGCGGATCTGGCCTCAACCCAAGCCTACGGCCACGGCGGGGCCAGTGGTTGTCAACTTGTGATTGATCCAGCCGCCGAGGCGGTGGTCGCCGTGCTCAGCAACACCCACGCCCGCAGCGGTCGTGAACAGTGGTACAGGCGGCTTCAATCGCTGCTCAATTGTGCCTTTGCCGCTTTACCATAAGAGTGAGGGCGCGCGCTAGCGGGGGTTTGGCCGGCAAGGCGTGCTCCCTTGCGCCGCTGCCATTTGATCCCTACGGTTGAATAGCGCGCCTGATCGATCAGGGCCTTGCCCACCAGCTTGCCCAACGCTTCGTTGCCAAAGAAATGGTGGCGATAGGCCCCATCGCCCATAAAGCCACTGTTACGGTTGAGCAGATTCAGCCGCAGCTTGTTGTCGGGCAGATGGTTTTTGCCGTCGAGCAGATCGTGAAAGGCCGAGGAGAGCCAGGGAAACGATTTTAAGATCGTCTTTATTGCAGCTACTGTGCGGTCGACATCCGCCTCATCATCGGGGTCAACCCGATCCATTAGCGCGTCAATCTCCTCTTGCAGCGCAAAGAATTGGTCAAAGCCACCGCCAGCCAACCGATGGGGCTTCATCAATGCCAGATAGCTAGCCCGATCCGTGGCGCGATAGCGGTTGATAATCAGCCGCAAATACTCCAGATAAGCGCCCAACAGCCAGAGCACGGCGTAAACATCCCACAGCTTGTTGTTGCTCCACGATTTAAAGGAGCTCGCCACCAGCCGATCATGCATGGCCAAATAACCTAGGGTCATCTCTTCGAGCGGGGCAAAGGCTGCTGCCGAATAGTCGCCGCTCGCTTTGGCTTTGAGCAGGAGATCGGCCAGCCAGAAGATACTCATGTGAGTGAGATAGAGCCCTTTGGAGTAGAGGGGATCGACAAAGCCGGCGGCGTGGGCAAGCAGGGCGCAGCGGTCACCGACAATGTGGTGTGCTGAATATTGTAACCGGTCGATGCGCGCCCAATCGCGCACGGGACGCGCACCGGCCAATTGCGCCTGCAGATCGGGGAACTGGTCAATAACACTCTGGAACTCTTCGGCGGGCGTCAGATCATTGCGCTGCGGATAGAGCCGCGGGTCGAGTTGCAAGCCGACACTACAGAGTGGATTGACCGCGTCGGGATGGTTGTTAAAGGGAATGATCCAGAGCCAGCCTCCCTTAAAGAGATGGTGCAGTGTCCCCTGTGAGACCGGATAGGGGAAGTGGTACGCTGCCTGCGATGGCCCCACCTTGTGAAAGCAGGGCACATCGATCATGTGGGTGAAGATCGTGCGCGAATGGGAGAGCAGATCGCGGTGGCGCCACTCGAATTTGTTGGCCACCAACGACTTCATACCCCCGGCGTCGACCACATAGGCGGCGCGATAGGTGAAATCCTTGCTCGTCACAATTTCTACCCCATCGGGGGTAATGTCAATATCTTTGATAAAGGTGTTTTGCAGAACCGTAGCGCCATAGGAGATGGCAATACTGGTCAGCAAGTAGTCAGAATCCTGGCGGTGGATGTGGATTTCGTGACCGTAAGGCAATTTGGGAATCACCGCTTGCAGACTCCGCGCGACCTGCTGATGTTCGCCGGCGCTGTGGTGCAGAAAGCTAAAGTGCCGTTTGACGCCGTGGGTCACCCCGATATCACTGTAGAAATTTTCCGAGCTAAAGTAGGCCAACTCCGGCACATCGTAAAATTCGGCCAGCGCGCGCATCGCTTCGGAGGTCTCCAAGATCATCGACTCGCCAATTGCAAAGCGCGGATGGCTGCTCCCCTCAAAGACGATCACCGACAACCCCTGCCGCGCCAGCACCGCCGCCAGCGTCGAGCCCCCAATGCCGGAGCCGATGATTGCGACATCGTATTGTTGTGTGCTATCTGCCATGGTCAGGCCCTCTTGTGATTGCTATTCTATTGAGACGTTTTGAGCAAGACTAGCACAGCTTTGCAGGACTGTCAGCAATTGAGGTTACGCGATGGGCAATACAATGTTTAGGAACTGCTGTGACAGATACTTCCCAACTGGGTGCGTCCCATTTTGGGGGATTACACAGAAGGACAAAATTGATCGTCCGGCGTAATTCCCCAAATGTGGTACGCGCCCTTCCCAACTGGAAGGATTGACGGTGTAACCCTCTACGACTATACAGAAAAATAGCGTATATCGATGGCTTGGAGAGGTACAGATAGAAATTGATTGATGCAAAATTTCCCGAGAGTCATTGAATCGCGGCAATTATGTTCTCGTGGTAGTTTGTACATCCGCACGATTTGCTATGCGGCGCAATTTACCTAATTGCGTCCCATTGGACGCAGATTGTGAGTTGCTCTAGAATACTCCTCACGCCAATTACCTGGTAGGCGCTCCGTGACCGCCGCTTCCAAGATGCGCCGATCGCCTGGGTCGACTGCCGTGCAACCGACCCCAACTAAACATATCTTCATCCCCATATTCCCCCCAATTGCCACGCCCAATGGTATAATCTCCCCAATAACCAATGACCAACCACCCAATCCGCAAGGAGGCAACCACCCATGACCAACCCCGTACCCAGTGACATTGAAATCGCGCAGGCCGCGCAACTCGAACCGATTGAAGCGATCGCCGAGAAGATGGGCCTCAACCGCGCCGATATTGAACTCTATGGCGAGAACATGGCGAAGATCAAGCTCGACGCCATCGAAAAGCTCAAGGATCGCCCGAATGCTAAATATGTCGTCGTCACCGCGATTACGCCGACGCCCCTTGGTGAGGGCAAGTCAACCACCACCGTCGGCCTCGGCCAGGGGCTGCACCACGTCGGTAAGCGGGCGACGATTGCGATCCGCCAGCCGTCGCAAGGGCCGACCTTTGGCATCAAGGGGGGCGCGGCCGGCGGTGGCTACAGCCAGGTCGTGCCGATGGAGCAATTCAACCTGCACATGACCGGCGATATCCACGCCATTACCGCAGCCAACAACCTGCTGGCCGCGATGATCGACAATCACATCTACCAGGGCAACGCGCTCAACATTGACCCCTACAACATCACCTGGCGGCGCGTGCTCGATGTCAACGAGCGCGAGTTGCGCAACATCGTCACCGGCCTTGGTGGCAAAGGCGATGGCCGCCCGCGGCAGACCGGCTTTGATATCACCGTCGCCAGCGAAGTGATGGCGATTCTGGCGTTGACGACGGGTTTGCGTGATATGCGCGAGCGCTTTAGCCGAATTGTGATCGGCCAGAATGGCGACAAGAAGCCGGTCACCGCCGAGGATCTCAAGGGGGCTGGCGCGATGACAGTCTTGATGAAGGAGGCGATCAAGCCGAATCTCTTCCAAACACTGGAGAATACCCCGGCGCTTGTCCATGCCGGCCCCTTTGCCAATATCGCCCACGGCAACAGCTCGATCCTCGCCGACCAAATTGGTATCAAGACGGCCGACTATCTGATCACCGAAGCGGGCTTTGGGGCCGATATTGGCGCGGAGAAGTTCTTTAATATCAAGTGCCGCTACAGCGGTTTGCGCCCCGACGCTGCGGTCGTGGTTACCACGGTACGTGCGCTCAAATTGCACACCGGAAAGTACCGCGTCGTGCCCGGTCGCCCGCTGCCCGAAGCGATGGTCAAAGAAAACCCCGACGATGTGAGCGAGGGCGCGGCCAATCTGCGCAAACAGGTGCAGAATATGCAGCGCCACGGCGTCAGCCCCGTCATCTGTATCAACCGCTTCTCCAGTGACTACCAGAGCGAGATCGATGCTATCTTTGCGGTGGCGCAAGCAATGGGCGTGCGCTGCGCGCTCTCGGAGCATTGGGCCAAAGGCGGTGCTGGGGCGACCGATCTGGCGCGTGCCGTGATTGAAGCCGCTGAGGAGCCAGCCGAGTTCAACTTTCTCTATGATCTCGATCAGCCGATCAAGAACAAGATCGAAATTCTGGCCAAGGAGATTTACGGCGCTGCTGACGTCAGCTATGACGCGCAAGCCGAGAGCCAGATCAAGAGCTACGAGGCGAATGGCTTTGGCAACCTGCCGATCTGCATGGCCAAGACCCATCTCAGCCTCTCGCACAATCCCAAGCTCAAGGGCGCGCCGACCGGCTTCACCTTCCCAATCCGCGAAGTACGCGCCAGCGTCGGTGCCGGCTTCATCTATCCCCTCGCCGGTGAGATGCGCACCATGCCTGGCCTCTCTAGCCACCCCGCCGCAGAACAGGTCGATATTGATTTTGAGACTGGACGGGTGGTTGGATTGTTTTAAGGGAAATAACGTATTACAATAGCAGCAATCCAGACGTATCTTTTTCGTAGGGGCACGGTATACCGTGCCCCTACGAAAAAGATACGTTTAACCGCCTTCCGTTTTCTTGTTCAGGAGCAATGGGAAATGAGCTATAGCGAATTAAGTTTAGAAGACCTCTATCTTCAGATGCAGGACGATCTCTACGATGGTGTCAAGGAGGAGATTCCGGTGCAGGTGCGCGAAGCGCTGGAGCGCGGCAAAACACCACAGGAGATCCTCGACAGTGGCCTGGTGGCGGGGATGGATATCGTCGGTGTCGACTTCCGCGACGGGATCCTCTTTGTGCCGGAAGTATTGATGGCCGCCAACGCCATGAAGGCAGGGATGGAGGTCTTGCGCCCATTGCTCACAGAAACCGGTGCGCCACGCGTCGGTACGGCGGTCGTTGGCACCGTCAAAGGCGATATCCATGACATTGGCAAGAATCTGGTGGGGATGATGTTGGAGGGGGCCGGCTTCGAGGTGATCAACCTGGGCATCAATGTCGATGCCGACAAATTCATCGCCGCGATCCACGAACACCAACCGGATATCATTGGCATGAGCGCCCTACTAACGACGACGATGCCCTATATGAAGGTCGTTGTTGATGCATTGGGCGAAGAAGGGCTACGCGAAGAAATCTACGTCATGGTCGGTGGCGCACCGGTGACCGAAAATTTTGCTCGCGAGGTTGGCGCCGACGCCTATGGCCGCGATGCTGCGGTGAGCGTCGAAATTGCCAAACGCTATATGCAACGTAAAAACAAAAAAAGCGAGGCCGCCAAAACCTTGCAATCATCAGACAAAGGAGTCTCCTGATGGATTTCTCACTTACGGCAGAACAGAAGATGATTAAGGATTCTGTTCGCAAATTTGCCGCCGCCCAGATCCTGCCCCACACCCGCCAATGGGATCACGATGGTAAGTTTCCGCGCGACTTGCTCTATAAAATGGGCGAATTAGGTTACCTGGGGGTCCCGGTCGCCGAAGAGTATGGCGGCACCGGGCTCGACTATATTGCCGAGGCGATTGTCTTTGAAGAGGTTGGCTATGCCGATTCGAGTGTGCGCACGACCCTCTCCGTTCAGATGTCATTGGTCGAATTGACGATTGTGAAGTGGGGCAGCGAGGCGCAAAAGCAGCAATATCTGCCCAAACTCTGTAGCGGTGAATGGCTCGGCTGTTATGGCTTAACCGAACCGAATGCCGGCTCGGATGCGGCCAATATTTCGACCACCGCCAAACAAGAGGGCGATGAGTGGGTGCTCAATGGCCAGAAGGTCTGGATCAGCAATGGCACCTGGGCCGATCTCGCGATTGTCTTTGCGCAGACCCAGCCCGGTTCCAAGACCAAGGGCATGGTCGCCTTTCTGGTGGAGACCAAAACCCCTGGCTTCAGTAGCCGCAAGATGACTGGCAAATTGGGGCTAAAGGCGAGCGACACCGGCGAACTCTTTTTCGACAATGTACGCGTGCCGGACAGTGCACGGTTGGGCAAAGTGGGCGAAGGCTTCAAGGTCGCGATGAGCGCGCTCGACAATGGTCGCTACGGTGTCGCCAGCGGCTGTGTCGGCACTGCGCAGCGTGCGCTTGATGTGAGTGTCAACTATGCGAAAGAGCGTATCGCCTTCGATAAGCCGATCGCCGGCTTTCAGTTGGTGCAAGATATGTTGGCGCAGATGGCCGTCGATGTCGAAGCGGCGCGCCTCTTGGTCTACCAAGCCGGCAATGTCAAGAATCGTGGAGAAGTGAGCACCATCCCCGTCTCGATGGCCAAATACTTTGCCACCGAGGCGGCCAAACGCAACGCCGATATGGCCATCCAGATCCACGGCGGCTACGGCTTCTCCGACGAATATGAACCGGAGCGGCTCTGGCGCGACTGCCGCGTCGCCAGCCTCTATGAAGGCACCAGTCAAATTCAGAAGCTGATCATCGGTCGCCATTTGACTGGAATTTCAGCGTTTGTGTGAAGCAGGAACAGGTAGACAAAGAAAATATTATATTACCTGTTTACCTGTTTACCTGTTTACCTGTTTACCTGTTTACCTGTTTACCTGTTTACCTACCCAAAAACCACCAAATTCCCATGACCGACCAATTTGATATAACTTGTGCTATCCCCCGCTCCGGCCGTCCTTTTGAAAATTTTCTCAACAAGCTCAGAGAGTTCGATGTTGATCAAACCGAGATCGATGCGATCCTTGCGATCACGGGCGAGAGCAAACGCCAGAGTAGCGCCGATTATAGCGAGGCACTGCTCTTTTTAGAAGAAGCAATGGGCCGGGTGCCCTGCTTTGGTCTCTTTATTGACCG
Source organism: Caldilineaceae bacterium (assembly GCA_034432375.1). Lineage (GTDB taxonomy): Bacteria > Chloroflexota > Anaerolineae > Caldilineales > Caldilineaceae > JAHBVH01. The sequence goes on from DAOUCA010000096.1 coordinate 41,878, forward strand.
CAAACGGCACCATCGCCCCTACCGCGTCGGCTTCTTGGGCAATGAGTGGACCATCAACGGGGTGCGCGTACGTGTCGAGGGCGAGGAGCCACATAATGGCTCTTCGCTGATCCGCTTGGATGAAGTGGATTGTGCCGTGGTTGGGCTCGATGAACTGTTGACGATGACGCAATACTATCTGCATGATCCCACATCGGTGACCAAGTGGGGGATGTATAATTATCAGATTGAGAAACCAACGGACATTCGCATTGCTGGTTCGGCCCATCTGGCGCGCTACAACAGTGTATTGGGCCAAGAAGTGCAGGATATTGTCGGCTTTTTCCTTATCTCTAAACCGAGCAGCCGTTACCAATCGCCATACTCTCCCCCCTCGGCAGAGCGCCCCTATCCAGATAATTTCCTGACCCATCTAGCGGAGAACGGCCGGCGCATCTATGTCAAGGGGCGCTATACAGGTTTGGTAAAGGCCGCCTATCCAGAATTGAAGATCGACTCGGTGGAAGATGTTGAAGATGCCGTAATGGATGGTCAGCCGGGCAGCGTCGGGCTCGAATTGGTGCAGACAGGCAACACGATCAAACAAAAGGGCTTGTTGCTCCACGGCGCGCCGCTATTTCTCTCCGAGAGTCTTTGGGTTGTTGATTATAAACGCTACCTCAATAGCAAGGCGTTACAAAGCTTTATCAAGAGCGTCAAACCGGTGAGCTACTTTGAGGACGAGCGCATCCGTCAATTTGCCCTCTGGTATCTGGCATTGGAGACGAATATGGGGGTTGCCTGGATCAACAAGCCAGCAATCACCGACATGTTCTGCAATCCCTATGATGTCGAGCATGGCTTGCGGCCCTATCGCCTACAAACCCGTTACTGGCGGCCAGACGATGATTATAAGCAAGAGGAGGCGTTGGCATTGGTCAATAAATCGCGCCTACAATTGATGAATTACTATGAAGCCGAGAAGGTGAAGCTGCTGGCCTAATCTGAACAACAAATAGCATTTCCTCGACGATTCTTCGGCGTTGATAAGATACGATGCCATACGATACCGACAGCTATCCAATGGCAATCCGAAATCGATATATCAGAGAGGGAATTGTGAATGTCCACACCTAGTGGAGCGATACAAACAACCATAGGCACTAACACGCCTACCACACTCTTCCTCGCCGACAGCAACGCCGCCGATCTTCATGAATTAGCAAACGCTTTGACCGCAGCCGGCTATATCGTGATCAAAGTGACCACAGGGCAACAGCTTCTTGCCCTGCTCGATCGTCTTGTGCCGGATGCAATCCTATTGGCAAGCGAGCTACCCTACCAGGGGGATGGTGTCACAGCCACACTTCTCACCGACGGACCACCATCCCCTATGGTACACCCGCCAAGTGAGTCGCAGCCACTGCAAAACCCACCACACCATACGCACATTGATGATGGCTTTGCCCTCTGTCGCTTGCTCGCTGCTACGACCGAGTGGATAGATATTCCCATCATCCTCCTTACGCCCACCGAAGACCCAAAGATGAGAATGCGTGGCATCGAAATGAATGCCTGGGGTATTGTGGCAAAGCCATTCTATCTCCCCGAACTTTCGTCGCTCATTAACACTTTAACCCAACGTGCCCAAGCACAACGCAATCGTACCGAAGAGCACAATCAATTACAAGCCACATTCCAGCAACAGGCGTACGAGCTACAACGTCTTCATCGGCAACATCGGCAGTGTGAACAGCAATCCGAACTTTTGTTGACCACTGTCCACGCGCAAAGTCGGCAATTATATCTGTTGATGACCCTCGCGCTGCAAAATGTTGATGCCACTAAGCTGCCGCCGCGGCAGCGGCAACAGCACTTCCAACAACAGGCAAGTGCCATCCAAGCGTTTCTTAGCTATTTGTCCAAATTGGTTGCGGCGCTCCCCATTCCGCAACCGGAGGCGCAACAAGCGCACGGCCAGCAGCTCTCATTTCCCGCACAACCGCCATCGCAGTGGCAAGCGGAACAGGGGCAAGCGGAACAGTGGCAAGCTGATCTTGATCGTCAACTTCCTTCGCTTCCCGAGCCTAGCACGCGCTGTACAACGGCTGAGGCTATAGCACCCACAACGAAGCGTCCGATCCTATCGCCCCCAGCTAGTAAGCGACGTGCTCCTCAACTCAGCCAGCTTTCCGAGCGCGAATATGAGATTTTAATTCGCCTGGCCAATGGTGAAGGGTATGAGGAAATCTCTCGGATTTTAACGATTTCGACCTCAACGGTTCGCAGCTACCGCAGCCGCATTATGCAAAAACTTGGTATCACCACGGCAACCGAGCTGATTAAGTTTGCCGTCCGCCACCGCCTCATTGAACTATCATAGCGTGTAGCGCTCTCGGTGGCAGTTTCAATACTTTGTAACCATATCTGGCACTGATCGACCTAAGCGTGGGGCTTAAGCGTGGGGCTTAAGCGTGGGGCTTAATCGCGGGGCTTAATCGTGACTGGGTGACCGCGTCTCTTTTAGTTTGGAGGCAGTGCGTATGCGCCGCACACTGATACCGCCGTCTAATTCAATAGGCGAGCAAAATCCGCCTAGCCGCTGAGGCGGTTTCTCATTGTTATACTGAGTATCAGAATGAAAACCGTAGTTTTACGGTAGAGGTAGCGGGTTGCGCCTGCCCGCAGTGGTAAAACTACGGTTCTCAACTTGACTGGAGTATAGCAGGCGATTTTAATCGCCTGAGAATAAGGCGGCAGTATCCAAACTGAATCGCGCCCTGGGTGACTGGGTGACCGGGTGACCCCAGCAATTGACAACACCTCTGTTATCTTCTATGATCAGAGGTGCAATTATGGCTACTCTGTAGATTATCCCAACGAAGCGCGCCCCTCATGAACCTTATGTCTGATGAACAACTGATTTTAACGGCCAACCCCTCCTTTATTGACTTGGCGATGGCGGAGTTACAAAAAACCAGTACGGTGATCGCCCAGCAGACGCTTGACGATGGCATTGTATTGATAACGTTGGTGCAATCCTTTTGGGAGTTGGCGGAAGCGTGGCGGCTGGCACCGCCGATCTTTGTCCACCACATCTGTCCCGTACAGATCACTTGCCCTTTGCAGCAGGATCAGCATCGCGATCTGCCGCTGCTCTGTCAGGCGCTGTCAGAAGAGATTGTGGCGTTGGTTGACCCTTCCTTACCGCTCTCAGTGCAAAGTCGTATCCTTACCAATCTGCCGTACAAGCCGTTTGATATCAACAACGCCTTGGCCGATTGCCTCCGTGAAGGGAGTGGCGTCCAGATCGACGTGCGTACTCCTCACCAGGTGCTCTCGGTTGTCTGTGCCGAGAGGCGTATCGATGCCGGCGACGCAAGCGGAGCCAAGAGAGAGACGGTCGCCTATCTTGGCCTTTCCCCCACTGTTTACAATCTATCAGATTGGGCCGGTGGGATGCGCCGCTTTGCCCGTGAAAACGAGCAGGTGAGCCGCGCTGAATTTAAGCTGCTGGAAGCATTGGAATACTTTGGGATTGAACTACTGCCGCGCGGCGTCGCGCTCGATCTGGGTGCCTCCCCCGGTGGTTGGACCCGTGTCCTGCGCCACCGCGATCAATATGTGACCGCCATCGATCCAGGCGAGCTCGATCCGCGGGTGGCCCGCGATAGTGGGGTGCGCCACAAACGTATGACCGCCGAGCAATATTTGGCGGATGAACCAGACCGTTTTGATCTGATCGTCAACGATATGCGCATGGACGCCCGCGACTCTTCAGCCCTCATGACCTCCTATGCGAAGCAACTCTATGCACATGGCAGTGCCATTATGACCTTAAAGTTACCAGAAGAGAATCGGTGGCCGATTGTAGAACATGCCTTTAAACTTTTGCGCAGAGCCTACACCATTGTCGGGGCACGGCAACTCTTCCACAACCGCAGCGAGATCACTGTCCTGCTGCGGCCGCTCGATTACCATGAGAGAAAATGAGCGGCCGCACCAGCGCTCAAGTAGCCGATTCGCCTTTCTCGATATGAGAATTACTGAAGGGCCAGGGAATAGGGTTGCGTAATTTACGATGATGACCAGAGAGTTTGCTCACTCCCGCTCTCTCAGGTATAGTAGAGCATATGCGTATTGCACTTCTTGCCGATATTCACGGCAACATGCCTGCCCTCGAGGCAGTTTTACAAGAGCTGGAATCCGCTCAACCTGATTACCTGCTCATTGATGGTGATCTGATCAACGGCATTCCCTTTAGCACTGCCGTGATCGATCTGGTGCGTCGTCACGATTGGGTGGTTGTCCGCGGCAACCATGAGTTTTATTACCTCGATTTTGGCACAGATCGGGCCGCGCCCGGCGGTGAGGATCGTGAGCGTTGGGGCCAACTGCATTGGCTGGTCCAACAGATCACCCCCGATCAAGGTGCTTATCTGGCGATGTTGCCCGACGAGCGGACCCTCTACTTGCCTGGTACCCACCCAATTCGGGTGGCTCACGGTGTTCCTGGGCGCAACCGTGTCGGCTTTTACAACCAACAGCCGGCAGAAGAGATCGTCAAAGAGATCCAATTAATCCCTGAAGAGACGCTCATCTCGGCGCACACTCATCTGCAAATTGACCGTCACATTCGCTGGGATCTAAGCCGGCAACAACTTCTTCAAAGCGATCCTCATGGCAGTAGCTCGCCACCGATTGGGCCCGACAGTGCCAACCGAAGTGGTACAGCTCCCACGCCAGAAATCCATCGTCATTGGCATCTCATTAACCCTGGTAGCGTTGGCTTGCCGCTCAATGGGCGGACAACTGCGCAATATGCCCTTCTGGAAAATGTTTCGACGCAAGAGAGCGCTGGCGGCTGGCGTGCAATGCTCTGTGAAGTTGCGTATGATCGCCGGCACGCCCTACAGGCGTTTCACGATAGCGGCATGCTGCGAGCGGGCGGTATTATCAGCCAACTCTTTTACTGGGAAGTAGTAACAGCTGAGGCGGAGATCGTGCTCTTCTACCGCTGGGCATGGGAGAGTGGCTACGATCCCGATCATGCCATCCACAAGGCCTTTCATGCCTATATCGCAGCGACGGGACGGGATCAATATATACGACAGCGCGATCCGCTCTACCAGAGAGGATAAGACCATGCGCCTGGCAATTTTGGCTGATATTCATGGCAATTTACCGGCGTTAGAGGCCGTGCTGGGCGATCTGCAGCAACAGGCGCCAGACATCGTCTACCTCGCTGGTGACCAGGTCAACCGCTGTCCTTGGAATCGTGAAGTAATGACGCTGCTCAGCGAATTGGCTTGGCCAGCAATTGCCGGTAACCACGATCTTGTGGTTGGTCGGATCAACACGCCCGAGAATCGTGCCCCTTTTACCGAGCGCGACCATTTTCCAACGCTCTGGTGGACGCAGGAGCAGCTAACCGCAGAACAGTTGGTGACTATACGCAACTGGCCGCTCGAACTGCGGCTGGCGTTTGACGGCCTGCCACCACTCCGCCTCTTTCACGGCATCCCCGACAATCCCTTCATCGGCATTCTTCCGGAAGATCCAGACGCACAAATTCGTGTGCGGCTGCAGGGCATAAGCGAAGCGGTCATCGTCTGTGGCCATACCCATCGTCCGTTGACACGTACCGTTGACGGCTGGACAATCTACAACGGGGGGAGTGTGGGCATTCCGTACAACAGCGACCCCGCTGCCCAATATCTGCTGCTCGATGGCACTGCCACCCAATGGCAACCCACTTGGCGACGTATACCCTATGATCACAGCCCGATCCCTATCGCTTTTGCAGAATCCGGTCTACGCGCAGCCTCTGGCCCCATTGCCGAGCTACACCTGCGGACTATCATGAATGGCGAACCTTGGATCAGCGATTTTGGACATTGGCTACACCGGCAGACGGACGAGTCGCGCAGGGATATGGCGGGAGCCGTTGCCGCTTATCTCTCGACCCATGGTCCCGGGCGCTGGTCTTTCGGCGCGATCACCCCGCCGGATAACTAAACTCTTTACGAGAAAGTCAAGAAATTACTCGAGTGGTAGAGCGGAGGCTCAGCCTCCGCTCTACATAGGCATATTTTTAACCCCACAGAAAAGGGACAATGGATTGATGCAGCAGGACCCAGTAACAGTACACGTAACAGGCAATACGCACCATAATATATCCAGAGGAATAAAATGATCCGATCACTAACAGAGGCGGACCGTGCCGAGACACTTGCCTTTTTGGCGCAAGCCCCGCACTTTAATCTCTACATGTTAGGCAACATTGAAAAATTGGGCATGGCTCACGATTTTTGTGAATTTTGGGGGGATTTCGAGGAGAACGATGGCCGTGGGCGCGGTACATTGCGGGCCGTGCTCAATCGCTATATGAGTGGCTGGACCGTTTATGGAAAAGCGGAAGCCGATTGGGCTGGGTTGGGGACAACACTCGATCAACATGCCATTCGTGCCGAACGGCTCCAGGATAATCCTGGCGGTGTCTCCTCATTTTTGCCCTACCTCCAGCGCTATCACGCTGTGCATGAGGAAACCGAAGAAGTGATGGTCATGGAGGTGGCAAACTTTCGGGCCCTTGATGTGCCTGCTACAGTTACGGTGCGCCGTGGTTGGCTCACCGATTTGCCAAAGCTCGTCCCCTTCTATGCCAACGCAGAACAGATGACCCGATCGGCCGCAGCCATTGAGCGACCGCTACGTGATACACGTCTCTGGTTAGCTGAGGCCAACGGCGAACTCTTATCAAGTGCATTAACCAATGCCGAAACACCAACCTTGGCTATGATTGGCGGCGTCTATACGCCGCCGGCGGCGCGTGGACGTGGGTTGAGCCAGGCCGTCTGCAGTGCCCTCTGCGCCGACTTAATCGCCGATGGTAAGCAGCCCATCCTCTACTGGAGTACCCCCGCAGCGGGCGCAGTCTATCGCAAACTTGGCTTTCAATCCTGTGGCCAGTGGCGCTCAGTCTGGCTCGAACCATCGATCTAATTGCTCTATTTGTGGGCCTCCTGGCGTTAGGCGACTTCCCCTGGCACTAGCCCAAGAGCTGTCAGATGATCACGCAGTGTTGCGCGTGCACGGCTCAGGCGGGACTTGACCGTACCCATTGGCACATCGAGATAGTTGGCCGCTTCTATATAGTCAAGACCGTGGATATCGACCAGCATAATCACTGCGCGGTGGCAAGGTGGCAGTTCATCGATGGCACTCATCAGCAGTTGCATCGCCTCTTGATGTACGACAACGGATTCAGGATTTTCCCGGTCATCCGTTGTCCGTGCGCCAATTGACGTTTCAGCTTCATCATACTCTGTCAACTCATCAAGGCTGAGAGTCTGGCGCCGTGTCTGTTGGCGGAGGTGGTCATAGCAGGTGTTTTTGACAATGCGCAAGAGCCACGAGCGAAAGTTGCCATCTTGAAATTTGGGCAGTGCGCGATAGACTTTGAACATGGCCTCTTGTACAGCATCGGCGGCGGCTTCTTCGGTACGCAGAATGCGCTGTGCTGCCACCTCGGCAAAGCGGCGATAGTGGCGAATCAATGAGGCAAAGGCTAGATCATCCCCATTCTGGGCCGCACGCAGTAGATCGGGGAACTCTGCCACCAACGCCGTTGCCCCCCGATGGGTCGAGATGCTCGACGCGCCATGTGCATAGCGTGCCGGCAACCGGCGATTATAGCCACCAGCCGAATTTACAGCACTGTGCCCTTCAAAAGCGGCAGCAGCGGGATTGGCGAAATAGTCGGGAGTGGCAACTTGGAGAGTCATAAAACATTCCTTTTTGCTATGGGCGTTTGGGGCAGACGCACGGGCAAACGCAAAATCAGCGTGGTATGGACGACAATTTGATTGCAACAGGTGATGGCGAAACCGTGGAACAGAGGCTCACTTCTAGACGGATTCTGAATGAATTCATCCAGCAATCGAGGCCACTCTTAGATACTACGGATTTGGCTGAGATTTGTTGCACTGCATGTAGTGATAGTAAAAGAGTTTGTGGTGGGCAGTTTGATTATTGTGCAACAAAATTCGGTCCATTGCCCTACGACAATCGATATCGTGTTTACGCAGGTCATTGGTTGTGTAGGCGACTTTCACCGGCTACCTCTGGAATACAGAAACAGATGAACGTAAACCCTGAGCTAACAGAAAGGAACAGCAATGTCTTCCATAGAAACACTGATTCGCAACGCCCGCATTATTGATGGCACGGGCAATCCCTGGTTTCGCGGCGATGTGGCCTTGGCCGGCGACAGGATCGAGGCAATCAGCCCGCCCGGCCAAATCCCCACTGATCGCATTGCGCATGTTGTTGATGCAGATGGGATGGTGGTCTGCCCCGGCTTTATTGATATCCAAAGTCACTCCATCCTCACCCTGCTGCGCGATGGCCGCTGCCTTTCGAAGATTACACAAGGGGTCACCACCGAAATTATGGGGGAAGGGTGGACCCCAGCCCCCTGTGGCGGCGAGATCAGCGACCCGTATGGTGCCAGCCTGGTCACCTTTGATGTAGGCGAGTGGCGGGAGCGCATGAAAGGCTGGAGGCGCTTTGGTGACTGGCTAACCGCAACCGTTGAACAAGGAGTTTCGCCGAACATTGGATCCTTTTTGGGTGGTGGCACGCTGCGCGCCTATGCCAAAGGGCTGGCAATGGGCAAAGCGACCACCGATGAGTTAGAGACCATGAAACGGGTGATGGCCGACGCGATGGAGGATGGCGCGGTCGGTGTGGCCTACGCCCTCATTTACCCTCCCGACGCTTATGTCGACACCGACGAGATCGTCGAAGTCTGCAAAGTGGTAGCGCGTTACAATGGTGTGTATATCAGCCACGTGCGCTCCGAAGCTGCCCGGCTACATGAGGGCATCGGCGAAGCAATTGAAATCAGTCGCCGCTCTGGCGCACCGGCTGAGATCTATCACCTCAAGGCGTCGGGCCAAGAGAATTGGCACAAGATGCCCGACATCATCACCATGATCGACCGCGCCCGCGCCGATGGTATTGATGTCACCGCGGATATGTACCCCTACACCGCCTCGGGAACAGGGCTGATGGCGCTCTTCCCGACGTGGGTTTCAGCAGATGGTGCTTTTTTTGACAATCTGCGCGATCCGGCAACGCGGGCACGCATTCGTGCAGAGATGATGGATCCAGCCGATGGGCTCATGGCCAGCCCACCCGAAGCGGTGATGCCGATTGGCTTTCACAAGGCAGAAAATCAGCACTATGTGGGCAAGCGGTTACTTGCCATTGCCCAGGAGCGGAACGAACATTGGATCGACGCCGCGATTGGGCTTCTGCTCTCTGAAGAGCAGCGCATTGGCACGATCTACTTCAAGATGAGCGAGGAGAATGTCAAGCGCCAATTGCAACAGCCCTGGAACAAAATCTCTACCGATGCCGGCGGCTATGATCCCGCATGGGGCAAAGCGCTGGGGCCGGTCCACCCTCGCTCCTATGGCACCTATCCGCGCGTGCTCGGCCACTACGTCCGCGATGAAAAGGTCCTCACCCTGGAAGATGCCATCCGCAAAATGAGTTCCGCCGTGGCCGATCGGTTGGGGCTCCCACAGCGGGGACTCTTGCGCGAAGGCTATTTTGCCGATGTCGTGATTTTTGATCCAGCTACCATCCACGACCCTGCCACCTTTGATGACCCCCACCAACTCTCCGTTGGAATTCGCGATGTCTGGGTAAATGGCCAGCAAGTGCTGCAAATGGGCAGCCATACAGGCGCACTGCCCGGTCAGATTGTGCGGGGTCGCAGCATGTAAAATCACAGGATTTCTCTTGAAACGTTCGTTGACAAAAGGTGAATTTTCGCTTATAATAGAACACATGTTCACGACGTGTGCCTATTAGATTCCTGCGAGCCTTTGGAGCGAACATCATGAAGAATCCCTCTTTGACTTACCCTTTGACTTACCCTTTGGGGAGCGACCCTGGTACGCTCACCCAACTGCGTACCGACACGGAACGGTTGCTCTTTCTCTTGCACCGTGGTGGTGAGTTTGCCCACCTGTGGACCGATGCGGGAAACCGTTCTTATTGGTTCTCCACAAGCCGACAGACCATGCAACAGCCGAGCGAAATGGCAGTTGCCGTGGGGCTCAATATGCCGACCGACACGCCCGATAGTACGCTTTCCAAACAGCCAAAGCAATCAGAGCGAAGTCGTAAGCAATTGCAACAACGCGTGCGGCGCGTACCGCAACAATGGTTGCGCCACAATGTCTATTTTTCGGTGCACCCGCTCTTGCAGATCCCGCCCCATAACACCACCGGCAATCAGGATCGTCGCTTTATCAGCAGCCAGACGGAATATATCTGTGCCATCAACGCCCTCTTTGCAGAATTCGACGGCAAAGAGTATGTCTATACGATTGAATGTCGGGGCGAATTACCCGCAGGCGTGCGTACTATGAGCGCCATCGAACGCCAACAGGCAGTTAAGGCCGCCAAAGAGCGCATCTTCTATCGGGAGCCGGCGCGCTTTAAAGCGCGCGCGCTGCATCATCTCTTCGCACTTAGCACGCCACCCAGTGTGATCATTGATAGCGGCGGTGGCTATCATTGCTATTGGTTGTTACGCCAGACCGTGCCGATCGATGAAACCAACCGCGATGATGTTCAGGTGATCCAACATGGCTGGGTGCAGATGGTCGACGGTGACAGTGGGGCTGCCGATCTACGGCGCGTTCTCCGTTTGCCCGGCAGCTACAACCACAAAGCTGGCTTTGGAGAAAACCCGCCGCGCGTCGAATTTGTCAAAGCGGACTTTGGGCTGCTTTACGACTATCGCCAATTAGAAGAGCTTGTTACCGATTGGCTTTACGACCGTTCACGCCGGCGGGCACATCATCGCCAACACTATCCACACCGTGCCCGGCGCGCAGCTGTCACGTCGAGCACAGAGGGAGAGACTGGCGTTGAAGCAACGCTGCGGCGGCGCTTTAACCAAGAGCAGCGAATCGAGGATCTACTGCTGCGCCACGGCTATCGGCTTTGTGCAACCACCCGTGGACAAAGTCGCCTGGCACGGCCCGGACGCGATCGGCTTCACTCATCGGTCACGATCTTCCCGGCACAGCAGGATGGCAGAGCAGAACGGTCGATCCACTTTAGCACCAGTGATCCGCTCTATAGCCACGAATATATTGACGAAGGAAGCGGTAAAGTACGGCGCCAGGTTCATGATGCCTTTTACATCTATGGCATGTTAGAGCATGAAGGGAATTGGGCCGCGGCTTATGCGGCCATTGCCGCGCAAGCGGAGGTGAGAGAAGGGGGTTGATAAGATTCAAGCTATAGCCACAGAGAGAACAGAGAAAATGCTTTTCTCTGTTCTCTCTGTGGCCAACTTCAATATCAATCAGTCATCGATGCCATGCGTGCCCGTTGGGTGGCCCAAGCCCGCAGCGCATCGATCTCCTCTTCCATCATGCGGCTCAACGGGACGGTCTCCTGTAATACATCGAGCAGATCGTTCATCTGCAACAAGCGGTTCTGGTCAAACGCTTCATAGAGGCCGGCAATCAGCGCCTGCTCAATTTCCGCCCCAGAGAGCCCCTGTGACGCCAACGCCAACTGCTGTAGATCGAATTCGTCTGGGTTGCGATTGCGTTTGAGTAGGTGGATCTTCCAGATATCGGCGCGCTCTTGCATGGCTGGCAGATCGACAAAGAAGATCTCATCAAAACGCCCTTTGCGCACCAATTCTGGGGGCAGATGGGCAACCGAGTTGGCGGTCGCAATCACAAAGACGGGGGCTTGCTTCTCTTGCAGCCAGGTGATAAAGCTGCCAAAGACGCGGGCCGCGGTGCCCGCATCACTTACGTTGCTGGAGCCAACACCGGAAAAGCCTTTTTCGATCTCATCAACCCAAAGTACCACCGGCGCAATGCTCTCTGCCACCTTGATTGCGCTACGCAAATTTTCCTCGCTCGACCCGACCAGCGAAGAAAAGAGCCGACCCACATCCAGGCGCAATAACGGCAGTCGCCACGAATTGGCAACCGATTTGGCAATTAATGATTTACCACACCCTTGTACCCCCACCAATAAAATCCCCTTTGGCTCGGGTAAGCCAAAGGCGCGCGCTTCATCCCCAAAGGCGCGCAGCCGTTTACGTAGCCACTCTTTTAGGATCTCCAACCCGCCCACATTGGTCATCTGTTCGCTGCTGGCGTAAAACTCGAGCAGCCCACTCTTGCGAATGATCTGTTGTTTCTCCGCCGTCACCGCTTCAATGGCATCGCCATCCAAGCGACCATCGGCTTGAATTATGGCCTTGGCCACGGCATTGGCCGCTTCATTCTCGGTCAACCCCATACAAGCGCGGATCAGGCGCGCACGCTGCCGCCGGTCGAGTTGTACTTTTACGCCCCCCTTTTGTGCGCTCTCGATCGTGGCGGTGAGCAAGCCATCGATCTCTTCGGCGGTAGGTAGCCGCAGGTCGATCACGGTCAACTCTTTTTCTAACTCCGGCGGAATCTTGAGAACCGGCCCTAGCAGTACAATCGTCTTCTTTGAGGTCTGCAGAAGAAATGCCGCCTCGCGCAGCCGACGGACAATGTTGGGATCCTTTAGGTAGGGATGAAAGTCGCGCAGTACCCAAATACACTCTTCGGTATCTTCCATAATGGTGGTCAACAGTTGCAGTGGATCGCGTTTGGCGCTGTCCACGCGATCTGGGGTGGCCGGATTGGTCAAGCCCGTTGTTCCACTCCAATAGAGTAGACGGCGGCGCAACGATTTCGCCAAACTGTCGATCTCTTTTAGGGCCCGCCCCTCTTCAGGCGTTACGATCCACAACAGCGGATAGCGGGCCCGGATATAGATGTCAAGCTCTTGTCGCATTGATTTCTCTTCTTCTATGGGGGACAGGTAGACAGGTAGACAGATAAACAGGTAGACACGCACGATTTCCCTGTCCCCATGTCTACCGCAGATAGGGGGAATAGGGATAAACAAACACTTTCTGGACCTCGTTACCGTTGAGGTAGACCTGTGTACTTGACCAGCTCTGTACATACTCCCAGATTGACCAAAAGCGCCGCATCTCGGCTTTTTCAAAATGAACACGGTGGATCATACGACGATTCTCATCCATAAGTTGAAGATACCCTGGCATTCGCTGCGCTTGATTGAGGGCAAAGATAAAATATTCAGAACGGCTATCACCAAATTCCAGCACGAGTTGCCACTTGTTTTTAGATTTTGTGGTGCTGCCGTGGCGGTCGGAATTTTGTTGGCCACCGCCGTCTTCGTCACTCTTCTGTAGGGCCGCCTGGTCGGCGTCACTACCTTCATCGGATGTGTCCTTGGGCGTCTCTGCCATGTGCTCTGTCATTGTACTGAGATCGCGCAAGAGCGGTGTCACCCCCTGCCGCAGATCCGGTTGTGCGGCGAGTACCCGTAAGTCACGATGGGCAGTCCGCCACGGCCTTGGGCGCAAGGCCGCCTCGTCGAGTTGCTGCCGCAGAAAGAGTAAAGGTTCGGCACCGAGCGAGTTGATCAGAAAATCCAGACGAAGCTGGAGAATCGATCGTGGTGGCAGCAGGTCAGCGATCTGCCAGCGTCGCAAAAGGGTTGCCAGCAGATCAACTGTCATTGGCTGCTCCAGCAGCGCTAACTGGCCAAGGGCAATGCCCCAGTGCGTTGTGGGTAGGGCGTGGGCCGTTGCCAGCCAACTGCTTAGTGCTTCTCCTTGTGCCAGCAACTGAAAGCTGAGTAAGAGGGTCTGCCAGAGCAGATCTTCCTCCTGCCAGGCGGGGATATCGGCAAGACGGCGCAATTCCTGGTGAGCCGCCTGCTGTTGTTGTGGCTTGTCAAACAGGTTTGTCTCCAAATGGGCTAGATATAGATGTCTAAAAGCGGCCGGCGCGGCCAGATCTACATGATCCAACCATTGTAAAAAATGATAGCGTTGGGTGGGGGTAAGGCCCGCATAGCCGGTCCCCACACGTGCCTCTTCGCTGAGAATGGGTGTAGCCTGAATTGCCAGCTTCAAATCGATCTGGACATAATCTTCCGTCGTAGCAGAGGTGGTAATGCTTAGGCGTGCCAAGGGGTTGGTCCCAGTAGCCTCTTTGCTGGCAGAGAAGGCAGGAACAGAAGCCGCGTCGTCCGCCCACGCGCCGACGGTCGTTTTAAGTGGCTTCGTCTGCCCCACAATACGCAGCAGGGGTGACCATTCTAGACCAGCATGGGTAAAGCGGCCATACTCTTCACCTGTCTGTGGCGTTTTTATACTAACTTGATTGGTTGGTAAACGTTTTTTACTCTTGGAACGTGTCATTTGACTTCACTTGTTATCTCTACCTGATCACTTGACCCACAGCAACGAACCCATGACAAACTCGTGACGATAGGAGCACGACTGCCGCTATTGAAGAAAAGTATAATGGCAATTTGTCTCGGTGGAAAACTAGCAAAGCGGCCATCTTTGTGTAAAATAGAGCAGAGAATAGAAATTATGTGCAGTAGAAGCGCCTCCGCAAATGGTAAGCAGCCTTTATGACAACTTTCGTAGCAATTAGAAAATCTGACACCGCTGTCGATGGAACAGCCATTCAACGCTCGGTAGAAGAACGGCGCTCAAGCGCAATCAATCGCACGTTGGGCGAAGAGAAGGCAGATCTGCTGCTTTCATTGGGGCTGGCACAGGTGGATCCGTTGGCGCATTCACCGCATATGCGTCACAGCTTCCACAAGCTCGATTTCCTCCGTGCCTATGTCGTTGATACGCCAAACCGCGCGGTGGCCGAACGGGCGCGCGAGCTATTGGGGGAAGAATACATTGTTGCTCCCGATCTGGAATTGACCCTACCACGACCACAGGTTAGCCGACCTTTTGCCCAGTTGCCCCCTAATTTTGAACTTTGGCCTCAATCGAGTGGAATTGCATCTGCCCATGAACGTGGTATTATGGGGCAAGGGGTATTGGTCGGTGTACTCGATACGGGGTGCGACGCCGATCATGCCGAATTTGTCGACAAGGTGATCGACTTTCGCTATGTACCCCTTGATCCCAATACCGATATCATGCGCGCTTGCCGGGGTTTTGATGTCGATGGGCATGGCACCCATGTCTGCGGGATCATTGGCGGTAAGCAGGTTGGTGTGGCACCGGCGGTTGATCTAATGGTTGCCTCTGTGATTGAGAGCGAAACGTTGCGCACCAGTCTAGAGCGGGTGGTCATCGCCTTGAATTGGATGATGGCCCAATTCCAGCTTGAAGAGAATCTCCTCAAGCCCACCATTGTGAATCTCTCGCTCGGTTACCGGACTGAATGGGTTGGTGAAAGTCGTGTTGAGGCCGCCAGCAAGGGCATTCAACAGATCTTGACCACACTCGTGCAGGATTATAATGTCTTGCCAATTGTTGCGATTGGCAACGATGGCCCAGGCCAAATGCGCGCACCGGCCTGGTATCCAGAAATTTTGTCGGTTGGTGCGGTTGATCGGCAATTGGCGGCAACCAATTTTAGTGGCGGTGGCCGCTCGCCGATTCTCACCGAAATTGAACCAGATATCGCCGGCTTTGGGGTGGATATTTACTCGAGCTTGGAGCGCACCATTGACGGGCAGAGCAGCTATGCCATGGCAACTGGCACCAGTATGGCTGCCCCCTATGTTGCTGGCATCGCTGCCCTGGCGGCTTCAGCAGATCCGACCTTGCAAGGTGAAAAGTTGCGGCAGCATCTGCTCACCAACGCGCTGCCGTTGGATGCGCCCCATGATCGGGTGGGCGCTGGTCTCGCCCGCTTTGTTGCTTAGAACCTATCCATAAATTCGGTTGTGGTCCAGTGGGAACAGAGAATTTATGGATAGAGACTTAGTGAAGTTATCCATAAATTCGGTTGTGGCCCAGTGGGAACAGAGAATTTATGGATAGAGACTTAGTGAAAGGAGTTATCCATGAATAGCAGTATTCATGGCGAAAATAGCCAATCTGGACAATTTTCTGCTACACCAACAGATTTGGTGCGCTCAATCCATTGGGCTACGAAAGAATCGTATCTCGGTGCGGAACAAGTTGCCCCGTCGTCGGTCTGGTCAGAGGCCGCGACCCAAGGTCTGGCCCGTGACAAGGCTCGTTATGCGAGTTGGGTGGATCTCTTCTTGACACTAGAACGTCCACACGTTAATGATCTACTAAAGGGCGATGGTCTGTTGAAGGGCACAGATCGTGGTGAACGTTATCGTCTGCAAATGGCTCATGCTTGGACGCAACGCCAGCGCCTCGAGCATTGGATCGAAGAGCAGGGGCTGTGCGACGAAATTAGGCACCTGGGCGAACCGAATTGCTTTCATGTGCTCTTTATTCGTTGTACGCCAGCAGCCGCACGGCGCTTTGCTCATGCGCCTGGCGTGATTGATCTAGCCATTTCTCAACCAGATTGAAGGTTCTCTCATGCCGACTGAATCCGCTTACCCAATGTATCGTGTGGCCGACGCACTCGCCATCGTTTTGGAGGAAGCATGCACGCTGCCGCCACAGACAAGCAAACTCGAGGCGGCGGTTGGGCAGATATTGGCCGATGATGTCCATGCGGCTGAGCCCCTTCCCCCTTTCCGCGCTTCCGTCAAAGATGGCTATGCCGTGGTGGCGGCTGATGGCCCTGGCGACTATCCGATTAGCGAAGCGGTCACCGCTGGACGGATCGCCAATGCGAGCCTCCAACCAGGGAGCGTTGCCTATATTACGACCGGCGCGCCAGTCCCAGATGGTGCGGACGCGGTTGTGATGGTTGAAGAGACCAAGCCGCTGGGCGAACGCGATGGCCGTGCCTTGGTCCATATTGGTCGCCAAGTATCACCTGGGGACGACATTCGCCCTATCGGCCATGATATTATGCCAGGGGAGCTGGTGCTAGCCGCCGGCAGCCGACTCGACGCGGCCGAGGTGGGGCTGTTGGCTACGGTGGGTGTGACCCAAGTGCGTATGTATCCCCGCCCGCGCGTGGCTATCCTATCAACTGGTGACGAATTGGTTCACCCCGAGCAACAACCAGGCCCCGGTCAGATTCGTGACAGCAATCGCGCCATGTTATACGCCGCAGTATTGGCCGCCGGGGGCGCGCCGATTGACCTTGGTATTGCTACCGACCAGCGTGAATCGTTACGTCAACAGCTTGTTGACGGCGCGGCCCAGGCGGACATTTTGCTCACCTCCGGCGGTGTCTCTATGGGCGAGTTGGATCTGATCAAACCAATTTTGGAAGAACTGGGCAGGGTCCATTTTGGCCGTATTTTGATGAAACCAGGGAAACCGTTGACCTTCGCCACCGTGATCAGCAACGATCGAAATGCGACTACCCCAACACACGCGACTAACCCAACGCTAATCTTTGGTCTGCCCGGCAACCCGGTAAGCAGTTTGGTCACCTTCTATCTCTTTGTTGTACCTGCGATCCGCAAGCTGGCCGGTTGGGCCGATCCGCAGTTGCGCCGTGTACAGGCAACGTTGGCACAGCCACTGCGTCTTGATCCGTCACGACCCGAGTATCACCGGGCGACCTTGCAGTGGGAGAAAACACTCAACGGCGGCAGCGGTGGCTATCGCGCGGTGAGCACAGGCAGCCAAGCCAGCAGCCGTCTGCTGAGTATGCGCACCGCCAACGCCTTGCTCGAATTACCCCAGGCCGCCGAAATATTGCCGGCAGGCGCGGTCGTCTCGGCGCTTGTGCTCGGGATAATCTAGGATAAAATTAGATAGAGATGGGACGTGTTGCGTTAGCCTGCGTATCGAAACCATGGTTTAGGCCATTCCGCAGAAATAATGATCCACGAAGCGCACGAAGACACACGAAGAAAAGACAAGGCTTCGTGTGTCTTCGTGAAACTTCGTGGATAGGTTAAATTTTGGATTGGCCTTAGAAGCTACTGCTGGGCAAGAGAGCGGACCCTGAGTTCGTCGAAGGGAAAGCGGCTCCGGCTTCGACAAGCTCAGCCTGCGGAATTCACCAACGGTATCATAGAAGAGAAGAGAATGCTTGTGTCTGAATTAACGCATCTGGATGCGCAAGGCCATGCGACGATGGTCGATGTTGGCGAGAAGGCGATTACCACGCGGACTGCGATTGCACAGGGCACGGTCAACATGTTACCGACAACCCTTGCCGCCATTCGCGATGGCAATGTGCCCAAGGGGGATGTGCTCGCCGCCGCGCGTATCGCCGGCATAATGGCCGCCAAACGTACGCCAGATCTGATCCCCCTCTGCCACACATTGTTGTTGACCAAAGTTGCGGTTGATTTTGAAATTGATGAGGTGAACAACCGTGTACTGATCAGCGCGCAAGTGCGCTGCCAGGGGCAAACTGGTGTGGAAATGGAGGCGCTGACCGCGGTCAGTGTTGCCGCCCTCACGATCTATGACATGGCCAAAGCGCTCGAAAAGGGCATGACAATCAGCGATATTCAGTTGGTCGAGAAGCAGGGCGGTAAATCTGGCGATTGGCAGCGCACCGCATAAGAGAATGGATCCACGGAGAGATAGTTCGTATTGCATATTGCTTATTGCGTGTACCGTGACCGGATCTTGACGCATGAATGACTACTATTTATTCGGAAAGATGTCAGTTTCTTCGTAGGTGCGATTTCTGATTGCACACGGTATGAATGACTGCCGCTGTATCAAAAATGCACATCATTGGGTGGACCAAATTGAGTGGACAGAAATAGAGGATAGAGGATAGATGGGCATGGAGATCAAAGTATTGTTGTTTGCCACATTGCGGCAGACGGCTGGCTGGAAAGAACGTACGCTGTCCGTCAACGAAGGCGCGTCGCTGGGTGATGTTTTAACCCGACTGACAGAAGATCAGCCGGCACTAGATTTGAACAAACGCACGATTTACGCGGCTGTCAATGAAGCATATGCACAGCGTGAAACCATTTTGCAGCCACAAGATGTGGTGGCGATCTTTCCACCTGTCTCTGGTGGTGCGGAGGGTGAGTTTGTCCGTAAATTCTTTGAATTAACCGATCAGCCGCTCTCGATTGACGAAGTCTCCGCCCGCGTCAATCGCCCCGATTGTGGCGCGATTGCGACTTTTGCCGGGATTGTACGTGGTGAGACAGCTACCGAGACCGGCGCGCGCGACACCGATTTTCTCGCCTATGAAGCCTACGCCGAGATGGCCGAGCGCATGTTGGCGCAAATCGGTGACGAGATTCAGGTCAAGTGGCCCAAAGTAAAAGCGGTAAGCATTCTCCATCGGACCGGTCGCTGCGAGATTGGCGAAGCAAGCGTGGTAATTGCGGTGGCGACCCCCCATCGTGGCGACGGCTGCTTTGATGCCTGTAGCTACGCGATTGAACGGCTCAAAGCGATTGTTCCGATCTGGAAACAAGAGAATTGGAGCGACGGCCAGGTTTGGGTCGAAGGGCCCCGTCAGCCAGAAATGGCACTTGCGTCGCCCACTGCCTTGACGGAGTCAATGGAATAGTATACTACAGCGGATGAAGGAAGTAGCGGATTTACGACAACGCGTCCGGAGCTTTAGGGTAAGTATCAGATTGATGCGCTGGTCAACGAGATGGTAAAAGCATTTTTCTCGTAAAGGCACAAAGTTTGCAAAGTTTTCTTGGTACTATGGAATTGTAAATCCGCTGTTTCCTTCATCCGCTGGAGTGATAGTTGACAGAGCGCACTTCCGTTGATAGACTACCCACTTGCAATTGTGGGCGGATAGGGGTCGTCGCTGCGGGCCATGTGTCCGATAGAGGAACTTCCCGACTCTCGGCTGCGGGAAACCGCGGCAAGGTTGCCTCACGAAACAGCAAGTGGGGGAAACCGGCTGGAGATGGCCGGTTGACTACAACCGCAACAGAAAGCATTCCCGCCGAGCAGTACTTTTGTAGTACTGTTGGGTGAGGGCTGAAACGGTGGGGTAAGAGCCCACCAGCGGGGGCAGCAATGTCACCGGCTAGGCGAGCGTGCAACTGAGAGCAAGGCGAGTGGGTCCGGCGCAAGTTGGATCTCGCCGCAGCGGTGCGGGCAAAGCCGTGTAACACCCGGTACGCCACAAACCGCCAGGCACTCTAACCAGTGTTTGAGACAGATGACGAACTCGCTGTTCGCCATCGCTGATGGTGAACAGCGAAAACAGAATCGGGGGTACACTATCCGCCCACCCCCGGCCCCTCCCCGACATCAAGGAGGGGAGTATTGATCCTCCCTTGCTAGCGGGGGGGATGGCTGTATCGTTACAGAGATAAGTGCATTGCATATTTGCATGAGCAGGCAGCTTTAGGTATAATAGCCAGCGTTGTCGGGAAGAGCGACATCCAGCCGACGTGGCGGAATTGGCAGACGCGATAGATTTAGGATCTATTGCCGCAAGGTGTGGAGGTTCGAGTCCTCTCGTCGGCACTGGAGTTTAACAATACTGTAATTTAACAATTGAGCATTGATAACTCAGTCGCAAGTAGTTTTGGGCCCGTGGCCTAGCGGGAAGGCGTCTCCTTTGCAAGGAGAAGACCGTCGGTTCGAATCCGACCGGGTCCACTTTGTAGGAAGAGTTTGCAGTGTGAAGGTTGTGTAGGCTGCACAAGAGTGTCACTTTTCTGGGGCACTATTTGACAGACAACCGGTCATCTGCTATGATAGCAAGCGTAGCAGCGAAATGAATGCGGGCGTAGTTCAGTGGTAGAATGTCTCCTTGCCAAGGAGAAGGTCGTGAGTTCGAATCTCATCGCCCGCTCTAAGAGCCGACCATTCATCATAAAATGTGGTCGGCTCTTTTGCCGAGATAGCTCAGTCGGTAGAGCACAGCACTGAAAATGCTGGTGTCCCCAGTTCAAGTCTGGGTCTCGGCACCTTTCTAATAATCGATTGTCAATAAGCAATTCTTAATTTTTAATGTAGGTATGGTCGCCCATTGATAATTAGCAATTGATTGTTGATTATTAATTATTGGTGGGGGATCGTCTAATGGCAGGACTACGGTCTTTGGAACCGTCAATCGGGGTTCGAATCCCTGTCCCCCAGCCATAAAGTTTGTACTATGGCGCCTGTAGCTCAATGGTAGAGCACTGGATTGTGGTTCCAGATGTTGTGGGTTCGAGACCCATCAGGCGCCCTTCCGCTCTTGCAGCGGTCGCACCGCAACAGGGTATAATGTTATACTAATATCATATTCAGTTGTTAAGGTGCATTGATTTTGGCGGTCTCGAACTTCTTGCTGGGAGGGCGAGGCCGCCAGGTCTTTTTATTTCACTGTCTGTGCTGCTAGTTCCTCATTGAAGCGATACTGATATCTTTCGGCAAATTGACGTAGATTTTCGATATCAATCTTTACCAGTCGTTTTGGCCCTTCAAGTCGAGCACTCAACAAACCTCTGTCTATTTGCCGCCTGATCGTCTGACTACTGACGCCAATGATTTTAGCCGCTTCGGTGCTTGAAACGTCTGGCATGTCTGTTGCTCCGTTGCTGTTGTAACTGTGTTATCTGTTGCGCAGTGTAACGGCTTTTCTGAATCTTGTCAACCACCAAAAAACAACGAAAGGCAGATCCCCCATGTCTCGCATTTCCATGTTGCTTATTTTGGCCCTCATTCTCGCCGGATCACTCTTTAGTCCCCACATTGGCCACGGCCAAACCATCCCCCAATCCATTAACATCTACCTTCCCATCGTTGCCCACATCGTCCCCACGGTCACCCCAGTGCCAACCATCACCCCCACCAATACGCCACTTCCCACCGCCACCACGGCACCGCTTGCCACAGTCACCCCCACGCCGCAACCAACCGCAACCGAAGCACTGCGCTTCATCTGCGATCACGATGCCTACAACTGCTCAAATTTCAGTACGCAAGCGGCAGCGCAAGAGGTCTTTAATTACTGCGCTGAGCGTGGGTTTGGCGATATTCACCGCCTCGATTTTGACGGCAACGGTGTAGCCTGCGAATCGCTACCCTAAACTCCTGTCAGGAGTCTTAAACAAATATCCTATTGAAACGCCCATAATTGTGTGCTATGATTTGCCTGTCAGACGGTGACTCTCTCAACTCGCCGTCAACTGACTCGCACGAAAGAGCCAACCGGGATAGGGGTGTCCGTGGTTGGCTTTTTTGTTGGACTTCCTCGGGGTTGCGTAATTCGAGCGTAAATAAAAACAGGAGCGCCTGTCATCAACAGACGCTCCTGGGCGGGATTTGGGGTGTCCGCGGTGATCTTTTAATCGTAGATCAGAGCGTGATTCCCTCAAAATGTAAGCTTAAATTATTGTACGTTACCGCTGCCTGATCCGTACCTTCCCAAAGCGCCTCTCCAGTCCCTGACGTTCTCCGTCCGTCAAAGCCACCAAAAAGAGCCCTGGCAGTATCTCACTACCACCCAATACCCACAACGCATTGCGCATGGCCGTCCGCTGCTCTCCTGTCGTCACGGAGATCAAATAGGTTTTTCGTCTAGTTTGCGGCATGGCTACCAATCCCCCTTTCGTCTACTAATTATACCATCTTTCTTTCTCTCTGCTTACATCTATGTAATTTCCGTTGCCGAAATAAAACACCTGTGCTATTCTGTTCGCGGGTGGGGTGTCCAATGCGATGGACCCCACCCCCTTGCATTGGACACCCCACCTCTCATTGATGCCTACACCGCTGCCCACACTCATATATCTGCTTGGAAGGAGCAAAACGCATGGATCTGCTTTTATCCTTTGCTGCCGTGGCCGTTGTCGTCGTGCTTGGCTATATTGGCTATCTCGAATGGCAAAAGGCCAGTAAAGAGCGCAGGCTGGAGATTTTGTCTCGTCTCATCAAGGCCGCTGAAATGACCGTTAAAACCCCCGATGGCCACCCAAGTATCGGGGCGGCCAAGTATCGTTGGGTAAGCCAGCGTCTTCAATCTTACTTCCCAAAACTTAAAGTTGAAGAGATCGAAGAAATGATCGAAGCCGGTGTTTATGAATTGAAACGTGTTGTTGGTTCCAAGAGTAGTGAGATTGACGATAAGGGTGGGGCCTTCTGGTACGGGACCGGCCAGCACAACTAAACGGGGTGAAATACCGTGACCATTCTCGGCACTCTCGTCACATCCGGTATTGTTTCCATATTATTTTTTTCGTCGGCGCTCATTGCGATTCACTATGGTTGGCTGCGCCTTACCCCTGGCAAAGTTGAGATGCGAGTCGCAGAATTAACGCGTGAACTAAACCAAGAGCGGTCTTACCGGGAGCAGTTAGAAGAGAGAGTCGATTTTCTCGTTAGTGAGTTGCAGAAGGCTGGGGCACGCATCCGCGAGCTGGAACAAACTGCACTGCTGGCGCGCCCACCCGATCCAGCCAAACCAAGCGCATTGCCGGCCAAACCACTTTTAATTATTTGTGGAGATGACCAGGATCTCTGCACCAATGACCGCCAGGCCCTGCGGCGTGCAGGGGTCCCCTTCCAGCGTCTCACGCACGCCACCAAGCAATCCATAGCCGATGAGTTGCGCCGGCGTCGGCAAAGTGGCAACCTATACCCGTGGGTGCATATCCCCGCCCACGCCAACGCCGTCGGCATTGCATTGGCCGACGGCGTTGCCGAACCAGGTTGGTGGCATGAGCAGCTCGACGGCATCAGAGTCGTTTTCCTAGCTGCCTGCCAAACATCGTCGGTAGCGGATGTCCTGGCCGGATTGGTCACTGTCGTTTTCGTCTACGAAGATATTGATGACCGCGACGCCAGTGATTTCACCTACGCATTCTGGCGCAGAATGCAGACGAATGGTGATCCAGTCGCAGCATACCAGGCCGCAATCATCGAAGTCCCAACCGTCGCCGAATTCACAGATATCCGTAGTCAGTAGCTACGTATGACTACGCGCGATAAGGGGGGGAGGGTGCCCCATGCAAACGGTCATCGTCCAGCTATCGCGCGTAGTCATACCGAGTCAGGAGAAACTGCCCATGCCACGCAAAGCGAAGCGCCCCTGCTCGCACCGGGGGTGCCCTGCCCTAGTTGATACCGGGGCTGGGTCTAGGGGATACTGCCCCACCCACGCTGCCCTACACCAACAGCAACGCAACCAGCGCATCGACGCCAACCGCGGCACAGCAGCCCAACGCGGCTACGATGCCCGTTGGCGTCGCATCCGGGGGATGCAGCTGGCCAACTCTCCCCTCTGCGTCCACTGCCAGAGAGATGGCCACACCACCCCAGCCACCGAAGTAGATCACATCACACCGCTTGCGAACGGTGGAACGCACGCGTTCAGTAATCTGCAATCTCTCTGCAAATCGTGCCATAGCAAGAAAACCGTAGCTCAATCACTCGGTTGGAGCCCCGATCTACCCCTCCAGGAGGGTAAGGGGGATCAAATCTCTACAGGGTACGCTTCTAAGACCGGCGCCGGTAGTCAAACGCGCGCACCCGCGAAACTGCGCAGGGGGGGGATGGGGGATGAGGGGGGATAACGATGCCAGGGGGACGGCCGCCAAAGCCAACGAAACTGAAGGAGTTGACGGGTAACCCGGGAAAGCGCGCGCTGAACAAGGCGGAGCCGAAGCCAAAGGCTGTGCGGCCGCCGTGTCCGGCGCACATCCAGGGTGAGGCGCGCAAGGAGTGGAACCGGATCACTAAGCAGCTGCTGGAGTTGGGCGTGCTGACGCAGGTTGATCGAGCAGCGCTGGCGGCCTACTGCCAATGCTGGGAGCGGTGGGTGCAAGCGGAAACGGAGATGAGGCAACCTGACTTCCTTATGATTACGACAACCGACAATGGTTACCCGGTTGTTTCGCCGTGGCTGAACGTGGCTAACGCTGCGATGAAGCAGATGCTGCGCTTTTTGACGGAGTTTGGGATGACGCCAAGCAGCCGCAGCAAGGTGACGGTTGTGACGGCTGAAGAGGCGGATCCATATGAAGAGTTTTTGCATAGGAAAGGTGGAGCCGATGGCACACGAACTTTTTGACTCACTGACCGATGAGCAACGGCAGCGGGTTGTTGATGCGATAATCAAAGAGTTTTCTAGTCGCCTTATGGATCAAAAGATTCGAGCCACGATGAAGGCGGGTGGGCCGCCCGTTGATACATGGATGTATCCGCCTGGCGCGAATGTGCGCCGGGCGCAACGTGAGATATGGGAGAACAAGCGGGCTCTGCTGGTGCATCCGTCGAAGATGGTGATTGATGCAGAGTATGAGATAGTCAATTGAGGAGCTTATCTGGAGGTGGGATGGATGAGTTTGGGGAGATCACGGCAGAGTCAAGGATTACACAGATAGGGCCGCGTTTTGAACGTGAATATGTCAACTACAAGTGGATAGGCCCACCGATCGCGACAGTCGGATTCTTCCTTGTTGATAGAGATTGGCGCAATCTCGCTCAGGGCTCTATTGTCTCGGTTGGGCCATTTCGCGTGAAGATCCTTTATATTGATCCGCAGGGCTACTGTGAGGTCCGACGGGTTGATAGGTACCGTTTAGAGTCGTTTGCGCGCTACAGTTGGCTGCGTGCCATGCGTTTGGCTCGCAGTATTTACGAGCGGCTGATCATGACGCTGGCCATTTGGGGATTGGCGCAATGGGACCCGTCAGAGCGACCTAATAGGAAATGGATAAAAAGACGATGGATGGAGTAGACAAGATGGATAAAAATTTAGCTGCCGTATTTACCCAATTGCCCAAGGGTGATTTCGGTGGAACCTATACGATCGAAGGGCCAGGGCTGCCAGGGCTGACATCTAAAGCCGTGGCATTTAGCAACGTGAGAGGTGCGCTGCTCCAATCTAAATTGGCTATGGAAGTAGCGTTGATCGGAGCGCAGCGGACGGGGCTAGAGCGAAGCGTTGCGCTGCTTGAAACCTTATTAAAAAGCGTCAACAGCGCTATCCAGGAAATCGAAACGGAGTAGGGGAATGGACAATATTCGCTTGTTATCCTGGGGGCTGTCGCAAAGGCTGTGGGTATGGTTGGCCTGGCGGTTGCCTCGACCACTTATTTACTGGTGTTCTGTTCGGCTTATAACGGCGGCAACTGTAGGGCGATATGGAGATACGAATCCAACCGAATTGGATGTGGTGACTGCACTGGAGCGTTGGTGATGATCAAGGTAAACAAGGTGTGGATCAAGCTGGACGATCATGGGAAGGGATCAATTGTCATCGGCGATGGTGAGAAGGAGATTGCGTTGGCGGCGACAATGGGTGTGCAGGTGATTGGGCGTGCCAACCATCTGACCCATGTCACCATCCGGATGTTGGCGGATGTGGAATTTGAGGGGCCAGCAGAGTTGACGCTTGAGCAAGCGCAGGAGATTTGGCCAGAGTTATATCTCACATTACATGGCGACTGACTATACCTACCAGCAATATATCGATGATGTGCTCGACGGCCGGCAGGTGAGTTGCAAGTGGGCGCGGCTGGCGGTGGAGCGGCATGTGCGCGACATGGAGACGGGGGAGTCGCGGGGGCTGCTCTTTGACCATGGCGCGGCGCAGCATGTGATCGATTTCTTTGGATTTCTGCGTCACTCCAAGGGCGAGTGGGCCGGGAGCGTGGTGCATTTGGAGCCGTGGCAACAGTTTGTGTTGGCCTGTGCGTTTGGCTGGATGCGTTGGGATGAAGAGCGAGGCAGTTGGGGCCGGCGCTTTCGCCAGGTCTTTCTGGAGGTGGCGCGCAAGAATGGCAAAAGCACCATTGCGGCCGGGGTGGCGCTCTATCTTCTCGACGCAGATGGTGAGCCGGGGGCCGAGGTCTTTTGCGCGGCGACCAAGAAGGATCAGGCGCGCATTGCGTGGTCAGAGGCCAAGCGGATGGTGCAGTCTTCCTCGTTCCTGCGCCGTCGGATTCGGGCGTTCCGTGACAACCTGCACATTGTGGGGACGGCGTCGAAGCTGGAACCGTTAGGCCGTGACACTGACAGCATGGACGGCCTGAATGTGCATGGTGCGATTGTCGATGAGGTCCATGCACATAAGAATCGTGAGACGTGGGACCTGTTGGACACGGCTACAGGCAGCCGTCGGCAGTCGATGATCTTCGGGATCACAACCGCAGGTGTGGACAAGCAGTCGCTTTGCTGGAACCTTCACGAGTATACCGAGAAGATCGTGGAGGGCATGGCACACGACGACACGTTCTTTGGTCTGATCTACACGCTCGACCTGAAGAAGGAAGATGCCGACGGGAATGTGATCGAGAAAGGCGATAATTGGGAAGACCCAACTGTCTGGATCAAGGCTAACCCCAATCTCGGTGTTTCCAAGCGCCTGGGTGATATGCGCGACAAGGCCAATCTGGCAGCGCAGATGCCGACGGCGCAGAACTCGTTTTTGCAACGTGAGCTAAACATCTGGACGCAGGCAACCGTGCGTTGGGTGAATGCTCCAAAGTGGCTGGCGTGCAGTCAACCTGTCGATGCCGATGGCCTACGCGGGCGGAACTGCTTTGGTGGGTTGGATCTTTCGTCGACAACTGACGTGACGGCGTTTGTGTTGGTCTTCCCGCCACAGAAAGAGGGTGATCCGTACCAGGTGCTCTGTCGATTCTGGGTGCCCGAGGAGACGATGAAGGAGCGCTCGAAACGGGATCGAGTGCTCTATGAAACGTGGGTTCGGCAAGGGTACATGATGACTACACCCGGCAATGTGATCGACCATGAATTTATTTTGGCTGAGATTGATGAGTTGGCGCAGCGCTACGACATACAAGAGGTGGCCTTTGACCGGTGGGGTGCAGCACAGATCCAATCGTCGTTGCAGAAAATGGGCGGTGAGGATTGGGTGGTGAGCTTTGGCCAGGGCTTTGCCAGTATGTGCGCACCGACCAGGGAGCTGGAGCGATTGATCCTGAGTTGCAAGTTGGCGCACGGTGGGCACCCGGTGCTGACGTGGATGGCCGGCAATGCAGTGGCCAGCAAAGACGCTGCCGACAATATTAAGCTCGACAAATCGAAGTCGACGGAGAAGATCGACGGGATGATAGCGATGGTGATGGCGCTTGATCGGGCAACGCGGCACCAGCCGGAACCGGAGTCGGTGTATGAGACGAGAGGAATCAGAGAGATATAATGCCGGACCTTGATGATCTGTTGGTGGCCGTTGGGGTGGTGTGCCTGGCGGTGGGGATGTGGCTGTGGTGGGGGCTGGCGGCGGCTCTCATGTTGGTGGGGGTTGTGCTGATCGCATTGGGGGTGGGGATAGCGACGAGGGACGATGGGCAACCAGGAGTGGATCGATCTGCGGGCGGATGATGGGCGGCTGTTTGGGCGGCTGCATCGGGTGACGATGGATTTGCAGATTGTGCGCGGGGACCGAGAGCTGTGCTTTGACCTGGTGGCCACGGCGCGCGATGGTCGCGCCGTGGTGGAGCAACGGGTGAGAGTGGGCGTGGGGTCTGACAGTGCGGTGACGGTTGTGGTCCGTACATAACAAAAGGGGCGCTCTCCGGAGAGAGCGCCCCTTTTGTTGAGGATGGTTTAGCGGTTTAGGAGCTTGGCGATCCAGCCGGGTTGGCTGGTGTCCGTTTCTTTCAGCTCTTCGTGCAGGGCCAGTACTTCCGGGTTGAGGTTGATAGTGGTTGCCTGCCGTCCGGCGATGATCTGGCCTAGCACGTAGTCGTAGGTTGTCAGGTCTTGCGAAGCATTGGGTTTCTGTTGTACACTCATGTTCCTATCCTTTCATAGGGGTGGTAAAAAGAAGCCAGTCGATGTTTGCGCATCGACTGGCTGGGTGCAACTCCAACCGTTTGTATTTGTATCGCGCATCAAACCGTTCCAGTTGCCATACTCATAATTGCGCTAACCTGCCATCTTCATGGACCGGGCGGTTAATTCCGGTCGACCGTCGGGGAGATTGCTCTCCCCTAGGTTTCGGCTTAGTTCTTAGTTCTTCGTTCTGACTACTGCTTCGGCCCCTTCAGCAATTGCGTTCTCTTTGAACGTTTCCGCCTCTGCCATTGTCTCGAACCATTCATGTTCGACGATTCGGCTATTGGCCCGCTTGTAAATCACGTAGAACTTTTTCATATTGACCTCCCAGCCATTTGTGAATGTGCTTTGTAACTTTCTGTTACACCCATATTATAGCACAATCAATTGTGCCATTAATGCAACAAATGACGTATCTTTATCGGCGATTTGTTGTGTCTTTGCACAATTGGTGTTGACGTATGGCACAGTAGAACGTACCATTGCAGCTGTCAACAGCTATCGCTAATCAAGGAGGGAAGATGCATACGGAAATTGATTGGACGAGGGTCCGAATACTGGCAGTGGCGAAGGGGGCGCGGTCAGATCGGGCGATTGCGGCGGCAACGGGCGTGCATCGCAACAGTATCGGGCGCGAGGGTGGGTTTGTATCGGCGACGCTTGATGCGCTGGCGATCTTCCTGGAGTGCAGCCCAACGACGTTGATCAAGGTGGTGCGTAATCCAGAGGAAGAATAGGTCTTGATCTCCGCGAACAGTTGTGCTATAGTTTGCGGCAGCGACGGTAGTGGGGCAGGGTGCCGCCAGGTATTCTGTTAAGGGGAACCCATTACCGTCATCATAGCGGGATAGAGCAGAGGCAGCTCGGCTGGCTCATAACCAGCAGGTCGGCGGTTCAAATCCGTCTCCCGTTACCATGCCACCCATAATATGATTCCTCAGCAGTGCGGTTTGCTACGCACTGCTGAGGCCCGCAACCTGGGTTAGTGGTTGCTACTCCGCTAGAGAGAAAGCGGCGCGGCTTGGTCGGCGAGATGGCGGGATTGTGCAGTGATGAGGCGATGAAGTGCTAATCGCACAACGGCAGTCGAAAACCGCAGGCAAAAATGCTCTGGTACCCAAGAAGACCGAGAGTCAAAGGGAATTACGCAAACAGTCCCCAGCCGGGATGACACGCTAGGCCCGGCAAACTAAATATTCTCAGAGCGCTCGACGCCTACGATCCAGCAATGGACGTAGGCGTTTTTTATTTTCCGACCGGAACACCATGGGCTTTATCCGGCAGCTATTACAAACCAGATCAGTGCAGACAGGTCACCCGTCGCAGTCAAGTCTAGCGGCGATCTTTGGCTTGGGCCGCAGCAGCTATGCGGGGGTGTCTGTCACCGAAGATTCGGCGATGACCTACAGCGCGGTCTTTTCGGCGATCCGCTTGCTGGCGTGGTCGACGGCGATGTTGCCGTTGCTGACCTATCGCCGCGAGGGGCGGGGCAAGATGCGGGCAACCGATCATCCGCTGTATCCGCTGCTCAAGGAAGAAGCCAATCCCGAGATGACGGCGTTTGACTTCCGCAGTACCTTGATGAGCCATGCCGTGGGCACGGGCAATGGGTATGCCGAGATCGAATGGTCGAAGGCAGGGGTGCCGTTGGCGTTGTGGCCATTGCATCCGCGTCGGATGACGCCCGATCGGGTGAATGGGGAGCTGCGCTATCTCTATCAGTTGCCGGATGGCACCACGGCCAACCTGCCCAGTTGGCGGGTGCACCACATTCGTGGGCTGAGCGGCAACGGGGTGATCGGTTATTCGCCGGTGCGCCTGGCGATGCAAGCGATTGGGCTGGGGCTGGCGACCGAGGAGTTTGGTAGTCGATTTTTTGGCAACGGGGCGCGGCCTGGGCTCATCCTCAAACATCCGGGCGAGCTGAGTGACAAGGCGTTTGATCGGCTGAAAGATACGTGGAACGCCGACCACCAGGGGCTGAGCAACAGCCACCGGGTGAAGATCCTGGAAGAGGGGATGGATATTGAGACGGTGGGGGTTCCTCCGGAGGAAGCGCAGTTCCTGGAGACGCGGAAGTTTCAGATCACCGAGATTGCGCGCTGGTTTAATGTGCCGCCACACATGATCGCCGACATGAGCGGCGCGACCTTCAGCAATATTGAAGAGCAGGGTGTTGAGTTTGTCACCTATTCGCTGGGGCCGTGGCTGACCAACGTTGAACAGGCGTTGACGCGGGATCTATTGATGCCATCCGAGAAGAAGGTGCTGTTGATCGAGCACCTGGTCGATGGGCTGTTACGTGGTCGCACGTCCGAACGGTTTGCGGCATATCAGTCGGCGTTACAGGGCGGTTGGATGAGCCCGAATGAGGTCCGCGAGCGAGAGAATCTGAACCCCTATGATGGTGGGGATACGTATCTGCTGCCGATGAACATGACGCCGGCGAGTGGGGGTGCCGGGGGGAGTGGGACAAGGGATTCGGAAGGGAAGGGATTGCGGGATTGGCGGCTGGTGGAGCATGACGATGGCGATGAGGCGTGCACGTGCGCGGCCTGTCGGTCTGTTTCCCGGGAAACAGCAAAGCGCTTGACCACCGCTGTCTTGGATAGACAGACGCAGGAGCGGCGATCTCTGGCCGAGGATCGCCGGCAGATATTTGAGGCCTATGTGCCGCTTTACACGGATGTGGCACAGCGGATGGTACGGCGGGAAGTGCAGGACGTTGAGCGGGCGCTCGATAAGTACACGCGCAAGCGCAATGTCAACGACTTCTTCCTCTGGTTAGTCGATTACTACGCTGACTACCGGAATGTGCTGCTGGATGCGTTCCGTCCGGTGATGATGAGTCTGGCTAAGCTGATCGCCCGCGCGGTGGCGGCTGAGTTGGGTGACCCACAGCCGACGACGGATGAAGAGATCGCCAGCTTTGTTGATGAGTATCTGGATGTCTTTGCCGATGGGGCTGTAGCGAGCAGCCGGGGGCAACTGGAGACGGTGGCCGCCGATGCAACGGCGGAGGGTGATGGGGTCCAGGAGTATGTAGTGGACCAGATCAAGGACCGTTTGCAGGGTTGGTTGGAGACCAAGGCCGAACAAATGGCCAAGCGCCAGGCGTATCGGGCCGGCAATGGGTTGGTGATTGCCAACTACACCACCAAGAGCGTCAAAAAGATTATTTGGGATGCCAAGGCGAGTGCCTGTGCCTTCTGTAGCAAGCTCGATGGGCGCGTGGTGGGGATCGAGGAGTACTTTGCCACATCGGGCGAGCGGCTGCCGGGTGGGGTGGCGGATACGCCAATGCTGATGCGCAGCAATGTGCGGCATGGGCCGATTCACCGTGATTGTGATTGCACGGTGTTGGCCAGTGAACGATCCTCGACGACAACGGGGAAGGGTCAGCAGCCTGGGGTGCAGACACGGGGATCTGATGTTGCGCAGCAGATCTCAGAATCTGAGGCCGGGATTGCGGATGCCGAGTTGATCCGCCTGTCAGATTTGGCAAAGACCAAGACGGCAGAGCGGCAGGCGTTGCGGGATCGAGTGGCGCAATTGGAAGCGGGGGTCTTTCCCGATCATGTCGCCGATGATGAGCGGGCAGACTATTTGGCTTCTATGAGGCAGGATCTGGCCGAGATAGAGGCGGATCATCGAGAAACGGTTGATGCCTGGGATGCAGCGATCGATACCCGCGCCAAGGCGATGAAGGCTTTTCGCAAAACGAGCAAGGCGCTTTTTAGTGGGGGTAAATACAAGCTCGATGTTGGCGCGGCCGATGGCTTCTCAAAGGAGACTGAGGCCGAAGTGAAGACGGCCACGGCATGGCTGAAAGCGTTTGTCGACAATCCGGAGGTGCAGCCGCCGGCGTCGTTGTGGGTTGCGTTGACGCAGGATGCACGGGCCTCCTATTCCAATCCCAAGAAAAAGATTATGGCTAATGGCAGCGAAAACGCGAGTATCTTTGTCCATGAGTTGGGCCATGCGATTGAGTATAGCAACAAGGCTGTCATGGATGCCGTTGGTGAATTCTACAAGCGGCGCACGCAGGGGTACAGCGAAGAGCTGATGTCTAACTTTGGACCAGGCTATAAGCCCGATGAGGTAGCGATTGCCGATCAGTTTCCCCATCCGTACGTCGGGAAGAAGATCTACTCAGATGGGGCCAGTGAGGTTATCTCAATGGGCTTGCAACTGATGTATGACAATCCTGTGAAATTTGCGCGCGAAGATCCCGATTATTTTGCGTTGATTTACGATCTCTTTCGCAACGGTGATGGCCAATGATCCAGTTCGAGTTGAATGGTTACACATTTGTGGTAGCTGCCGATGGCTCGATCTCCTCTGCCGACGCCGAGGCAATTGATCTGCGCATCTGCCAGTTGGCTGCTCGCGAAATGGGTTCGTCTCCGCTGCCCATCGCCTATGCAGTGGCAGGGGAGATGATGCGGCGCTATGGTGCGGTGATGATCGATGCCCCGACGCTGTCAGCGCCGACGGGCGATCTAGTCTTGTGAGGGTGTGATGAAAAACAAGGAATTACGCTTCTTTGCTGCGCAGGAGCTGCGCATGGAGACGGTGGACGGCAAGCAGCTGCTGCGTGGCTATGCGGCGACGTTCAATCAACTGTCGGTCGATTTTGGCGGCTGGCGTGAGATCATCCGGCCGGGGGCCTTTACAGCGTCACTGGCCGCGGGGCCAGACGTGCGAGCGTTGGTCAACCATGAGAGTGGATTGAGCACGATCGGGCGCACGCGCAACGGCACCCTGACACTGCAAGAGGATGGCGTTGGTCTGCATGTGGAGATTGATCCGCCAGACACGCAGGCTGGGCGCGATGTGGTGACGTTGGTGCAGCGCGGCGACCTCAATCAGATGTCATTTGCGTTTTGGACCAAGCGCGATAACTGGCTTGATACGGGGGAGATGATCCTCCGTGAGCTGCATGAGGTGGACATCAACAATGGCGATGTGGCTGTGGTGACCTATCCGGCCTATCCGTCCACGAATGTGGCGGTGCGCTCGTTGATGAATCTACCAGAGATACCGAATGATCTCAGGCAGGGGCCTGATTCAGATAAAGCGGATGTGACAGCGGTGCAGGTGCGCCTGATGTCGCGGATGCGTCGATTGCAACTATTAACATTGGAGTGAGAGATGAGCAAGACTAAAGTTTTGGAGATGCGCCAGAAGCGCGCCAAATTGATCGCCGATGGCCGGTCCCTGCTGGAGAAGGCGGAAGCCGAGAAGCGGGATCTGTCCAGCGAGGAATCAAACTCGTGGGACGCGTTGATGAATGATGCCGACAAGTTGAAATCGACAATTGATCGCGAGGAGCGGCAGTTGCTGGTGGAGACTGAGTTGGGCGATGCGGTGACGGTACGCACACCAGCGGCAGCGGCCGGTGATGGCGGGCGCTCGGTTGAGTTCCACAGCCGGGGAATGCGCAATGCAAACCAGGCGGATCCCAGTTGGATGGAACAACGCGAATGGCGTCAGATCATGCGCACCACCAGCCCGGAATATACCGCGGGCTTCCGCCCATTCCTGCGCGGGCAGCAGGTGAGCCCGGAGGCGCGGGCCTTGCAGGCGGATCTGGATACGCAGGGCGGCTATCTAATGACCCCGATGCAGATGGTGGATCAGCTCATCAAGGCAATTGATGACATGGTCTTCATGCGGCAGGGCGCAACCGTTTTTAGCGTGCCCAATGCCGACAGTCTCGGTGTGCCGACCTTGGAAAATGATCCGGCTGACGCCGACTGGACCACGGAACTTGATACCGGTAGCGAAGACAGTGACATGAGCTTTGGTCGCCGTGATTTGAAGCCACATCCCGTGGCCAAGCGCATCAAGATCAGCCGCAAGTTGATCGCCAAGGTTCCGAACGCTGAGCAGTTGGTGATGAGTCGCCTGGCCTACAAGTTTGGCATCACGCAGGAAAAAGCCTTTCTAACGGGGTCTGGTGCAGGGCAGCCGCTGGGCATCTTTACCGCTCATGCGGACGGCGTGCCAACTAGCCGCGATGTGAGCACGGGCAACACGACCACCGATGTGACCTTTGACGGGCTGATCGAAGCGAAGTTCTACCTGAAGCAACAATACTGGGCGCGGGCGCGCTGGATGGGTCACCGTGACTTCTATAAGCATGTGGCCAAGTTGAAAGATGGTGATGGTCAATACTTGTGGCGCGAGAGCGTGCGTGTGGGGGAACCGGATCGACTACTCGGGTTGCCCACAGCCATGAGCGAATATGCGCCCAACACCTTCACCACCGGGCTCTATGTTGCTTCGCTCTTTGATCCATCCCAGTACTGGATCGTTGACAGCATGGCGATGGAGATGCAACGCCTGGTCGAGTTGTATGCCGAGACAAACCAGATTGGGATCATCGGGCGTCTTGACACCGATGGCCAACCAGTGCTGCCCGAGGCTTTTGTACGGGTCAAATTGGGTTAGTCGATCAGTCAAGCTGTGGGCTACCAGGGTTGTGACGCATATGGCTGCGTTGATGCGCACAACCCGACAATTGTTTCTTCAAGAAAGTAGGTTGAGATGAACAGTGCAAATGGTGAAAAGACCATTCGTGTGATGAACGGCGTTGTGGCCGGCACCTCGGCACAGACGAGCAGCGCAATCGATACGGCTGGTTTTGACGGCGTGAAGATCTATTCCCTCTTTGGTGCCATCACGAGCGGGGCGGCGACATCAGTCAAGGTCCAGCAGTCCAGCGATGACGCGTCCGCTGATGCCTATGCGGATCTGCTGGGGACCTCGGTGACGGTGGCGGATGACGACGACAACCAGGTCGTGGTTCACGACATCTACCGTCCACGTGAGCGATATCTGAAGGTTGTGATCTCGCGGGCTACGCAGAACGCGGTCATTGATGGTGTTGTGGCGGTGCTCTATAACGCGAGTAAGGAGCCCACGACCGATGACACGGCTACCGTTGTGGCGCGTGAGACGCATGTTAGCCCGGCTGAGGGTACGGCGTAGGCAACCGCGGCGCAGTAGCTTGCGGGAGATGACAGGATGACAAGGTGACCGGGTGACCGGGGCCTTGTCTCTCTGAAAGGAAATGAGATCATGAGTTACAACGTACCAATTCGGCGGTTGCAGGGCGGGGCCGTGATGGAGATTGCGACCGGCGGTGAGCTGCGGCTGAGTGGCGGCACGATCACCAATGCGGGGACACAGGCGGCAAATATAGCCGATGCCGTTGCCTTGACCGAGAATTCCGGCGCGATTGGCGGCACGAATAATGGTGACCTGCCTGATCTAAGTTCACCCGACGCGTCGATCAATGCTGCAGCTGTCCGTGAACTGGCGACGGCAGTGAACACCTTGACGACAAAGCTGAATGCCGTGATCGCTGTGCTTGAGGGCGCAGGGCTCGCCGCCAGTAGTTAAGGAGAGATCATGAAATTGATCCGCATGAAGAAGACGATGGCGGGGCCTGGTGGCGTGATCCCCGCCGGTAAGAATATCACGGTAGGCGATGAAGCAGCGGCTGCGCTGGTGGCCGCCGA
The DNA here is from genome assembly GCA_034432375.1 of Caldilineaceae bacterium. Lineage (GTDB taxonomy): Bacteria > Chloroflexota > Anaerolineae > Caldilineales > Caldilineaceae > JAHBVH01. Next base: position 78,064 of record DAOUCA010000096.1, read on the forward strand.
TGCTGCGGAGATCATTGGGCATATCTCCGATCAGGTCACCGTCGAAGTGTTGACGCCCGATCAGGAGACGGCGGCGGTCGCCGGCGCTCCGGAGCGAGCCGTCCCGACCAAACCGGTGAAGAAGGTAAGCAAGAAATGATCCTCCAGGTCACCACCGCGCCGGCCGAGGAGCCGGTCAGCGTTGCGGATGCCAAGGCGCATCTGCGCATTGATGTCAGTGACGAAGATACGCTGCTCGAAGGCTATCTGCTGGTGGCGCGCGAGCAGTGCGAGATGATGGCGCGGCGGGCACTGGTGACACAGACGTTGCAGCTTAGATTGGAGTCTTGGCCCTATGATGGTTGTATCCGCTTGCCGCGGCCGCCATTGCAGTCGGTGACCTCTGTCGCCTACACCGACAGCGATGGCAATGCGGGTACGATGCCCAGCGGGGATTACATCGTGGATGCGGCCAGCGAGCCGGGGCGGATCATTCTAGGCTATGGCAAGAGTTGGCCATCGGCGACGTTGCAGCCGGGACCGTCAATTGTGATCACCTACGTGGCGGGCTATGGCGATGCGGAGGATGTGCCGCAGCGCTACAAGCACGCCATCGAGCTGATGGCGGGCCACTTCTTCGAGAATCGGGAGGAAGTGGTCGTCCTGCAGGGTGTGACGGTGGCGGAGTTGCCGTTGGGTGTGAAGGCGCTAGTGAACATAGATCGGGGTTGGTATGGCTAATGCAAGCAGTGGGGTGATTACGGTAACGACCGCGGGGACCGCAGTGGCTGGCACGTCCACCCCGGGTGCGGCCGCGGTGGCGGTGAAGGCGCATCCGGATAATGCGGACACCGTTTGGATCGGCAATGACGGGGCCGGCGATGTGTCGAGTAGCAACGGCTTTCCCCTTGATCCGGGCGAAGGCGTGGTGGTGCCTGGCGATCTGGAGAATTACCGTTTCGACGCTGATGCCAATGGCGACAAGTTTTGTTGGCTGGTGGTGACGCGGTGAGACAGTGGTTGTTGGGCAAGGCGTTGTTGGGCCAGGGGCAGGGCGGGGCTGTGGGCTATGGTAAGCGCCCGGCACCGGTCGGCGTGCTGACGGGTGCGACGTGGGCGACCGATGCCAGCGGGCGCGGGTACAACACGCCGACGGTGGGGTCGGAGTTGCTCACGAATCCGACTTTCAGCAGCTGGTCGGGTGACAATCCAACTAGCTGGACGGTATCGACTGAAGACGCCAACAACTACGCTACCCAGGACGCGAATGGGATGCGCCTGGTGGCGGATGGGTCGGTAAATTTGACCGTTTCACAGAACATCGCATCCGGCAATCATGCCTGGTTTGCGGTGGCGTATGACCTCTACTCTGTCGCGGCGGGGGCATTGCGCACGCAGTGCCTCAACGTGTCTGACAATTCACTGATCAATTACGCCGCGGATGCTAGTCGCACATTCCGCGCAACGAGTGCGACGCCGACTGTTCGACTGATTCGTGTTAATGGCGGCGCAACCGACATTGTGGTACGCGGCGCTAGTGCCAAGGTGATCGCAGCCGCCACTCTGCTCGCTTATGTGGCGAGCGCCAGCACCAGTGCAACACCCGCGGCAAAAATTCACAATGTGGTTGATGGCACGCAGGTCGGTGTCATCGGCTGGCTTGACGATCCGGCAACGCCGGCCAACTTCGTTATTGCCATCCGCAACGGTACTGGATTCGTCAATTTAACCAAATGTGTCGCTGGTGTGTACACCAATCTGATCAGCGTTGCGACGAACTTCGTCGCCAACGCTCCAATCGAGATCCGCCGACCATCCGGCAACACCTTCCAACTCTGGTACAACAACGCCCAGATTGGCAGCGATCAGACGATCAACGACGCTGCTATCGCAAACAACCTGTTTCCATATTATGGCGCATTCAGCACCCATAGTGGCAACAAATTCGGCAAATTCACGCTCGACGGTGCGGAGTACAGTTTCCCAGCATGAGCAACTGGCAACGCTACCCACTTCCACCCAGCCGCATGGATCGCTCCACTGCCTGGCTGGCAACCTTTGCACTGATTGGGGCAATCGCTGTTGGGATTCTGATCGGACACTAAGATGCAATCTGGACGCCTGCGCGAACGGGTGGCCATCCAGGCCGCCAGCGTGACGCAAAACAGCTCGGGCGAGCTGATCGAAAGTTGGGCCACCGAGACCACCGTCTGGGCGCAAGTGCTGCCTGGTTCCATCTCGGAGCGCTTTTCTAATGCAGCCGGCCAACGGGCCAGTGAGATCACCCACACGGTGCGGATGCGCTTCCGCAGCGATATCACACCGAAAAAGCGCCTGTTGTGGGAGACGCGCATCTTGGAGATCCTGGGCCAGATGGATCCAGACGGACGAACACGGACGCTGGCCGTGATGTGTAAGGAGGAGCTACGTGGCTAAGATCAATAAATCGTTGCCGCGGCCCAGGGCAATGCCGGGTCAGCAGAATACGCTCGTCATGAAGTGGTATGGCGGGGACATCGAGAAAGCGATCCTCGACGAGATCAACGCGGCGCTCTATGCCGCCGGCGAGCTGCTGATCCTCTCGGCGGCCGCTAAGGCGGTACGTGATGAGGGCACGCTGGCCGAAAGTGGCTATGTCGCCACCAAGGATAAGAGTGGCTATCACTTCGACCCCAAGCATTATGAGAAAGAGGTCAAGCCAGAGATCGACGGCCTGGCCGCAATCACCTTCGCTGCACCCCACGCCCATCTCATCGAATATGGGACCGTTAAGATGGCGGCCCAACCTTTTTTCCGCCCGGCCTTTGATGAGAGCCGGCGTGAGATGGGCTTTGTGGCAGCGGGCTTCCTGCGCAAGGCGGTCGAAAATCGATGAGGCTCGATGAGTTCATTTTTGCTGCCTTGACCGAAGATGCGACGGTGGCGGGGCTGGTGGCGGCGCGGGTCTATCCGCAGAAGCTGCCACAGTCGCCAACGTTGCCGGCGATCACCTACGGCATTGTGAGCCGGGTGCCCACCGAAGCCAATACCGAGTTGTTCGACTGCCGGATCCAGCTCGACTGCTGGGCGAGCAGCTACGCCGGCGCAACTGCGTTGGCTCTGGCCACCCTAAGCGCTCTGCGCTATTACCGCAAGAGCGACGCGGGCAATACCCTGCTGTCGATCTATGACAGCAACTATATCGATGACTACGACGACGAGCGCGAGATCTGGCGCGTGATTGTTGATGTGATTGCAATGTACCACGAAAGTTGAGGATGAGATGGCTGTAACTGATATTCTGATCACCCCGGCGCGGCTCTGGAAAGCGCCAGTGGGGGAGACGCTCCCCGACGAGAGCAGCGTCGACTATGGTGATAGTTGGGGTGGCAACTGGGAGGATGTGGGCTATACGCTCCAGCCACTGACCATGAGTTATGACCGCACGCTCTTCGAGCTTGAGGTCGAGCAAGTAACCGGAATCGTCAAGCGCCGGGTAACGAAAGAGATGGCAACGTTTGAGAGTGTCCTGGCCGAGGCAACACCCGACAATCTCCAGTTAGCGATCGGCGGTACAGTGACGACAACCGCAGCGGGTGCCGGTCAAGTAGCGTTTGAGGATCTGGACGCCGGCGGCGATGTCCAGCTTGATGAACTCGCCTGGGGCTTCGAGGGCTTCTACGAGAATGCCGAGGGGGCGAAATTCCCCGTGCGTATCTTTGTTTATAAGGCAACCTCAATCCTGAATGGCCAGTTGACCTTTGCCAAAGCAGCGGCAGCCGGCGTGCCCATCCAGATCAGCGCCGAAGCGGACACCGGCAAGGCGGTGGGCAGTCAACTGATCAAATTCCAACGTGTAACCGCGGTGGCAACCTCCTAATGAACAGCAAAACGATCACCCTGGGTGGGGTGGAATACACCATCAACGAGCTGCCGGCGCGCAAGAATGCCGGGTGGCGCAAGGCGTTGGAGCGACAGATCGGGCCAGTGTTAAATCTCGTCGAGCAGGCGGGGGCGGGGCTTGAGATCCGCAGCAGTGAGGATCTGATGGCCATTGCCAACCAGGTCGGCAAGCTACTGGTATCAGCGCCCGATCTGATGATCGACCTGATCTTCAGCTATGCGCCGGCGCTCGATGCCGACCGTGAAGCGATCCTCGACAATGCCTATGATAGTGATTTGGCCAGGGCCTTCGTTGCCGTACTCGGGCTCGCCTACCCTTTTGGCGGGTTGGTGACGCAACTGGCGCAGCTCTCTTCGCGGGCTGGCTCACCGACTACGCCGACGATGACCTCCAAGAGCTCGCCCTCTCTCAATGGGGCGAACTCGGTGAAAGCCTCGACGAATTAGGCCGCGTCCAACTGATGATGAGCTGGGTGCGCCGCAAACGGTTGGAGGCGCAGCTGCTGGCCGCGGAGTTGGCCAAGCTGCTGGGTGGGGGTGGCCGGTCTGCACCTGGTGCCAGCAACGGGCGGATGCACAGCGATGATGTTCTGAAGATGATGGGAATTAGCCTCTAATGGCAATCAAGCTGGCCGATGTGCTGCTCTATCTCGGTGTCGATTCGGGCGATCTCGATGATGGCCTGGGCAAAGCCGAAGAGAAAACCAAATCATGGGGCGGGCGGGTCGGCGGCACGATCACCAAAGTGCTCGGCGGGGCCGTGGTTGGCGCGGGTGCGCTGGCGGCGGGTGCGATCATCAAAGTTGCCAAAGATGGGCTCGATTCGTTCATTACGTTCCAGGATGGGATGAACGAAGTTTTCACCCTGCTGCCGGGCATCTCACAGGATGCCATGGGCGACATGACCAAGCAGGTCAAGGGCTTCGCCAAAGAGATGGGCGTGTTGCCCGAAGATGTGATCCCCGCGCTCTACCAGGCGCTCTCCGCCGGCGTGCCGCCTGACAATGTCTTTGAATTCCTCAAACAGTCGCAGAAAGCCGCCGTTGGTGGCGTCGCCGAGCTGTCGACGGCCGTCGATGGTATCAGCTCGGTCGTCAATGCCTATGGTGCCGATGTCCTCAGCGCTGCGCAGGCAAGCGATCTGATGTTCACCGCGGTCAAGCTCGGCAAGACCGACTTTAACCAGCTCTCCCAAAGCCTCTTTAACGTCATCCCGACCGCCAGCTCATTGGGCGTCAACTTCGGCGATGTTACCGCGGCCTTGGCTGTCCTCACCGCCCAGGGCACGCCAACCGCCGTCGCCACCACGCAGATCCGACAATTGCTCGTTGAACTGAGCCAAGCGAGCAGCAAGGCATCCCAAAGCTTTACCGAGATGTCTGGGCAGAGTTTCCCCGAATTCATCGCAGCCGGCGGCAACGTCCAGGATGCGCTGAAGATCATGGAGCAGGCCGCCGCTGACAGTGGCGTGCGCCTCTCCGACATGTTTAGCTCGGTCGAAGCGGGTAACGCGGCGCTCGGGCTCACTGGCGGCAGCACCGAGAAATTCACCAGCGCGCTTGAGCAGATGGCCAACGCCACCGGGGCCACCGATGCCGCCTATGATCAGATGCAGAGCGGCATCGCCAAGAGTTTGGATAAGATCAAAGCATCGTGGGCTGTTGTGGTTTTGGAGGTTGGCGAGAAGCTTGCACCCCACTTCGAGAAGGCCGCCGACTTTATTGCCGACTCCTTGCCGCGCATCTCCGAGGTGGTGGCTACCGTCTTTGACTTCCTGATCGAAAAGACGGGTTGGGCGGTTGACTTTGTGCAGGGGCTCTTTAGTGGCCAGCTCAATGACACGCTCAGCCAGGGCGTTGGCTACTTCGCCTTTTTCAAGGATTGGATCGACACCAACCTGCCCTTGGTCCAACAACTGATCGAGACCATCCTCAACAACATCTCAAGCTTCTGGGAGAACAACGGCGCAGCGATCATGGCCATCGTCATGAACACCTTTGACACGGTCTGGACGGTTATTGACGTGGCGCTCAAAACGATTCTTGATACCGTGACCTTCGTGCTGCAGCTGCTCAATGGCGATTTTGAGGGCGCGGGCAAAACGCTCGCCGGCATCGTCGAGCGCATTTGGAATGGCATCCTGGAGATCGTGGGCAACGCGTTGGAGAATATCGGCGCGCTCATCACCGGCATCGACTGGCCAGGGCTGGGACTGAGAATGATCGAGGGCATCGCCATGGGTATCGGTGCGGCCGGGCAGACGCTCTATTATGCGATGACCAATGTGTTGCAGGATGCCTTCGACGGGGCAAAAGAATGGCTCGGGATCCACTCTCCGTCAGCGCGCGCTGAGGACGAGCTGGGCGAGCCAACTGGCGAAGGGACCGCGGTCGGCTTTGTCAAAAAGCTGCGCGCCATGGTGCCGACCATGCAAAGCGGGCTCGATACGATGTTCGGATCGCTACAAGCACCAACCACGAACTTGGCGGCCGCCGCAGCTGGCCCAAGCGGTGGGGCCGGCTACACCATCACCATCAACCAGACCTTCAACGGACCAGCCAACGAAGATGATGTGCGCCGCGGGGCGCAATCCGGCATTCTTGACGCCATGCGAAACCTGGGGTTGCGCTAATGTCCTACAAACTACTGACCTTCGACGGGCTCACCCTACCGGAATACAACCGCGAATCGGGCATCGACACCGGGCCAAGCCAGCCCGGCTTTATCGCCACCATCACCGGTGGCTTCGATGTCTATGGCACTGGCATCGCCCCAGTCAACACGCCCTTTGCGGTTACCCTGCGCGGCATCCTCAGCGAGGAGACTGACGCCGGCCAGCGCACCATCATCGACCGCCTGCGTGCCAAGGCTCGCGTGCGCGGCAAACTGGTCCGCCAGGCCGATGATGATGACAGCCTGCAATGGGCTTGGGCGCGGCTCAATGTCGTTGGCCATCGTCGCATCTACAGCAACCGCGGCTATCAGATCCTGGAGTTCACCTGGCAGATGGAGAGCGAGTGGTACGCTGATCGCGACGACCAGACCGAAATTCTCGACGGTAGCCCCTATACACTCAGCGTGGAAAATGAGGGCAACCGCACCGTCACCAACGCCGTGATCACCATCACTGCCGACGACGATGCCAGCCTCACCGCCTTGGCCATCACAACGACCAACGGTACGCACCTGATTTGGTCGGGCACGTTGGGGGCGGGCGATGACCTCGTTATCGACTGCGGAGCCAAGAGCATCCGCAACGACGGAGCAAACGCCTACAGTGGCTTTAGCTACGGATCCGGCCACACCATCGACGATTGGCTGCGCATTATCGGCGCGATGGATATCACGATCACCTTCACCGGCGGGGGTACTGATCCCACCGTCACGATTGCGTTCAATGATGGGTGGTACTGATGACCATTGCGATCCGTGCCAAGACTGATCCCATCTCAACCAACGGCACCAGCGTTTCTGTCAACAAGCCCACCGGCACACTCGAAGGCGATTTCATGCTGCTGATGGGCACTGTCAGCAGCACGGCTTCTGGCCTTCTCGCTGCGCCTGCTGACTGGACCCAGATCCAGCGCGGTGGTCTCAATGATGATGATCCAACCGTTGGTTGGTTCAAAATCGCCGGCGCAAGCGAACCATCGAGCTATACCCTGACCGTAAATAGCACTGACTCTATCGGGGCAGGGATCATTACGTTCTATTCCGATAGCGCCTCACCGATCACGATTGACGATGTGCAGCAGCAGTACAACAGCAGCGGCAACCGCGTCTACCCATCGGTGACTTTTAGCGATGTCGGCTATCTGATCTGCTATGGCACCACGCTGCTATTTAATACCACCCCGCCGGCTGGTCTTACCGAACAGTGGGACGTGACAATTAATAGCAACCGTGCCTACTGCATGACGAAAGCAGGCTTTGGACCGGGGTCAACGAGCACAATCACCGCCACGGGCACCAGCGCGGCCAGCAATTGTATTAGCCTGGCACTGGTCGAAGGCACAACGATCTACCGCTGCCCGCAGTGGCGTAGCTATAGTAGCTATGGCCCCACCAACAGCACAACATCATTCGACGTGACAATCCCCGCCGATGTCGAAGTGGGCGATCTGCTGTTGCTGCAAGTCGTGATGGATGCGGAGCGCACGGTCAGCACGCCAAGCGGCTGGACGCTGATCGGCTACCAGCCGGGCAGCGGCGGGCAACTGATCTACCAACGTACAGCGCAGGCAGGCGATGCGGGGGCGACGGTTACAGTTGCCTTCTCGGGAGCGCTGGTGGCCATGATCGGCATCATCACCGCCATCTACAGCCCCAATGGCAAGCCACTCGCCGTCAGCGACACCGTCACCGCCAGTGCCAGTGCGGCGGCCAGCATCGCCTTCCCATCGGTCACGGCCAACGGGACTGATGCGCTTTTGATCGGTATCGCCAGCAGCCCAGATACGACCGGTGTCGGGGCTGGCGCACACGATGGCTTTTTCGAGCGCATCGATCTGGGGGCGACCGCCTGCCGTGCGATCTGGGGCACGGAATTGCTGAGCGTCGCCGGGGCCACGTCAGCGCGGTCGCTGGCCTTTACCAGTAGCACACATAATTATTTTTCATTCACCCTGATCGTTGAAGAGATCACCGATGTGATCGTCTATCCCGATCTGGCCAATGGCGTGGCACTCTGGATTGATGTCTACGACAGCAGCAACAACAAGTTGGGCCCTGGGCCGCTCTTCAACCCCATCGGCTGGCGCAACGTGCGCCGGCTCAGCCGTGCCGGCGAATTCTCGGTCAGCTTCCCTGCCACCGACATGCGTCTACATGAGATCCAAGACGACGGCTATCCGCTCCTCCACAGTGATCGCTACCTCTACTGCTACGGCATCCTGGATGGCGCGGTTGCCCTCATTGGTGCTGGCTGGGTTAAGAATATCGAACTCAGCCGATCGGGCGGGGCCGTGCCGACCATCGCCGTCAGCGGTCCGGATCTCCTCGGCGAGCTGCGCAAAGCCACCGTCTATGATCAGGACCGCCCCTATCAATATTCCATCGAAGACAGTGACAGCGCACCCGCCGACCTGATGGACGGTTTTGCCGTCACCCCCTTCATGCCGGATGACTGGACGATCACCGGCGGTGATCCCACCGCCACCAACGTCACCGCCAAATTTGTCCACGCCTCGCTGCTCTCTGCCCTCATCGATGTCGGCAGCAAGATTGGCGAATTCTTCCGCTTGGGCAGCAGCAACAACGGCCGCAACCTGGTTTGGATCGGACCGCCGTCCAGCTTTGCCGACTGTGGCATCCGCGCCGAACTGAGCGTCGATCCCGTTGCCGCCGAAGGCAACAGTGACATCTGCATCATCACCAATGTGAGCGAGATCAAAGACAGTTGGGATCTCTATACCCGCGTCTTTGTCTTTGGGGCCGGCAGCGGTCACGACCGCCTGGATCTGGCCGCCGTCACCCACTGGCCCGATGGTGACCGCCTGCGCAGCACCATCACCGCTATCTCCGGCGACGGCACCACCGTCAGCGTCACCACGTCCGAGGATCACGAGGTGATCGTCGGCGAGGTGATCGAGATATTTGGCACGGTCAACTACGACGGCAACTACACCGTTGATACTGTCCCGACCACCACCACGCTGACCTATCTCAGCGCCGCCACCGGATCCGAAACTGCCGGCTATCTCTACGGCGACTACTTCCACGATCTAGACGGCGAAGAGCATTTTTTTAACCGGCTGGAGACGAGCCTCGAAAACCGCGACGCGCGCACCCTCTACGGCCGTCACCACACCTCGCTCCAATTCAAAGAGATCTCGCCCATCTCCAACTCTGACGCTGACATCAGCGCGGCGGCCAACGCCTTGCTCGCCCAGGCCTACAGCTGGCTGCGCGAGCGCTCGACCCCAGCCCGTTTCTATCGTCTCGCCGTGGCCAAGCTCGATGCCTTGATCCTGCCCGGCCAAACCATCCACGTCGTAGCCAAACGCTATATCGACAACCTGGCCTATATCAACATTGACACCGATCTCACCATCCTGGAAGCGAGCACCGAGATCGGTAACGGTGGCGTGCGCACCACCTCGCTTGTCGTCGCCACCGTCGATCGCTGGCCATCGAGTGATGGCGAACAGGCCGCCAGCGAGTTCCACCAATCCAACGTCTACCAGAGCCTGGCGCAGCTCGGCCCGAACGTCGACACCATCTCCTACCGCGAGCAGCTCGACGACGACACGGGAGCCACGCTCTATTTCTTCCTGGGCGAAGAAACCGTCAGCGTCAATGGGGTTGTGGTGCGCTTCCGCACCGACAAGCTACGCAGCACCGTCAAATCGGTCGGCGGCAGCAGCGCCACCACCGACAGTGGCGGCAGCTCCTCGCCCACCACATCGAGCGGAGGCGGTGCCACTCCCACTAGCTCCAGCGGTGGCGGTGCCACCCCCACCAGCTCCAGCGGTGGCGGCTCCACCCCCACCACCACCAGCTATGCGCCGGTCACCAACCATGCGCACGGTCTGGAGATCACCGACCTCACCCCAACCGGTTCAGCGCTCTACTACGACACTGCGGTGGGTCTCAACGCCAACTTGGGCACCGGCGACGAGACAGGCGGATCGACAACGCTGGCCGACCTGCCTTTGACCCACGACCACGATGTGACGATCGACGCTCACACGCACGATGTGACGATCGACGCTCACACGCACGATGTGACGATCTCGGCCCATACCCACGATGTGACCATTGCCGCCCACACCCACGACGTGACCGCCGCGGTCACCACCGTCTACGGCATCTACGAAGATCCCGGAACCGCCTACGCCGCCACCGATCTCGAAATCTCGATCAACGGCGGAGCGTGGCGCAGCGACTACAGCGCCATCAGCGGGGCCAGTGGCTGGTATGTCCTCGATATCACCGCCGAGGTTAGCGGCCTGGCCCTGCGCCCACTGCAAGCCGCCAACAGCGTCGCCGTGCGCGTCAAGAGCGCCAGCCAGGTCGGCAACAAAGCGCAAATCACGGCGCAGATCGAGCGCCGTGTCGTGATCCAAAGCATTGCCCAGTTCTAGGAGGTCACATGCCCATCCTTGTTGATCCGGCTGCCCCCAGCGTACCTGGCGCGCGCGGGACGGTCTACATCCCCATCATCATGACCACCCCCAACCCCAACGCCGCCTGCTTCGACAATCCCTACGCGCTCGCCTTCTATCACCTGCTCATCACCGACGGCCGCCAGCAGCGCCCCACCCTCGCCTGCTGCCCCTCGCTGATCCTCGCCGCCCGCCAACGCGCCGCCGGCCTCGCTGCCGGCGACCCCTGGGGCCACGTCGACGCGAATGGCCGCACTTCCAACGAATACGCCCGCGATGCCGGTTGCCACCTGCCGGCGCACTACGCCCAGCAAGGCAACAACGGAGAAAGCATCGTTGCCGGCTCATTCGATGTGCAGGCGGTCTTTGATGCGCTGGCCAACAGCCCCAGTCATGCTGCGCACTTATTTGGGCTAAACGATTTCTTTCGAGCACAGCGCCAGGTAGGCATCGCGATGATGGCCGGCGGCTTCTTCGGTTGGTATTGGGTGATTTTCATCTCGGAATGTAGGCCGACCAGTGGCGAGTAGCGTCTGGGTTGTGATCATCGCCTTCATGTTGGGCATCGGTGTCGGTGTGGGGCTCTGCTGGTGGGAGGCATTAACGGGGGAGAGCGCAGAGCGGGTCAGCATTTGGATCGTACTGACAGTGCTCTGCTATATTTGGATTCGTTACGTGCTGGTGGGGCCGCCGTGATCGGACCTGTTCCATGTCCCAAAATCTCTATATCATTGCCTGCACACTGTGGGGGCTGGTGAGCTGCGGCGTGACCCTGCTCGTCTGGGCCATCTGCGTTGTCGCCGCCCGCGCTGACCGGGTACGAGAGCGCCGGCAACGGTCGCGAAAAAATGTAAAAAATTAAAATACCACCTGTTTCCCGAGAAACAGAAGAGGGGAGACCGTGCGGCCTCCCCTCTTTCTTTGTTTCTTCCTACTCCCCTATCTTCCCTCTGCTGGGTCGATTCTGCGCTATTCGTTGACCCCATGCCAGGGCGATAATCGCCGAAGCTATCGCCCCGCCTGCTTCTCAGTAGGGCGGGCATGTTTCGGCAGCCTTCCCCGAAACGCATTGGGTGCATCGAGCGCCACCTCCTTCGCTTTGCTCAACGCTGCCTCGATGGCCATCAAGTCAGCCATCAACCAACGCCGCCCGTTGTGGACCTTGGCCAGCCGCAACAGTGCCCGCGCATTCTCCCACCGCCCATTGGTGATCCCTGCCGTCTCGTACGCGTAGGCTCGCGTTGTTGGCAGGTATCCAATGTGGAAGCCGGCCAGCAGCAGCGCGTCATGGTAAGCGCGATCCACGCGCTTACCGTGAGCGCCGTTCTCATTCAACCGTCGGCGCAGCCGTGCGAGCTCGGCCCTGGCGATGCGCAACTCATGGCGCAGCAGCTGCTCGCTCGCATCTGGAGTCACTCCCTCACCCCCCATCGTTTCTCCACCATCTCACAATGGCGATTGATCGCATACATCGCCACCTGCGCCCGGGCGTCAATCTCGTGCCGTTCGACGCCCGCCGGCGTATGTTCCAGCCCCGCCCGCCGCGACCGCTGCAACGCCACCACTGACCCAGCCCCGACGATCACGAGCTCAATCGAGATCCAGATCCCCAGCGACCCACCGGCCAGCAACCAGCCCAACAGCACCAGACCGGTCGTCGTCGCCAGCAGTGCGCCGATCACCGGCGCACTCGCCACCAGGTGCGCCTGGGCGTGCGTCAACGCTGTGTCCGTCTGCTGCGCCCGGCTCAACCCACTGCGTCCATCAATCGCCAGGTGGGCGAGCTGGTGGCTACTCGTCATGAGCTGTGCTTCCGCCGTGGTGATGGCCTGGTGGTCATCTTCGGAGATCTCGCCGATCAGCGCTGGGGTGTAATTTGTGAGTTGATTGTATCGATTCGCCATGATCGTTCACCTCGTTGTTTTCAATGACTGTCCATTGTGGCGCGGGTAAGTAGCGTTCTTGGTGTGCCCGTTCGTCAGCCTTGCGGCTGGATGCTATCACCAAAAGAGCGACCGGCAGCCCGGCGAGGATCCCAAACAGAATCCCCAGCGCCATAGCTATCGAATCGGTTGACAGCCTGCCGCCTATGCTCCAGGCGCAACTGCCGACGATGAAGGCCACTGCGGCCAGTGCGATGTATTTCATAGAACCCTCTTTCGTAACTTCCCAGCCGGCACGCCCCGCCCAAGCTGCTCCCCATGCTCGCGCCGGACTGCCTCCTTCTCTGCCCATCGTGGCATCGTCACCAGCTCCACAGCTTGCCCCCGGCGCAAGCGGGCGTTGTCGATGCGCTTCTGAATTGCAGCTAGGTCAATAGCGATCCCGTTGTCGGTAATGGGATACCAGCGCTCTTGGCGCTCCTCGGAAAACGGAAAGATCAGGAACCAGCGCCAGGCTGTATAGTTATTGACGGCGGGGTTTTGATGGGCCGTGCCATCATGGATGAAGCTTTCATGTTGTGGTACGTCATCCACCGGCCCAGCCACATACAGGGCCAGAGCGTTGCCGCTGGCATCGCGTAGATAGGGCTCGCGGGTGTCATTGGGGGTGCCAACATTGCCGATCCAGTGTGCGACCAGAAAGAGTGCCAGTAATGCCAGGGCAAGTAAAATCAGTTCCATACCCACCTCCATGGGATTGCGGTGGGTGTAAACAAAAAACACCCACCAACGGATTGATCGCTGGTGGGTGCAGGCTGTACAATACGTACAGCCGAACCCGCTCTTGTTAAGCCACCAGCGGTATTAGGCAAGCTGCTTGAGGGTGCTTCCAACACCCCCAAGCAGCGTTATTCACTTTGTCAACTACACTTCTCGCAAACCTCCTCTCCGGCGGTTGTGCTCTGCCAGACCGCCCCACAGTACACACAGACACAATCCCAGCGCACCTCACCCCACTCATAAGCCGGGAAGCTGCTGGCCACGATCTTCGCCGTCGTCGTCAGCCCCAAACCGAATTCGATCAGCCGTGCTCGGTTGGCGCTCTTCAAGCACTCCAGCAGAACATCGGCATAATGCCGACTAACCACCGGATCCGGCCCCACCGCCACCATCGGCACAAATCCCCTTGGCCAGGCGCACGCCGAGATGATCGGGTGCTTGCCGCCGGCGAGCGATGGCGAAAGCTTCATCTCGACAAACCAGTAGAGTGACGGCAGATCACCCTGCGCAATGGCCGCCGCCAACAGCCGGTCCAACCCGCTACGGGTCGTCAGTTGCGAGCGCTCGGCCATACGTATCCTAACGCTGCCAACCCTCGCCCGATCCGCTTCACAGCGCCGGGTTGGTAGCGCTGCGCATCCGGATCACTGAGCGCCGCCCGAATGTGCGCCACCCACTGCTCGGGGCTGCCCTGCTGCTGCCCACGCCCATTGACCATCCGCCCAAAGCGATTGTCATCCCCCCTTTTCCAGGCCCGCAGATCCCCCAGCTTCTGCGCCGCCAACTGCAACCCAATGCGCGCTCTCGTTTGCACCAACGGCCGGCGACACCGCCGCGCATGACCTACTCCCCGTCGCTTCATCGTCACTCTCCTCGCTCCACTCTTTGCCGCAACTCAGACACTCACACCAACCCAAATGACAGCTGATCTTCTTGCTTTTGCAATACGGACACATCTGCTATAATCCTCTCGGTTTTGATTGGTCCAACCATCAATCCACCCGGCAAGGGTAAGCGATAACGGCGCTCACCCTTGCCCCTCATTTAGCTGTTCCAGTTGACATCATCCGGCATCGTCATCACCTCCTTTCCGCTGCGCTTCCCTATACTCACGAAACTGCATCAGCATTGACACGATCACCCCGTCATTGTCGATACCTATTCGTTCTTCCAGGAAGCCGATCAGGAATCCATCTCCCTCCGCCGCTTCAGCCGCCTCAAGCAGATTGGACGCCAACTCCCTCGCCGATGCTGGCGGCATCTGCGTCATGAAGTCAGCGGCCTCGATCAGCACTTGCACATAGGGCTGCCGCTCCCTTGCCCCAAAGCCCGTGGTGACCATGAAGCTGATTTCACCGGTTTGCTCAGACATTCCAACTCTCCACTTCTTTGGCCGCGGCCACATAATCATCGACCGTGCACGCGTGCAGCTCGCTGTAATCAAAATCGTCGTAATGCACACTGGTATAGCCCAAGAGCTCATCTGCCGGCATCACATCGGTCTGTCCCATCGGCCCCATCAGCACGCACTCAACATCTGGCCCATGCTGTTCCAACAGCGCAGCGACTTCCCGATCTAAATCTGGATCGTCAATCGCCTCTTGAATCGTCCGACAGTTCGACGGAAACCCATGAAGGCTATTGAGATAGTCAATGCGTTCTTCTCGCTCGCGCTCATCGTCTGTCCGAATATCATTCATCTGCCTTCTTCCCTCCTAAACTCTTGATCAACTCTCTGACATCTTTCGGCTGATGCACCTCACTCCGTAGATCCGAGTCATACAACCGCGTCCGCTTGTACATCAGCCGCAGTAGCTCCTGGCAGCCATCGTGTACACCTTCGCATTTATCCAGCACAACCAGCAGCCAACTATGGTGCTTGGCAACCGTACGCCAAAAGCGGATATCGTTCCACAGGCTCTGTAAATCCTGCTCTTTCAGCCAAGCCTGCCAAATCGTATGTGCCTCATTGTTGAGCCGCTCAACGGTCGCCGCTCGTTCCTCTGCTGCTCGCCTCTTCTCCACCTCCTCCGGGCTAGCATCTGCCGGCAACGGCAGCGCCTCGATCTTTGCGCGCCGGGCACTGAAATCGGAGCAGACCGCCGCCACATGTGGGGCCCTTTCTGCATCTGGACGATAGTTCTCCTCTCTCGCCCAATAACAATGTCCGATCCGAAAACAGGCGCAGTGCGGCCCACAGTGCCCACCCTCGATCAGTATCCGATCCTTCGGGTCGGTAGCGTCGAAGGTGTTAGAGTAATTCCGGCTGCCATCTATCACCGATAGCGGAACTGGGCTTGATTGACCTGGTAGCGTCCAGCCAGCAGCCAACGCTGCCCGCGCCGCTGCCAGTTCAGCTTGCTCTGCCTGCCTGGCCTTCATATCCTTCTCGCGCCAATCCACATCGGTGGCAATCTGCCGCACGCTGGATCCCTTCTTCAACGCCGTCTCCGCAGCGTCAGCCAGCCGCTCCGGATCATCCGCCAAGCGCAGCAACTCACGGCCATGCCGCTCGCTCAGTCGACCATCTGAGATCGCCGCCTTCACATCCGCCGGCAGCCCCAGCAGCCGCACCTTGTTGGCGGTCGTTGATCGAGCGTACCCAAACGGACGCCCCGCCTCCTCGGTCGTTAGCCCAAACTCATCAATCGCCCGCTGGATGCTCTGCGCCTCTTCGATGGCGGTGATATTCTTTCTTTGCGAATTCTCCGTGATTGCGTGCGCCCACATCGCATGATCGAGCGCAAAGCCCAACATGATCGGCATCTCGGTGTAATCAAGATCCGCCTCCATCAGCGCACCGAAGCGAGATTCAATCTCATTCACCGCGCTGAAGTCCATGCCGATGCCACCCCCTTTGCCCAGGCTTGCGATCCCCTCGGCCAGAATCATGAAGGCCCGCAGCCGGCTGTGCCCAAACATCAACTGCGCAAAGCCCGTTGACTTCCCCATCAGCCGGTGAACCTGGCCATTCGCATACATCCCCTTGGCCACCGTCACCAGCTCCCCGTCCCGCTGTTGCTGAACGAAGGCCCGTGCCATCGGGACTTGCTGCAAGCCCTTGGTCGCGGTCAGTTCATCTTTCATTGACCGGATACTCATGGCCAACCCGAGAATGTGCTCGGCATCATAGCTGCTGCGCGGCTGATAGGGGTTGTCCAGGATGCGGCTTAGCGGCACCATCACGATTCCACTGGTCGCAGTGGACGCGTCTTTCTCCAGCCACTGCTGGGCGGCTGCCAACGTGCTCTCAGCAGCGGCCTTTTCACTCTGGAGCAGATTGAGCATTGCCCCCTCCCTTCAGCCAAGTTTCAACATATTCCGCCACCGGCTGGTAGGCCAACGTCAACTCCTGGTCGCGCAGCTGCCCATTACGCTCGGGCACAATGCCGAGGAAGGGAGCGAGTTGCGGGTTATTCTGCATGTAGGCTAGCCCGGCCTGATGCCGGGTTGTCCGCAGATCCACCCGCGCCGCTACCAGCCCAAGCACTGCCGGCGTCGACCGCTCCCGATCCTCACGCACCGCCGCCGCCATCTCGATCACCTTGGCCGCGCCGGCCAGTGCATCCTCTTCCGGCTCCGCGGTCAACAGAATGCCATCCGATGCAAAGAGCGCGTTGGCCAGCAGGATGCCGGCTTCCGGTGGACAATCGATGATCGCCAGGTCGTAGCTCTTCTCCACTTGGCGTAGTGAGCGACGCAAGGCCATGCGGCCAACGATCACATCATGCAGTAGGCCCAAAGCTACGTTGGCCAGCTCGTCAGACGAAGCGACGAGATCGAGATAGTGCCCAGTTACGGCAGCGTAAATCGCCTCGTTCAATCGACAACGCGCTGCTGTCGCGCCACCTAGGACATCACCAATTGTGCGTGTCCACACGGGCAGCGAAAAGCGTCCGGTCAAATTCGCTTGCGGGTCAAGGTCGACCAACAGCGTCCGATGCCGATGGCCAGCCATCAGCCTGCCCAGGTGATAGGCCGTGGTCGTCTTCCCACAGCCGCCCTTAAAATTTGCGATCATCAATATTTTCATAGGGGTGTCCTTTCAAGTTTGATTAAAGATTATTCTTGTTCTTCCCATACACACTCTGCTACCCACCACGCAATTTTCTTGCGTTTGCGCTGCCCCCAACTCCACTCTATCGCCGCCGGCAACCCAAACGCTTCCCCGACAACCGTTGCTTCGGTCTCGCTCGGTGGCTTCCCGATGCGGCCGATGGCCAGCCGCCAGGTCCGTCCCCGCTTCTCCAGCACCAGCGATAAGCCACCAAAGAGCGCCCGTTGCACCCATCCCTTGTCAGCCTTGGTCAACTGCATTCGCATATTTGCAGCAATCCCATCCAACTGTCCCATGGCCGCCCTCAGTTCTCGCTGATCCGCGGTTTGGTCTCACGTGTGATCCACATTCGCATCTTGCGCCGTTCCCGCCGCTGCATCCGCTTGTGTCTGGCCAGCTCATAAGCGATGTGATCGCGTGCCGCTTCAAATGTGTCACGCTCGCGCATTGCCGTCGCCAGCATCGCCCGGCAAATCGTTAACTGCATCGCCGTGCTCTCTTCGCGTCGCCGGGCCTCCTCCAGTTCCTGTTGTAGCGCTTGCCAGTCAGCCATTGGCCACCTCCCCCGCCGGCTTCACGCCCAGCGCCACCATCGGCGGCCGCAGCCCCAAGATGATGGCCAAGTGCAGCAGGTCTGCCGC
Organism: Caldilineaceae bacterium; assembly: GCA_034432375.1. Lineage (GTDB taxonomy): Bacteria > Chloroflexota > Anaerolineae > Caldilineales > Caldilineaceae > JAHBVH01. The sequence goes on from DAOUCA010000096.1 coordinate 96,392, forward strand.
TTCGTACGCTGCCAGAATGCCGGCCATCGTCGGCAGCCGCACATCGCGTTCATTGTTCCAGGTCGTGGTCTTGGGCATCCGGTCACCGTCGCGCAGTCGTTGCATCTCGGCTCGCACCAGCTGATCAAAGCGCTCCCAATCGTCCATATGATTGATCGCCCGCGGTGGGCGACCCATACGCTTATTTTTGGCTGGCGTAGCGGTGGCTAGATTTTGCGTTTCGGTTGGAGCGTGTGCGTTTTCCTCTCGCTCTCCTGTTTCGACGCTCACAGCGCCAGATTCTGCCAATGCCTGTGCGCCGGCAATGATGGCGGCCAACTGCGCACCGAGTTGGACCGGATCGTCAGCGTTGAGCTCAAGTGAAATGTTGATGGTAATCATTTGGGGTGTCCTTTGGGTGTTTCTACAAGTTACTCGGTTTCCTCGCTATGCGCCTGGCGGCAAAAGCCGCAATAGCGCTCCTGGATGTCATTGACACTGCTGCTACCCAGACCGCAGCAGAGGCAGACAATGCCCGGTCGGCCACCGCGATAGCCGATGATGTAGGTACTACAGCCGCCGGCGATGAGCGCCTGCCGGCGACGGTTGGCAGAGCGATGTAGTGTCTCGGTGTCCATAATCTCGGGTGGGGGCATATGCGTTCGTTTGGGGCGGAAACGGTTGGTCATGGCTCCACCTCACCAAAGCCCTGCCCGTTGCCGAGAATCGCCTCGATCCAGCGCTGCTTTGTCTCCTCGCTACAGTGCACCATCGCATCCCCCCAAGTTGGCCAACGGCCATGCTCCTGATAAAACCGCATCTGATAATGCAGGCTATAGCGATTGTGCGGCTCATCCAAGGCGTGATGATGTGCGCAGATGGGGCAGCGGCCTGGCTGAGCGGGTAGAATGTGGGTGAAGGGTTTAATCTCGGTCATGGGGTTGGCTCGCTTTCTGGCTCGACTTTGCGTACCGACAGTCATTACTACAATAGCGACGACCGGGGCCATACGTTCGTCGGCGTATTTCATTGGTACACCCGGGCCTTTCGCATTGCTTGATAACAAGTGGTGCCCGGTTGTACCGAATGGCACCTTCGATCCCTTTGCGGACCTCTTCATCAGTCATGAGGCCAGTGCTCCTTTCTCGGCTAATTCCAGTAGCAAGGCGACACGTCCATCAATGGCTTCGATCTGCGATGGCCCCAGGCCGGGCGCTTTGTGCTGTTCAACTCCACATCGAATGAAGCCGACCGGATCACGAATCGCGTCCGGGTCGTGATCCATGCGCTCGCCCACCACTTCGCACCAAAGCAGCGTGGCATAGAGCTCGTCAAAGCTACGCTGATTCAGCCAACCGTCTCGGTCATCCCACATCAGGCCGGTATAGACATCGAGCTGTAGCTCGACTTCGCGCCGCAGCGCCAACAGCGCAGTCGTGTCGGTTTCGGTCGGAGTCGCCTGATCCGCGCGTCCGGATCTAACATCACGCCGATCTACTTGAACTAAAGAAGGACAAAAAGCATCATCATCATCATTGAGCGGCGCAGCCGCTGACGGATCAATGCCTGACGGATCAACATGACGGATCTGGGTGTACTGGACGACACCCCTGACGGGTGTCGTGGACGACACCCCTACGGGTGTACTGGGCGACACCCCTGGGGCATCTTCTAATAGCCTGGCTTGCAATTTTCTTACCTCAAACCCTTGAAGCCCTTGCTTACGTGATTTTTCTCGATAATGTTTTGCAGCTTCAACAAACATTGGCGGGACTTCCAGCCCCAAAGATGCTCTGTATTTGAGTAGGTAATAAAGTGACGACCGCTTGCCCTCTGGGCCTTTGCCCATGCCAGGATGGACAAGGATCTCTCCATCCGTTTCTAATTCATTGATTGCCCGTTGGGTCGCCCTTCGTTTCCGTCTTGATCTCTGGGCGAGCCGCCCTACTCTCGGATAGCACTCCCCTTCATCATTTGACCAGTCAGCTAGCGCTAACAGTAACAACAATTTGTGTCCATCTTGAGCCGAGTTGTCCCAATACCAAGTCATTGCTTTAATGCTCATGATGGCCCGCCTTTGCTGCGGATAATCATAGGTCTCTCATCTCCTTTCAACTTCCTCTCAACTGACTCGCAGTCAGCCAATTGCAATATTTACCGGCAAATCCTTGCCGTCATCGGGTTTGTACGGTATAACGGGAGGCAGGCAACTGGAGCCGCAAACTTCGCCACCCGCCTCCCACGGGGTTACTCTTCATCGCAGCCACATCGCAGCTACAACAATTTGGGGGATATTCATGAATTTAGCTGAACAGATCGACGCATACTGTGCGGCACGGGCCGCCGAGGGCATCAGCCCCGCCACCGTGCTCTGGTACGGGGATCACCTCAACCGCTTTCGCCATTGGGTCGATGAGCAAACACCACCGCCCGATCTGCTGGACCGAAAAACCATCGAAACGTACTACGCAGCGCGCCGGGCCGCAGGTCTTCAGCCCGAAACTGTTGCCGGCGACCATCGCACCTTGCGAATCTTCTATCGTTGGCTCATCGAGCGCGGGGAGATCACCACCTCACCGGTCGAGGGGATCAAGCTACGCAAGCCCAAACGCAAGACGCCCAAACGGGCTACCATTGCCGAGTATGAGCAGATGCTCGCATCCATCGATCCAGTCACCTGGATCGATCTACGTGATCGCCTGCTGATTTCGATGCTCTTTTTGTGTGGGGTTCGTGTGGGGGAAGCGGTTGGGGTCCAGGTGCCTGATTTTGACGTGCGCACCAAACTCTTACTGGTCAACGGCAAAACAGGGCCCCGTGTGGTGCCGCTGCTGCCGGCCGTCATCGAAAATTTCGTTGCCTACCTCTACACCCGACCAAGTGCGCCGTCGGCGCATCTCTTCTTGTCAGCGAAAGGCGATCTGAGCGTTCGCGATGTCATCAAACCAAACGGTGTGCGCCAAATGCTCATGCGCCGCGCTGACGCGGCCGGGATCAGGTACATCAATCCCCATGCCTTTCGCCATGGCCTGGCGATGCACCTGCTCAATAAGGGTGGCGATATGTCGCTTGTGCAACGCATTCTCGGCCATACGCGTATCACCACCACAGCGGAAAATTACGCCATGTGGCTCACCGACGACATGAGCCGTGAGTTCGCCAAGAAGATGCAGCAATAGCCTGACAAACTTGTCTAGCCGCTACACCTACCCTAAGCACCTGGATAGGATGTCCACGGGTTTAGGGTCAATCTTCGGTCATGTAGTTTAAGCGTGGGAGGGCACTGGTAACCGTGTGGATTGTGGTTCCAGATGTTGTGGGTTCGAGACCCATCAGGCGCCCTTTACCTTTTTATAGAGGCTTGAAGCTGGGCAGTAACCGTTTTGGTTGCTGCCCAGCTTTTTTATTTGACGCGATGCACTATTTCCAGTTATTGAAATGCCACATAAAACAGATGCCTGACCAGTGGCATAAAATGGTGCCCCTCCCCTATTGCTATTAGCATACATGCAACCGGGCATATTCTTCCTCGACCACTTTTTGCTCAAATTGAAATTCGCTTAGAACATTTGTTGCCTCCGGTGCAGCGAGCTTTAGGTTGCTCTCATCCGCATAGAGTGTAACTTGCTTGTTCTTACGATTGACTAGATGATAAAGCCGTTCGTCTACGGTATTTTCCGCGACCATGCGATGCACTTTGACTACATTTTTTTGACCCATACGGTGAGCGCGAGCAATTGCTTGTTGTTCAATTGATGGTTTGAATTGTGGTTCCATGAGAATGACAACCGAAGCCGCTTGAATGTTCAAGCCTGTGCCAGCCGAGGTGATCTGTGCCAATAGGACGCGATGACCATAGCATTGCGAGAATTGGGCAAGTATTTCGGTACGTTTAGGCACAGGAATTTGACCAGAAATGTAAAAAGTCCCATTGAGAAGCCTTTGCAGTTCATGAAGCACGTCTAAGTAAAATGAAAAGATGATCGCTTTCTCACCACATTCATTATAGTCATTGAGGATCTGCTGTAAACGAGCAATTTTATTACTCTGCTCTCTTGGTTTTCCCATTGTGACAGCTTTACGCATGGCACCGTAATGCCGTTTTCCTACAGCTTCTCTGTATACTTGACGATCCGAATCGCTCAATTCGATCCACTCTACGGTTTCAACTGTATCTGGTAACTCATGCAGCACATCATTAGTACGCCGCCGTAAATATACCGGAGAAATCTGCTCCATAAAGGTAGAAGGTAGAATTCGATCCTCGTTAAGCAGGTTTTTCTTCACTTGTACTGCTATCGTAGGTTGAACATAGTTGATCAATTGGATCATTTCGTTTAAGCGATTTTCAAGCGGCGTGCCAGTCATTAATGTCACATATTCTGCCTGCTGAATGAGTTGCTCCGTAGCGGCTGTACGCTTGGCACCTGGATTCTTGATATAGTGAGCTTCATCTGCAATCAGCAGATCAAATTTATATGGTGACAAGATTGACTGGAGCTCATCGCTACGGCCAAGTGTTTCATAGCTGACAATCGCAGTGGATCCTTCTGATAGAAAAGTGCGAGCCAACTCGGGTGTTGTAGGCCCACGCAAAACATGATGCTGTAACTTCGAAAATCGGCGAATTTCGTGGCTCCAATTATCAATCAAGCTTGCTGGACAGACAACGAGTGCGCGCATATTTGGACGACTTTGTTTGAGATGGGTTGCCAAGGCAATCGCTTGTAGTGTCTTTCCTAGTCCCATTGCATCCCCCAATAAGGTACGCTTCTGGCTGGCCATAAATTTCACGCCGAAACGCTGGTAGGGACGTAGCTCAGCCTCATATATGTCAATTGATAACAGTGTTGCTTCGATTTCGGCAGCGCTATGTTGAGCCAAGCCTTTTAGCTCGCGATTGCTATTAAAGGTACTGTAAACACGCTCTAAAATCTGTTGACGTCTTATGGCTGTATCGGTTTCTGAATGCAATGTTTGCTCACCGGCATCAATTTTGAATATTGTATCGGCTAGCGCAAAAGTTTTTTCCCATCCGATAGTGGATTTTGCTTTTGCAATATTGGTAAGCATATTCTGTTGAGCACGCTGATGAAGTGTTTCTTGGGATATTTGGGATCCGGATTGTAAATACAGAGCCTGACGACAAATTTCTGCGTTGATTTCGGCTTGAAATTTTTCAATCTGTTGTTCGAAGGTTAGCAGCGCGACCAAGGTAGAAGGTGGCAGGCAAGGTTCTAGTTTGGACACAGATCGCGTCACTTCCTCCTTAGCACATTCCTCCAAAAAGTCAATTTCTTTCTTAAGTGCAAGAAGTCGCTGTGAACTCACATGTGGAAGGGACTCAATTTGAAACAAATTTGGGCGTACATCAGCAATTGTGTGAACACCGATGGCAGCCATTCTAGAGAGTGTATTCGCACCCAGTCCTTTAACATTGGTTACATCGATTGGATAGGTCTCTCTGGCAATTAAGTATAATTCATAAAATTGTTTACGAAGCTGCCGCTCTTCCTCGTTCAAATAGCCAACTGTAATTGCAAAGGCTTTTCCGACGTGGGTAAGTTCGGTTTTAATCTGCGAAAGATCAAGCTTTGTTGCGGGATTTATGGCAATGGTTGCAGTGATTGACCGCTGTATGTGTCCAGTTGGAAGTGAACGACGTTGCTCGTTTTGATTACTACTTGTGCGCTCAATCCAACGAATGATTTGAATAAACAGCAAAATTGCCAATGCTAAAACTACGAATACAACCAAAACAACGCTTTCCTGCATATCTATATTGATTCCCTATTCAAAAAATGTTCTAACTTCCATCATTGTTACTTACTCGTCCACGGCTGTCTTCGTATCGCCACCATGTTGTGTGACGCGTGGCCGGCAGTGTACCTTGAGTGCTTCGCTGCTAAAGGTTGCATCGGTCGCTTTACTCGACCAGACATAAGCTTCGCCTGGGCGGAGGTTGGCCATTTTTTCAGCGGTAAGTGAACCCAGGGCGGCGTTGGCCTTTTGGATGTGTTTCAGCCAGGCAGGCGAGTTAAATTTGTGGAGGATGATCTGACTGGAGAGTTCGATAAGGGAGACCGGTACAGAAGGGGGATCTTGGCTGGCGACCAGGATGCTAGTCCCTTTGTGACGCATTTCGCGTACGACTTCAATCAACCCGGCGACCAGATCGGGACTTTCGATGTATTTATGAGCCTCGTCAAAGACAACCAACTTATTGAAGTTCTTGCCATCGGCTTTGGCATCGGCAAAGAGTTGCAAGAGCACCACGAAAAGACCGAGTGCTTCGTCTTTCTCAATAAATTCATCGCGCAGATCAACAATGATCAATCGCCCAGGTCGGATCAGTTCACTGAGGTTGACAGTGTCATCAATATATTCTGCAGCCAAATCAAGCCGTATCGTGGCCAGATCTTTGAGATTGCTGGGTAAACCAGAATCTTCAATACCGGCACGCAACGCACTGAGCGTTAAGTCATTGCGCAATGACTTCATGATGCGATTGATCTGGCGAATATAGGTCGCTTGGTTACCGACTGCGCCCATGAGAAAGCGCCAGTGGCTGGCCTGTAATTCGGCTGCGGCGAATTTGAGCGGATGGACCTCGATTGACGGGTACTCCTCGCGACGTTCATCGAGTTTATCCTCGGGTACAAGGAGTAATACATCGGACAAGGCTTGGGGCTCTGCACCATACCGTTCACGTAATGATTGCACCTGACCTTCGTCACCATTCGCTTCAACCATCGACGTAAATTCGGGTGCATAATCCATGGTGGGGCTGTAATGAAAGATCACGGTTGCGAGTGGATGTGGTAACAAATTTACGCGCGGAATCGGCATCGAGGCCATTTCTGCAATGGCCCCAAGCGTATATGATTTGCCACCACCTTGGACACCGAAGAGACTGATTGTATGGGTCTGGTTGAGATCAATGGCAACTTTACGGCCAGAAAGCTCACCCAAAATTCCAAATTGCGGACTTGTTCCGGTGACACCCAGCATAAGATCATAGTCCGGTACAGCTACGTGTTCATTGATAATTTCTGCTTCTGGCAATACCGATGTAGCTAGCTCCTGTCGCTCGTCAGTCGTAGAAGGTTCGTAACTGACTTCTTCAGTAGAATCTCGCAATACAACAACTGTTTCCTGTGAGCCTAAGTCACGTGAATCATTGATATGAGTATCAAGGTAAGAAGCGCTTTGGGTTTCATCAGATAGACCATGGTCCTCTTCATTACTCACGATTTGCTCTATACCTTCATCTGGATCACTTTCTGAATCGTCAAGCAGTGCATCCATCCAATCGCTCTCATCATCAATTTGAGCTACTTTGCGCTTCACTTCCCACTCTTCCCATGTAACCGTACGATCGCGTGGCGGGCTGAGGAATGCCGCCATTGTCAGCGACGGAACAGCGGTGGCAACGCTCCGGCGATGCTGGAGTTCTTCTAGGCTTTGTAGATAAAGCGCGTCGGCGTCATGCTCTGCCATCGTCATATTGGTCGATTCGGTGTCAACGAGGGCAGCCGCTTGTACAAGTTGACGAATCAAATCGATGCCAATGCGATGATATTCGATTCCGTGCTCCTGCTCTGCGGGTTCTGTACCTTCTTTTGCTAGGTCGAAGATCAAAGCGCTACGTGTAAAGGCCAGTTTGTAGCCATTTTCCAGGGTATATAAGAAAAGGCGCGCTTCGGTCGCGACATTGGCAGCAACTATTCCATAGCGGATTGCATGATCTAGATAAAACTCAAGCAATAGTGCTAACTCGTGCGATTTCACCAAGCGGTCAGGGCGATCTACCTCTTTCCGCTGTGGATCAAAATGCCACCGTATCACTTGTTCGCTTTGCTCAATTTGGGTTGCGATTTCGTCTTTTAGACGATTCAAGGCGAGCAGTTCACCAATACCCGTATAACACTTGACTTCCACAAGGCGACAGGTGATAGTACGGGTGCGGGCATTGAGATCAAAGAGCGCTAGGTCGGTGCGCTTGAAACTCACTTCACTGCCCAAGCCTTCACCCTGCTTGAGCATCGTGTAAAAGTCAAGATGGGCGTCTAAGGGCACAACGATCTGGTCAGCAAATACGCCTTGATGCTCTAAGTAGATCCGGGCTAACGCCAATCCGAGCGCTTCCGTGCGCTGTGTTGAGGAAGAGATGAGCTTAAAGGCCAGCCGTCCGGAGAGGGAACGTAGTTGGTTTAGAATAATCAGGGCATGGCGTCCCTGTGCTTCTTGGATGCCATGGTCAACAAGTATCGGGCGCAGGATGGTCTCTAACTCGGTGACAGAACGGGAGGTGATGAAGAGACGATGCCCCAATTCACTCACCATGTCGGGGGAATGGTCAATGAGATAATCGGGCCGATTCGTCGATGAACGATGATCAAAGAACTCAATGCCCATGTTACGGTCAAGCGTGAGTACCCAATCGCTAACCTCATGGACCTGATGCAGTAGTGCTCGGTCTTCGGTCGAGAGTGCCAATGTTATCACTGGGCGCAGATCGGAGCCGGGTTGACCGGTAGCCACAGTTGCGGTTGCGCCGGCCATCATTGCCGCCAAGGATGGCAACAGATCAGTCAATTCTTCGGCCTCTGGTAAGGGGGTGGCAAGGCTGTATTGCGCCTGCCGTCGCCAGGTGACTGTCTCTTGATCTTCTTGATAATCGACGTGAAAGCTCTGGAGCAATCCATGGATCGGTGAACGCGCCGGTGAAACTTCTGGTGCGACCCCGATCTCTTCGGCGGGAAAGAGATCAAAGAGAAAGGTTAGGTGGGCAGCGTGTCGAGTTGGATTGTCGCGGAATTCGCGGGTGGGGCGCACGGCTACCGCTAGTTTGGGGTGGAGATGAGATCCGGTGGGGGTGGAAAAGGCCCCAGCCTCCTTTGCCGTGACATTGGCAGTCGGTGAAAAGAGGGTCGACAGTGCTTCGCCAACATTGGGGGCATCTGGATCGGGGACAAAAAGCCGCACATCATAGCGCAGGTTGACAAAGGCTGGCTGCTTCTGTAGCTCTAACAACATTTCAGCCAAGACACCGGCGCGCCCGGCATTAAATGCGTTGATGACGAGCGTACGCACGTAGGGGTGTTGGACGAGGTAGCGCTGTACACGCATCGCAAGGTATGCGCCATCAATGGCGGCACCACCAATGGCTGGTTCCGGCAGACCAAAGCCATTACAGACTTCACCGACAAGACCACGTGGATTCTCTTCATGCACCGGCGCATAGAGGCTCCAAAAGGGATGGAGATTATCAACGACAGTAAAGAGTTGGCGCGACCCCATGGGTAAGATCGGCGGAAAGCCGACTGGTGTCAACAAATGTAATAGAGATGCTCGGGTAGGATTAATGTATTCCTCTGGGCTCCCCTGTGCTTGCAGAAGCCACTGTTGACCAACTTCAGCCCACGTTGCCAGCCAGAGCGCTCGCAGAGGATGGGTCGGCGCGACCAAGGCGGCTTGACGACGAATACTGCGATGATCGGATATCGTCAAGGCCACCGTATCCAGCGTCAGCATCAAGCGCAACATAATCAGCGCCCGTTGGCGCACTTCCTCAGCGGCAGCTTCACTTTGATAGAGAAGGAATTGAATGAGTTGCAGATATGCATCTGCATAGTGAACAATCAGCGGGCGTAGCGCTCGAAAATCGGCGGACTGACTTACTAAATCGCCATTGGGGCCACGTACAGCGGCAAAGTAGGTAGTACGCGCTTCGAGAAAGGCTTCAACCAACGGTTCCTCTGGCCAACTCTCATGTTGCGGAAGTGGGTCGCTCGTCTGATCTAAATTGACGGTGAGACGCCAGCTTAATGGGCCGGCAGCATTGGCAAGAATGGCTGTTTCCAGTGTACGCAGCGGACGGGCAACTGGCACATTCATGGTGCCTTCGCGGCCGAATTTGATCTCTAGCAGGTCGGCACCGGCGGTCTTTGTCCGTGGCTTGCCTTCGGCCCAACCGACCGTGGTCGCGGCAATGGTGGCTGGATCGCGCCCATCCAATAGGGCGATAAATTGCAGGCTGAGTTGGGCATGATTCAGACTGAATTCACGGTGTACTGCCCGTTGTGGTGGCACGATGTCGACATCACCCTCGGGCAGGACATAAAAGGGCTCACTTTCATTGATGCGTCGTTGTTCTTCATTGCCGGAACTGCTCCAGGGCACCGTATTACCAGCTTCATCGACAAGTGGCATCAAATCCCCCGTATCGGTGTAGGCGAGGACGCGGAGAAAATGCCAGCCCTCTTCCCAATCAATTTTGTGTAGATTGCCAAAATTGACCGTTGTTGTGAGCCGGTTGCCTTTCCATGCCGATTTACTGCGGATCAGGCCCACGGCACCATGATCCAGCGAAATGACCTGCACCGTAAATTTGGCCAACCCTTCGACATGCTGCGGGGCAGGTGAAACGCTGAATTTCGCATCGAATTTGCGCACCCCTTGTTTGCCCAACGGTAAAATCTGTTGCCCGATTAACTGTTCAAGGCGTTCATCCTCTTCCTCGCCTGTCGTTACCGGCAGCGTCGTGACCACATCACTTATGCAGATATGGTCGGGAGCTTGACCGCCATCTTCAAATTCCCAGTGGTTAAAGGCCAACCCCCACTGTTGACGGTCCAGGACGATCCGCCTGGTCCAGTTGCGTGGTTCTTCAACACCGGTCGCGGTGAGGAAGTTTCCCAGGTCCATCGCCATCGCTTGATCGGTCAACGCCAGATCCAAGACGCGACCGCGTTCGGTTTTGTCGGACCAGGTGAGTTTTTGAACACATTCACGGTTCCGCCTGACCCGTGCCGGTGCCCGCTCCGGCTGCGAAAGCAATTCAAAATCGGGAACCAGGCCAACTTCAAAGAGGGCCGCGCCGATTGCTTCAGCATCGTTGTCATTACGCTTGGCGGTGAGCAAGAAGCGGACGACGGCCAAGGTCGTAGCAAATGGCCAGGGTGCCGTTGGATCTTCTAGGGGGCGTAGACACTCGACGACAACACCGCGGTAGGCCGGTGGCAGCGCTTGCAGAAGTCGCTCACGCAGTAACAGATAGATGTCATCAACGGCAATATCCTCAAAGGTCGCCACGCCAAAGGAATCTTCTGCCGCGGCCCGCAGATGGCTGGGAATGAAGACCAACAAGGGCGGGCGTTGGCTGCCATCGGGCAGTGGGTTGCGTAGCTCGACCAATTTGGTGCTGGTAACGGTAAAGGCAGGGGGCGTTGCCGACTCTCCTTCATTACCTAGGATCACCACTTCGGCATTTGGCACTTCGGCGCGCAAGCGTCCACAGAGTAACGCCATCAACTCGACGTCGAGATCAGAGACACGCATACAGTGGCCCCGTGCGCGCTTGCGGAGAAGACCCACCAGCCGAGGAAGTAGAATCTCTTCTAGTTCAGCGGACAGGTCATTTGCTTGTAATTCACGGATTCCTTGATTCATCATCCTGTTCCTCATGCAACTGCGCCGGTGGGAGATTTGCCGTCCTGGTCAATCTGATAGCGGGGTGTTACCGTCTGCGTCACATACGCATCGGACAAGTCGCGGTAGAAGCCGACTTCACGCAGCCGTGCGGTAAAGGCTTCGGTGTTAGCACGCAGTGCTTTGCGATCTTCAATCGATGGTGTGCCGAAGCCATCGCCCGGCGGCAAGCGATCAATGTAGAGACCATAGCGTTCGCGCAGAAAGGCAAGCAGATCATCGATACGCATTTCGCCGGTGTAGAAGCCTTGCACACCGCCCCGTTGAAGGACGGCGATCTGGAGCAGCACTTCAAGCAGTCGGCTGTCGAGCGTAAAACGGCGGGGGGCGTTCCGTGTACGCGCCGATGAGATCAGGGCACCGGGATCATTCTTCATCAACATTGATTCCAGGCTATCGACCAGATAACGGCGATGGAAGTTGCCGCGCAATGTCACCAGGATTTCAATATAGGTTTCAAACTCATCGAGACCCATCTTGAGAATGGCGGCAATATCCGGCGGAATCTCATTCTCATCGTCGGCATTGGCTTCCTCCTGCAGGCGGTAGATCCGTTGGCCGAAGTAAATTTCGCGTTCCTTTTTATAGGCCGGTTGCAACAGCTCGAGAATCTCGCCAACCGTTAAATAGCCACTGGCAGGTTTGGGCAATTTGCCCCGCTTCATCAAATCGTTGGCAAACTCATCGAGCTTGCGGGTCATAAAGTACGCCTTGACAAAGGTGGGAATGCGGCGGTAATGGCTATCAGTGCTGCGCTCGGCGAGGCGGGCCATTGGTGTATCGGGTTGGCCAGCAACATCAATCAGCAGCCCAATCCGATGGGCACAATCGCCGTGAGGATCAGCAGCACTACGCGGATTCATCGGGCAGTCAGCACAGATCGGATCACCTTGTTGCTGACGCACCAGCGCCGGCAGCAGTTTGAAGAGGCGCAGATGGTAGAGCGCAAGATGAAAGGAGAAGAGGATCTTGATATAGTCGATCATCACGGTGCGCGAGATGAAATCCTTGTAAAAGAGCAGACGCAATACATCCTCCGCAAAGAGATCGGCACCACCGATACAGAGCGGCGGATAGACCTCGCGCATGGCAGGGCGGGTATCCGCTGCATCGCTGACCGCATCATGGGGCAAACGCAGAATCGCTTGGGTCTCGACATCTAGCACATCGGCACCAAAATTGATCTGGCTGGTCAGCTTGTCAACCCCCAGGAAGAAGAATTCATGCAGTTGATCTAACGCATTGGCCCCAATCGATTTGCGCGCGCCATGTAACATTTCATAGATCTGCTGCGCGGCGTTGTAGTCGCGGGCATGTTTGGTATTGCGGAAACGGTAGGTATAGCCGTGGAGCGGGCGGGGGGCGGCCAACGCCTCATTCACTTTGCCGCGGTTGACCAAGTCCATGAGATCGGTTTCCACCCAGCGGGTCACAATGTCGCGGTGTTCCTCAAAGCCGATAAACCACTCGGTCTGTTCTAGAAAGGTGTCCACAAAGGCGTCAACGGTGAGTTGCTGCTTGCGCTGCAGGCGGCTGGGAAAGCCGTTGTGTTTGAGGCGCATAAAAAAGACGGTCAATACCCGATCCATGTCCAGATTTTTAAAGTCGACATAGCTGATTTTGGGTAAACGGAATTCGCGGTCTTGTTTCGAGAGATTCATGAAGGTGACTCCAATGTGGGTCGGCTCATCTCGAGCCGGCCATCGTCGTGGCGATCAATCTGATAGAAATCGTGGCCGGTGAGGGTGAGCAACACGGTCTTATAGGGCTCGGCCCCGAGCAGATTTTTAAAGACGGCCAGGCTCAGATAGTAGCCCTGGGTCTCTTCCACGCTGGGGGCATAGCCGTCGTTGAGCCGTTGCAACATCTCATAGACATCGAGGTTAATGATAAGCTTTGCGACATTGCCGTCCATGCCCTGATAATGCAGTTGCAGGGCGCTGGGCATGTGCTCGACAAAGCGGGCCCGCTGGGCATCATCGAGCACCGTCAGGGTAAAGCGCTCCGGCGGAAAGACCCGGTAGCTGCGGATCGTACCTTTGTCGACGGTACGCACTTGGAGGGCGAGCTGGCCGCCCAGGCGTTCGGGGCTGCTCAAGCCTTCCCCACGGCTAATGGCGCGCAAGATGTGGGAGAGCGCATCGACCGGCAGTTGTTTGTCGCGAATGTAGTGCAACAGCTCTTCGGCGGCGCGATAGGGCAACATCCCCCGCCACCCCTCATCACGGCGCTCAAAGAAGACCCTTCGTCGCGCCATGGCCACATAGCGCTGATGATCGGTCAGCCGTTCCCCGGTGGGTCGACCAGAGAAATCGCGGGGCAGCTGATTAAAGAGTGCATGGAGCAGATCTTGATCATAGCGATCGCGTTCGGTAAAGGGGAAGAGGGTCCGATCGAGCGTTGGCGTCACAAAGTCCAGGGCACGATCCAGCCTTGGATCGTCTGGTTCCCCCATGTCAATTGCTTTGAGCAGCTTGAGCAGGCGGTCATTGTTCGGTCCATCACCGCCCATCCAACTGTTAAAGTAGAAACTCTGCAAAATCGCGTCACGCTCACCACGCTGATAGCTGTCGTGGATCTCGTCGCAACTGCGTGTGCCCACCAACATATAGGCGAGCGCGGAGCGCAGATCGCGCAGGGTGATGTGCAACCGCCCACGCAGATGGGTGAGGGTGTAGAGGGTTTTGAGCCGTTCAATTACTTGTGGTCCGGCCGTCTCATCCTGAAAGGTACGGGCATTGTGAAAGGCGTAACAGCGATCTTTGAGATCACAGCTGTGACAGGGTTGCCAAAATTCGGGGCGGGTCATGCGGCGGATCAGGCGCTCCATGATCGAGCCATCGACGTTCGCGCTTTGGGCCACCACGCTACGCAGATTGAGATTCACCAGGGCAACGCCGTGTAACGGTTGGCCCCTCTTGAGGCCGATGTCAACGACCTGGGTGAGTAGCGGAAAGCGCGCTTCATTGCTGCTGAGAAAGTCGACCAAACGTCCTTCGTTGATGGCAATCAGCCGGGTCTCAGCGTGGGCTGCGCCTTGCCCACCAAACGTTGGCCACATTGCCGGATCCTCACCGGCAAAATGCGCGAGGAAGGTATCGAGCACCTCATCGCTTGCCTGTTCGCCTTCATCCTGGCTGCCGTCATAGTTGCTGAGATAGGTGCGACCGTGGAGCGTAAACCGACTGCCGTTGACCGGGGAACGGTCAATTTTACCTCCCTCGTCCACCGCCAAGCTCTCCAACTGTTGCAAAAAGGCGGTCTTGCCGTCACCGGCGTTGCCGGTAATGATGACGAGCCGAAACTCACCCTTGAGCACTGCCGGGGCAAGTTCGGTATCGAGCGCTGTTTCGACATAGATCTTTTTACCCAACGCATCGAGCCCACGAGTGCCGGCATTGCTGTGGGTGCTCTGGCTGTAGAGGGTGCGCAGACCATTGACATAGGGGTTTGTGTTGGGCGGAATGGGTCCATCACCGCCAATGCCGGCCATTGCACCGGTCGTCAACAGATCGGTGGTGGGCGCACGCAGGCGGCGTACCCGTTTCACTGCGGCCAGCGCTTGGGCAAATTCAACGGCACTGCCAAAGCGATCGACACGGCGGGGCGCAATCGCTTTGAGCAGCACAGTGACAAACTCGGGGGCCAGGTCGGCAAGGCCGGGCAAATGGCGTGGATCTTGGGCCAGCTGCCCCGGCGGCGGTGCGGCCGCATCCCAAGGAAAGCGATCGGTGAGCGCTTCGTAGAGGGTAATGCCCAGGGCATAGAGATCGCGGTCGGCTAGATCTTGCTCCTGTGGCGGCACGCTGCGGTCGAGATCGGGCGGCACATAGCGTTGGGTGCCGCCACCGTGGCCGGCATCACTTTCGGCCTGGACGGAGACGTTGAAATCAATGATGCGCACACCGCTGGCCGTCCAGATCAGGTTGCTCGGTTTGATGTCACAGTGGTAGACCCGATGTTTGTGGATGTGGGCCAACCCATCCACCGTCTCCTGGGCTAGCGTGAGCGTATCTTCGGGCGCAAAACGGGCGTCGGCGATCAGCTTGTCGACATCAATGCCGTCGACATATTCAAAGATGATCATCGGTGTGTTATCCCCCAAGAGATCAGCGTCGATTACTTTGACGACATGGGGATGGGGGGGAATCGGCAGCAGGTTGCGATACTCTTTTTTGAGCCGATCAAGCGTCGAGTGGCGGTCGTTGAGGATCAGCTTGACCGCGCGTGCCACATCGCCCAGGGTGTCGATCACCTTGTAGACCACCCCAAAGTGACCGCTGCCAATGCGCTTTTCAATCACAAATTTGGGTGTGAGATAATAGCCATTATCAAGATTGCGATAATCAATCACTGGCGTTGGTGTTTGGGTCAGCGGCTGGGGGGTGGCCGGTTCGAGTAGTTGCCCAAGTTGGGTCAAGAGGGAAGCAAAGAGAGGCGAGCGCAGTTGGCGGCTCTGGTGCCAGGCTGCGATCTCCCCTTCGCTTTCAATGCGCTCGACCATACCAACATCGCCTTTGCGGCGCACAAAGAGAATATTGGGCGTGTTTTGCGACTGATCTTCGTGGGTGGTGAGCAGGAGATCCGCTTGGTGCTGGGCCGGATGGACAATCAGAACAACAATCTCCTGGCCCTGTAACGTGGCACGACGAATATCGATGCAACGGCGCATCTGCTCCAGGGGTACCGACCAGGTGCCTTTGGTTGCCGTGCGCCAGCCCCCTTCACGGAAGAAGGCTTTGTCGAGCACGCGGCGCACAAAGAGATCCCAGCCACCTTCTTGCAGATAGCCTTTGGGGTCACTGGCGCTGAGGGGCACGGGCGCACCGTTGTCATCGACCCCCAACAGCACCGCACCACCGGATGAATTGGCCAGGGCGACAATCGCGCGGGCAACGTGCCAATCGTGATCGGCATCATTCAGCTTGGGATTGGGCGGTTTCGCAGGATCGGGACGCAGCGCGGCTTTGAATTCGATCCACTCGGTCTCTTCGTTGCGCACCAGGGTCAGCAAGGGGCCAATATCGCCATTGGTCGTCGCCAAGAGTTGCTCAACAAATTGATCGGCCTGGAGATCGCTGGGCGCGGTGAGCAGGGCATCGAGTTGGCGGCGCGCGCGCTCCGCGGTGGGCCGTTGCGTGACCTCAAAGAGACAGAGCCGTTGCAACCACTCGTCAAAGCCAAGCGGTAGATCGGTGCGATGGGCCGACGCGGGGGTGGGAAAGTGGCCGCTCACATCAAAGATTTCGGTGGGATGGCCAAAGGGCGCTTCACCGGTGAAAAGCTCATAGAGGATCAGCCCGGCGCTGAAAATATCGGCGGCGGGGCTGGCCGCGCCGGGATCGAGCTGCATTTCGGGTGCAAGATAGGGGCGCTCCAACTCATCGACGATCTGGTCGGCGATCGTGTAGCTGCGGTCGCTGCCGGCGCGTGCGAAATCAAAGCCGGTGAGACGCACGCGGCCATCGTTGGCGAGCAGGATGGTGCTGGGGGTCAAATTGCGGTGCACGACTTCGTGACGATGGGCGTGCTCCAACGCGCTGAGCAGATCATGGGCAACGCGCAGCTTCTGATCGAGGGTGAGCGTCAGGTTCGGTTTGTTGAGATGGAGACGCAGCGCCTGGCCGGCGACATCTTCGGTGACCAGAATAAAGCAATGTTCTTCCTCGTCGACAAAGAAATCCTGGGCGCGCACAATGTTGGGATGGACCGGCAAGCGACTGAGCGCCCGATAGGCGTTGGTGATCCGTCGCTGCTGTGCCGCCTGTTCCGCCGCGGGCAGATAGGGATCGGCGCGATAGACACGCAGCAACACGCTGCCGGTCGCCTTGCCGCCCAAGGGGTTGATGGCGCGATATTCGGTGTAGCTATCGGTGCTGCTCAGCCGTTCGGTCACCTGCCAACTGCCAAAGCGTGGCGGCTCCTCACGCGGCCGGGTTGCACCTTGCAACGCGTCAAAGATCATGCGGTAGAGCGTGGTGATGTTGCGGGCGAATTTGGCCGGTAGGCGGGCCGGGTTTTTAAAAAAGGTCACTGCTTTGTCCAGGGTGATGACACTCGGCTTGTCGCGCTCATCGGGGTCGTTGAGATAGGCGTCGGGCGCGGTGAGCAGCACGACCGCATCGACATAGATCCCTTCGAGATCACGGCGACCGGGTTGGCTGGCGGTGATGATGCCCTTGAGCGTGCGGGCGTGGCCACGCAGCTTGAGCAGCGGCGAGGTAAAGGGCTGCCGCCCCTGGGGATGCCACTTGGGGCCATAGACATTGATCTGCCCGCGCGTGCCCTTGACATCGATGAGATAGACGCCGTGGGGCGCAACGACGGCCAGATCGACCTCAAAGAATTCGCCACCGCGCGCAATCTCAAAGTTGTGCAGAATAAAATAGCCATCGGGCAAGCCATCACGCAACACGGCAATCGCGCGACGCTCGGCCTCGTTGACCGGTTGTCCGACCTCAATCACTTTGGCCATCAGGCGGCCTCCTCAATTGCTTGTTCGACTAGACGGACTGCTTCTGTTTCAGCTGCAATCGCTCTATCTTCTAGTTCCCAGCTTTCCAGAATCGGTTTTGCCAGTTGTTCTCTAATTGTGTCTTCAGGCCACGGTATTTTTATCGTTTCAATATGTTTCGGATCTAATTGCGGGATGGATGTACCGAATGCATGTCTCGTAATTGCACGATAGCCATGTGGCGATGTCAGAACTGTAAAAAGGTAGGCGGCATCAACTTGGGATTGGGGAACTATCCGCATGAGATGAAGCGTATTGAAATAATTCACTTCCTGAATAGTAGGCATATCCATAGTTTGGATCGTCAACATGAATACGCTTGAAGATGCCTGGTGTAAATACCTTGGCGACATCACCAAGATATTCACTAAAAGTATATACCGTCGCTAGTTCATGTGCTGCTCTTACACAGATAGGACTATGATGCGCTGCATCAAACCGGCGCGCATGTTGTGATTGAACACTAAAGGTTGTGAAACTGGTAGAAGTAGGCGAATTCGCAATATCATCTAATTGAAACTCGGCATAAAGATTTTGAATGGCCTGTCTACGAAGATTCGCTGAGCGACTCCGTCCATACGCTGCCTCCTTCACCAGCGCATGGGCCCGCTGCTCCACGGCATCGCCCAGGCGCGGCACGGGCAGGTCCGCGATGTTTGCCGCTTCAATATGAACAATAATCGAGCCAAACGTGCCACCAATAATTAGGGGAAGTCCATATTTTGAAGCAAGGAAGGCATAGAGATAGCCAGAATAGATCTTGTCTTCATCTGGCACAACTTTCAGCACATCTTGAGATATTGCCATCTCTGCCATCCCCGGGCGGCAATATGCCATACGACCGATCGTTCCTGATCGTGTGATTAGTGTAGTACCGGCCGGGCACTGAAAAAGATAGTTGTCTTCCACCTGCTTTCGCAAGATATGCGGTTGGTTACTCAAATCTGCTTTAAGGATATCAGAACTGCGTAAAAAGGGGATACCGCATTGAGGATCCTCTACCCATCGTAGCTTATCTTGGCCGACGTGATACATGCCATCCATTCCGCCTTGTGTAATTGACATCAAAGGCATCTTTTCACAGCTCAGACTTTCCAAGCGCTTTCTTATTTCAATACTTCCCAATGTAAACGGACCACAATCAAGTCTACGGCTCTCTCCCAAAATCCAGGAGTATGGAATAGCTTTGACTATCATAACTCTGGCTCCAGATTTGCTTGGCGAAATTTACGATATTCTTCGGCGATTACAGGAAGATCATCATCAACTTTTTTTTCTTTGCGACGGAGAATGCGTTCAACAAATTGTCCTCCAACACGGACACGCTCAACTTTTTCTACTTCTTGAACTAATTCTTCCCCATCAGGGCTACGTTTGTGTAAGGTGTTCCCGCGACGATCGAACCCAACTTTTTCTGCCACAGCCATGAAGACTGGATAGTCAATAAAAGCACCGAGCGCCTCAGCACGCTTTTCCTGGTCGGTTTTCTTTTTGAAAAAGAGCAAGCTAGTTAGGATGTTGACATTGGCCTCAACGATAAAGGATTCAACGGGCAAGTCGATACTAGCGAGTAACCAGCAGTTGCGTAAGATCCACCAACGAATATATTCAGTTGCGGGATTGCCCAGAATGCCATCGGGCAGCACAATCCCCATGCGTCCGCCCGGCTTCAACCATTGCAAGCAACGCTCAATAAAGAGTACCTCCGGTGCCACGCTGCTCTGCGTGCGCCCCGAATTGAGATACTCGCCTTCGGGTGTGCGCTCCCAGATGTAGGCCAACTCAAAGCCACGCAGGATATTCGGGTCGGTAATCGGGATATCGGAGCCAAAGGGCGGGTTGGTCATCACCAGATCCATCGTGCCCAGATTGGCTGCGGCGTTGGCCGCCTCGACGCCACTGAGATGGCCGTGGGGAAATTCGAGCGAATTCATGTGAAAGAGCTGCGCCTCGGCATTGCCCGCCATCACCATGTTCATCTGTGCCGCACGCACGAGGAACTGGTCAAAGTCCGCCCCAAAGAGATTGTGCTGCACATAATCGGCCAGCCGCTCCTGGATCGAGAGAAACTCTTCGGTCGACTCGGCCCCCAAGGCAATCTCGGCATCAGCATGAAAACGCCGATTTAGATGGTCGAGCGTCCGTTCGAGAAAACCGCCGGGGCCACAGGCTGGATCGAGTACCCGGTCATCCGGTTGCGGGTCAAGCATGGCCACCATTAAGCGCACCGCGCCGCGTGGCGTAAAGTATTGGCCGCGGTCGCCACGCAGGTTGTCGCCTACAATCTCCTGATAGGCCGCGCCCTTGGCCTCGACATCGGTGCGCCCAAAGTCATATTTGGCCAACTCGGAGACCATAAAGGCGAGCGCACGGTCAGAGAGGGTGATCTCCTCATTGCCACGGAAGATACTGGCGTAGCGCTGCTTGACCTCGGCAAAGAGCGGCTCGATCCGTGCCCGAATCGCCGCGCGTCCCTTGTCGTCAAATTGCTCGGTGGGGCCGGCCCAGAATTGGGGCAGCGTGCTGCGGCTGCGCTTCTCATCATAGAGCTTGGCAAAGATCAGATAGAGAAATTGCCAGAAGGCCGCGTCCTTGGGCATCCCTTCGTTGCCATGGATGAAATTGTGGCAGCGGCGGAAGGCAACGCGCAACATTTCTGGATCCGCCTTGCGCAGGCGGGCGTTCGAGGCGACATCACGAGTGCCCATTGACTCATCGGCCAGCGGCCAATCGCCCAACGCCTGGTACTTGACATCAAAGCGGGTCTCTTCCTTCTTGAAGAAAAAGAACTCCAGCCCATTGGTCCAGAGGCCATAGAGACAGTTTGATGCATCGCGCATGGCATCGTGCAGCAAGGTAAACTCCTGCTTCGCCTGCTCATGGTCGCGCAGCTTGACGGCTTTTTTGCCAACGTTGGGCTCCTTCTGGCAGATTACCACCCGCCGCACATTCTCTTGGATGTGTTCACTCTCCGGTGTAAAGATAGCGATATCGACCTTCTTGGACTTACCGTCGATCTTCATGCGAAAATCTGGCTCCATATCCGCCACCGAGATGCCATACTCGTGGAGCAGCGCCCGCGCAATCCGTTGGCGCACCGGTTCTTTGGCGGAGTCCTTGATCGGCTGGCCAGTGATGTAATCGAGGATCATGCCCTCGTCGATGGCGGTGGGTTCGCTAGGTTCAGAGGTGTCGTCTATGGGTGTGTCATCAGTGGATGCTGTCATGATGGTTCTTTCTATAAGCGGATTCTTTTTTGCCAACAGATTCACCAATAAAAGGGTCGAACATCAAACCAGCCTGCTGCGGTAGTCGAAGCGAAGCGTACGATGAAGAATCTGTAGCGGGAAGCGAGTTGCGGCAGGTTGACCACAAAGCTATGATTTCAGCTCTAAAGCAGCGGCTTTGTGAGTGGCAAGGAAGTAGACGCCATCCGGCAATTGATTGCAGCTTTCTGTTTACGACGTTTGGCGGTAGTGAAAGTTATTGTAAGTATACTGAAGCCGTGGTGAATGTGCAAATTGATCATTTCGATTGCTCTATGCTGATAGTCCGCTGTTGTAAACGGTGGTACAGCAAAGCAAACACCACACAACAAGTAAGTCAATCCGACGTTGACACCCCGTAATAAGCGCGCAATAATTTAAATGTAAGCTTACGGCAGCATAAACAACAGCCTAAGCAACAGGTTACTTTTGTCTTCATACAGTAGCCACACTACCTTCACCAACCAAAAGTAAACCGGCACAACGACAGAAACCAACAGCATTGCCTCTCTCATCTCATCAGCGCGGTTCCCCAGCCAAAACCGGGGAGAAAGCAGGATTTATGATCAACCCTCAAGTCGCCGCGCGGCTGAGCCTTGTGCTCAGTGCGATTGTGTTCATGTTAATTTTCGCGGCTGGGGCACAGGCTTACGCATCTTCATCATCCCCAAACAGTTCGCAGGTCAGAGTCGCCAATGCTGCTACAGATAATTCCACTAGCCCTGGTGCCATCATGCCCGTATTAATACCGACGCTCCCGACCGTGGCCGCAAGCGCCACCCCATCGGTTACGCCAGGCTTGACTGATCGTTGGCAACCGACGTCACTGATCAATACACTGACGGCCCGTTGGAGTCACGCGATGGTCTGGACGGGCTCTGAAGTCTTGATCTGGGGTGGCGAAATAGCGGTTGGTGGTTACGCGACAACCAACACCGGTGCCAAGTATGATCCCGTGACGGATACATGGACGCCGATTAGCACCATCAATGCACCCTCGGCCCGCCGTGATCATACCGCCATTTGGACGGGTACCGAAATGATTGTCTGGGGAGGCGTACCCGGCAACAGTGGTCCCACCTTCAACGATGGCGGCCGCTACAATCCCGTTACAGACACTTGGCTACCACTATCAACGCTCAATGCGCCCAGCCCGCGCCATGTCCATCGCGCGATCTGGACCGGAGAAGAAATGATCGTGTGGGGTGGTGGCGATTTGGGTTCCGTCATTGCCACCAACACGGGCGGCCGCTACAATCCAACGACGGATACGTGGACCCCCATTTCAACGGTTGGCGCGCCTTCACCACGCTTCCATATGGTTGCCGTCTGGAGTGGCACCGAAATGATCGTGTGGGGCGGGGCCCCGGGCTGCTGTGGCTCGGGTAGCGCTACGCCCAATGGTGGCCGGTATAACCCCCAAACTGATAGCTGGCGCGCCATGGCCGCCGGTGATCCGGATGCCGGCTATACCTTTCACACCGGCGTTTGGACCGGGACTGAGCTAGTCGTCTGGGGTGGCTACGATCGTGCGGATCGTTTTGTCAATACGGGACAAAAATACAATCCCACAACGGACAGTTGGGCCCCGATGACCACCACCAATGCACCCAGCGCGCGCTGCTGTCTATCATCGGCGTGGACGGGTCATGAACTGTTTGTTTGGGGCGGCTACAACGGGGCGATGCTGGGGACAGGCGGACGCTATGCGCCACTGACCGACACGTGGACACCAATCACAGCAGAAGAAGCGCCTGCGCCGCGCGACGGGCATACGACCGTTTGGACCGGCAGTGAAATCATTCTTTGGGGTGGCTTCGACAACGATGGATTCCGCTTCTGGAATACGGGGGCGCGCTATGGCAGGTCTAACCTCTTGCCAACGGCGACGCCGATTGCCACCCCGACTACAACGAGTACGAATAGCCCTGCACCGACATTGACACTGGCAGCAACGGCAACGCCAACCCCGACGGTCGTTAATGCGACACTGACGCCAACGGCAGCTACGCCGTCAGCTACTACGCCATCCGCCACACCACCGTTTACTATGACACCGACGGTGAGCCCATCACCAACGGCCACCAATACACCCAATGCAACGCGGCTACCGGTTGGCGGACTGATTACAACGAACACGACTTGGCGGTTGGCTAACAGTCCTTACCTCGTCAACAATAGTATCCTCGTGCAGACCGGGGTGACCCTTACGATTGAGGCCGGTGTAGAAGTGCTTTTTAATGGTCCATATAAAATTCAAGTGGAAGGTGCGCTGATTGCGATTGGTGAGCCTGCGCAGCCGATTCACTTTACTTCGGCGAAGAGTAATCCACAGCGAGGGGATTGGACTGGGATTGTCTTTACTGACAGCAGCGCTGATGCCACCTTTGGCAGTAACGACGAGTATATCAGTGGCAGCACGATTCAATATGCCACAATCAGCTATGGCGGCACCATTATGGGCTACTATAGTGCACCCTATATTAGCTACAATCAGGTCGCATTCAACACACCGGTGACACCCTACGCCGCCCGCTACCCGTGGGATACATGTGCGCTTACTTTCGAGGGTGCTGCAAAAAATAGAGTTCGCTACAATGTCATTGCGAATAATGAAGGATGCGCGATCAAACTAGGTGGTGGTAGTGCCGATACGTTAATTGCGCATAATATTATTTATCGCAATAAACAGGGTCATTGGGGAGCAGGCATCACAGATTTGGATACAAATGCGCGTGTCCGTAACAACGTGGTGGCGGAAAATCAAGGATCCTCATTCCCTGGCGGCTTTTTTGCTTATGGTGGTGCGCCAACGCTAGAATACAACATTTTTGCGTATAACACTGCTAGTACATCGGGAGAAGATCGTGGTGGTGGTGCAATAGGTACATGGAGTGATAATTTTGAATTTCGCAAGAATACGATCGTCGGCAGTGGTGGTGAAACACCCATTCACTTCAATCGTATCTCAGCAGGGATGGTTATTACAAGCAATAATATAGTGAATAATGATAGTCAATATGATCTTTTTATATCATCTTATGCTGTCCAACATGCCTCATCCACACCGATTGACGCTGCGCATAACTACTGGGGATCTTCAAGCCCACCCCAGATCTACAATGCTTTCGACGAATTTGGTCAACCCTATATTAATCTCAGTCCATCAGCATCTACAGCACGGCTTGATGCACCGGTCATACCACCGGTGAATATCGCAATTGCCACTGTCAATCACAACTTCACAGTCAATTGGCCAGCTAATCCTGAGTCTGATGTTATTGGCTATAAGGTTTACTATGATACCGATGCCGGTTATCCTTATGCCAACGTGCTCGATGTCGGTAACGTTCTCAGTGTGACTATAAACGGTTTGGAACCAGGTATTTACTATGTGGCTGTCACGGCCTATGATATGCAAGCTGATGGTCAAGATGATTGGACAGATGGCAACGAATCCTGGTTTTCTAGCGAGGTGAATATTGATATCGTGCCGCCAACGTCGACGCCAACGTCGACGCCAACGTCGGCGCCAACAAGTACCGAAACCTTCACGCCAACTTCGACAGTAGAATCTACAGCGACGCCAACGCCAACAGCGACGCCAACGCCAACAGCGACGCCCACTGGCACCGCGATACCGACAGGCACGTCGACGCCAACAAGTACCGAAACCTTCATGCCAACTTCGACAGTAGAATCTACAGCGACCCCAACGCCAACAGCGATAGCTACACCTACGCTAACCACCACCGCAACGCCAACAGTCACACTGGAACCGACAATCACGCCGACGCTAACGAGTATCGCGACACCAACGGTTGTATTGGACGTAACGGCCACGCCAACGGCTGTCCCGACGGCAACAAATACGGTGATAGTACTCCCAACACCAACATCGACTTTAGTGGCAAGCGGTCCTTCACCTCTCGTTACTGGCATTACGCCTAATAGCAGTCCTGATAATCAACTGGCAGGGGTGATAATCCGCGGAACAAATTTTGCCAATACACCCCAAGTTTACTTAGATAGCTATGTCCTTTCAGATATAAGCCGGGTCAACAACACGCAACTATTGGCGCAAGTTCCGGCAGGCTTGCTCCCCGGCACCTACACCGTACGTGTCTGCAACCCTGATGGTCAGTGCGGTACTCTACCCGCTGGCTATACTGTCACCGGCACGGGGCCTGCTCTGACTAATATTACGCCAAATCAAGGCTACAATAACGTGCCAAATGAGATTATACTTTATGGTTTCAATTTACAGGATGGGCTCATTGTCACTTTGGGCGACCAAGTCTTGGGCAATGTGGTGCGGGTTAACAGTACCCAAGTACAAGCGGTTGTCCCAGTTGGGTTGACATCCGGGACTTACGATGTGGTTGTGCTCAATCCAAACACAAGCACGGCCGCCACGTTGACGGCCGCCTACTCGGTGCTAGACCAAGCCGGCGATGACTTCGCGGCTGGGGTTGATGACCTGTGGACAACACCTCTCACTATCCGGCAAGGTGAGACGGTACTACTGGGGCTGAATGTACAGCGACAGGGTGGCAAAAGCACGCGGCAGGTCGCAGTCGCCTTCTACCGCCAGCATGACAATGGATCTCGCCAACTTATTGGCCAAGTGACCACTGCACCAATGGTGCCCGGGCCACAGGTTATTGAGCCGGTCTTTGTCGAGTGGGATACGACTGGTCTGCCCGAAGCGGTGCAAATCGTGGCGGTGATCGATCCAGACAATAGCGAAGTTGAGACCACTAAAGGCAACAATACCACCAGTCGCTACTTCACCCTGCTGCCGCCGACGGGGGACAATTCACCGCCGACCATTACGCTGCTCCAGGTCAATAATGGTGCCCCACAGACCGAAAATGCGACGGTCTCCATTACGTTAGATGCTGATGATGTAGAGGGCAATGTGACCTCCATGTATCTGGTCGAGCGCGAATTCAACTCATCGGCACGCCAGTGGGTGGCCATGCAAAACACGGGCTGGATTGATTTTCAGAGTCCCTTCCCGTGGACGCTAACCAGCCGTGGCGGTGTGCGCTACATCCAAGCGTGGGTCAGCGATGGGGCTGGCAATATTTCGGAAGTGACCGTTAAAACGCGTATCGACTACAACCCACCTTCGGATCGGGTGCTGGCCGGCCAGGTGCGTCTCTACCGGCGCACGGTCAGCGCCGGGCAACAGGTCAATGTAACGCTGGAAACATTAACCGGCGATGCCGACCTCTATGTCTGGCGTCCCGACGGTAATCAGTCTTGGGTTAGCAATCACGAAGGAACGGGCACAGACAGCGTGAGTTTTAGGGCTCAGCAGAGTGGCGACTACCAGATTGAGATCTTTGGCTATCAGGCTTCAACCTATCGCTTGACCGTTGCCATTGATAGCGCAGACCAAAGCCGCAGCAGCGAAGTCACGGTCGGTTACATCGCTGCCAACAAGGAGCCACGTACGCAGCCCATCATCCACCCCAGCAGCGAACCGGCCGGCAATACAGCCGTACCCGTTGCGCCACTGAGCGAACAGCCCAATCCCGCTGTCCCCGAAGCGATCTATTTACCAATTATCGTACGGTAATGGATTGTCAATACTGAACGGCTGACCTTGTATTATTGGATATAGGTCAAATTAACAACATGAAAGCTCCTACCCTGTTACTTGGTTTAACTTCAGGGTACGAGCTTTCTGTTCATGTAGCCATCCTACTTGACGTGCCCTTTCCTTCCATGTTATCTTTCTCTTGCGCAAACGTTTGTGCTCCTTACAATCTGGATCTCAACCAACGTAACCACCTGCCCATGAAACAGCGTGTTTCCATCAAAGATATTGCCAAAGTGGCTGGGGTGAGTGCGCCGACGGTTAGTCGTGCCCTTCATAATCGGGGGCGTGTTAGTATGACTACGCGCAGTCATATTCTTGCCGTGGCCGCATCGTTGGGCTATACGCCCAGCCTGATCGCGCGTGGGTTGGTGACCCAACGC
Organism: Caldilineaceae bacterium; assembly: GCA_034432375.1. Taxonomy (GTDB): domain Bacteria; phylum Chloroflexota; class Anaerolineae; order Caldilineales; family Caldilineaceae; genus JAHBVH01. Next base: position 123,635 of record DAOUCA010000096.1, read on the forward strand.
AGCTATACCGTGGGGCTGGTCGTCACCTCTTTTGCCGATCCCTTTCACAGCGAGGTGGCGCAAGGGGTAGAGGCAGAGGCGGCGCGTCATGGCTACAGCCTCTTTCTGGCCAGCAGCGATGGGGTTGGCGAACAGTCAGCCAGCGTGCCATCCATGCCGGATCAAGAAGTCGAGGTGGTGCGTCGCTTGCTGGGCCGTCAGGTCGACGGTATCATTGTCTCCTCCAGCCGTGTCGGCAGCCGCTATGCCGATCTGCTTCAGGAGAGTGGTATCCCGCTGGTCTTGATCAACACACAAATTGAAGGAGAATCGATTTACTCGGTCTATCACGACGATTATCAAGGGGGACGTCGCTTGATGGCCCATCTTATCGACCAGGGCTACCGGCGAATCGCGTATCTTGGCGATGGTTCCGGTGGACAAGCCAATGCCGCGCGCCAACAGGCGTGGGGTGATCTGCTCGCCGAGACAGGGCTGCAATCGGCTGGTACCGTCAGCGATCCAGGTGGTCAGTTGGCCGGTGGGGTACGGGCGACGGCACGGTTGCTGCAACAGGCAGCGGGGCAGCCTGCCCCCGATGCCCTTTACTGTTACAACGATGTGATGGCGATTGGCGCAATGTCATATCTACACCAAGCGGGCTTGCGCGTGCCAGAGGATGTCGCCGTCACCGGTTTTGATGATATCGACGTGGCCGCCTACACAATTCCGCCGTTGACAACATTGCACCAACCGCGGCGGGAGATGGGCACGACGGCCATGCAGACACTCATCAGACTCATCAATCAGGAGATGCCACCCGATCATCTTCAAAGTACAAAAATGCTCGGCGAGTTGATTATTCGCGGGTCGAGTTAGAAATAGGTGCGTGGCACGTTTTGCGTGAACTGTGACTGTTTCATTGGTGCGCGCCCCACGATGAATAGCGAGTACTTGCTTCCGCGCACATCTTGTTCCAAAATCAGCAACCAGATCCGGTTATCGTACACGTAAAACGTAAAACGCATCCAACGCAAGGAGCTTTTCATGCAAAAACAGATGCACTATACCCCTGAGAATATTCTTGTTCGCCCGCAGACACAGCCCGGGGATCCCGATTGTCGATTGGCGATTACCCCGGAAGCGGCGGGGTGGGATTATATCTCGTTTCAGATCCGTCGGTTGGCGGCTGGCCAAAGTTGGTCCTTTGGCAGCGGTGAAAACGAATTGGCAATTGTCAACTTGACGGGGCGCTATCAGGTCAGTTCAAACCGCGGGGAATGGTCGGGCATTGGCGGTCGCGCCAATGTCTTTGCCGGTGCGGCCCATGCGCTCTATTTGCCGCGCCATACGGAATTTACGGTTACGGCCGAAACGGCGGGCGAGTTTGCTGTTACCTGGGTGCCGACCGACGAGGATCACGAGCCGTGGCTGATCAAACCGGCGGATGTGCCAATCTCGATCCGGGGTGGCGACAATGCAACTCGCCAGATCAACGATCTGCTGCCGCCTGGCTCGCCTGTTCATCGACTGGTGCTGGTAGAGGTCTATACCCCCAGCGGCGGCTGGAGTAGTTATCCTGGCCACAAGCACGATGTCCATCTTGAAGCGCCAGATGGCACGCTGATCGAAGCGGATCTTGAAGAGGTCTACTATTTTAAGATCACCTCACAGCCCAAGGTGACCGACGGCGACAACAGTGATCCCAATGGGTTGGCCTATCAACGCGTCTACACCGACGAGGGTTCGCCACTGCACCAAGCGGGGTATCCGATCAACGCGCTCGTCATGGTGCACGACGGCGAAGCAGTCCTTGTGCCCGAGGGCTACCACCCCGTTGTCAGCGTGCCTGGCTACACCAGCTACTATCTCAACGTACTCGCCGGCAGCGCCCAAAGCCTCGCCAACCAGGATGATCCGAAGGTGGCATGGGTAAAGGGAACTTATGGCGGGATGAATCCGGCGGTACCGCTTTATTGATGCGTGTTGCGTTTTGCGTGAACTGTAACTGGATCTTGTTGCGGTTTATGTAACAATTTGTTCCAAAAACAGCGCTATTTGTTCATGGTTTCGGTCGAACACCAATCTCACCTTATCAGTTCACGCAAAACGCAACACGCATCTAACCCAGGGCTCTTCTCATGAATTACACCGAATGGTTGACAACGGTACCGCAAGCAATCACCGATGATCCGCTGTGGAAGATGGAGGTCTATCGCTTGGGATTGTTTTTAGGTGATTTGGCGTGGTTTGATGCGGTAAAGTTGGCGCAGGGCGTGCCGACACGGGCGCTTTCGGATCAATTGTTGCGCGCCGCCGGTGGGATTAGTGCAACGGTTGCTGAAGGGTACAGCCGCAACTCCGGCAAAGATCAAGCACGCTTTTACGAATATGCCCTCGGCTCCGCCCGCGAAACGCGTGATTGGTATTTCAAAGCACGCCACGTGCTCGGTTCCACCGTTACTGAGCACCGACTTAACCTAACCGCCCAGATCATCCGCCACCTCCTGCGCCTGATTCCAACAGTTCGCCACACAACGATAGCTGAAACACAAGTGCTGTATGACGCGACGAGTACCCAAAAGACAGCCAGGTTAGACGGCATTGCGTTAGCCGAGCTTCTCGAAGATGTACCAATGCCATAATAACGATGGCATAACACCCAATTTCCCAATCACGCGACACTTTGGCCGCGTACCACTGAAACAGTAACAGTTCACGCAAAACGCAACACGCATCCAGATCCAGGAGCTTCCAATGACCACAAATTCATCCAAAACCTACGACTCCCTCCACATGGGACGTTCATCGATCGACCTCTACAGCAACGATGTCGGCGCACCCTTTCCGCAGATCAGTAGCTTTGCCGCCTATGTCGGTGGGTCACCAACCAATATCAGTGTCGGCGGGCGGCGGTTGGGGCTAAAGACCGCGATTGTGACTGGCGTCGGGGTCGACCCGGTTGGTGATTTCATCCTTGACTTTTTGAATAAAGAAGGGGTCGATACGCAATTTACGGTGCGTAAGCCAGGCCACCGCAGCAGTGCCGTGGTGCTGGGTATCGAGCCACCCGACAAATTCCCACTCGTCTACTACCGCGACAACTGCGCCGACATCGAACTGACGATTGACGATCTGCTCGCCGCGCCAATAGCCGATAGCCGCGTCTTTCAATTTGCGGGCACCAATCTCTGCAAGGAACCGAGTCGTAGTGCGACCATGTTTGGGGCGGAAGTGGCTAAAGGGGTCGGCACCGAGGTGATCTTTGACGTTGACTTCCGCCCCGACCAGTGGCACGATCCGCGCGCCTTTGGGGTCGTCGTCCGCTCTGTGATGCCGAATGTCGATATTGTGATCGGCACCGAAGACGAGATCAACGCCGCCCTCCTCAGTGATCCCAGTCAGATGAACCTCACCCACTCCCAGATCTCCGACACCAAAGTCAGTGGTGATGTGGAAGCGGCGATTGCGCGCATTCTACAATTGGGCCCCAAAGCGGTTGTCGAAAAAATCGGGGCCAAGGGCGCACGCATCCACCTCAAAAGTGGTGAAGTGATTGACGCCCCGGGCTATCCAGTTGACATCTATAATATTTTAGGGGCAGGGGATGCGTTCGGCGCGGGCTTTATTTTTGGCTACACGAAGGGATGGGGTTGGCGTAAAGCGGCCCGTCTTGGCAATGCTTGCGGGGCCATTGTCGTCACCAAACATGGCTGCGCTAACTTTATGCCCACCTATGAGGAAGTGATGGCCTTTGTCGAAAGTCGCGGTGGGTTAGAGTAAGTCAGTGGTAGAGCAGGGATTTCAGAAACACTACAGCGGATTTTGGAAGCAAAGGATAGGCAATGCGGTTGACGAAAGTTTCGTCAACGTACAAGCTTGCCGGGTCAAAGGCCAAGTGGCTTTGTAATTCCGCATGCGCCGTGGCAAATCCACTGTGTCCTTCATCTGTTTGTTGGTTACAGCCATTCTTTCTTACCTTGATACGCAATACGCAACACGCATTCACAGGAACCGACCATGAACATTAAAATTGCAACCGCCCCCGTCTCTTGGGGGGTTCTCATGAAAGATACACCGAATGTACCCCCATACGGGCTGGTCCTCGATCAGATCCAAGCCGCCGGTTACAAGGGCACCGAATTGGGCCCATACGGCTATCTGCCCTTTGATCAGCCGAAATTGCGTGACGAATTGGCACAGCGCGATCTGCAACTGATCTCTGCCTTTACGATCTTCGACTTCGTCCACGGCCAGGCGAATGAGACTGTCTACCGCGAGGCTTTGGAGACGATTCAGGTGCTCTCGGCAATGGGCTGCGCATACGCCGTCCTATCAGACACGCTCTTTGTCGTCGAGAATCGCGCGCAGCGAGCCGGTCGTGTGCGCCCCGAAGATAGCCTCAGCGCCCGCGAATGGGAGCAGGCGGCGGCCAATGTCAATGCCTTTGCCCAACTTGCCCAGGAGGAGTATGGGCTGCAATGTTGTATCCACCCGCATGTGGGGGGCTATGTGGAGACAGCATTTGAACTTGATGCCATTCTGGAGCGCACAGATCCAACGACAGTCGGTCTCTGTTTTGATATGGCCCATATTCTCTATGGAGGTGGCGATCCAGTAGCGGTGCTCGACAAGTGGCGCGACCGCACCTGGTACATGCACATCAAAGAGTGTGATCAGCGGGCCCTCGACGGAGTATTGGCCCAGCAAGGTGATTACTTTGACGGGGTACGCGCCGGCGTCTTCCCCGAAATTGGCCAGGGCACGGTTGACTGGCAAGCCATTAACCGCATCCTGCACGAGATGGATTATCAGGGTTGGGGCACGGTGGAACAGGATATTTTACCGGAGAGTGGCATCGACCCATTGGCCAGCGCCATACGAAATCGCGCCTTTTTGCGGGAAGAGTTGGGATGGTAAGGTCAGCTTATGCTAACCGAGCAGCTACTGCTGGGACTTATTTTGGCAACCGGCTCGATCCTTTATGCAACGCGCCGGCTGCCCTTTGAAGTTACGTCGATCCTGATCATCATCGCGCTGGCCTTCACCAAAATTTTACCATTGGAGATGGCCTTCTCCGGGTTGGCCAGCACTGCTACAGTCACAATCGCCGCCATGTTCATTCTCAGTGGCGGCTTGATCCGTACCGGCGCGTTGGAGGCAGTAACCCTCTATCTCTCGCGTCTATCGGTCGGTAGCCCGCGCCGTCTTTTGCTCTTGCTAGCCATCGTCATCCCGCTGGCCAGCGGCTTTGTCAACAATACACCCATTGTGGTGATGATGGTGCCGGTAATTCTGTCGCTTAGCCGTCAATTTAACGTGAGCCCTTCGAAGTTGTTGATTCCGGTCAGCTACTTCTCGTTGCTGGGCGGAACATTGACGCTCTTTGGCACCAGCACCAATATCTTGCTTGATGATCTCTATCGACAGGCGGGTGGGCCCGGCTTTGGCGTCTTTGAGTTTGCACCGCTTGGGGTTATCTACTGGTTGGTCGGTGGGCTATTTATCTTTCTCTTTAGCGACCGTCTGTTGCCAAATCATGCTCCCTTGGCCGATGGCTTAGGCAAACGGACCGAGAGTATCTACATCTCCGAAGTCATGCTGGCTACGGAGAGCCTATTGCTCAACCAACAAGTTGCCCAAATCTTTCGCCGGATCGCAGCCGGTGGACAACGGTTACCGCCCAATCTGCAGCACGGCAACCGGCGCCGCATCTCCAATCCAAGCCATCTGCGCAATCAACCGCTACCGTCGGGCAGCACCGTAGAATTGCTGGCGCTCATGCGTGCGGGAAAGAGCTATCAGGGCACACAGAGCCAACTGCTCACCTTATTGGAAGGTGATATTTTAACAGTCTCGGGCACCCCCAACGCCATCGCCCATTTTTTAACGAGTGCACAGGCGCGACCTGTTATGACCTATGAGCAAGCGGATCCACTGCTTGCGGCAGATTCAACACTCGCCGAAAATCGACCGGGGAAAGGCCGATCAACCAAACAGAAGCGATTGGGCAACAAACGTACCGCGGAGAACGGAACCGAAGAGAAGGTTGGACAGAGAGAGCTAGAGCAGCGGCTAGTCGAAGCGGTGATCTTGCCAGAGTCGCCGTTGAACAACCGCCGGGTCGATGAGATCCGTAATGGACCGCTCTATGCCGTACAGATCTTGGGCGTCCAACACCGCGGCAGGGCGCTCTGGCATAGCTTGTACAATCAGCGCGTTGATAGTGGTGACGTATTGCTTTTGCAGTCGACGCCAGAGGCCTTGCAAGCCGCAGCCGGCGCGGCAAAGCTCCTATTGATCGAAGGGGTTGAAAATTCAATCTTGCGTGCTGGCAAAAACAAGTTGGCACTGGTCATCATGGTCGCAGTAATCATGTTAGCAGCCTTAACGCCGATCCCCCTTGTGGTCCTGGCCTTAGCTGGCGCGGCCATCATGGTGATTACCCGCTGTCTGCGGGTTGATGAAGCCATTCAGAGCCTCGACTCATCAACGTTGCTCCTCCTGGCGGCTGCGATCCCGCTCGGTCACGCGATGGATGAAACCGGATTGGCCGCCGAGATCGTCAACCTGCTGCTCAATACGGTTGGCGCGGCCTCGCCGGTGCTCTTTCTGTCGATCTTCTATCTCGTTGCCAACTTACTGGCGCAGGTAATTTCGGCCAAAGCGGTCGCCGTCCTCTTTGCACCGGTCGCACTAAGCCTGGCCATAAAAATGGGTGTGAATCCATCGGCCATGATCATGGCAATTGCCTTTGGTACCGCGGCCAGCTTTTTAACCCCAATGGGTCACCAGGTCAATGCAATTGTCATGGGGCCAGGTAACTATACCTTTGGCGACTATATCCGCATTGGTCTCCCCATGACCATTCTCATGTGGCTGGTCGCAACAATCGCAATCCCCTGGATTTGGCCATTGTAAGGGGGAGAGCAGGAGAGCAGGAAGTGCGGAGGCTGAGCTTGTCGAAGCCGTAGCCGCTACGGCTTCGACAAACTCAGCCTCCGCCTTAGGACACTTTACCGGTCCTGTCTTTAACAATCCGCGTATTCAGAGCCTATTACCTGAAACCGGCATGCATCTGGTAAACTACAGGGAACAATGTTGAGCCCTGTTTGCTTGACCATTTTTATATCATAGGAGCAACGAACGCATGAAAAATGGATGGGAATTGCCCATTGCCATCGGCTTTTTGGCGATCTGCTTGATCGCCGGTCTGGCCATTGCCGAACAGACGGCACCACAGCCGGTGATCGGGGTGGTCCGCTTTGCCGATGTAATCTATCAAGATTCTGCTAATCAGTTGATGGAGGTGATCCAAGCAGCGCAATATGACGACACCATTGCGGCGGTCGTGCTCGAGATCGATAGCCCTGGTGGTTTGGCGACCAGTAGCGAAAATCTCTTCTATGCGCTATTGGAGTTGCGTGAGAAGAAGCCGCTCGTGGTTAGTATCGATAGTATTGCCGCCAGCGGGGGATATTACATGGCGATTGCTGCCAATCAGATCTTTGCTGCACCCAGCAGCTATGTTGGTAATGTTGGGGTACGCGGGGGGCGTCCCTATGATCCGTATATCGATCCACTCGAGCTAAGCAGCGGCCCCTATAAACTAGCCGGTTCCAGCCGCTTTGAACAGATCCACCAATTTGATCTGCTCAAAGCGGCCTTTGTTGGCCACGTCGTCAACGAGCGCAGCAATGCGGTGGTCAATCCCTTGCAGGTTAGTGCCGATACGGTCGCCGAAGCGCGGATCTATCTGGGGAGTGAAGCGCTGGGCATTGGCTATATCGACAATCAAGGCAGCCGAAGCGACGCGATCGACGCCGCGATTGCGCTCGCCGATGTGGCCGATTATCAAGTGCGTGATCTAATTGACTACTTTGGCTATGATTTCACCCTTGAATACCAACAGCCGACCTTTTCCGTAGAGCAAGCGGTCGCATCCGTCTTCGCAACAACGCCGACGGATGCAGTCTACTTCCTAGACAGTCGAATCCCTCTGCCCAATGTCGTGCCAACTGCAGCGGTTGAGGCCCACCTCTACCAATTGCGCGCCGCGGCCGCTGGCCCCTTACGAGCACCCTCTACACGATTGGATTCATTGCCGCCAGATGCGTCTGTCGAACTCTTCAGCGATGAATCTGCTAAGCAGTTACAGGGAGGGAAGTAACCATGGTGACCTTTTTACGACGACTTGTTATTTTGGTCATAGGGGTTGCGCTGCTCGTTACGCCAGTATGGGTACGAGATGGGCTTTGGCACTATAACGCGCGCTCTTATACGCCACCAGCGGTGCCAACGTTGGCATTGGCCGCAACACCGTTGCCAACCACCGTCCCCACGCCGCTCGACGAGCGCAACCGCACCCAAAGCGGCGAGTTTCGAGCCGGGCCGGTCCTGCTTGACCTGGCTCACTACAATTCGATCAACCCTAGCTCTTTGCAGCCATTGGCCGATGCACTGGCAAGTCAAGGCATCGGGTTGCGCTATTGGCTCTCCAAGGTTGACGCGCTGTCGGTGACCAGCTATCTGGAGTACCCGGATCAATCCGAAGAGCTCGCCAACGAACTGGCCGATGCCAGTGGATTGATCGTAATCAGCCCCTATTTTCTCTGGTCACCAGAGGAGATCGCACTGGTAGAAGCGTTTGTCGCAGATGGCGGGCGGCTCCTCTTAATTAGCGATCCTGATATCTCCGGCGACTATGCAGCTGCCACCAATATGATTGGTGAACCATTTGGCGTCGTCTTCAATGAAGATTATCTTTATGACACCGTGCATAACGATGGCAACTATACCTTCTTTTTTCAGGAAGCTGCGACAGATGACGCAGCAGGTGACACACCAGTCGACGCACCAGTCGACACGACACCAGCGCTCTCCACTACTTTACCAACACTCGCCAATAGCACCATTGCCTTTTATGGGGGGCGCAGCCTGAGCGGCGATCTTCATGCCGTGCTACAAAGCGTGGATACCACTCTGAGCAGCTTGCGCGTCGGCCGCAATCATTTTACAACGGCGGCGGTGGCAGGGATCGCCGCAGCAGGCACGGCTGGACGCGTCCTGGCCCTGACCGACCTCGATGTACTGACGGAACCCTATCGCCAGCGCTACGATAACCAGCGGCTTGTCGACTATGTTGCCGGCTTTCTCAGCGCGGATCAACGGGCAAAACGCGTTGTCGACTTTCCAGACTATCTAAGCAAAAACGTTGACCTCGCCTTTGGGGCCAGCGCGGCCATCAATGCGGATCTGATTATGCAGGGAGCACAGATTCAATTGGCGTTGGAGACAAGCGGTCGCACTCTAACCTTGACCGATAGCACGCGCTTAACAAACACAACTTCCACTGCAACAAGCACAACAGGTACCGCCGATACAGGCGCAACTAGCGATCTGATCTATCTAGCCGACTATACAATCGCGATCAGCCAGACCACGATTCTAGACAATTTAGGAATTGAACTCTATCGGGAAGTAGTGACCCAAACTGTACCAATCGCGACAACGACGCCCATTGTAACTCCGGAAGCAGAAGAGGACGCAGAGAGCACGGCAACGCCCACGGTAGGGTCTACACCAGAAGCGACTGGCGAGGCAGATGAGGGCGCACCGGGGCCGCTGCCAACCCTCACCCCATCGCCATCACTGACGATAACGACACCCTTTACCACGACCAGTGCTGTGACAGGGACGACCGCACCGATTCTGGAAACAGTAGTGCCAGTTAGAGCGCAAAGCACGCCTACGGTGCAACTGACGCAACCGGTAACAATAACCGAAGAACCCGCAACTGCCACGCCTATTGCCACGCCCACCGCCACAGCAGTAGTGCGAGTCGAGGAGGGAGCCGATGAGATGAAGGCTACAGCTGCGGTTACGACCACTGAAGCCGCGCCGATCAGCACAACGGTGACGGCAACCGCAACCGCCTTGACTACCCCGACAGTGGAGATCCGAACGGTGATTACCACCTATCTACAACTCTCCTCGGGGCTCACCTTCTTGGCGGAGGAGACGGTACTCATTGTACAACAGGAGCAGGCCGATGGGACGACATTGCTTGCGGTGTTGGCGGCGAATAATCGCGGTATCGATATAGGGGTAAAGCGCCTATTAGAGAATGACTTTGCCGGCTGTGTGATTGGCGATCCGCTGACCTTCTGCGCGCTAGAGAAGACGGGCAGCGGCAGTAGCACGGCGACTGGCGGCAAAACCGACAGCGGTACCACGGATAGTGACAGCTCATCGGGCGACAGTTCACCGGGCAATAGCACGCCCGGTGATGGTCAGACGCCGCCCCGCGGGGCCAATGCACCGGTTTTGCTGATTGATGACAATAGCGCAGCCAGCCCCACCGAACTGAGCGAAGCGGATCTCTATTTACAGGTGTTGATCGCCGGCGGTTATCAAGTTGATCTTTGGAGTGTCAGTGATCAGGACGATCCAACGGTTGATGATCTCATGGCCTATGGCTGGGTGATCTGGAGCAACGGTGGCTATGCCAATGGTCAAATTGATGGCACTGATCTGGAAACGCTCTTCAGTTACATCAACAACAATGGGCGCATTACGGTCAGTAGTCGCGTCCCCTTGCCTGGGCTCGAAGAGTCGGCAGAAGTGTGGGATCTTGTCTCCGAAGATGCCATCCCCGCATTGGTGGCGGATTTACCATCGAGTCCCATTGAACTCACCGGCGCTGATACGATGGCCGCCGTGCTGAGTGCCCTGTCCGAAGGCGATGAAGCGACACAAGTTGTCCTGCGACGTGGCCCAGCTAGCGAGCAGAGCGATGCCCCTGCCCTCGTTGTGCTTGCCGATCCGTCGAGCGGTGACAGTGAGGCACGCTTGATGATCGCGGCCTTTTCCCTGGCCTGGTTGCCCGCGACCGAACAGAGTACGCTGATTAACAATATGGCGAGTTGGATGTTAATGCCATAAAAGTAGCTACCTTCTCCTAGCCTCCCCCGCAAGCAAGGGAGGAGCTACAATTCCCCTCCTTCGCGCCTAGCAGGCAACCGCTCCTGGGCGCGGGGAGGGGCTTGGGGTCACTGCGATTGAGGTAAGGGGGATGTTGGATCGTCACCCCTGCCTCCGCAGGGGTCCATAGGGTTAACAGATGGATTCCTGCCTCCGCAGGAATGACATAGAATCCGTACCTTACTAGCAGTGGGGCTGGGGGTCACTGCGATTGAGGTAAGGGGGATGTTGGATCGTCACCCCTGCGGAGGCAGGGGTCCATAGGGTTAACAGATGGATTCCTGCGGAGGCAGGAATGACATAGAATCCGTACCTTACTAGCAGTGGGGCTGGGGGTGGGGTGTATAGGTAGAAAAGTAGTTTCTATAATTAGCATCAATCCAGGAGGAGCTATGGAGAATTCAGCGACCGTACGTCTGACAATGGCGCAGGCGATCGTGCGTTTTTTACAGAATCAATATGTTGAGCGCGACGGGATCGAGCAGCAATTTTTTGCCGGCTGTTTTGGCATCTTTGGCCACGGCAATGTGGCCGGCATGGGCCAAGCACTCCATCAGTACCCCGAGTTTCGCTACTATCAGACGCGCAATGAGCAGGCAATGGTGCACACCGCCGCGGCCTTTGCCAAGCAGAGCAATCGGCTGCGCACCCTTGCCTGTACCTCCTCGATTGGGCCAGGCGCGACTAATATGTTGACGGGTGCCGCGGCCGCGACGGTCAATCGGTTGCCGGTGCTACTGTTGCCCGGTGATATTTTTGCCCGACGCAATGTCGCCCCGGTCCTGCAACAGCTAGAATCGGCCCAGAGCCAGGATATTTCCGTCAATGATTGCTTTAAACCGGTCAGCCGCTACTGGGATCGGATCAACCGTCCCGACCAATTGATTATGTCACTGCCAGAGGCGATGCGTGTGCTGACGAGTCCAGCTGATACGGGTGCCGTTACCTTGGCACTGCCGCAAGATGTGCAGGCCGAGGCCCATGCCTATCCCGAAGCACTCTTTGCCAAACGGATCTGGCGAATCGGGCGCAACCGTGCTGATTGGCAGGCCATTCAGCGTGCCGCAGCACTGATTAAGCAGGCCAAGAAGCCGATGATTATTGCCGGCGGTGGCGTGCTCTATAGCGAAGCAACGGATGTTTTACGCACCTTCGTCGAAGCGACGTGGATCCCCGTTGGCGAGACGATGGCCGGCAAGGGTAGCTTGCACTTTGAGCATCCCCTCTGCTTGGGTGCTGTTGGTGCAACCGGCACCTCAGCGGCCAATCTACTGGCCAAAGAGGCGGATCTGATCATTGGTATTGGCACGCGCTACAGCGATTTCACCACCGCCAGCAAGACCCAATTCCAACATCCCGATGTCCAATTTATTAACATCAACGTCGCCGAGTTTGATGCGTTCAAGCACAATGCCCTACCCCTTGTTGGTGATGCTCGAATAACATTGGAAGAGTTGTCAGATGCCTTAGATGGCTACACGAATTCAACAGAAAATCGTGACCAGGCACACCAACTCCACGACGGTTGGGAGACCGAGGTCGATCGGCTCTACAACATCGAGACAGCTGAGGGAGGCCTTCCCTTCCAGGGAGCGCTGATCGGTGCTGTCAATGAAGAGGGCGATCCCGATGCGATCATGGTTGCCGCCGCCGGTAGCCTACCGGGGGATTTGCACAAACTCTGGCGCACCCGCCACCCAAAACAGTATCACCTGGAGTACGGCTACAGCACGATGGGCTACGAAGTTGCCGGTGGACTGGGCATTAAGATGGCCGCGCCCGAGCGCGAAGTCTATGTCATGATCGGTGATGGTAGCTATCTGATGATGTCGCAGGAGATCATCACCTCGATTCAGGAGGGATTTAAGCTGACAATAATCCTGATGGATAACAGTGGCTACAAAAGCATTGGCTCGCTCAGCCGCTCGATTGGCGATGACGGCTTTGGCACTCGCTATGCCTACACGAAGGACGATCATCATCGCACCGACGCGGCTGGTTACGAAGTGAAGACGTTGCCGGTCGATCTGGCGATGAATGCCCGCAGCCTTGGGGCGCACGTCATTGAGTGTGGCAGCTATGCCACGTTTGTAAAAGCACTAAAGGATGCACGCGCTGTCGACAAAACTACCGTGATCTATGTCACCAACGACCGTTATCTGGGCGTACCAGGCTATGAAAGCTGGTGGGATGTGGCGATTGCTGAGGTCAGCGAGAGCGATTCCGTGCAAGCGGCACGCGAGGAGTGGGAAGAGATGCGGGCGAAGGAGCGGTACTTTCTGTAGAATATGAGGTGTGTTGCGTTTTACAGTTAACTCATTCATCTTGAAGAAACAAATATGTGTTGATGCAAGAGGATAATATTATTTCCCTGAACTCATTCGTTTCTGCAAGACAATGTAGCAGCACTCTGTTTAACTAGGAAAAATCATGATCAAAAGTGTGTGGGTAAAAAATTATCGCAGTATTGCGGACATCCGGGTCAATCTTGAGCCGATCACGATTCTTGTTGGCCACAATGGATCAGGCAAGAGCAACTTCGTTGATGTTTTTCGCTTTGTTTACGATGCTTGCAGACTTGGTTTGGATGCTGCGGTAGTCAACCGTCATGGGATGAGCGCACTACGTCGATGGTCTGCCAAAGGGCGACCCTTCGATGTCGAAATTGGGCTGACCATCGAGACTGATGCGATCATTGCCACATACATCATCATACTGGGCAGCGAACGCCGCGGGGAGTATAGCGTCAAAAGGGAAAGTTGCTACATCAAAGAAATCGCGAATCAACAAGATGTCTCTTACGAAACGAGCAATGGTTCCTGGGTTCAACATCCAAGGGATATACAACCTCAAATTAATGACCGCGCATTACTGCTACCGCTTATTGCAACAATCGAACCATATAAAAAATTATACGATTACCTTACAGCTTTCGCCTTTTATAACATCTTTCCGAATGCACTATCCGATCCACAAAAGCCAGCCAACCCGTATCCATTGGATGAACATGGTGCGAATCTTGCTTCTACATTACGCGAGATGCAGCGTTCAAAAAACCCGCTGCTGGCACGGCTACGTGAATCGATCAATACCGTGCTTCCGGACATCGATGATATTCAAGTAAGCCAGGTAGGAGGTTATCTGGTTACAAAACTGCGCCATGATATGACAAATGATGGTCGGGCGCTTTTTGAATTATCGCAAGAATCCGATGGAACACTGCGTATGTTGGGTATTTTAGTTGCGTTACACCAGGGTGAACAGCGCAGTTTGGTTACACTCGAAGAACCTGAACTCACGATTCATCCCGGTGCACTGAGTGTATTATGGGATGAAATCGAAGCAGCGGGCGATCGCAGCCAGGTAATTCTTACAACCCATAGCCCCGACTTACTGGATATGTGTAAAGTGGAACAACTGCGTGTTGTAGAGAAAATTGATGGCATAACGTTGATTGATCCGGTTGATGAAACACAACGGTTGGCAATTCAAGAACGTCTATTTGCACCGGGCGAATTATTACGTGCTCAAGGACTTCGACGTGCTGAACAACTGACGTTAATTGAATCATGAGTCGGAACAAGATTTACGCCATTGTTGAAGGACAAGGCGAAGCAAATCGACCAGTGTCAGGTTCACAGTCTGCTGTAACAGTGCTTATCAATAAGCTGCTTATTGATCTAAATTGCTACACACTTTTCCCAGTTGAAAAGATTCCACCATTTCGGATGTCTTATAGTGAATTCTTTCATGGTGATAAATTGGAACGTGTAATACGTTACTACAAAAGCTTTCCAGACTGCGCTGCCGTGCTTGTTTTGCTGGATATGGATGACGAATGTCCCAAAGAACGGGCAAACGAACTAACGAACCGAATAAGAGCGATGGAATCACTCCCCTTCTCGGTTGTTGTTGTCTGCGCTAGAAGAGAATATGAAGCATGGTTCCTGGCAAGCTTAGAGACAATCCACCAAGGAGAACAGTATAAAAGCGAACCAGAGGAGATCCGCAATGCAAAAGGCTGGCTTCGCAGAAAGTTTGGTTACAAACCAACAATTCATCAGGCCAGTTATACAAAGTTACTTGACATCACAATGACTTGTGAGAGATCGAGGTCATTTCGCCGACTATATCATGCTTTTCAAGAAATTATAATAGCTGTTAATAGTGGTGATACGATTATCTCCCCCTGTAGATGATTTGAAGGAACTAACATAGGATACAAAGGAACTGATATGCAAACCAACGGACAACTACTCAATTTCATCAACGGCCAATGGACCAAATCGAGCGCCGGGACCTTTATCGATATCAAAAACCCAGCCACGGCGCAGACCTTGACCCATGTACCACTTTCACCGGGGGCAGAGGTAGATGCCGCGGTTCAAGCCGGGCAAAAGGCTTTTTACGCTTGGAAAGAGACGCCGGTCGGTGACCGCATCCAGCATATGTTCAAGCTCAAGACGCTGCTGGATGAGAATGTCGATGCCATTGCGCGGATTATCACGCAGGAGTGCGGCAAGACCTATGCCGAGAGCGTGGGCGAATTGCGCCGCGGCATTGAAAATGTTGAGGTTGCCTGTGGGGCACCGATCCTGATGCAAGGCTACAATAACGAGGATATTGCGCGCGGGATTGACGAGCACATGTTCCGCCAGCCGTTGGGCGTTGTCACCGCGATCACCCCCTTTAACTTTCCAGGCATGATCCCGCTTTGGTTCCTGCCCTATGCCCTCGTCACCGGCAACTGCTTTATCTTAAAGCCGAGCGAAAAGGTCTCGATGAGTTCGCAAAAGCTCTTTGAATTGCTGGAGCAGGCCGGCTTCCCGGCGGGGGTCGTGCAGTTGGTCAATGGCGGCAAAGAGACCGTCGATGCGCTGCTCGATCACCCGGGCGTTAGGGCGGTCAGCTTTGTCGGCTCGACACCCGTCGCCAAATATGTGTATAGCCGGGCAACCGCCAATGGCAAACGGGCGCAATGCCAGGGCGGGGCCAAAAATCCGGTGATCATTATGCCCGATGCGGACATGGATACCACGACACGCATTCTCGCCGACTCGGCCTTTGGCTGTGCTGGTCAGCGCTGTTTGGCCGTCTCGGTGGCCGTGACGGTTGGCGACGCCAAGTCGGTCTTTACCGAGCAGATCGCCGACGCCGCGACGAGCCGCAAAGTGGGCTTTGGGCTCGATGAAGGAACGGAGATGGGACCGGTCATCACCGGCGAGAGCAAGGCGCGCATTGAGGGATTGATTGCCCAAGGTGCGCAGGAAGGGGCCCATGTCCTGGTCGACGGTCGCAACAAGCAGGTCAGCGGCTATGAGGATGGCTACTTTGTCTACCCGACGATTCTTGACGGTGTCAACCCGGCGGGTGAAATCGCCAAGACGGAGATCTTTGGACCGGTGCTCAGTCTGATGCACGCCAGCGATGTCGACGAGGCGATCGCGATTGTTAACAACCGCGCCTATGGCAACCAAGCCAGCATCTTCACCAGCAGTGGTTCGATCGCCCGCAAATTCCGCCATGAAGTTGACGCCGGCAATGTGGGCATCAACATCGGTGTGGCCGCCCCCATGGCCTACTTCCCCTTTAGCGGCTGGAATGCCAGCTTCTTTGGCGATCTCCACGCCCAATCGCGCCACGGTGTTGAGTTTTACACACAGACCAAGGTTGTGGTCGAACGTTGGCCAAGTGAGTGGAGCCGTAAGTTTTAAGGTGTCGTGATTATGAATGGCCGTCTTGCGCTTGTTCGATAACCAAGCGCAAAACGGCCATTCCGTGTGAGCGGTCTTATTAGTGGGGGATTTACAACTGTATGGGGAGATCTTTTCAGTCAGGGCGCTTCTCATCGATTTCCTGGCTCTTTTTTCATTGCAAAGAACAGCAAGCAGTAGCGATCATGTTGCTCTTTGCCACAGGGGTAGTGGTTGCGCTTGGACTCTTATCTGCCACAATTGTTCCTGTCCAAGCCCAAGCCACCATCCAATCAGACGACTTTGGCAGCTGTACGCTAGCGCCACAATGGAGCTTTGTCGCGGGGCGGAGCGGCGATCCGGTACCAACGTTGACCAATGGTCAGCTTACCCTCGCCGTGCCGCAAAAAAACAGCCACGATATTTGGACAGACAAGCTATCGGTCTCTAGGCTTACCCAAGCGGTTGACAATGGTAATTTTGAAGTTGAGATCAAGTACGCTTCGCCGATGAGCAAAGAATTCCAGACGCGTGGGATTCTTGTCGAGCAGGCGAACGGCGATCGTTTGCGCTTTGAGTTGCTCCACAATGGCACAAACTATGTGCTGCTTGCGGCATCGATCACGAGTGCGGCGGCCGATGTCAAGCATTACGAAATCATCAGTGGCATTGTCCCCGCCTACATGCGCGTCGCGCGTACCGGCAATACGTGGAATCATTCCTATTCAGCCGATGGCACGCATTGGAGTGCATTCTCCTTTCAACAGCCATTCACCGTTGCTAAGATTGGTCCATACGTGGGGAATGCCGCCTATATTCCTGGCAATGAACCGGCGCATAGTGGCGTTATTGACTATTTTTATAACACAGCCGCACGGGGCGCTGGCGACAGTGCTGGACCTTATCATGTCGAGAGCACTACGACGGGGGATGGCTCCGTCGTGGCAGACCAAGCCGGCTATGCCTGCAATCAGAGCGCAGCGCTGACAGCGGTTCCTGCCGCTGGTTGGAAATTTGTCGGATGGAGTGGCGATGTCACCAGCAACAGCAATCCGGCGACCCTGCTCATGGATGGCAACAAGAGCTTGAGCGCGATATTTGAGCCGGTCGAGGTTACAACCTTTACCCTTACTACTCAGGTACAAGGCAGTGGAACGGTGATGGCAGAACCAGCCATGAGTAGCTATGCGACGGGTAGCCATGTCTCACTGACGGCACAGCCGGCGGCTGGCTGGGAATTCATCGGCTGGAGCGGTGATCTGACCGGCAATGCCAACCCGGTATCGCTCTTTATGAACGCAAACAAAACCGTTACTGCCATCTTTCAAGAGAGTGCATCCAGAATCTTCACCCTAACCACGCAGGCACAGGGCTCCGGCACCATCGTCGCCGATCCCTCACAAAGTAGTTATGCCGCCGGCACAGGCGTCTTGCTTACAGCGCAACCGACCCAAGGGTGGAAATTCGTTAGCTGGAGCGGTGATCTCAGCGGCGATGCCAACCCTATTTCGCTGACGATGGATGCCAACAAAACGGTCACGGCACTCTTCCAGCAAAGCCAGGAGACTGCGCTCTTTTCAGACGATTTCAATCGCTGTTCGCTTGGTAGCAATGGATGGCGCTTTTCTCATCCCGGTGACGCCACGCTGACGCTCGATGGGACGCGTGCATTGATCAACGTGCCGGCCGGTGCTGATCATGATATCTGGGTGACCGGCAACAATCATCTAACGGTCAATGCGGCTCGTCTCATGCAGCCTGCACTCAATCGCGACTTCACGGCAGAAGTTAAGTTTGAATCGGGGGTGAGCCAACGCTATCATCTACAAGGAATTTTGGTTGCCGATAGCAGCGGCAAGTTGATGCGCATTGAATATCTGAGTGATGGTCAAAGTACCAATATCTTTATCGCCACACTGGCCGAAGGCGTTGCGCCCACCGTTGTTCACTATCAACAGATCGCGACGCTAGCGGTGGCCCCCCAATTCCTACGCGCCAAGCGGCTAGGAAACCAATGGACGGTGAGCTACTCCTTAGACGGTGCGGCCTGGTCTGTAGCCAAACAGTTCAGCTACACGATGCAGGTAACGGAGATCGGCGTCTATGGTGGTAACGCGGCCGATCTGGATGGCGAAGAGCCCGCTCAGACGACGATTGTCGACTATTTCTTTAATTCGGCAGCACCGATTGCTCCCGAGGATAGCAGCGGCTATACGCTGACCACCACACCGCAAGGCAACGGCACGATTGTCGCCAACCCCAATTTCGCCAGCTATGCTTGCAATGAAACGGTATCCGTCCGCGCACAGCCGGCACCGGGTTGGAAATTTGTGCAATGGGGCGGTGCGATCGCTGGTAGTGCCAACCCGGCGACAGTCGCCATGAGCGCCAACCGATCGGTCACCGCGCTCTTCGAGGAAGATCCAAACGCCACCTTCACATTGGATCTCCAAAGCCAGGGCAACGGCTCGATTACGGCAAATCCGCTGCAAAGTGCCTATGCCAAGGGGAGCCAGGTTCTGCTAACGGCTACCCCGGCGGCTGGCTGGCAATTTGTCGGCTGGGGTGGTGCGCTAGCAGGCAATGTCAATCCAGCCTCGATCCTGATGGATGACAACAAAACCGTCACAGCCCTCTTTACCAATCCCAGCGCTGGGCCAACGATTAACGTCTGGTATGGCGATACGCAATCCTTTGGCACACCAGGGAACGCACAACGGTGGGTCAACATTTTGGGCAACGTGCCAAGTAGCAATAGCATCACGGCGCTCTCCTATACACTCAACAATGGGAGCAGCCATTCACTCAACATTGGGCCGGATAATCGGCGGTTGGTCTCGCCCGGCGATTTTAATATCGAGATCGACCGGGCACAACTCAATGTGGGGGCGAACAGCATTAAGATTACCGCCGTCAGCAGCAATTTTGGCACAACCGTAAAAACAGTGACGGTCAATTACAATGCAACTAACCGTTGGCCGCTGCCGTTCAATGTTCACTGGGATGCTGTAACCAATCTACAGGATGTCACCAAAGTGGTCGATGGTCTGTGGGCGAAGGTGAGTGGCGGGGTACGCACGAGCATTGTCGATTATGACCGCGTGCTGGCCTTTGGCGATGTGGGCTGGAGCGATTACGAAGTCACCGTGCCTTTGACTATCAATGGGCTTGACCGCTCTGGGGCCAACAATGGGATTAGCATCGCACCTGGCTTTGGGCTCACCCCCCGGTGGAATGGCCATACGGATATTCCCGTTGCCGGCTGGGATCCCCATGTCGGTTGGTTACCAGCAGGGCTCACCCCTTGGGCCGACTTTGGTGGCGGCGACAAGTTATACGTCAATGGGCCGGTATCGCCGGCAGTAACCTTTGCCGTGGGTGATACGCATATCTGGAAGTTGCGCGTTGAGTCTGTGCCGGCGGGGGTCTTGTATTCGGTCAAAGTATGGCCGAGCAATCAGGCAGAGCCGAGCAATTGGACCAAAACAGTGCAACGGGATGCCTCCGATGTGGCGGCAGGTTCGCTAATCTTGGTTGCGCACCATGTCGATCTGACGGTTGGCGATCTCACGATCTCGCCGATTGTAAGCAGCGCATCGATCGCCCCAGGCGAGAAGGTACTGCCGCGGCGCTATCAGCCAGCAACAGACAGAAAACTCTACCTCCCGATGATTCGACATTAAGCAACAGGACAGGCATAGTGCGCTGGTTGAGTAGCGAACTTTTCTGAGCGTATCGAAACCGAGCGCTGTGCCTCTCCTAATTAAAAAGGAGTGCACTTTGCAAACAGAGTCTCTTGGCATTGGCGTCATCGGGATGGGGTGGATGGGTCAAGCCCACAGCCGCGCCTACAACAATATTGCCGATCGCTTTCAGGATAGTGGAATTCGCCCACGGCTGGTCATCTGCGCCGATGAAGCAGAAGCGCGCGCCAAAGCGGCACAGACAGCCCTACGCTTTGAGGAGTATACCACCGATTGGCAGCAGGTCATTGCACATCCAGCGGTGCAGGTTGTCAATGTGGCATCGCCTAACTATCTGCATCTGGAGATGGTCCGCGCGGCCACGGCCGCGGGAAAACACGTCTTTTGCGAAAAGCCGGTTGGCCGATCACCACAAGAGACGGCAGAAATTGAGGCCTTGGCGCGCCACGCCGGCGTGATGAGTTTTGTCGGCTTTAACTATCGCTGGGCACCAATGGTACAATACGCCAAGCAGCTGATCGAGGAGGGGCGGCTGGGCCAGATCACCCACTACCGCGGCCGGTTCTTTGCCATGTATGGCAGCAATCCGCTGGGTCACCTCACCTGGCGTTTTAAGCAGGAATACGCCGGTAGCGGCGTGTTGGGCGACATCATGTCCCATGCCGTTGATATGGCACACATGCTGATTGGGCCAATCGACCGGGTGGTTAGCCATCGTCACACCTTTATCACCGAGCGTCCCCTACCGACCGGCCAAGGCAGCCACTTCGGGCTTGGTATGCCAGACGATCCAACCGGCCCCGTCGAGAATGAAGATTACGTCGGCGCATTGGCGGTCTGTGCGAACGGAGCACAAGCTAGCTTTGAAACCTGTCGCGCAATCTTTGGCCCCAAGTGCGAAATGTCCTTTGAAGTCAACGGGACCAAGGGCGCGCTCAAGTGGAACTTTGAACGCATGAATGAGTTGGAACTCTACTTACCGACTGGCGATCCGGCTCACGATGGCTACACGAAGTTACTTGGCGGCCCAAGTTATCCATTCCATGGGCGGTTTAATCCCGGTGATGGCATCGGCATCGGCTATGAGGATCTCAAATGTATCGAGGCATTTCATTTCCTGCGCTCGATTGTCGAAGGGCAACAGGTCGAACCGAGCTTCGCCAGCGCGCTGGAACTAGCTGCGGTACAACAGGCGATGATGGATTCGTGGGCAAGCGGCGGCTGGGAGACGGTTGGTAGTTTGCGATGTGATTAGGGCCTGTTGACATTTGCTAAAAACGGCCAATCGAATTGGCCGTCTAACAGTGAGAAGCCACCTCAGCGGCTAGGAATTTAGGATGTCGATGTCACTCCATTTGATTTACAAGTCCGTTCAGAGCTAAAGGTCGATGTTTGTCTCTACCCAAAGCGACCAATGAATCCGGTTCAAGAAGTATTTGAATAAACACCGATCCCCAAATTCGGTTGTGGCCCAGTGGGAACAGAGAATTTTGGGGTACAGACCAAGGCCAATATCCAATGCTGACGACTACCGAATTACAGAAACAACTAACCGCACAGCGCGCCGCAACTGGTACGCCAGGAATTGTCATGGGCATCACGCAGGGCGATATGCAGATCATCGCTGCCGATGGTGTGACGAATCAGAATCACCCGCTGACGGTGACAGAGGAAACCCTCTTCCAAATTGGCTCAATCACCAAGACCATGACCGCGACCGTCGCAATGCGGTTGGTGGATAGGGGAAAATTGGTGTTGGATGCACCGGTGCGGACTTATCTTCCTGACTTTCAGTTACAAGACGAAGCGACCGCGGCGGCGGTCACCGTGCGCCAACTCTTTACCCACACCGCCGGCTGGGTGGGCGATTATTTTGAGAACACGGGCAATGGCGACGATGGGCTTGCCCGCTATGTCGCCAACATGGCAGCCTTGCCCCAACAGACGCCGCTCGGTGCGCTCTGGTCCTACAACAATGCGGCCTTTAGCCTGGCCGGCCGCGTGATCGAGGCGGTAACCGGCCAACCCTATGAACGAGCAATGCAGGAGTTGCTCTTCGACCCGCTTGGCATGACTATGACCTTTTTCTCCGCCGGCGATGTGATGACCCATCGCTTTGCCGTGGGCCACACGGTAATCAAAGGTGAGGACGAAACGCTGGAAACAACGGTTGCTACCCCCTGGCCCTTGGCGCGCAGTGCCAATCCAGCCGGAGGTGTCATCTCCACGGTGCCGGATATGTTGCGCTATGCCCGCTTTCATCTAGCTCACGGCAAAAATGCCAGTGGGGAACAACTCTTACCGGCAGCGCGGATTGTCGAGATGCAAGCGATCCAGGCAGAAGCGGGCGCAATGGCCAGCTATGTGGGCATCAGTTGGCTGTTGAGTGAAATCGGCGGCGTACGTACCGTGGGCCACGGCGGCGCAACCAATGGTCAGATCGCCCAGTTAACGCTGGTGCCGGAGCGGGACTTTGCGCTGGTCATTCTCAGCAATGCCAATCGCGGGCGTGAAGTCACGCGCGATCTAGGCGAATGGGGTTTGGCCCACGAACTTGGCTTACACGCCGAAAAGCCGGCGCTGCAATCGACAACGGTTGCGGAGCGGCAAGGCTACGTCGGCTATTACAGTGCGCAGTTGAGCGATGTGGAAGTGAGCCTTGGCGAAGAGGATCTGCTCCTGCAAGTAATTCCCAAAGGCGGTTTCCCCGACAAGAATTCCCCCGCTGGTCCACAGCCGCCCGTGGCACCCGCCGGCTTTGTTGCACCCGACCGCATCATCGTCACTGGCGGGGCGTCCACTGGCTCACGCGCCGAGTTTATTCGCAACGCGGATGGCACGATCGGCTGGTTGCGCCTGGGGGGACGAATTCATGCGCGACGATAGACCGCGCGCCGTGTTTTAATTAGGTAATATTGACACAAGACTCAGCTTCAGCAACCCACGATTTCGTAGTAAAGACTAAAGTCTTTACTACTCTCAATAATCGGGAACTACACGGTTTTGACACGGCAAGACGCTACCTGCGCAGCCGGCGTCCTGCGTCAGTTATGGTGACTGAGTCACAGCATCAATGAACAGAACCAGCATAGAAAGAGACGATCATGACTGCAACGCCAATCAGCCCCTTTGGGACCGCTGCCCCAGGTCTACGGATCAAAGAAGGCTCACCACCGCTCACCAAACCGACCAAGGAAGAGACCGAGGCATTTCCGGCTGAAGCGCGCGCCTTGCTCGATCAGACCTGGTCGAGCCAGCAACAGTTGCTGGCCGATGGCGCTTATGATCTCAACTGGGTTGAGGGTCGCCACATTCTGCTGGCAGGGGCAACCGGCCCCGGTCTTGGCGGTGCCTTTGCAGCGGCGCTGCTGGGCACTGGCAAGGCTGCCAGCGTTACGATTCTCGGGCGCGATCTCAGCCGCTCGATCAATTTTGAGACTGGCAAAGCGATGCAGGATCAGGCCGAAACGGCACAGTGGGGCAACCGCTTTCATTGGCTCAACGATGGCATGGCTATGGAGGGCAAAGCACTAGAAAAGCTGATCGAAGCCCTGCAAGAGGCGGGAGCCGATCGCGTGGTCTACTTCAACACGGTCGCCGCCGCGCTCTCAGGGCTGCAACCGGGCATGCCGCCCGTTTATGTCAAAGATGTGGACGACGAGGGCTTCTTTCAGTGGCAATTGCGTGAGTTGAGCGAAAAAGAGTTGGAGATCACACGCTTTGTCATGGGCGAGATGGCCGTGCGCTTCCCCGCGGTGCTCGAAGACCATGGCATTGGCGTCGAAGCGAGTGTCTTTGCCGATTGGCGCGGCAGTCTCGATAAGGTCAGTCGCGACCCTTCCAATCGCGAATATGGCCGCCACGGGGCCTATTCAACCAGCCTCTATCTGCCGAAAGAGTATCTACAAGAGGATGCGCGCAGCGCCTTTGGCTCGGAGCGCAAAGTGCTCGACATCTTCTACCCAATGATGCGCACCCGCGCCCTGCCGCTGATCCCCGGCGGCCTCACAATTGCCGATGTCAACGAAAAGGTGATGCAGCGCGAAGGGGTTCGCCGGCTCGATGTGCCTGAGTTGGCACTCAAGGGGCTTGACTTTGTAGGCCGTGCGCTCACCGAAGGGTACGACAACCCCTTCCCCCGCGCCGATGGCCACGACGCCCATCTCGATGAGTGGATGTTTGAGATTGTTAGCCGGCTCAATGATGATGAGAACAGTGAGTTTTATTACAAGCACTGGATCGACGAGCGGGGTTAGGATAGAGGAAGAGGGGGGTGTCTACGCTGCGGCGTAGACACCCCCCTCTTTTTAGTATCAACTGAAGGCACTCGTGACTACACAAAAAAAATGTCCTATTTATGCTCACAACAGACGTGTGAGGAGCAGATGGCACAATATTGTTGACATCAATCACCACAGCCTCACAAAACGGCGTTTTAGTTTGGCTAACAGGTGGGTCATCATTGGCATTTGATTAGCGAACCAGCCAACCTTATAATTTGCTGTAGTAGTAGTAGTAGTATGTTAGAAAATTACAAAAAGATTTATACGGACAACTTGTGTTCTAATAGGCGGAAGCGGCGACTATCCTACTAGACGGACGCTGTATAACATACTTGCAACACTGGTAGGTTGGGGAGATAGAAGGACGCTGTATAAACATAGTTCGGCGCTCACTCTGTTGGCAAATCTACGGACAGTAGACAATATGCAAAGTATTTACTGTAGACTTTTATGATGACTAATGAGACACAACGTTTTCTTCATCTGATAGACGAACTACAAAATGCTAACTTGCTAATCACCGATGGCTTTGGTGCACTTCAGGAGATTAATACCGAAAACGACTTTTATCATCTCCCTCATCAGCTAATAGCCAGCGGACTTGAACGATTGATGAAATGCTATATCTCGGTAGTTCATTATGGGAAAACTTCGAGTTTTCCAGACATGAAGTTCATGAAGGATCTCGGGCACAATCTAGAAAATCTGGCTTCAGAGATATGTCTAAACTATTATGGAGGGCGTAACCGGTCGCTCATAGATACCGAGTTCCACTTCATTTCGAACGATAAAATTTTGAAAGAATCTATCAGGATTCTATCTTTATTTGGGAGATTTGGTCGTTACTATAATCTCGACGTAGTTGCCGGTAGCCCTCATAGCCCACGTGACCCTAAAGCTGAATGGAAGATTCTGGAGGCAGAAATCGAACATCCAGAGCCATATTTGCTTAATCCAGAGAAACTTTATTATGAGTATTACCCTCGTGTCAATGCTAAACTCGTTGGCTGTCTTGAACGGTTTGTTCGGGCAATCGCATTGCAATTTACGATTGGCGATCATGTAGATCCTCATAAGCGTATTTCCCAGGCATCCGTTACATTTTCAAACTTTCGAAATATTAGGGACGAAGCGTTTGGTCAAATTGACTATCGTAGATCTGTAAAGATACTTAATCAACAAAAAAGAAACTGGGTAAAACGTTCGGAAGCTGAAATTCTCAGTACTGATTCACCCACAAAATTAATTCAGCGTGAGAACTTTCAGGGTGATTGGCCGTTCCGAGCCAACAGAGTAATTTTGGAGCGTATTGATTCTCTGTTTCTTGTCGTCAATATCGAGGGCTATGCATTTTCGCTGAATGGTGCGGCTCGTAGTCATTTTAACATTCCATCGCCTCTTGACGCTGGGGTGGCAATCTTGGGTAAATCAACTGCCCCATTCTTACAGATAGCTCAAGAACTGTAACTTGAATAAACACACCGTTTATTTATATCCTAAAAATATTGTTACTAGTAGTGCGACCATTTAATTTTTAGAAATCCCCGTGCGAGTATGATCAGCCAGGGATTTCTAAAAATTAAGCAGACAGACAACTAGTCGCAGCCCAACATGGCGTGCGCAGAAATTGGTTTGTAGGCATCCAGGTTCGCTGACACTTGCCATTAGGCTGTCTCTTCACAACGATTAGGACGGAATTTGCGATTGATGGTTGCTTATAAAGATAGCCTACGGTTACCCTCACTACTCCTAGAGTTACTCGATCAAAATCGATGGCGACACCCAGGCGATGAGGTCATCATGAAGATTATCCCCTTTCTACGAGAACCCGTCGATTTTCTCAAGCCGCAACAGCTTGCATGGAGAGAGTCGCACTGTTTTCTTGCTGATGATCCCAGGCTTTCTACAGTTTTTCACGAGGTGCGCGGTTCGCAAAGCAGCCAACCGGTTGTGCTGCCTTGGCTTGATATTGAGCAAGCCATCTTTATAGCGGAGAACCGATTCCCCGGCGATGATTTGGGCATCTTTCTTGACTACCGCACGAGTCAGGTTGATCCGCGTGTCGTAGCAAGTGATTGGTGGAGTTCTTCGGACGGGTGCCTCTGGCGAGAAGTTGCACCAACCTTCTCCCAGTTTGTCCAGATGTTGGTGCTGTAGCATTGCCATTCTCTGCGTACGCCAACCTCACGATAAGCGACCAACATATCTTCCCAACACATCTTCTCTGGCGGGAGCGCTGGATGCGGATAGCAGGCGCTACCAACCAAATCAAGAGGCGACGCCGTCACCGATGCTGGTAGCTCCACGGTGGCAGCTAGGTCAGCGACGGCGTGGTAGCCGCTGATGATATTTGCGTACAAACAATTGATAGCATCCGCCCAGCTTTTTTGTTATAATAGGCTCAGCCGCGATTATGTTTAGCGAATTCTTCGTAGTCGCAAAGGATTGAGAAGGAGAAAACCATGACACTCGTTGAGCTGTTACCCACGATTCGGCAGTTACCAGCATTTGAAAAATTACGCTTAATTCGGATTCTAGCCGAAGAATTGGATACAAGTGAAGAAATTTATCCGTTTGAGCATAATAAGACTTATATGTTGCCGACCCCCTACGACATGTTTGGTGCCGGACAAGCATTGGCCGAGGCGTTAACAACCGTTGAAGCCCAGAAACAGTAAACAATGCGTTATCCGTATACGGTTGCTGCACCAACTCAGAACGAATTTGATAGTCTACCGCGCTTGCCACTTACGCTACAGCTTGACCGTAACCGGGTTGAAGCAGTTGGGTTGGTAGATAGCGGTGCGACTGTCAATGTATTGCCTTATGATATCGGCTTGCAGCTTGGTGAGTCGTGGGAGGACCGGAAGGCAACCATCAAACTGGCTGGCAATCTTGGCGGTTTCGCAGCACAACCGCTCTTTGCTATGGCAGAGATCGGTGACCTTGCACCGATTCGTCTTGTTTTTGCTTGGACGCGCAGTAACAGTGTGTCACTGATCTTGGGGCAGATGAATTTCTTTATGGAGTTCGAGGTCTGTTTCTTTCGTAAACAGCGGGAGTTTGAGATAAAAATAGCCTCTCTGTAAAGACATCTCTGCCGAACATCCGCTGGTGCCGACCAGCTTTCCCAGCGCGATTTCTTCGTTTTCTGCCCGCTGGCACGTGGGTTCTTTAACAGCGCTCCCTTGCCGCACTCGCCTGGCGGCACAGCAATGCGTTGGGCCGCTAGACAAATGCCAACCGAGAGATGTGCTGTACGTGCATTTCATGAGAAATGTTCAGTTCTTTGGAGTCTGTGATGCTGTATCTTATTGGTGGTGCTCCTCGTTGTGGCAAAATCACCCTCGCCCGACAGATCGCTAAGATGCGGTGTTGTACGCGAGTTCCTGCTGATTATTTGGGAACTGCATTTACGAACTATATCCCAGCAACCGAGCTTCAGGACCGCTATCCTGATTGGCAGACTGCAACCGTAGATGAGCGCTATGATCGGTACGCCACAAGCGAGATCATCGCGAACTACCGGACAAAAGCCGCAACGACATGGCCGGGGTTGCGCGATTTTCTGATCTACGCTTTGCATGACCACCATAAAATGGTTGTCGAAGGTTATCACCTTGAACCGGCCTTTGTGCAGGAACTCTGTACGAGCTACCAACAGTTTCCAATACACGCAATCTTTCTATACCGAACCCAATCCGAGCAACTGCAAATAGACTTGCAGCGCTCGACAGATCCCCAGGATTGGGTGTTGCGCTCGGCGACTACACCAGCTACTTTCGAGCGAGTGGCAGCTATGGTTTGCCAGTACAGTGCATTTTTCCAGGCTGAGGCACAAACATACGGCTTCCCTCTCTGCAGCATGGATGGGCCTTTTACGAGTCGCATCGCGCGAGCGGTGACTCTGATGGGGCGGGAAACACCGCCTGCGACAAGCTAATCCCATCCAGAAACACACATACTGTTTACATTTAATCTATAAATATATAGCAAACCTAACCTGGACAAGCCGACCCTTTTTGGTTCTGGCTTGTCCAGGTTAGGTTATGTCTATTGGTGTCAACAATGGTTGTATGGGGTCATGAAGAGGCTATTCTTGGCCGGCTATTTCCTCTATGTCAAGTTCAACTGCAATTACCAGCCAAAGGACACGGTCCACAAAGATTCTCGCCAATCGACAGCGTCAAAACCGCCGCTTTCCGTCGGCAACTAAGTAATCTATGCAAAACTCGCCCCCAACCACGCCATCAACAGCGGATAGACCCGCTCCACCTGCTGCTGTGGCTGTAGCGGGTCAATGAGATCGTGGAGCAGATTCCACTCGGCGGGGAAGCGATGTTCGGTGACGGTGGCACCGTGAGCTGTCCACGCCTGCATCAGTTGCGCCACAAATTGATGGCTGATCACCGGATCGCTGGGATTGGTGATTAGCGTAAGTTTGGTCGTGGCGGGGGGACGATTGGCCGCTTGATCAAGCACCGTCTGCCCCAGCCGCAACATGATCGCCAAGGCGTGGGTGGCAAAGCGGGGATAGGCATGGCGGGGCTCGACACCCTCGGCTTTGTGGGTAGGATTCCACCACTGATAGAAGTTGGGCAGCAGCGCCAGCCCATTGGCAATGAGGCGGTGGCGGGTGCTTGGCAGCGCCTGAATCCCGATTGCCGGCGAGATCATGATCACCCGTTCCAAATCAGCCCGGTTCTGTGCAAACCAGGCCGCCAACACGCCGCCAAACGAAAAGCCCACCACGGTTACCTTCTTCCCCAACCCATGCGCGATATCAACCGCTGCGGTTACAGCATCAACGGTGGCATTGGCGCGCATTCCAGCTAACGCGGTCGTCAACCGATCGGCGCAGCCATGTCCCGGCAAGCGGACAGCCAATACATTGTGCCCCATGGCATGGAGCAACGGGGCCAGTTTCTGGAACTGATAGGGACAGTTGGTAAAGCCATGAATTAGCACGACCGCATGGGCAGTCGGGGCATCATGGGTCAGCAACAATGTGCGGCAATGTTCATCCAATGCAGCGCAGGGGCTAGCGGGATTGGCTTCTTGCATCCAAATCTGATTGACACGCGCACAGGCTTCGGCAAAGGAAGTAGCTGGTTGCGCTGCTTGCAGATGACGGAGGGGAAAGATCTGGTACAAAGGTTACTCCAAAAGTGGCAGGAGATCTTGACCGACCACAATCCGCAGATCAACAGGATTGCTGCTGTTGAGGCCCTTCAAGCTGGAAAAGGTCGTGGGTAGGGCCAATGTTTTGCCCACCTGATCAATGATGGTTTGGGGCACGCCATAATTGATTACAATCGTTTTGGTATAGTCGCTGCGGTCGGCATCCCCAATGGCAACGACGTGCCAGCCTTGCTTTTGCAAATAATCGCGTGTGCGGGCGGCAACCCCTTGTTCACCTGTCCCATTTAGAATCTCGATCCGTACCCAATTCGGATCAACGCTAGCCGTTGGGTCCGCACTGACGGGTGGGGAGAAAAAGCGATTGACCGCAGCCCGGACTTTATCTCGGTCGGGGATCAGAATCCACCCAGTTTCATCGGTAATCTTCTCTTCCCCATAGCGATGATCGAGCACATCCTGGCGGATCTCTTGCAACGCGGCTTCGCGCATATAGGTCGCCAACTCAATCTGCACGGGGATCGGGATATTCGTATCGATACTCGACCGCATGGTGCTAATCAATTGCCAGGCGCGCGGCAAGAGCGATGAGATCATATCGGCACGCGTTACTTTGTCGACCACAGCCCGGATCACATCCTGCTGACGGCGCGAGCGCGCATAATCATCATCGGCATGACGGGTGCGCGCATACTTGAGCGCGGTCTCACCATCCAAATGTTGCAACCCAGCATCCAAGTGAAAGGTCTCCACCCCATAGTCGGCAGTGGGATACTCGTCGTCGTCGATCGTTTTGGGCACCATGATGTCAATGCCACCAATCAGATCAACCGTCTTCACAAAGCCCTGAAAGTTAATCCGCACATAATAATCGATTGGATACCCAATAAAGCTGCTTACCGTGTCCATGACAACCTGTGGCCCATTGCCAGCCGCAGAGCGCTCCCCCATCCCATAGGCGGTGTTGATCTTGGCCGCGGTATTGTAGCCAGGGATGTTCACCCATAGGTCACGGGGAAACGAAAGCATCCCAGCGGTTGACGATTGGGGATCTAAAGTTAACAGAATCATCGTATCGGTGCGGGACGGGCCGACTTCGTCAGGCCGATCATCCGTACCGAGCAGCAAAATATTAATGGCAGCAAGGGCTTCAGCCGGCGGGCTATCGACAGCCACACTATTTTCGTCAGTTGGTGCGCCAACACCTGACAGCGCACTTGTGCCATCCTCTTGGTTGGTGGTTTGCGTTTCAGGGAAGGCCAACGCGATGGAGGGCGCATAGGTATCGACAACGTTCAACCGTGCCCAATGATAAAGTTTGTAGCTACCGGCGACCGCAGCCCCAATCACAAGAAGGGCATAGAGCAGCGTTACAAGGGCGGCACCGGCACCGCGCAGCGAAGAATGACCGCGACCCGCTGCTGATAACGAATAGTAATTTTTACTCATCTACAAGATATTCTCAGTCAAATCAATTCAACGATAATATAAACAGTATAAACATCTGTTGCGGGTAAATTATACACAGAGTATCTGACCAATGCCAAGCGTTACCCCCACTAGAGACAGCTTTATGACGTATTTCTAGTCATTTGGTTCCACATCAGTTAAGGAGCGTAGCACAATGGTCTTAGAATATTTAAACTCCGCTGCTCAAGCTGAACTGAGAATAATGGACCAGACGCTAATTGGGGAGTGGATGGTTAAAGAGAAAGGATTGGGTAAGAATGTACATCGTCCCTGCGATTTCATCAACCGAAATTCCGCGCAAATTGCGCAGAACATCGCCTTCTGGGGCGCGTAATTGCCGTTCATACTCGCCATCTTTGTTAAAGACCAGAATGCGCTCTTCCGCGCTGTCTGCGATATAGATCATCGAATTACCCTGATCACCCACCGCGATATCGACAGGATCATTGATCTGACCAAAGCTGGTTTCTAATGAAAATTGCATCTGATCCCCCGTACGATAGCGCAAGAGCAAGCCCTGCTCATAGAGCAACCAAATGTCGCCATCGATTGCCATCGAGCGCAAGCTTCCCAAATCGCTCTGTGTCTGGGGGCCAAACCAACGCTCAGGCGCTTCGGCAAAATTGCCCCGCGCATAGCGGTAGAGCTGGTTGGAGCCGGCATCGGCCAAATAGAGGCGATCGCCATAGACCCGCAGTTGGACCGGATTCAGCAGGTCGGTGCGTCCGCCCAAATCCAACCGGCTAGCCCCTTCCACGCGCCGATCATAACGGAAAATATTATTCGTGCCATCAAGAACCAGCAGATAGGCTTTGTCGTCCACGCCAGCGATGGGAGGCAGCCAAGTAATATCGACCAGGCGACCAACGGTCAGCCCATCAATGCTATCGCCCTGCGCCAGCACAGTCTCGCCCGCTGTATTCAGCACCAAATTTCGCGTAGGATCGAGCTCGAAGTGTTGAATCAGTTGACGTCCAGTGTCGAGTACATAGATATCTTGATCAGAGACAATCACCCGTTGTGGCTGGGCTTCGGGGGGAAACTGCACCAGCGGCACAGTCAACGCCTGCAGAGGATAGATCTGCAACAAGCCGGCCAGTTCCTGCTCGATCTGGCTGTTGAGCTGATCCGCACGATCCAAGCGGCTGCCGACCAGGAGGGTGGCCTGGTTGATGAGATCCTGTGCTTCGGTTAATCGCAAACGAGCAGTCGATTTGTCACCAGTATCGAGGGCACTTTGTGCACTGAGAAAGCTCGCTTGGGCCATATCCAACGTGCGCTCAGCTTCTGCCACATTCCGGCTACCTGTCACCCACGAAACACTGGCTACAATTACAACGGTTAGCAGCAAGATCAAAAGGGCGGCCAGCGCAAAGAGTCTGGCCCGTCTGCCGGTTGCCCGATTTTTGCCTGGGGCAGAACGCCCGGCATTAGCACTGGTCACACGCGTACCAGCACTCCTTGACGCAGACCCAGCGGCTTGTAGATGGGCAGGATCCTGCTCCTCCACATCACCCGCATCATCGAGATCGGCAACAACAGCGGTCTCCGTGTAGGGATAATCAAACGATGGCTCAACCCCTGCCGAATCAGCGGAGGGGGATGCGCCCCACCGCGACAGGGGACGGTTCTGCGATGCAGACGCACTGCCGGCGTACGGGTCGGCATGGGGGTCAAACGGTGCCTGTTCAATGTGCTTGGCTGGCACTCGATTATCCACATGATCGGGATCAGCTGAGGTTCGACGGTTGTCGACTTCTGTGGCAGATGTTGGCTTGCTAGCCCCCTCGAGTGGGGAAAAGCTACGGAAAAATGTCGCTCCCTGTGCCCATCTTCTTTTAAGGCTATCGGTGACATCGGTTACGAGTCTGTTGATGGATGAAGGATCCGACCTGACAATCCTATCTCCGCTACCAGGCAGCAAGGCTTGATTGGAGTGCAATGGCTCTTGCTCTCCCCCAGCGGAATGGCTGGCAGGAGCGGGGTAATCTTCATAGTCATGTTCTGGCTCAGTACGTTGCTGGCCTTGAGATGGGAGGTCGGAAGCGTTAGACGAATGACGCGTTTGTTGGGTAAGATCACGAAGTGGGGGTGGTATGGAGAGTGCAGCCGGTAGTCCCCCACGTCTTTTAGACTGCACAAGGGGTTTAGGCGGCACAGATGTTGGGGAAGCGGCAGTTGCTGGTTCATCCGCTTCATCTGGCGTTACCACAGTGAGTAGGCCAGTCAATGCGTCGGCTCCAGCTTGGCTGCGCAATGCGGTCGCGACACTGGCAACGTTATCTTCCGTCATATAGGCCACGATGCTGGCAAGCTCTTTTAGGGTGAAATGTTGGAGGCAACGCTGACCAGCCAATAAGAACGCGCCACCGTAGGTAAACTCCTGGCGATAAATATCTACTGCGCTCTGCAGATCGCGCGCAACACCTGGTGCATAGGGAGGGTAAACATCAACATTACTGCCTGCGGTGATGAACGCCACCGCGGGCCCGGTTCCGACGAGGACCAGCCGATTATCGATCAACGATAATAGCAAAATACCAGGTAGCGATGGGTTGCCCTGGGATTCCTGTTCCCGAGTTGCGCCGACGGATGGCGGCTTTGGTTGTGCGGTCAGCACTCCCTCTTGGAAGAGGTTCAGTGCTTCGCGCAGCGCTTCGGTCAGGACAAATGTTTGCGTGCCCTTGACACTGTAATAGGTACGTTGGATAACACTCAACGCTCGCTCGACGAGTTGTGCATCTTCGGGCTGATTGTTGGCAAGTTCAACAATTGCGTATAGACGCCCACGCACAGCTTGCCGCGTGTCAACGGGCGGTTCGACAATACGGACACCAATCGGGCGCGCCTTTTGTTCCAGAGACAGATAGGCAATGTGCGTTTGCATAAGCTCTTTGCTCGTATAGTTCTCTTGTGTGGTTCTTCAGTCGTTGCGGTAACGTTTCGTCAACTGTGCATTAGCGTGTACACAAATGACAACCTACGAATGACAACCTACGAATGACAAACTACAATACGGAAACATCGATCAATTGCAAAGATTTTAGCGCCTTGCTTCACGAATGTCAACGCAGAGAGAGCCTCTCTGGTCTATTCCCCTGGGAAATCTCCCAGACTTTGGAATTGGCAGGTCGGTTTGTATGAGAGCTTCCTGAGCGAATGAAGTACAGTGATTATAACAAGTAGCCAGATTGAACGCTTTTGCATGATTGTGCTTTGCACTCTTCCGCAACCCTACTTATAATAGGCTGAAAATTGGGTTGGTTGTTGAACTGGCGTAATTAAGCCCCGTTTGTAAAGTAACAAAACAACCACTCAGGTGCAGCGCACTGGATAGAGTAAGAGTTGTCCGACCCATTTTATTTGGACAGTGTGAGATACCTGAAGGCTGCGACAGATCTGCGTAACTACAGTATAAGAATAGACAACAAGGTTTGCTAGAAGGTAAAAAGGAAGTAATATGGTGACTGCAACTTGCGTCGAATGCGACGAAGAGATCGAAATTAATGACCGGCCCCGTCGTGGCTTACGCGTCATCTGCCCCAGTTGTGGTGCACAACTCGAAGTCGTCAGTACCAATCCAATTGAGCTTGATATTCCATTTGACGACGATGACGAGTGGGACGATGATGATGAGCTAGAGTTGGATGATGATCTTGAGCTAGATGACAGTGATCTAGATGACGATGATGGATGGGGTGATAGTGATCTGGATGACGATGATGACGATTGGACCTAATCACCATCAATAGAGCAATGGCGGTATCGCTATGAACGATGCCAATCGTGGGCGATCAGTGTTGTGAACAATTCCAAGCGCTATTCGATTCCTGCATCTATCCATCGGACCGAAGAAGAGATCCTACGCAGTCGCTTCATCACAACGATTGGCTATACACCGAGTGTTGAAGCGGCACGCGCCTTTATTGCCGCGGTGAGCACCGAATTCGCCGACGCCAGCCACAACTGCTGGGCGTATGTGATTGGTGCGCCGGGTGATACGGCGCAAATTGGCATCAGTGATGATGGGGAGCCCCATGGCACCGCCGGCCGCCCGATGCTAACGGTTCTGCTACATAGCGGCGTAGGAGATCTCTGTGCAGTAGTCACCCGGTACTTTGGTGGTACATTGCTTGGCAAAGGAGGGCTCGTCAAGGCGTATAGTGGCGGCGTTCAGTTGGCGTTAGCTTCTTTGCTGCTGACTGAAAAATTTCCCAAAGCTGTGGTTGCCCTGATCTTCGACTATGCTCATGTCTCCCCCATCCAACGTATTCTGCCAGAGTTTGAAGCCGAGTTGTTGAGCGAAGAATATGCCGCCGATGTCGCCTATCAGATCAGCTTACCAGTCGAGCAGGTTGCCCCCCTCACAACGGCAATTGTCGAATTGACTCACGACCAGGCATTGGTAGAGATTATCTCGACCGATGAAGCGGTGGATTCCCTCACCGGCTGAGCCACCAGTGGTGCGATTCCCAATTGGTTAATCAATAGAAAAGGGGTGCACTCCGTTGACGGAGTGCACCCCTTTTCTGTTGGCCCCAATCTATCACGGACTAGATGCCGAGCACTTAGTGCATCGTTACGTAAGTTTTGCTAGTTTACAAGCATGCAATGGTAGGTCACGCTTGCAGCGTGACAAAGCGGGGAAAACGCCTATCCCTGCAGGAAATCTTCGCCTCTATGAGCCTTGTCACGTTGCAAATGTGACCTACGTCTAAATTGTCATAATTCCCCTGACGCTGCACCTAAACAACGATCACAGAATTATCTTCACCAAACTCCCCTGGTTCATATTGATCGGCAGCTTTATCGTTGAACCAGGCACCATCTTCGGTGAAATAGCGAAAACAAATTCGTTGGCCTGCCTCCACCGTGACAGAAGCGCTCGCTGTACCATTGGTCCGTTTTATCAATGGTGTGGTGGTCGGTGTCCAATCGTTAAAATCACCGGCAACATAGGTACGGGGTTTGCTTGCATCATAAGGCTGAACAAAGGTCAACTTCACTTGATTGTTGCTCTTGCTGTTTTGACGTTTAATCATATGCACTTTCTCCTTTACTAAAAACGACGATTGACTGCCTTGCCGGTCTATCAATCGTTGGCAGGCTGCGGTCAGACATTATACAGAATGCACAAAAAGATGCAAAATATGAATGCGCAAAAATTCACAAATAGTGATAAGGGACCTTCTCTCCAGCATAACAAATTTCGGCATACAATCAGTATGTGCAAAGCTACTGAAAATTATAGAATGAGAATGTTAACAATTGACAAAAAGCGAAGGCTAATCCCCATACTCTTCCTGATAATCACGCATGGCGGCCTCAATCACCTTGAGCGCATGCTCACGCCCATAAAGCTGTTCAACCACTAAGGCTGACGGCGCACCGGGCACCATCTTGTAGGTCGAAAAGTAGTGACGAAGGCGCTCAATCAAAATCGGTGGCAGATCTTCGATCTCGGTGACGCCGCCCCATACATTGTCATTCTCCAACACGGCGATAATCTTGTCATCGGCTTCTCCGCCATCATTCACATCAAGCCCCCCGACAACGCGCGCGTTCAAGATGACTTCCGAGCGGTTGATCGGCCGCTCACTCAGCACACAAATATCAAGCGGATCCCCATCCCCGCGGTCGGCGGTCGAAGCCAACGCCGCGACGTGGCGGTCGCAGTAGGTACGCGGGATAAAGCCGTAGAGCGCCGGCGGAGTTGAGGAGGTACGCTGTGGCCGATCAACCCGCAGATACCCCGTCGTCTTGTCAATCTCATACTTAATTAGATCAAAGGGCGTAATCTCAATATAGGCATGAACAATGTGCGGTGGATTCTTACCCACTTCTAGCCCATGCCAGGGATGGGGACGCCAACGGTAAAAAGGTGGTGGGAATTTCATGATAGCCTCGTCTGTTACGTGGTACGTGTTACGTGTAATTTGTGACTGCCACTTGCTACCGGTCGCTCAAAATTTCCATGGCAGCGTTACGTCCGTTGATGGCAATCACACTGCCACCGGGATGGGTACAGGCCCCACAGAGGTAGACCCCCTCCATTGGGGTGCGATAGGCGAGCCGTTGGTCCCACATGTAGGGGGGCAAACATTCGCCTTGGAAAATATGGCCGCCGGTCAGGCCAACCTTCGCTTCAATGTCTGGTGGCCCCAGCACTTCGTATTTTTCCACAGCCGCAGGGAAGTTGCTGCAATAGCGCCCAATTGAGGCCAGCGCGGTCTCGGCAACTTCCGTACGACGGCTATCCCAATCACCACGAGCAAAGGTGTGGGGTACATATTGGGCAAAGACACTCATCGTGTGTTTGCCCGCCGGTGCTACTGAATCATCGTGAACCGTCTGGAAGTAGAGTTCGGTCCAAAGGCGTGCCGGCAATTCACCGGCATTTGCCAATGCAGGGAACGCTTTCCACTCCTCTTTGGTCAATGGCGTATTGATCTGCCCACTGTGATGCGGCTCGTTGAGACCGGGTCGTGCCGTAAAATTGGGCAATTCAGTCAAGACCACGGAGACCTTTGCGGTACAACCTCGCATCGGCACCGCTTCCACCTGCTGTTGCCACCTTGAATCGGCCGCGCTGCCGATCAAGCGCAACGTTACCTGTGGATCGGCATTGGAAACGACCACCGGCGCATAAAGGCGCTCGCCGCCCGCCAATTCGACCCCCTCGCCCGGCAGAATACGCGCCACCGGCACACCCGGTGCAATCACTGCTCCCGCCGCCCGCGCCACATCGGCCAGGATAAAGGAGACCATCCCCATGCCGCCCTTGACATACCCCCACATTCCGGTCATGCCGCCAAGACGGCCAGATGAATGGTGAAAATGGATAAAGGCCGTACCGGGATCGTGCGGGCTAGCATTGGTGCCGATCACCCCTTGGCCCAGAACCGCCATCTGTAGCCGCTCATCGCGTAGATAAGTCTCTGCATAGTCAACCATCGACCAATTGAAGAGCAGGTTGATTGCTTCCTCGTCACCACGCAGCCGCGCTTCGATCTGCTCGCGGCTAGGAGGCGTGCCGATCCAGAGATCACCGTCACCGGCTGGGCGCAGGGCATCCCGACAGCGACGCATGACATCATACATGGCGCGCCAGCCCTCCAGATCAGCAGGTGCAAAGCGCCTGATCTCGGCGTTGCAGCGCACATCATCATCCCACAATTGGATGCTCGAACCATCCTCAAAGGGGACAAACATGCCTGCCACAGCCGGCGTCCATGCGTACCCATGGGCAGCAAAGTTCAACTCATCGATCACCAGTGGATGCAACAGACCGGCCAGATAGGCACAGGGCGAGATGCGGTAGCCAGGCCAAGTCTCTTCAAGCGTACAGGCACCGCCAATCCGCTCCCGTGCTTCTAGCACCAACACTTGTTTGCCGGCGCGCGCCAGATAGGAGGCACAGGTCAAGCCATTGTGGCCGGCACCAACAACAATCGCATCCCAACGACGTTGGGCCAATTCACGCATGGGGGCAGGCAAGCCCAAAATCCCCAAGGTGTCGGCGGCTCGTGTGGGTTGGTTATATACGCTGTTCATAGATATCTCTCTAGATGAGTGGGTGGGTGAAGATTGGGTGAGTGATGAGTTAATGGGCGGGCTTCAGTAATCAGGCGATGGCGTAGCAAAATGACCGCAGCACCAAAGGCAGTGGCGACGTTGAGCGAGCGTTTGCTGCCGTACATTGGCAACGCGACCGTTGCATCCGCAGCAGCAAGCAAGGCGGGATCAATCCCGCTAACCTCGTTGCCGACGATGAGCGCAAGGGGAGTTGCCGGCAGCGGTGCATCAAAGATCGAGCGCGCGGCAGGCGTTTCTTCCAATGCCCAGAGCAGATAGCCCTCGCGCCGCAACAGCGCAATACAATCCAAACTATTGCGGAAATGACGCCACGGCACGGTCTCTTCGGCACCCAATGCAGTCTTTGCCAATTTATGATTCTCTGGCGTGGGGGTAATGCCACAGAGATAGAGATCTGCCACCCCAGCCCCATCGGCACTGCGAAAGATCGAACCCACATTGAAGAGACTGCGTACGTTGTCAACAACAATAACGAGTGGTAGTCGGTTGATAATGAGTGCGGCCTCTTCTTGACTACACGAATAGGAATTTCGCATGTTGTCGTTCACAGCCGTCTCTGCACAGATCTCCGTCAGCGCACCACAGCGCGGGCAGCCCAAGGTGGGCAGTTGTTCGGCACGCGCTGGAAAGCGTAGGCGACACACTTCCGCTGTACACTGTCGCACCTGATAAATCTCGCTCAATACAGGGATCCTCTAGCTATTGCTACACGATTATTACACGATTATGAAACGCTCATCGTGCACAGGCATCGTCAGCACTATAGCAACGCCGCTATCGTTTGTCAAAGAATTGACAGCGCGTGCTTTTAGCACACAAAGGAGAACGAAAGGCGCATATCAATCTTCATGCTGCCCACGAAACGGCATGAACGGTCCTGAAGATTCACAAACGTTTGCGTTAGTTCAATAGTGCCCCATGGTCGGGCGCATCGGGGTGACCAGGATCTTTGCGCAGGGCTTCCGACCGCTGCCCCGCAGGAGCCGTGGGGGTCGCAGACAGCGGCTCACGCGCATGGACAAAGAAGGCACTCGATCCCAGTTGGATACCATCCACAGCAAATTCAATGGCATAGTCGCCCGTGCTCTTAAATTCGAGCTGTTGGGCGTTGATGATCATATTCACGGCACCACCAACCCCTTGATGGAATCGAATCTCCATGCGTCCATCAACATTGAGGATCGGCTGGCCATCGGCATCAATGATCATGAGGCGGATAGTGTGGTTGCCTTCTTCAATACGCGCCGCCCGCAGCCGTGCCACCACCGCGCAGTTGGGGTATTTAAAAGGGGTCACCGGCAGCACGATCGTGTCGGTTGCGCCCAAGATATTCAATCGTCCACCATACTCGGTGGCAGCGTCACAAAAGGTGAGAATTTCGAGTTGCATAGGGTTTTGCCATTGGTCCTTTGGCGCTCGCGAATTGTATCGGTAAATCGGTAAATCGGTAAATCGGTAGAAGGGTAGAGCGTTGGTTAGGATTATATCATCGATATCGCGTAGAAGGCCAAGGGAGGGGCGCGATAGGCCCTAATTGGGTGCGTACCACATTGGGGGGGATTACGTCGGACGATCAAATCGCTCCTTCTGGTAATTCCCTAAAATGGGACACAGCTGCCCTAATTTCTTGCCTTGACAACCCAACCCCGCACCATGATACAATCCAACCGCCTTAGGCAACAGGATGTCAAGTGGGACTTACGGAGTTCTCTGGTTTCGATACGGCAAAAAGCCCTCTACTCAACCAGCGCGCTGCGTAAGTTCTAAGATACTGTTGGCGAAATCGGCAGGCGGAGGCTGAGCTTGTCAAAGCCAGAGCCGCTTTGGGCTCGACAAGCTCAGGGTCCGCTCAATTTCCGAATTCGCCAACAGTATCTTCTAATAAGAAAGGATTCTGTTCATGGCTTCTAAAAAACAGAAACCGATTGCAGTAGGAGACAGACAGCCCATGAATCCATCACCCGGAAAAGCGACCCTCCGTATCAAGGAGATCGAACGCATTACCCTGCGCGTCCCCTTTACGCCGCGCACCCAGAAATGGAATGCCTTGCTGGCCTGGCAATGGCAGATCGTTGAGATCATCCGCGTCACGACCGATGATGGTACCGTCGGCTATGGCGAGACCCTGCCCCACTACACCTGGGGCCGCGTGCCAGAGAGTGCCATTGAACGGGCCAAAGGATGCAACCCGGTTGCATTACTCGGCGACGATACGCTGGGTGCCGGCCTGCAAATGGCGCTCTATGACGTTGTTGGTAGAGCGCTTGGGGTGCCGGTTCATCAGCTGTTGAATGTGCCGAGAGTACGCGACTGGTGCCCGATTGCCTGGTGGAATACCAAGACCGCACCGGAAGATCTGGCAGCCGAAGCCCAGGATGCCGTAAAACAGGGATATATCTTTCACAAATTCAAGGCGCGGCCTTTCATCTGTGTCTATGAGCAGGTGGAAGCGGTCAGTGCGGTGACACCGCCCCACTATCGGCTGGATATTGATTGGAATGGGCTGCTGCGCGATGTGGGTGCCGCGACACCGGTGCTGCAAAAGCTCGACACCTACGAGCGCATCTCAATCTACGAGGGGCCGATTCCGCAGGATGATGTTGAGGGACTACGCGAATTGCGGCGCAAGATCAGCCATCCGATCTCGCTGCACTTTGGGGTACCGCCCTTTCCCACGGCCATTCAAGAGGGGG
This sequence comes from Caldilineaceae bacterium, assembly GCA_034432375.1. Taxonomy (GTDB): domain Bacteria; phylum Chloroflexota; class Anaerolineae; order Caldilineales; family Caldilineaceae; genus JAHBVH01. Next base: position 165,175 of record DAOUCA010000096.1, read on the forward strand.
TCTGTGACGGCTTTGTAATCAACGGCGGGGTTAGCCGCATTTTGCAACAAGGGGCATTGGCGGCTGAATTTAAGAAGCCCTTCTGGCTGCAGATGGTGGGCACCGGGTTGGTGACAGCACTTTCGGCTCATTTAGGTGCAGTCCTACCCTTTGCGCGCTGGCCGACGATTACCTGTCTCAACAACTACAGCGATAGCCTGCTCACCACGCCACTGACGGTTCAGGGTGGCTATCTGCAGGTGCCCGATGGGCCGGGGTTGGGCGTCGAAGTCAATGAGGAGGCATTGATCAAATACAAGATGGAGCCGCCCTATCTGGCGCCGGAAGAGCAACGGATTGTCTCTGTCGTCTGGCCCGGTGGGCGTGTAGTCCACTTTGCCAATATTCGCGACCAATGCCGTCCCTGGTTCCTGGCCGGCAATGGTCCCGTCCAAGAGCCGGGTGTGCGGCTGGAAATCTGGACCGATGACGGCACACCCGAATGGACCGATCTACACGCCCGCGTGCAGGTTGCGCCAGTCCACGAGCAACGGGGATCCAACCAAATAAAATAGTGAGGCAGTGAGGCAGTGTGATACGGTTGGTTTACCCTATGCAATGAGGTGAATGAAGGTTAAGAAGATAAACCATTTCGTAGGGACACGGTATACCGTGTCCCTACGAAATAGTTTATTTTGCACATCAAAACCTACTTCCCCTCTATATGGGTCGGATCAAGCGCATCGCGCAAGCCATCGGCAAGGGCATTCAGGCCAATCAGAAAGAGCGAAATGGCTACACCAGGCGCGATGCCATACCAGGGCGCAATGCGCAAGTAGGCGCGGCTTTGGGCAATCATCGAGCCCCAAGAAGGGCGCGGCGGTTGTGCACCCAAACCGAGAAAGCTCATCCCGGCCTCAAGAAAGACAGCACCGGCCATGCCCAACGCTACCTGTGTCAAGATCGGGGCCAGGGTATTGGGCAGGATATGTTGAAAGATAATCCGCAATTGGCCGGTGCCCATTGACCGAGCGGCAATGACATACTCACGGTTCTGCTGGGTCAACATGCCAGCCCGCGCCATGCGCGCATAACTGGGCATGCTCAGAATGCCAACGGCAATCCCAGCGTTGAAGAGACCTGGACCAAGAATTGCGGCAATCGCAATCCCCAGCAGAATGCCAGGAAATGCCATCACCGTATCCCAGATGCGCATCACAACCGCGTCAACCCAACCACCAGCGTAGCCAGCCAAGAGCCCCGTGGAGATCCCAATTACGGCACCAAAGGCCACCGCGGCTACACCAACCACCAGCGAAATTCGGGCACCATAGATGATGCGGCTCAACAGATCACGCCCCAATTCGTCGGTGCCGAGCACGAACGCTGTCGAGGGCGCGCTTAATTCCATTCCTTCATGTTGTTTGATGGGATCATAAGGTGCCAGCCAGGGCGCAAAAAGTCCAACCAGGATCAAAAAACCGACGACCAAAAGCCCCAAGCGCCCCAGATTGTTGCGCAGCAGACGTTGCATCGTTAACGCGGTGATAGTTGGAGTTGACGAATCGAGCAGGCGCGGTTGCGGTTGCTTTGTCTTGAGTGACGTTGTTTCCATTGAGTTGGTCATTGCAACCATTTACCTTCGACTTGTGCTAGAACGCAGGCGCGGGTCAATTATGATGTAGAGCAGGTCAACGGCCAGATTCACAAAGACAAAGAGGGTCACCAGGTACAGTAGACCCGCTTGGGTAATTGCATAATCGCGGTTGGTGATCGATTCGACCAACATGCGCCCCAATCCAGGCCACCCAAAGAGCGATTCGACAATGACAGCACCCCCTAATAAATGGCCAAACTGAATGCCCAACACGGTAATGATCGGGATCAAGGCGTTGCGAAACGCATGACGCACCATCACCAATCGATTGGAAAGGCCCTTAGCGCGTGCGGTACGAATATAATCTTGGTTAAGCACCTCCAGCAGCGAGGCACGAATGAAGCGCATCTGCGCCATGGCAATGGGGAGAGACAAGGTAATTGCCGGCATAATTAATGTGGGTAGCGCACGCATTGGATCCTGCAAAAATGGCACGCGCCCGCTGGGGGGCAGCAGGCGCAGGAAGACCGAGAAGATCATGATGTAGAGAATGCCCAGCCAGAAGTTGGGCGTTCCGAGAAAGAAGGCCGCGACAATCGAGATCAGATAATCAATCCTGCCCCCCGCCTTTAGCGCCGCAATTATGCCAAGCGGAATCGAGATCACGGTTGCTAAAAGCAGGGCAAAGATCGCCAATTCCAATGTCGCGGGGAATTTGAGCGCGACGAGTTCTCCCACGGGGAAGCGATTGATCAGCGATTTGCCGAAATCACCCTGTACGGCGCGCCCAATCCAACGCAGATACTGCACTGCCAACGGTTGATCGAGCCCCAGCGAAACACGCACCGCATCAACTTCTTCAATCGGCGCATCATAGCCCACAAGCGTGCGCGCCGGATCGCCAGGCACCAAGCGAATAATCAGAAAAACTATGAGGCTGCTCAACAACAGCGTTGGCAGCGCCTGTAGCAAACGGCCAAAGATTCGGTCAACCATCTACCTGCTCCACAAGTTAGCTAAACGAGACCTTTTCCATATAGGCCACAATCCCGACCGGAATCATTTCCAACCCCTCAATCTTGGCGTCATAGGCCCAGGTGCTCACATTACCGGCGACCGGGATGACAAAGGACATATCCTGGATATACTCGATCAACTGCTTCACGAGTGGTTTGCGCTTTTCGCGATCGACCACAACGGATTGTGCATCGATCAAGCGTAAGTACTCAGGATCCTCGATGCCGGACGGGTTCTGCTCTGGTCGCCAGGCGACGGTGCCCTTGAAGAGCAAGGTTGGATCGGCGTTGTTGCGGCCATAGCTGTGCATGTTGATATCAAATTCGCCGCGGTCCGACGCCTCGGCCCACCGTGGACTATCCTTGGCGTCGATGGTCGTTGTCACCCCAATCTTCGCCAGATCCGATTGCAAAATCTCGGCCAGCCCAATGTTGACCGGATTGTCAGCAATCGCATTGATCGCTGCTTCAAAGCCGTCGCCGAGCCCTGCCTCCGTGAGCAGCTCTTTTGCCTTGTCTAGATCAAAAGGGTATTTATTCTCCAACTCGGGGAAGTGTGCCCAATGATAAGAGGCCTGTGGTTGCCAGAGTGGGCTCGACTGCTCCATGAGAATTGTACGCACAAAGCGTTCGCGGTCGATCGCATAATTGATCGCCTGCCGCACTACCTTGTTTTCAAAGGGTTCGCGCTTCATGTTGAGCCAGACATTGACAATCCCGGCACCACCCACCATTTTAAGCGTCTTGTAATGGCTATCATCTTGCAAGCGCACAAAGTCTTGTAGCGAGACACTAACGAGATCGGCTGCACCCGCTTCTAGATTGGCCGTAGCTGCCTGTGGGTCACCAATGATCTTGACTTCGATGCCCTCCAACGGTGCCTTCGCTCCCCAATAATTCTCGTTGCGCTTGAGGGTAATGTGATCACCGGGGACAAACTCGACAAATTCAAATGGTCCTGTCCCTGAACCCATCCGATCGATATCGTCAATGATCTCGCGGTCGGGGATATAAAGATTACCTAACAGGTCAATCATGCCGGCATCGGGTTTTTCCGTATGTAGCACCAGGTTGTACTCATCGACCTTTTCGATCTCGGTAATCGAGAGCGCAAAGGTGCGGAAGAGCGCGCCCGCTTGCGGCTCCTTGATCGCCTCTAGCATCCAGACTACATCGTCCGCATTGAAGGCACGGCCAGAGTGAAAGGTCACATTTTCGCGCAGCTTCAGCTTGATCGTCGTCCCATCCTCACTAATCTCAAACGATTCGGCCAGGTGAGGGTAAACTTCCATGTTGGGTGTGTAGCGGAGCAGGCTATCGTAGATGCCACCAAACATCCACCATTCCAGTTGCCGGGCAGGGTCAAAGGTACGCGGATCACTGCCTGTGATCAGGCGGAGGGTGCCACCCGTTGGCGATCCCGAGGCTGGCGCCGACCCAGTCCCGGCATTGGGCGCAGTGGCACAGGCCGCCACCAAAACCGGCACCCCAATCGCAATAGAACGGAGTAAGTCGCGGCGGCTAATTGACGTTCTGATTTGGGGTTTCTCTACCATCGTTATCTCCTTTTGGTTCGGTACTCAGGCATACGTAGGTTGAACTTACACATTCTCCGCGACGGTTGTCCCAGAGTTTACCCGCTATAATCGTGACCGTCATCTCTGCAATGCCGGTTACATCATGGTGCGCATAGGCAGCGTACAAAGGCAAAAAGCGCACACCAATCCTACACGAAATTATGTGGGTAAAAGCAAATGGTGGGAGCAAGGGGGAGTGTACCATAGATGGAATGGTACAAACAAACGAATCAAAACAACCAGGCCTTGCATTGACCACAGCATGTAGGCCATTCTAAAATTCAAATTGTCCACGAAGAGCACGAAGTTTCACGAAGCTCTGTCTTTACATCGTGTGTCGTCGTGCACTTCGGGGATAATTATTTCTGTGGAATGGCCTAAGGGCCTGTCCAGAAATAACTTGGAGAATTTTTCCGTACGGACACGGTACACCGTGTCCGTACAATTGACTACTTTATTTCTGGACAGACCCTAAACACCCTTATGCGCTCTTGGGCTTAGGTAGATCCGGTGACTTCGGCTGAGAGTCAAAGCCATAAATGCGCCGCATCTCTGGGGTGGCCCGCTCGACCACCTCGGGCTTGAGATAGTGTACAAAATCAAACATCGGCTTGATAAATGAGCGGCAACAAAAGCAGATCAGCGCAATACGCGAGCGGTCGGTCTGATTGGCCCCAGCCGAATGCCAGACCGCGCCATTGAATAGAAAGACCGAACCCTTAGGTGCAGAAAGGCGTTTTTCATTGGGATGGCCGGTGAGCCCAGCCGGGGGCTTAGCCAAAAAGCGATGGCTACCGGGCACATAGCGGGTGCCGCCATTTTCCGGCGTAAAATCTTCCAACAACCAGAGGCTATTAGCGACCATTGGAATCGAAGGCAACGGATCCGGCATAGCCCCCATGACACTATCGACATGGTAATTGCCATCGCCCGCGCCCGGGGAGATAATATTCGAGGTCAGCGTGCTCAACGTGTAATCGGGACCAAGCAGATACTCAAAAAATGGGGAGACTTGGGGGTGACCGATCATCTTCTCAAAGATCTCCCCTTTGTTGGCCAACCAGCGCACATGCTGTCCGCCGCCGCCAGTATGCACGAGGGCTGAACCATCCTCCCGTTCGGCAGCGGCCAACGCCAGCAAGCGCTCTTTATACGTTTCAATCTCGGCATCGGAGAGCACGTTGGGAATCACGACGACTCCCTGTTCATCCAATTCGCGCTGTTGTTCCAGCGTAATCATAAAAATCCTCCTTCGGGCTAGCGTACAGACCATCTTCCAACCGTGAGCGTCAATGGGAAAACGCATTTTGGGGAGTAAATTCAGCCATCAGTTCTATTGAACAAGAGATCATCTAACTTGCTGCTGTAATTATAGCAACGCACAAAATCGTGTCAAATCGAAAAATCTACGCCCCTGTGGGCATTGCAGAAGGTAGATTTTTGCAATACCTGCCTGAAATTTAGGCAGATGGACTTTGGCGATGAAGACCTTTATAATTGGCGTTAGATTCAAGAAATAATTAGTCTATTCGCAGCACCTTGTCTTACCATCCAATATCACTCACAATCCAATGAAACGAAGCAGACGATGAAACCAGCACTACGCATCAAAGAGATCGAACGCATCACCCTACGGGTGCCCTTTACCCCGCGCGTACAGCAGTGGAACGTCCTACTAGTCTGGCAGTGGCAGATCGTCGAGATCATTCGCGTCACGACCGACGACGGCACAGTCGGCTATGGCGAAACCCTGCCCCATTACACCTGGAGCACAGTGCCCGAAAGCGCCATCGCGCGGGCCAAAGGGCGCAACCCCGTCGAGTTGCTCGGCGATGATAGCCTGGGCGCGGGGCTGCAGATGGCGATCTATGACGTGGTGGGCAAGGCGCTGGAGGTGCCTGTTCATCGCCTCTTTAACATGCCCAAGGTGCGCGACTGGTGCCCGATCGCCTGGTGGAACACGAAGATGGGGCCTGCCGATCTGGCCGGGGAAGCCCAGGATGCACTCCAACAGGGCTATATCTTTCATAAGTTCAAGGCGCGGCCCTGGATCTGTGTCTATGAGCAGGTCGAAGCGATCAGCGCGGTGACGCCGCCCCACTACCGCCTGGACCTGGATTGGAACAGCATGTTGCTCAACGTGGGAACAGCCGCGCCAGTCCTCCAAAAATTGGACGGCTATGAGCGCGTCTCAATCTACGAAGGGCCGATCCTGCAGCATGATGTCGAAGGATTGCGTGAATTGCGGCGCAAGGTTGCCCACCCAATTGCGCTGCACTTTGGCCTGCCGAAATTTCCCACCGCGGTGCAAGAATCGGTCTGCGACGGTTTTGTGATTGGGGGCGGCGTGGCCAATGTGTTGCGCCAAGGCACATTGGCCGGCGAATTTGAAAAACCCTTTTGGTTGCAACTGGTCGGCGTTGGCTTGGTCACCGCGCTCGCGGCGCATCTCGGTGCCGTCTTGCCCTTTGCGCAGTGGCCAACGATTACCTGTCTCAACAACTACAGCGACAGCCTGCTAACGGAACCGTTGACCATCCGCGGTGGCTACCTCCAAGTGCCAGATGGACCGGGGTTGGGTGTTGAGGTCAACGAAGCGGCGCTGAGCAAGTACAAGATGGAAGCACCCTACAAGCTGCCCGATCCGCGCCACATTCTCTCCGTCATCTGGCCAGGCGGGCGCGTCGTCCACTTTGCCACTATGCGTGACCACGTCTGGCCCCACTTTATGGCCGGCAACGATCCGGCGCAAGAGCCAGGGGTGCGGCTGGAGATCTGGGACGAGGATGGCTCGTCGGCGTGGGCGGACTTGTATGCGCGAGTTCAGCAAGGGCCCGTGCGCGACCAACGTTGACCCAATCTGTATATTTTGGCCCCATTGCAATTCACCCTGTAGAAAAGCGTGCGCTTCAATTTGGAGGCTATACTCAAATCAGAATGAAACTCCTAGTTTCGGCCAGCGTGCGTCGCACTGACGGAAGAATCTAGCGGACTAGAAGCCGTTGGCGGTCAGTGCGACGCAGGCGATCCCGTTGGCCCGCAAAACTCCGCTTCTCATTCTGAACGCAGTATAGCGAGGAATTCTGGTCTCTATGGGCACGGATTTCCGGAAAACGCGGATTCGATTGCACGAGAGAAAATCCGCGGCATTCTTTGGGCCGTGCCCGTAGATGACTTTCGCTCCCCGAACTGAAGCGCTCCCCGCCGTAGAAAAAACCCCTTTGACAAGCTAATTATCTTGCACTACAATTTGTCCTATAGTTCAACATGACTGTCAACATTGGTTCGCTTGCCGTTGAGAGTCATGCCACTGAATCCCTCTGCGCATTCATTTTCCCACGGTGAGTGCAGTCCACAACTGTTTCTTCTTTGTATAACCGCTTTACGTAGCCACGGATGGACCAAATCGTCACAGAAACGAATAACAAGGAGAAAGTTATGTCAGTACAGCATCTTCAAATTGACCGGGGCATGAGTCGTCGAGGCTTTCTGAAATTGGGCGCAGGTGCCAGTGCCGTTGCGTTGCTGGCCGCTTGTACACCGGTTGCAACGACCAGTGAAAGTGGCGAGAGCGGAAGTACGGCGGATGCGGCCGCCACCGAACTCGTTGTCTGGTATCAGGATTGGGATGGTGCGAACCGCATCATGAATTGGGTAAAGCCCGAGTTTGAGAAGACACAGCCGGATGTGGCCGTCAATCTACAGCCGATTGGCTTTGGCGATCTGCTGGCAAAGATGTTGCCATCGATTGCCGCCGGGACCGAAGGTGATGTCATGATGATGTATACAGACTGGGTTGTGGCGACCGATATTTCTCAGGTCTTTCTCGACATTACCGACGCGGCTGGCGGTGCCGCCGCGCTCGAAGAAAAGATGTGGCCAGCGGCCTTCCAAGCAGTCGAAGCACCGGGTGGCAAGATCTACTATCTGCCCTGGCTAGCCGGCATCCGCGGCGCCACCACCTCGGTCAACACCGATCATCTGGCCGAAAAATCGATCGATTATCTCAACTTTGCGAGCTACGAAGATCTGATTGCGGCCGGCGTTGCGCTGACCGAAACCAACGATGCCGGCAAGATCACTCGCTCCGGCTACTCGCCACGCAGTTCGCAATACCAGTTGCTGTGGAGTTTCATCTGGCAGATGGGTGGCGACTTCTTTGATCGAGAGAGCGGTGTCTGGTCCCACAGCTCCCCAGAAGGTGAAGCCGCGGCACAGCTACTTTATGATGTCTATTGGAGCCACAAAACCTGTGACTTTGAACTCTTCACCAGCGAGTATGAAGCGGTGAGCCAGAAGCTCGTCTCGATTTGGAATGATGGCGCTTGGACGGCCAGCGTGCAGACCGACGTAGCAGAGATTCCGGTGGACAACATTGTCACACCAATCTTGGCCAACGCGGTGGAACCGGTGCTCTACCCGCAGCATGTCGCCGGTTGGGGTCTTTCAAAACGGCTCGTCGATAGCCCAACCAAATTGGACGCCGGCGTCGACTTTTCCATGCTGATTGTCAGCCCAGATGCACTCCTACAGGCGCTCGAATTCTATTCCGGCGTCGTACCATCCAAAGATGTCTACAACGACCCGCGCATTAGCGATGCCAAATTTGGGCTCATGTCAAAACGGGTGGCAGAAGGCATGTGGCCAATTGCGCGCTACCCACAGGACCATGTAGCCCAGCAGACACCGGCCTCGGATGAGCTAGATCGCGCCATGCGCAATGAAATCAGCATTACCGAAGCACTGGCCAATATGGATGCCTACCTGCAAGAGCAGGAAGATCAGGCACGCGAGCGGTTGAATAGTTAAGAATGGTAGATGGGTATATCAGTACATCGGTAGATCGGTACAATGCGAATAATCACTGATATACCGATTTACTGATTTACTGTCCTACCGATTTACCGTCCCACTGCACGAAAGCCTTTTACACTCCTATGACACAAGATGCAATGAATCCGTCCACCACCACCATGCGGCAGCCAATGGCCAGGGCCAAACGAGGGGTAATCTGGCGCTTTCGGCGAGCCAGTCCATTTGCGCTGATCTATGCGGGGGCCATTCTGATCTTCTACACGGCGATCTTTATCATCCCCTTTGGCACTGGCATCTGGCTGGCCTTCCAGAATTGGGACTTTATCACCACGCCCAAATTTGTCGGCTTGCGCAACTTTACCAAAGCGCTCTCCGATCACTATTTCTGGCTGGCGCTCAAGACTACTGTACTCTTTTCGGTGGTCGAGATCGTGGTTGGCGTCAGTATCGCCCTCTTGCTGGCGTTGGCCTTGAGCTACATGCTGAGTCGCTGGCAACATATCTATCTTGCACTCTACTACCTGCCCGTCATCACCCCCTTGGTCGTGTCGATTTATCTCTGGCAGTGGCTCTATCGACCGACCGGCGGGGCTTTCAACACGCTACTGAGTGCGATTGGCCTGCCAGCACAGCCCTTTTTAGCCAGCCCCGATCAGGCTCTCTGGGCGATTACCGTGGTCATCATCTGGGCCAACTTGGGGACGGGCGCGGTCCTCTTTCTGGCCGGTATGAATGATGTGCCCGAAAGTCTCTATGAAGCGGCCCGGCTCGATGGCGCTGGCTTCTGGCAGATGTTTTACAGGATCACGCTCCCGCTGATTCGGCCGGTGCTGGTCTATCAGGTCGTGGTCAGCGTCATCGGCACGGTCCAAATGTTTGAGCCCTTCTTCCTGATGCCAGGGCCAAGTTTCAGCACGCGCACGCTGGCTCTTTATACCTATCAATTAGGCTTTCAGGCGCTAAATCTAGGCTATGGAGCCGCGGTCTCGCTGATCATCTTCGCGCTGCTATTGGCGGCGACTGTGTTTCAATTACGCCAGTGGCGCATTGAATGGGAGCATTAGTATGAGCGTAAATGACGCTGTCCAACTCAGCAGCCATTCTCAGGACAATCGGACAGGGATGCTCGCCAATGGCTGGACCCCGCGATTGCTCTTTTTGCTATTGGGCCTCTTTAGCTTCGCCATGTTCTATCCCTTTATCTGGCTGATCTTCTCCTCCTTTAAAACGGGGGCTGACATTGTGCGCATTCCCGTCACCCTCTTGCCCGAACGATGGACGCTGAGCGCCTATCAGATGGTTCTCGATCCGACGCGGGCCAATCTACCTATTGCCTACATCAACAGCATCCTGGTGACAACCGGGACCGTGCTCACCGTGTTGATCACCTCATCAATGGGTGGCTTTGTCTTTTCGCGGCTCGACTTTCCCGGGCGCGACTACCTCTTCTACTTTGTCCTCGCCACCACGATGGTGCCCTTTCTGACCCTGTTGATTCCGCTCTACCTGGTCATGCGCGAACTGCACCTGCTCAATACACTGTGGGGCGTTTGGGTGCCGGGGATCTTTTCCTCCTTTGGCATCTTTCTCTGTCGCCAGTTTGTCTATGGTGTCCCGCGGGAACTCTACGACGCGGCCAAGATCGACGGTAGCGGTGACTTTGCCATCTATCGCAACATTATCCTGCCACTGACCAAACCGGTGCTCTCGGCCTTGGCGATCTTCACCTTCCTCGGCAGCTTCAACGCCTATCTCTGGCCACTTGTTGTCTTGAATGACGAAAGTAAATTAACCCTGCCGTTGATCATCGCCCGTATGGCCAACCGCTTTGGCGGCACCGACTACGAGGCGGTCATGGCCGGCTCGGTGCTGGTGTCGATCCCACCGCTGTTGGTCTTTCTCTTCTTTCAACGCAACTTCGTACGTGGCATCGCGCTGACGGGTTTGAAGGGATAGTGAGCGGGCATGTCTAGCATTTTATAGTGAGACAGTAGGACGGTAGGACAGTGAGACGGTGGCTGATTTACTGTCCCACTGGTTTACTGTCCCACTGGTTTACTGTCCTACTGTCTCACCGTCCTACTGAACAAAGGAGACAATCCATGAACGGTGCACAATCCTCCGCGATCGCGTATAAGACGTTGACGCAGGAGCAAGTTGACAGCTTTTGGACCAACGGTTTTCTATCCATCGGCAAAATTTTGACCGATGACGAAATCAGTCTGCTACGCACGGAGTATGACCGGGAGTTTGCGCGCGCCCGCGCTGGCGAGACGAGCTTTCGCAACCTCTCCGTCGCCAAAGCGGACGATCCCGATAGCAAAGACAAACCGGCCAAAGAGCTGTTGCAGATCATGCAGATGGGTGAGCGCAATATTCATTTTCACAAGCTGCTCTACCACGAGCGCATCCTCGACATTATCGAAGATCTGATCGGCCCGAATATTCAACTTTTCCACGACCAAGGGCTTTATAAGCCGGCGCACCATGGCGGCGAAGTCTTCTGGCACCAGGACAACGCCTATTGGCGTTGCTCACCGCCCAACCTGGTCAGTTGCTGGCTGACGCTCGATGATGTGACGGCGGAGAATGGTGCCATGCAATTTCTGCCCGGCACCCACTTCCAGGCGCAGGAACATGGCCATGCCAAAGCCTCGGATACGTTGCTGGATCTGGGCAATCAGGTGGGTAACGCCAAACCGGTCGTTGCCGATCTACCGGCGGGCGGGATTACGATCCACCACTGCCAGGTCCTCCATCACACCGAGCCCAACACGACCGAGCGTCAACGCCGCGCCTTAGCGATCCACTACATGGTGCCCGGCACGCGCTCGCTGCGCACCGGGGAATATTTGGGGATCTCTTTTGGCCGGCCGCTGTTGCGCTCCCGAATGTAGCGATCAGGAAAAGCAATTTGGCGTGGACGGTGCAGACCGCTGGTTGAGTAGGCTGCTTCTTGCCGTATCGAAACCAAGGTCTGCACCGTCCACGCCAAAATAAATGATAGAGTTGGGGCAAACCATGAAAGATATTGGCGTTGGCATCATTGGCTTGGGGATGGGCCGCAACATGTTGGCGGTCAACAGTGATATGGCCTCACGCATGGAAGTGCGTGCGATCTGTGATACGAATCCAACGCTGTTGGAACTGGTGCGCACCCAACACAACCTGCCCTTTGCCACCAGCGATTATCGGGAACTGTTGGCGCGGCCCGACATCCAGGTTGTCGGCATCTATTCGCCCGATCATCTGCACATAGCGCAGATCGAGGCGGCCGCACGGGCGGGCAAACATATTATCTGCACCAAACCGATGGTCGTCTCGCTCGAAGAAGCGCGACGCACCGTTGCCCTGGTGCGGCAACATGGCATCAAATTTCTCGTGGGGCAGACCTGCCGCTTTATGCCCGCGTTCCAGGCCGCCAAGCAATTCTATGACGACGGCGACTTGGGGCGGCCGCTCTTCGCCGAAGCCCATTACGTCCATGACATGCGGCCGGTGTTAGATCGTACTCCCTGGCGCCACGAAACGCCGCAAGACTTTCTCTATGGGGGCGCGTGCCATCCCATCGATCTGCTTTGCTGGTTTCTGGGTGAGGTCGATGAGGTCTTTGTCTACGCCTCCTGCAGTGGCATGGATGCGCGCTACCCGGCTGATCAGCATGACAACTTCCTGATCAATCTGCGCTTTCGTTCCGGCGTGATTGCACGAGTGCTCGCGGTCTTTGGTCTGGTTGAGCCACCATTGCCCATGTTGGGCTTGGGCATCTATGGCGACAAGGGCTCGATGATCAACGAGAAGGTGGTCTTTGATAAACTGGCGGGCCAACCAACGCTGAATCTAAACTTTTCGCATGAAGCCGGTCATGGGCGCGAGGTGTGGCGCTACATGCGTCACTTTGAGGAGTGCCTCGTCGCCGACGAAACACCCTTGATCAATGAAGTAGCCGGTGCCAAAGTAATTGCCACCGCGGCCGCCTGCTGGGAGTCAATCCAAACAGGGCTGCCGGCCAAGGTCGCAGAGATATAACGCCCAGTTTACTTGTCTACCGGTTTACTTGTCTACCTATTTACTTGTCTACCGGTTTACTTGTCTACCTATTTACTTGTCTACTTATTTCCCGGTTTCCCTATTTACCTACCTACCCGTTTTCTATCTCCCCATTCCCAAGGAGGAACCCATGTCCATCGCCATGAACGAAGAGCAACGGCACGATTTTGATGAAAAGGGCTACGTTGTGCTCGAAAACTTTTTTACGCCGGACGAGCTGGCGCGGCTGCTCGATGCCGTCGATGAAGTGGCGGCCAAAGCTCGCCAGACCAAAGGATTAGGGTCGAGCGATCCCTTTGCCATTCGCAACGCGCTGGCCCACCATGACGCCTTCCTCGACCTGATCGACCACCCGCGCATATTGCCGCTGGTGGTCGACGCGATCGGCTGGAATATCCAAATTCGCACCACCCATCTTGATTACCGGCCCCCCTATCCGGAAGGACTAGCGGCCGGCGCGGTCGGCACGGGCAAGGGCGCTGACAATCAAGCCGGCTATCGCAACGTGCTCTGGCATCCCGATCTGGCCAATCTCTTTGAAGCGGTCTCGCTAGACGGGCGGTTGCCCTTCATGGAACTCAAGGTCTTCTACGTGCTCTCCGATCTCACCCAATCCAACTCTGGCAACCTCTGGATGGTGCCGGGCAGCCACAAGCGCACGCCCCAGGAGTTGCGCGCCATGGAGTTCAAAGTCGATCCCGCCGAGGCGGTCGAGTTGTTGCTGCCTCCGGGAACAGCTGTGCTCTGGCGCACCGCCACCTGGCACTGCGTCGGCCCCAACCAATCGCAGAGGACGCGCAAGATCATGCACGTCGGTTATCACCATCGCTGGCTGCGCCCCACCGATTACATGCAACAGGATCCCACGCTGATTGAGCGCAGTTCACCGATTCGCCGCCAGTTGCTCGGTGCACTGCCCAGCGGCGACAATCCGCTGGGCGACGATCCCGACTTTCATCCTTCGTCCCAATATTGGCTCACCAAGAATCGGGAGGATGTGCCCCTGCGTGCCTGGTACGAAGCACACAATGGTGCCATTGAGCCTTCCCGCCAAACGGTGCACCTGTAACCGAAATATAACTACTACGACAACATTAAATTAAACAAGATTCACAGAATTTACAGGGTTTCTACAGCAACGAAAAAATTTTGTGCATCTTGTGAATCCTGTCCATTTCACCTAATTTAACGTTGTCGTAGCAGTTACAGCGCAGCATCCCACCATAACAAGTGACCATTGGCAACACCAACTGGAGAAACCCACTATGAGCCGTTTAGACAACTTTGATGAGGCAATTGAAGCCGCGATGGCGTCGTGGCACTGCCCCGGCACCGCGATTGCCGTGGTGCGCGGCGATGAGATCCTGCACCAACGGGCCTATGGGTTACGCAATGTCGAGGAAAAGCTGCCTTTGACCATTGACACGCGCTTTGCGATGGCATCGGTAACCAAGTCGTTTACGGCCATGAGCGTGGCCTTGCTCGTCGATGAAGGCAAATTGGCGTGGGACAAACCGGTACGCGAGTACATTCCCGAGTTTATTCTCGACGATCCCTATGTTACCGAGCACATCACCGTGCGCGATATGTTGAGCCACCGCACGGGGTTGCCGCGCCACGACTTGGCGGCGTGGCGCATGGATATTTCACGCGCTGAGTTTGTCAAGCGCATGCGCCACCTGAAATTTAGCGCCTCCTTCCGCGAAAAGTTTCAGTACAACAATTTAATGTATTATGCCACCGGCCACTTGGTTGAAACGGTTGCTGGGCAGCCGTGGGAACGCTTTATGCAAGAGCGTATCTTCGATCCGCTGGACATGACGGCCTCTAACTTTTTGCCGCAACCGCCACAGGCCACGCAGGTCAACGCCGAAGGCTATCGCGTCGACCGCGGGGAAAAGGGCGAAGCCAAAGGGCTGGTTCACATGCCCCACGCCGCCTTTACCACCCTGTCCCCCGGCGCGGCTGGCGCGCTCTTCTCGACGCTGGCCGATCTGACCCAATGGCTCAAGGTCCATGTCAACAGCGGACGGGTCGGCGATCTGCAGTTGGTCTCGCCCGGCAATCTGAAGCAGATGCATCTGCCGCAGACGATCATCCCCGGCGGCGGTGTACAAGAAGCGTTGATGGGCAACACGATCTTCGCCTATGGCATGGGTTGGTTTATCGAACCGTACCGCGGCTACACGCTGATTCATCACGGCGGCAACCTGGAAGGGCACAGCCTGATCATCGGCTTTGTGCCGCAGGCGCAGATTGGCGTGGTCGGCTTGACCAACATTGCCGGGATGCCGCTGCGCGATGTGCTGCTCTACGAGGCCATCGACCGCGCATTGGATCTGCCCGAGGGCGAGTGGAACCGCAAATACCACGATCTCTTCGACCCGATCATCGCGGGCCAGGCCCAAGGCAAAGCGACCGCCAGCGCGGAACGGGTGCCCGATGCGCCGCCGACCCATCCGCTGGCCACCTACGCCGGCACCTTTGCCGCCGATGGCTATCCCGACTTTGCGGTCAAGCTGGAAGGCGATGCGCTCCAGGCCTGCACGGTCGGTAGCCTGGATTGGTCGACCCTGCGCCACTACCATTACAACCTCTTTGAGTGGCACATGACTTCCTGGGACAGTTGGATGACGGTCCAGTTTTTAATCAATGAAAACGGTGAGATCGACGCAGTTTCGCTGCCGATTGAGCCGGCGGTCGACAATGTGATCTTCCGCCGCAAAGCACTATCCCTGTCGCCCGCACTGGTCGCCGCGCTCTGTGGTGTCTATGAACCGCCCGTTGCTGGCATGATGGTGACAATCAGCGCCCAAGCCGACAAGTTCTATTACACGCAGACCGGTGGCGCGGCGCAAGAGATCAAGCCCTATCTGCTCAATGACGAAACGGTCGGCTTCCGGCTCGACCGCGTACGGCTCGACTTTACACGAGAGGGGGAGACGATCACCCGGCTCACGCTCAAGATGCCCGGCATGACCCTTGAAGCACCGCGCAAAGCATAAGAAATAATTATCCACGAAGAGACACGAAGAGACACGAAGAGACACGAAGAAAAGAGAGGAAATGGATTCTCTGTGAGCTCTGTAGTCTCTATGGCAAAGTCAAATAACTTAAAAAGCTGAAAAACTAATGACCAACAAACTCAAAATCGCCTTCTCCGGCGCTCGCCGCGCCGGCTCCTTCTTCAAAGCCTTTCAAAGCCACCCCGAAACCGAGATCGTCGCGCTTTGTGATCCCTATGAACCAACGTTGCAGGAAGCCGGGCGTGCGACAGGGATCACGCAACTATACACGGCCTTTGAAACGATGCTCGACGACACCAAGCCCGATGCCGTCGTCGTCTCGTCGCCGATGCACTACCACGCAGCGCAAGCGATTGCCGCGCTCCAACGGGACATCCACGTGCTGAGCGAAGTGACCGCGGCCGTTTCGCTCGATGAGGCGCGCTGGCTGGTGCAGGCGTGCAAACAAAGTGATGCCGTCTACATGATGGCCGAAAATTATATCTATATGAAGCCGAATGTGCTCGTGCAGGCGATGGTCGAGGCGGGGCTCTTTGGCGAGACCTACTACGCCGAAGGCGAGTACATCCACGAGCTCTCCTCGCTGCACCACACCCCCGCCGGCAAGCCGACCTGGCGCTACTACTGGCAGGTCGGCGTCAATGGCTCCACCTATCCCACGCACAGCCTTGGCCCCTGTCTGCAATGGATCAAAGAGCGCCCCAGCCGCATCAGTTGTATCGGCACCGGCAATTGGACCGACCCGGAACATGCGATGGAGGACACGGTTCTGCTGCTCTGCAAAACGGCGAGCGAGAAGCTCATGCGCATTCGCCTCGATATGCTCTCCAAGCGCCCCCATTCGATGACCAATTACACGCTTCAGGGCACAAAGGGTGCGTACGAAAGCAAGCGCCGCCCCGGTGAAGGCAACTGGGTTTGGCTGGAGGATTATTGTGATGATCCCAACGAGTGGCTGCCGCTGGAACAATTCGAGGATGAATTTCTGCCCGAAATCTGGCGCAACCCACCGCCCGAAGCGTTGCAGGCCGGCCACGGTGGCGGCGACTACTTTGAGGTAATGGACTTTGTCGACGCGGTGCAGGGGCGCAAGCCACCGGCGATCGGTATTCATGCGGCGATGGATATGACTTTGCCGGGGCTCGTCAGCCAAGAGTCGATCCGGCGCGGTGGGGAGTGGCTGGAGGTGCCGGATTCGCAGGCGTGGTAACTTCTTTTACTAGCATAGCCATTTGACATCCATAGGTTACAGACATACACTTAAAATAGTCAGGTCGACACGCTACTGATCGAATGAGATTATGTTTCGCAACCGCACCCGTGAACTAGAATATCTTAACCGCCGTTACCTCAGATCGGGCGCGGAATTTGTCGTGCTCTATGGCCGGCGGCGGGTGGGCAAATCGACACTGATCTATGAGTGGGGCAAAGACAAACCGATGCTCTACTTCTTTGCTGCCCGCTTGCCGGATCATGTGCTGCTCAGCGAGTTCTCCCAGCAGGTTGCCCAGGCGCTCGGTCAACCGGAACGGACTTTTGCCGATTGGACGAGTGCCTTTACTGCGCTTGCAGAACTGGCGCAAGAGGAACGGTTTATCGTTGTCATCGATGAGTATCCCTACCTGGCCGATTCCGTACCGGGGTTATCAACCATTCTGCAACGCGCCTGGGACACAACGCTCCAGCAGACCAAGCTCTTCCTCTGCCTGACCGGCTCGGCGCACAGCGTGATGCGGCGGGAGATATTGGATGGGCAGGCTCCGCTCTATCGCCGCCACACCTGGACCTATGAGCTGCTACCCATGCAGCCTTCGGACCTGCATCATTTCTTTCCTAAATACAACGCGGAACAGCTGGTTGAAAGTTATGCGGTGTTGGGCGGGATGCCGCGTAATGTGACAACGGTCGATCCGGATACGTCACTCTTGCGCAATATTGCCAATGAA
The DNA here is from genome assembly GCA_034432375.1 of Caldilineaceae bacterium. GTDB lineage: Bacteria > Chloroflexota > Anaerolineae > Caldilineales > Caldilineaceae > JAHBVH01. Next base: position 183,181 of record DAOUCA010000096.1, read on the forward strand.
ATTTTGGACCCAGCGGGCAGCCTCTTCAATGAGGTGCCACTATTATTGCATGAAGAGCTCAAGGGGGAAGTCGACGTATACACGCGGGTACTGGAGGCGATTGCTGCCGGTGCCCATACGCGGCAACAAGTGTCAACTGTGATCCAAGGCACCCTGGCGGCCACGCAACATTATCTTGATGAGCTACAGACCATTGGTGCGATTGAACACCGCCTCCCTCTGTCCCGTGTTCAAAGCGAAAAACGGCAGGGTACCTACCACATCCTCGACCCATTTCTGCGCTTCTGGCATCGCTGGGTGGCCCCCTCACACAGACTGTTGGAGATTAATCAGCGCAAAGCCGAGACACTACAAGAGATCCGTCTCAATCTGGCCTACATTGTTGCACCGATTTGGGAGACCATTGCTCGCCACCATTTGCTGGTTGCATCTGGACAGGGTCAGATTCCCTTTGCGGTACAAGAAATCGGCAGTTGGTGGACAAAAGGCGCGCAAATTGATGTAGTTGGCATCAATCGCCAGACCAAGCAAGTTCTCTTTGGTGAAGCGCGTTGGCGGGCCACCAATGTCACCACGAAGGATCTGGAAATTCTCGCCGAGAAAGGGCAAAAATGGCTTTATGGTGATACCGCGCACTGGGATGTCCACTATGCCTTCTTCGCCAAGAGTATCGGCGAAGTCACAGCGGACACGATCGATGCTGAACAGCTTCACCTCTTTCGCCCGAAAGATACTACCCATTTAAACGCGAGTTAAACACTCCTATTAAAGTTAGCTCTGTTTGAAAACCGTAGTTCCTTTTCGAGGTACAGCAACAAAAACTACGGTTTTCAAGCCAACCGCACTATAGGTATCGTTTCATGACCCAATCTCCAATGGCACACAGTGCCCGCAAAGCGATCGACCAATCTCTTCCCCCGCACATCCAACGTCTCGCCAACAACCAGATCGTCAAAATCGCCGACCTGGCGCGCGACGACCCCAAGGTGATCAAGCTCTGGATCGGCGAGTCCGACCTGGCGACGCCGGACTTTATCACCGACGCCACGATTGCTGCGCTACACGAAGGGTATACGCGCTATACCTATTCCCTAGGCTTGCCTTTACTACGCGAAGCACTCGCCCGCTACCATCAACGGCACTGGGGAGTGGAGGTCGATCCCAATCGCTTCTCGCCCACCGTCGGCGGCATGAACGCAATGATGCAGGTCTTCCAATCGCTCTTCTCGCCGGGTGATGAATTGGTCATCCCCTGCCCAACCTGGCCGAACATCATGGAAGTGGCGAATATTGTTGGTGGGACTGTCGTGCCGGTCGCCTATGACATTGACCGCGACGGCAACGTCACGCTCGATCTCGACCGCCTCTTTGCCGCGGTGACCGCCAAGACCAAGGCCATCGCGATCAATTCGCCCGCCAATCCCACCGGCTGGGTGATGCCGCTGGATGACATGATCGCGCTGCGCGATTTTGCGCGGGCACGCGGTATCTGGATTATCGCGGATGAAGTCTACAGCCATTTTGTCTATGATATGCCCGCGCCGACCCCTTCTTTTCTCCAGATCTGCGAACCCGATGAGCGGCTGATGGTCACCAACACCTTTTCAAAAAATTGGTGTATGACCGGTTGGCGCAGCGGCTGGGTGATCTTCCCCACGGGCATGAGTAAGCTCTTCGACCGCCTCTCGCAATACAACACGACGAGCACACCGACCTTTATCCAGCGCGGCTGTATCGCCGCGCTCGACCAGGGCGATGACTTTATCAAGATGCAGGTGGCACGCTGTGGCCACTCGTGCGAGATCTTCTACCAGGCGTTGCGTGAACTGCCGAATGTGACGGTCTACAAGCCCAAAGGCAGCTTCTATATGTGGTTTGCCGTCGATGGGGCCACCGACGGCTATGCGTTGGCTGTGCGTGCGCTCAAAGAGACGAGCATTGGCATTGCGCCGGGCTCAGCCTTTGGTCCCGGTGGCGAACGCTTCCTACGGCTCTGCTTTGCGATCGACCTGTCGCTGGCGGAAGAGGCGGTCGATCGGTTGGTGCCTTTTCTGGGGAAGTATCGAGGAGGATGAATAATCAATTGCTAATAATCAATTGTCAACGGTCGTCGGCGAGGGCACCCATTAACCATTAGAAATTAACAATTGATTATTCTTTACGCCTAAACCCAAACAACAAAATCACAAAATAATGAAAGAGTCCGATCTCTACGAACCGGTCAAACAATTCCTACAAGCGCAGGGCTACGTGGTTAAGGGCGAGGTGGCCCACTGCGATCTCGTGGCCCAGCGTAACGATGAGCCACCCATTGTTGTCGAGCTCAAGCTTTCGTTAAATCTCAGCGTGCTGTTGCAAGCGGTAGACCGGACAGCATTGACCGATCTTGTTTATATTGCCATTCCCGAAGCAGCCGACGGCCGCAACGCGCTATTGCGTAAGTCGCGCAAAAGCATCAACCGCCTCTTGCGCATGTTGGGCCTCGGCCTGATCACGGTCGGCTTCCGCACACCGGCAGGAGCGACAAAAGCCCAGCCGCGCATCGAAGTGGTGATTGAGCCGGGCCCCTATCAGCCACGTAAAAATCTCAAACGCCAACAACGGCTTCAGCGCGAATTTACCGCGCGTAAAGGGGACTTCAACACCGGCGGCACGACGCGCAGTGAGCGGATGACCGCCTATCGCCAAGACGCGCTGCTCTGTGCCGACTATCTGCACACCCACGGCCCCAGCGCACCAGTCGCTGTGAAGAAAGCCACCGGTATCAACCGAGCGCGCCCGATTCTCTATGACGATGTCTATGGTTGGTTTGAGCGACCAGCCAAAGGGATTTATGGACTCAAGGAAACCGGCCGGCTTGCGCTTCAGGAGTATGCAGAGGTGGTAAAGAGCTTGCGGAATACGGAATAAACAGGAGAGGATCGGTAGGATTGGTAAGGCGTCGTGGTTATCGCCGATAAGAAACGGATCTTGTCAATCATACCGATTACTACCCCAAGCCTGCATCACGCGCCCGTAAAATTGCCTGGGCGCGATTTGCCACCTGTAGCTTATCGAAAACGCTCGTGATATAGTTGCGCACCGTCTTGGCACTCAGCACCAGTTGGTCAGCGATCTCGCTGTTGTTGCGCCCCTGTGCGATCAACCCTAACACCTCCCGCTCGCGCTCGGTGAGTTCTGGGAAAGGCATACCGGGTACCGTAACAGGTGCCTTCATTTGCGCAAAATAGTGCATCATACGCTTTGCCAGTGCTGGGCCAAAGATCGCTTCGCCTGCTGCTGCCGCCCGCACCGCGGCCAGAATCTCATTGCGTAACGCGCCCTTGAGCAGATAGCCGCGCGCGCCTGCTTGCATGGCGGCAAAGACCGATTCGTCATCTTCAAACATGGTTAGCATCAGAATCGCGATGTGGGGGCAGCTTTGCATCACCTGATGCGTAGCCTCAATTCCATTGAGCGCCGGCATTTGCAGATCCATAAGGATCACGTCGGGCTGGAGGGCGAGCGCCATCGCTACAGCTTGCATCCCGTCCTCCGCTTCCCCCAGAAGTGTCATATCGGGCGCGGTCTTAAGCAGGGCGCGCAGACCGATGCGAAAGGGGGTAGAATCTTCGGCAATTAAGAGGGAGATATTTCCTTCGCTCATTGTCCTATCCTCGCTGTGGATTGTGGAAAGCTGGTAACAATTCTTGTGCCGCCATTGGTACGCGAAGCAATTGTCATTTCCCCGCTCACTTCGCTGGCGCGTTCCCGCATGGATCGTAAGCCGATCCCGGGAACGATTTGCTCACCCATGCCGACCCCGTTGTCTTCCACGGTTAAGCTGACGGCGTCATCCAACGTTAGTGCAATGCTACAGTGAGTGGCATGGGCATGGCGCACCACATTCGTTAAGGCTTCGGCGGCAATTCGATAGATCGCGACTTCGACGGCTGCCGCCAAGCAAGGCGCCACCGCGGAAGCGATCAGCTCGATCTGTAACCCAGCTGTACGGTGTTGGCGCACCAGCTGTTCTAAAGCACCCAGTAAGCCTAATTCATCCAACGCCGGCGGACGCAGCGCGTAAACCAACTGCCGCACTTCTGCCACCACCTCCTTGGCTTGCTCGGTGACGGTAGCCATCAGCTCGCGCGCCGCCTGTGGGTCGCTCTCAATTAAAACTTGCGCCGTATCAGCCTGCATTGCAAGCGCAGCCAAGATCGGCCCCAGACCATCGTGCAAATCGCGGCGGATGCGGCGGCGTTCTTCTTCTTGCGCAAGCACCAACTGCTCGCGCGAATAGTGTAATGCCTCGGTGAGATGGGCGGCGCGCAGGGTGATGCCTACCTGCCGAGCTAGGTCGGCGAGTAGGCGCGTATCGGCGGCCGAGAGCGACCAGTGGGGGGAACGTGCACTCACCCGTAAAGCGCCGAGTGTGGTTCCGCGGTAGGCGAGGGGAATGCTAATAATTTCGGCATGGGGCGGCGGTGTTCCATATACTGCCACTGGCTCGGCCGTCTCCAATGTGGTCTCAATGGCCACATAGGGCAGGTTAAGCGTGGCCGCGAGCGTAGCAGCCACCGTGGGTAATAGGGCAGCAGGCGTGTTGATGCCGTCCAGATGTTGATTGAGTTGGGCTAGCAGCGCATAGGGGTTATCGTACTGACCATAGATGAGCTCGCTGATACGCTGGTGCAGCCAACGACCAACCGGCCATACGGTCAGTGCGATGCCGGCCCACGTCAACCAGGTGAGCCACGGCGGGAAGAAAAAATTAAAGATCAACAGAGATATATCTAAGATTGGTGGGCGACCGATCAGCAACACGCCAACAGCAACAACAACCAGATAGGCCACCGCCAGATAACTAACCAAAAGTATCACCAATAACAAGCCGCCCAGCAGGTTGTTGGTGGTTTGGCGTAAAGATGGAAAGGTGATGCGATGATTTTCACTGGGATGATTTTCACTGCGATGATTTTCACTGCGATGATTTTCACTAAGCAACTTCACATCTGTCTCCTCAAAGTTTGCCCTGTGTAAGCACAAGAGTACTCACACAGGGCAAATGCGTTGCCTCAAAGCCATACTTTAGAGAGCGAGTTGTGCGCGCGGCTCGCGGCGCAGCAATAGAACAATGACGAAGAGATTCGCGAGCAGGGCCAACGTAAACAAAAAGGTCATGGGGTAGTTCTGTAGAAAGATCCCACCTAGTACATCACCCACCGCAAACGGCACAGCGAGGGCAGAGGTCACAATCGCGACGATTTTGCCCCACTTCTGTAGATTCCAAAAGCCATAGATGGAAAACAGGCTGGCCACACCCAACACCATGAACATCAATCCTGCCCAAAAAGGCGGTCCCCCCATATCTTCCCCACCGGCCGGCGCTGGCAATCCTGCACTGCCGGCGGCTAAAATGCGGATGGCACTTAGAATCCAATAACTGCCAAGTACAAACTTCAAAATTGCAGCAATAGTAATCGATTTGGTGCGAATCATCATCTGTCTCCTTTTGCAAAATCAAGTGTTAAAGGGGTCGAACTGCATGAGTTAGATTCTACACCGCTTTCTGTCCCACTGTCTTGGGAGTAGCCTCCGCTCTTTGGTCCCGTTTAGAGTGGGACTTTGTCCTATCGCGTTGCCTTCTGCATTGCCTTAGATGGGCAACAACTGTTTCATTTCACCGCAACCCGCCGGCCACGTCAATCGTCGTGCCCGTCACAAAATCGGCATCGCGCGAGGCTAGGAAACAGATGACGCGCGCTTGGTCTTCGGCGTGGGGTAATTTACCCAATGGAATATTGGCGAGGATCGCCTGTTGCTTTTGAGGGGTGGTCTGCGCCCAGACCGCAGCAATGCGCTCGGTAAGGGTGATGCCAGGGGCAATTGCGTTGCAGGTGATGCCAAAAGGGCCAAGCTCAATCGAAAGTTTGCGCGTCAAGGCGATGATGCCGCCTTTGGCCGCGGCGTAGGCGCTACTGCTGATCGAGCTAAGCCCGCGCCCGGCGATCGACGCGAGGTTGACAATCTTGCCGGCGCGCGCTTCTTTCATCACTGGCACCACCGCATTGCAGTAGAGGAAGGTGCCTGTTAAGTTGAAGTCGATCAGGGCACGCCACTCCGCCAACGATAGCTCATCGATAAAGGTGCCGGGGTTGGCAATCACGGTGCTGCCGCCGACCGCGTTGACCAGAATGTCAATCTGGCCGTAACTGGCGACGGCCTGTTCGACCACCTTCTGCACGTCGTCTTCGACCAGCGCACTGGATTGTTGCGGCACAAACGAGCCAGGAGTGCTTTGCAGTTGGGCAGCGAGGCTATCAAGCCCCGCTTGATTGACATCAACCCCGATAACAGTGCCTCCTTCCTGCGCAATAATTTCACTCGTGGCACGACCAATGCCGCTGCCGGCACCAGTGATGATGGCGACGTGATCTTGAAATCTCATGAATAGGAATCCTTTCTAGGGGTAGTTGCGCTAGTACAAGACTTCGGGAAACGGAGGCTGAGCTTGTCGAAGCCGGAGCGGCTTCGACAAGCTCAGCCTCCGTGCAATGATCGGAAATAGGCGTTAGCTTCATTATTCGCTGTTGTCACTGCGGCAGCCACGCCCGCGGTGCGATTCCATCAATGTCTGTCTTGACATCGATCAGCACTGGACGCCCCGCAGCAAAAGCTTGCTCGAGCGCGCCCGCCAACTCACTCGGCTTATGCACCGTCAGGCCAAGGGCACCCATCGTCTCGGCGATCTTGGCAAAGTCGGTCTCGGGAAAGAGCCAGAGTTCGTCAGAGCCGGGCGTTTGGCCACCGTAGATCGCCTCCACCCCCTTCTTCTCCTGGTTGAGCGAATGGTTGTTGTTGATCACAGTAACGGTGTTGATGCCACAGCGCACCGCTGTCTCTAATTCACCAATGTGATACCAAATGCCGCCGTCGCCGGTGAAACAGAGCACGGGGCGATCCGGGGCGGCACACTTCGCCCCCATTGCCGCGGGCAACCCCCAACCCAGCGAACCGGCGCAGCGGATATAGCTCTGCTCGGGGTGACGCAGGTCGAGCATGGTGCCAGTCCAGATGCCGGAGTGGCCGGTGTCCGAAACGAGGATCGCGTTGCTGGGCAAGTGGTCGCTGAGTTCTTTGCAAAGGCGTTCCGGACGCATTGGCAGCAGATCCGAATGCCACTGTTCACCCACCTCTTCTTTCCATTCCTGCACCAGTTCCTGTACTCGACTGACCCAAGCGCGGCGTTCTGCTCCAGCCGACGCGCGGTCGAGCATCCGACGCAACGTATTGCGCGCATCGCCCTGCAGCCCCACCCGCAATGAATAGTTACGCCCAATCTCTTCTGGGTTGATATCGAGTTGGATAATCGGCGTGCCCTGCGGCGGGATCTGGTAGCTGTTGGTTACTTGGCCACCGGTGTGGCTGCCGATAAAGAAGACGAGATCCGCTTCACAGAGCACTTGGTTGGCGCAGGCGCGCGAATACGAGCCAGGGGTGCCCACCGCCAAATCATGGTCGGCGGGGAACATTGCCTTAGCATTGAGCGCGGTGGCAACGGGAATTGAGAGCGCTTCGGCCAGCGCGATCAGTTCAGCACGCGCACCGGAAGTAGTCACCCCACCACCGGCGACGATGACTGGCCGCTTGGCCTGGGCAAGCAGCTGTAACGCAGCCACCACGGCTTCACCATCCGCCTCGGGACGAAACGGCGGCACTTGCGCAAAGATCGACTCAACCACCACATCAAGATCGGCTGCCGGCTCGACCACGGCCTGGCCAGCAATGCCCTCAAAATCAAGATGAACCGGCCCCGGCGTGCCAGATGTGGCTACACGAATCGCCTGCCGCAGATAGACCGGCAGATGTTCTGGTCTATCGACATAGACACTGTATTTGGTTACTGCGGAAAAAGGACCACGGTGGTCAACTTCCTGGTAGGCGTGACGATGCTGGTTGATTTGCAATTCGCGGCCGGTAATCGCGATGACCGGTGAAGAGGCCAAATACGCGTCTTGCAAGCCAGCCGCAAGATTGACCGCGCCGACCGACTGTGCCATGCAGAGGCTGGGCGCGCGCTTGACACGGGCGTAGGCGTCGGCCATGTACGCCGCCGCTTTTTCGCCATGGGTCTGGACGCGCTTGATGCCGAGGTTTGCCATTTCCATCAAGGCACGCGGCGCAATATAGGGCATAAAGAAAACATGGGTCAGGCCATAGCCGTGCATGGTCTCGGCGAGGAAGCGGCCACCGGTCATTGTGGGCATCGTGGGTTCTCTCCTTGATTAAAGTGAGGTTGTTTTGAAAACGCAAATAAGCATCTCTCCAAACCGGCCAGAAACTTCGCGTTTTCAAACAGAACTGAGAATAGGGATTTTTTGTTTTCGGTTCTCTCTGCTGGCAAGGTATAATACCATTATGCGATTCTTCAACACAACCGGGCCTTGTAACCCCACCGACCATTATATGTTACCGGCGACCGAGCGGCTGGAAACCTTCGATCTCGATCGCCTCCTGGCGCAAAAGTCCTACTTTGTGCTCCACGCCCCACGCCAGACCGGCAAAACGACCGCCATGTTGGAATTGGCGCTTCAGTTGACCGCGGGCGGCGATTATATTGGCGTGTTGGTATCGATGGAAATTGGTGCTAGCTTTCTTGATGACATTGGCGCGGCGGAACAGGCAATCCTTGGCGCATGGCGAAACGCAATCCGCTTTCAACTGCCGAAAAATCACTTTCCACCCCTTTGGCAACCTGATGGACCAGCCGGGCAACGGATTAGTGAGTTTCTGGCAGAGTGGGCAGTAAGTGCCTCCTTGCCGCTCGTCATCTTGATTGACGAAATTGATGCACTACAAGATCAAGTGCTAATCTCGGTGCTGCGTCAACTGCGTGATGGCTTTACGCGACGCCCCTCCGCGTTTCCGAGCACGGTGGCACTGATCGGTTTGCGTGACATCCGCGACTACAAAGTCAAATCGGGTGGTTCGCCCTATCTCAACACACCCAGCCCCTTTAATATTTCGGTACGCTCGTTTACTCTGCGCAATTTTACAGCGGCGGAAGTTCGGCTGCTGTTGGGCCAACACACCGCTGAGACTGGTCAACTCTTGACAGCCGCCGCATTGGCACGCATCTTTGACTTAACCCAAGGGCAGCCGTGGTTGGTCAATGCGCTAGCTAAAGTCTGTGTGGAAGAGTTGCTAAAAAATATAACCGATGCGATCAATCTGGAAGCGATCAACGTGGCCAAGGAGATCCTCATCCAACGGCACCAAACGCATCTGCATCAGTTGGCGGACAATTTGCGCGAGGAACGCATACGCTACGTGATCGAACCGATCCTGGCCGGTGAGGTGCTCGATGGCATACCACCGGACGATCTCGATTACGCGCTGGACTTGGGGTTGATTCGCCAGGTCAGCGGCGGTATGGTAGCCATCGCCAATCCCATTTATGGTGAGGTTATCCCCCGCGTCTTGGCCACAACCACCCAGGCCTCGTTACCGATGATCGCCCCTACTTGGCTCAATACCGATGGCAGCCTTAACGCTTTTCAACTGCTGGATGCCTTTCTCGCTTTTTGGCGGCAGCATGGTCAGCCGTTGCTGCGCAGTGCCCCCTACCATGAGATTGCGCCTCATATTGTCTTAATGGCCTTTGGTTGCCAGTAAAAACTCGGGTTTCATTCGGAATGCAGTATAACTACCGAGCGGCTTCCGCTTGCCCAAACAACTACTTTCCCCTTACCAGCAAACAATCAACAGAGCGTTAGGAATCTAGTAACAGATGAGTGAAGCAAGCTTTTTCAGCGGTTATACCGCAGTTGTCACCGGCGGGACCACCGGTATCGGGCGCGCCATCGCCTCCGCCCTGGCAAATTCCGGTGCCAATGTCGTAATCTGTTCGCGCAATGCTACAGCGCGACCACTCGGCGACGAATTTACAAAGCATGAGAGTCGTATAATGGTCCATGATGTCGATGTGAGCACGGCTGCCTCGGTCGAAGCGCTTATCATGGCTACGCGCAAAAAATATGGCCAAATTGATATTCTTGTCAACTCCGCCGGGATCATGCCGGATCACCTGGTGGTAGACCACCCCGACGCCATTTGGAATGAAACCATAGCCGTCAACCTGACCGGCGTCTACCAGATGATCAAAGCTTGCCTGCCCGCCATGATCGAGCAAAAATGGGGCCGGATCATTAACATTGCGTCGACCGCGGCCTCGGTCAGTGCGCCCGGTTTTGGCGCGTACAGCGCCACCAAAGCGGGGGTTGTCGGCTTAACGAAATCTGTGGCATTGGAAGGTGCGCCCCACGGCGTCACCTGCAACGCGATTAGCCCAGGCTGGGTGGAGACGGAGATGGCGCTGGCGGCCATCAAGCGCTATGCGGCAGCCGAAGGACAGGAATTTGAATCCTATCTGGCCAACATCAAGGCGGGCAACCCGCAGAAACGGATGATCCAGCCGGAGGAAGTCGCCGCGCTTGTGCTCTATCTTTGTCGCGACGACGCGCTGGCGATGACGATGCAGGATCTGCTCTTCTCAGCCGGTTCGTTGTGGTAGTAGCCACACCGGCGTTTACGAGTTTGTCATTCTGCAAGAATCTCCATGGCCAGGTACAACAAATAATTGTCCACGAAGAGGCACGAAGACACACGAAGAAAGAGCAACGGCTTCCTGTGTCTTCGCACCCAAGGGATACCCGCTCGGGGATAGTTAAAATTTTGAATCGGCCCAAGGCCGGTTATATACAGGCTCTTGCAGTGTGACAGTGCGGGCTAGTGGGCGTACACTGCTTTGTGATTCTGCGAGAATTTCCAAGTCCGGCGACTTGAAGACTCTTGCAGAGTGGCAAATACCAGCCCCGCAGGAGAGATAGAAGGTTGCCGTGGTGTTGAGCGCTACGCCCGGTGATAGACCGGCGGCAAGCCATAGACCGGCGTCGCAATCCCAGCCATGCGCGCCTTGATCTGTAGAGCCAACGACTGCGAATAAAAGCGTGACTGTTGCAAGTTGCCGCCTTGAAACCACAGACCGGGTTGCAGGGTCGGCTTCCACATATTACGCAATTCCCCTTCCCATGGTCCTGGATCATACTTCGTGCCCGAGCCTAGCCCCCAACATTTGCCCACCTTATCTGCCACCTCCTGAGAGATGAGCTTGGCCGCCCAACTATTCATCGGACCATAGCCGGTGGCATAGATTATCAGGTCGGCGGGTAGTTCGCTGCCGTCACTCAATACGACACTGTGGGGGTTGATCTGGGCAATCGTGACACCACTGCGCAGTTTGATCGAGCCATCGGCAACTAATTCTGACGCGCCAACATCAATGTAATAGCCGGAGCCGCGTCGCATATACTTCAGACCTAACCCCGATCCATCTTCGCCAAAGTCGAGCAGAAAGCCAGCCGCGGCCAGCCGGCGATAGAGCTCGGCATCTTTTTGTTGGATTCGCTCCCACACAGGGATGGCCTGGGTCGCTTGCACTTTGTAGGGAATAGTCGCCGCTTTGAAATCGATCACCTCCACACTGATCCCGGCTTGTTCCGAAGCTTTTGAATAGTGACTGCCGGCAAAGAGTGTCGACGATTTGGCCACCAAGGTCGCAGAACGTTGGATCATCGTCACATCTGCGCCGTTTTCCCAGAGGTCGGCACAGATATCATGGGCGGAATTGTTGGAACCGAGCACAATACAACGTTTACCGCTATAGGCTTCAGCGCTGTTATACTGACTAGAGTGATAGAGCTCCCCCCGGAAGCGCTCGGCACCGGGAATGATGGGCAGATTGGGCATCCCTGACATACCGGTGGCGAGCACCAACTGTTTGGGGTGCAGGGCAACTGGTTGCCCCTCCCGCAGAACATTGACGGTCCACGTGCCGGCGGCTTCATCATAATGGGCGCTTTGACATTCGGTGGAGCTCCAGTAGTTGAGCTCCATGATCTTGGTGTAACATTCGAGCCAATCGCCCATCTTGTCTTTGGGGATAAAGACTGGCCAGTCGTCGGGGAAGGGCAGATAGGGCAGGTGATTCTGCCAGATCACATCGTGTAGGCAGAGTGTTTTGTAGCGTTTGCGCCAAGAGTCGCCGGCCCGCTGGTGCTTTTCAATCACAATGGTCGGCACATCCAATCGACGTAGCCGAGCCGCCAGCGCAATCCCGCCTTGTCCACCGCCGATGATGACACAATAGGGTTGCCGCGAGTAGCCAAGCTCGGCCTCTTCTTGTTGCTTTTGTTCCAGCCAACTCAACCGCTTTTTAAAGACCCCATGTTGTGTTCCCAGCACCCGGTGCGCGCCCCGTTTCTCTTCAAAGCCTTTGAGTTCCGTCATCATGGTCAAGAGTGTCCAGCATTTGCCCCCTTGCAGTCGCAGGTGACCTTTGCCTCTGGCCAGCGCCGTCTCAAAGGTAAAACAGGCCGCAAAGATCTCGCCATCGGTGCCCCGCTCCACAGACGCCTCGCCCTCGATCTGCCAGTGGGTCGGTTGGGCCGCAGCCACAGTCGCCGCCAACATTGCTCTGATCGCGGCCTGCCCTTCGGCGGTTTTGATGTTCCAGGTCAGCGCGACAAGATCACGCCAATAGGACGTTTCTTGAAAGAGCGCAGCGGCCGCGTCAAAGTCAGCGCGTGCAAGGGCACTGCTAAAGCTCGACAACCAGTTCACCACAGCCGCGGTTGATGTAGCGCAAAAATTCGGCACAATTTTTGCTTCCATCGGTATTCCCCCTTGTCCATTAAATCAGATCACAATTGATAAATGCTACTCCACGAAGATGCATGAAGGCACACGGAGAAAAAGCAAACCCTTCTATAATTTCTCGTGCTTTCGTGACTCCACTGCGAAAAGGACAGAATGGCTTTGTGTGATTTTGTTACGCCGCCTCCGCAAACAGTGAGGGGAAGTGGAGCAACGGGTCGCCGGGATCTTGCAGAAGGATCTGCTGACGGAGGGTCAATTCCGTCGTTGTGGGATGGGCAACTCGTTTGGTCGTCCACGCGATATGCGAGACACAATATTTGTAGAGCAGGGCGCGGCGTTCATGGGTGGCGCGCCAGGCCGCGGTGCCGTGGGTCAGCGCTTCGGTAAAGAGGGTGATCGAACCGGCGGGGGCCTTGGGGATGATCACCGCTGGGTAACGTTCCGGATCGTCGGCGATCTGTTCGGGCAGCTTATAGTTGCTCTTGTGGCTGCCGGGAATACAGCAGAAGCCGCCCTCTTCCGGCCCGGCGTCGGCCAGGTTCCAGGTGACAACGACAAAGCCATCATAGATCTGGTTGCGGCGAAAAGAATAGTACCCCCCCGGCTGCATCCGTTCATTGCGCGCCAGCGCGCCATAGTCAGCGTGGAGCGCGCCGCGGCCCATTCCTTCATTCATGTACATGCCATAGAGGCGATCCAGCCGAAACGCGTCCCCCAGTTGCATACGCAGGATCGGCATGAGTGTCGGATGATCGAGCAGATCAACAAAAGGTTGCCCCCAGTCCAGAAAGCCTGGCCCGTCCGGTGCGCTGCCAAAGCGTTGCGTCTTGCCCGGTGGCGGCAGCTTCTGTGCATCAATCAATTTATTCAATCTGGCCACTTCGTCGGGACTCAGCGCATTTTCGATGACCAGATAGCCTTGCAAATCCAAGAGATACTGGAGCAGTCCAAGGTCCTGTTGGCTTGCATCGTACATGAGATTATATCCTCTCTATTACCTTCGACGATTTGTATATGTTTGTGGGAAGAAATGGGAAATATCGCGGCTCAATTATACCGCACTCGCACGCAGATAGAAATGCGGTATAATTGGGCGACTGCGCAGTGGACAGTAAGACAGTAAGACAGTGGGCGCAAGCTCTTGACCGTCTACCGTCCTACCGTCCTACCGTCTAACCGTCCACTGATCGCCTCCAATTCCCAAAGCAGAGAGGAAAACCCAATGAGTCGACTACCGATTATTCAATCCCAAGACCTTACACCGGCGCAGCAACGGATTTTCGACAGCGTGACCGGTGGCAAGCGCAAGACAGTGAGCAGCACCGGTTCGCCGGTGACAGAGGAAGGGGGGTTGCGCGGCCCCTTCAACGCCTTGCTCTACAGCCCCATCCTAGGCGATGCGGTGCAGCGGGTGGGGGAAGCGGTGCGCTTTGAAGGGACACTTCCTGCCCAGTTACGCGAATTGGCGATCTTGACCGTGGCAGCGGAATGGCAGGCCAATTTTGAGTGGTGGGCGCATGAGAAAATCGCACGGGATGTTGGGCTAGATGAAGCGCTCATTACAGGGGTTAAGACAGGGACTTTGCCTGCCACGGTTGCAACGGCGCAGCAGATGGTCTACGGCTTTGCGCGTGAGGTGATCGAGCACCACCGCGTCTCGGATGAACGGTATAGTGCGGTGGTGGCGATGTTTGGTGAGGCAGCGGTGGTCGAGTTGGTGATCTTACTGGGCTATTACACGCTGGTCGCGATGACACTCAACGTCTTTGCTGTGGCTGTGCCTGATGGAGAAACGGTGCCTTGGTAAGATAGCTTTGACCCGTAGGGAAGTGAACCGTGAGCTACTTAATCAGCCGAACGCCACCCATGCTCGACAAGCCGCGCCGTTCCCCATGCTGCTTCGGCGTTATTCAGCGCAACCGGTCGTGCTTGGCCATAATCAATGAGCAGATCATAGCTGCCCACCTCATAACAATGGGTAAAGACAGATTGCATATATTTCTAGTTGATGGCGCCGATGGGGCCGACTGATACTCACATTGTAGCGCCAATCAGCGGGAGAGTTAATCTCGAAGGCACGCGCCAGTGTGATGGTCGGCCCAGATAACAGATCGATTTCTACCAAATTGGCGTGGGAGTTGAGTACATCATTCTGCTTTTGAATATGTTGTTTGCGGTTCATCGGCAACCAGCACTCCTGGCTGAACTTGTGCGCTCAGCGGGGTGCGCGCTGGCTCGACGACCATAACATCGGGAATGTAATTATGACCCAACCCAGCAAGTTCAATCCGTTCATTGATACGGGCGATATATTTGGGGCGCACTTGTAGTTGCAATGCTTCGGCAATGTTGTTGATCAGGCGCAAATGCATATCCGGCCATATTGACCGCTCTTCCACATAGGGATCCATACCGGGAAATGGGCTTGGCATGTAAACTCCTTGTCAATCATGAACAGGGGAGCGATCACTTCATTCGACAAGCTCAGCCTACACTCTTGTATCTGTTTAATTTCTTAACTTTCTACACTGGTCTGTCGATAGTATATCACAAAGTGCGCTCCTGGTCAGGAATATACGTTGTAGCACCTTGCCTGTGTGGTTCATATTCTTGCTGCCAGCGTGTTTCAATCTGTTGACGCCAGCTCTCGGCCAATGCCGTCAGTTCTTTGGCAAGGGCTTTCTCCTCTTCAGCAAGATTCTGCGCTTCCCCCATATCATCCACCACGTTCGACAGATGCAGATCGTCCTCCGGTGGCGCGCCTTCCACTAGTTGCCCCCGTAAGACCAGCTTCCACGCCCCTCGCCGCACCGCGGTCTGCTGGCCTTGTTCCCAAAAGAGAGGACGGGTAGTGGGTGGCAAGCTGTCGCGCACATAGGGCAACAGATCGGTGCCGTCGATTTCGTAACTGGCTGGATCGCCACCAGCCGCGGTCAACATGGTCGGGAAAACATCCATTGACGCACATGGCTCATCAAGCACCTGGCCGGCAGGAATCATCCCCGGCCAATGCAGGATACCCGGGACGCGAATGCCCCCTTCATAGAGGCTGAACTTATGCCCTTTGAGCTTACCGGCGCGGCCACCGTAGTAGGGATCCTGGTTGCCGTCAAGCCAGTTACGGCTTTCACGCGAGGGGCCGTTGTCGGCAGTAAAGAAGGTGCAGGTATTCTCGGCCAACCCCAGCCGCTCGAGTTCCGCCATGATTTCGCCGACACCATCATCCACTGCGCTGATCATCGCTGCCATCACCTGGCGATCCCACGGCAGATGGGCAAAACGGTCCATATACTTCTGTGGTGCGTGCATCGGGTAATGGGGCGCGTTGTAGGGCACGTAGAGAAAGAAGGGCTGATCGTTGGCGACATTAGCTTTAGCGGCCTCACGCAGATATTGGATCGCCCGCTCGGTGATTGCCTCGGTAAAATAGTGACCGTTATCCCAGATTTCCACATCGTTCTCCCAAAGGTCGTGGGTCGGATTGAGGCCGGGACCGGGGTTATTGGCCCCCCAATAGAAGATGTGCGAATAGTAATCAATGCAACCCGCCATAAAGCCATACCACTGCTCAAAGCCGTGGTCATGGGGCCGTGAACCATCGGCCAACCCCAAGTGCCACTTGCCGGCCATATAGCTTTGATAACCGAGTGGCTTGAGCGCCGTGGCAAGGGTCGGCGAACTTTGCGGCAACCCCGTTGCGGTACGATGGCCGGCCAGGATCGAGCGTACGCCAGCGTTGCCGGGATAGCGCCCGGTGAGCAATGCGGCGCGCGAAGGGCTACAGACCGGCGAGTTCGAATACCAACTGGTGAAGCGTGCCCCTTCCCCTGCCAGGCGGTCGAGATGGGGTGTACGAAAGTCGGTCGCGCCCATGCACGAGAGGTCGCCGTAGCCCTGGTCGTCGGTGAGGAAGATGATAAAGTTTGGTTTGGACATTGTGTGAACTCCTCGTGCCATGTGGATAGGGATGGTCTGATCCACGAAGACCCACGAAGGAACACGAAGAATTTTATTTGTTTCAACAGGATCTCAAGGGTTGACAAAAAAGTAGTGCTGTTTGAGTAGCGGAGCGTATCGAAACCCAAGCGGGTCAATCATTGAGATCCCAAAGAGCCCTTTAGTTTTCTTCGTGTGTCTTCGTGAATAGCTTTTTCTAATTGCTTCTCATAGCAATACCTTCGCCAATTTGCCGAATTGCTCCCTCTGGGCGGAACGGTCTGAATGCGCCAGATGAGCAATTAGAATGCTGTATGGGATTTGCCAGAGCGAATTTAAATGGCTCACAGTATAAATTCCATACCCCAT